>CAKTNS010000011.1 GCA_934589225.1 uncultured Oscillospiraceae bacterium
GTGTACGCTCTGCTGTACGCCATCTTCGCTACCATCACCGTCGCTCTGGGCTACCGCGCTGGCTTCTGCTTCTCCGCCGGCCTGACCGACGCCATCTTCTCTTCCTTCCTGCCCGCTGCCAATAAGACCTGGCTGCTGATCCCCATGGGCATCGCCGCTTTCGTGGTGTTCTACCTGGTATTCCTGTTCGCCATCAAGAAGTTCAACCTGAAGACCCCCGGCCGTGAAGACGACCAGGAGGGCGAGCTGAACATCGAGCTGGCCAACGATGACTATACCACCATGGCCCAGATCATTCTGGAAGGCCTGGGCGGCAAGGACAACATCGTGTCCATCGACCACTGCATCACCCGTCTGAGACTGGAAGTCAAGGACCGTCTGCAGGTGGACGAGAAGAAGATCAAGACCTCCGGTGCTGCCGGCGTTATCCGCCCGGGCAAGACCTCTGTGCAGGTCATCATCGGACCCAAGGTCCAGTTCGTCTACGACGAGTTCAAGAAGATCGCCAAGTAAGACCAGCCCCTTTGGAACTACTGTGGCCCACGCGGTAACTTGCCTTCGGCGCTCGAACGCTTGAAGCGATTCCAACCAGATTCCCCCTTATGCGGCTTTAGGGCTGCATAAGGGGGTTTGTGGTTTTTGGAGAGGCTTATTGGGAATGGTGCAAGAAAGGGCGGCGGAGCATCGCACGGTCCGAAAATAGGTTCTTCAGCCGTGGATAAATCCCAGTGACCGGAAGGAGCATTACTATGTTGACAAACGGACGTCCCACCGAAAAGACCACCTGGATTGCGCTTCCGGGAGGCCGGAGTAGCTCTGATCAAATATCAAGCGCCGGCATCAATAGATTTTTGCTATCAGACCGCTGCTACAAAAATGTGGGAAACTTTCTTGTATACCCCACTTGGATAGCAGCCGCATGAAGATCATAGATTCGCCATCCAACAGCAAGCGATTAATTTTCTCTAAATTAAGAACAGCAGCCCCTGCGGAAAAATTCCGCAGGGGCTGCTATCTTGAGGAAGAGTAGTATCTTATTTGATTTCGGAGATTTTAACCTTTCTGTCTTCCCGTAGGGAGAGCGTTGCCGCATCCGCAGTTGCAATGGCATCCCGGGCGGCCTTGCCGTTGAGCAGATTCTTGAATTCTTCTGTAACCGGTTCCCCGTGCATAATGCCATTGAAGAACTTCATCTCTTCTTCCATGATGCCATGGAGCCACAGAGGAGGCTTCTTCCCGGGCTTGCCATATAGCACTGCACCGTCCATTTCCATTTTCGTATTATAGGTCAGGGTACGGTCATCATCTTCTTCCTTTGTTCTGTGCAGAAGGTAATGTTCATCGCCCTTCGGTGTCCGGACCGTCATACCGGTGTCCTTCATATCCAAGCGAATGGCACCTTCTGTGCCCTGGATCAGCAGATAGTGCTCGCTCCAGCGGAAAGCGGAGCCATACTCGATGACCGCAAAGGTATTGTTGTCAAACTGAAGGTTCAGGAACAGCATATCGTCCTCGTCACCAAAATGCTCTCCCTTGTGGGCCACATTGCCACCGGTCATGGTCACTTCCGTTGCCGGACCCATAATGAACTGGATGCAATCCAATTCATGGATATGGTGGTACAGGTGACCGCCGGATTTTGCCCGAATCTTCTTCCAGCTCACGCTGGGCTGAATCTGCTCCCAGCCGTTTCTCGCGGAGTGGCAATACAGTACTTTGCCGATTTTCCCTTCGCCGATCAGCTGTTTTGCGTGCCGCACGCCGTTGAAGAAATTCATAACGTGACCGGCCATAAACACCACACCCGCTTCCTCGCAGGCCCGAACCATCTCGTCGCAGTCCGCATAGCTCAGGGCGATGGGCTTTTCACAGAACACGTTTTTACCATGACGTGCCGCGGCCAATACAGGCTCCTTGTGAAGATAATTCGGTGTAGCCACGATTACCGCTTCCACATCCGGTCTGGCGCACAGCACATCCAGGTCCGTCTCCACGTCACAGTGTAGTTCTTTAGCAATGGTTTCCCCGTTTTCCGGGTCCAGCACAGCCACCAGCTTGGCCCCTTCGATGGTTTCCAGGATACGGCCCAGTTCTGCACCAAAGTATCCCGTACCCACAATTGCATAACCAATGGTCTTCATAGTAACACTCCTTCTATTCTCCTGCGTTATTTGCAGAAATCTGATATTTTCCTCTTATTTAATGGAACCCTGTGCCAGGCCTCCGGCAATTTTCTTCTGAATCAGCATGAAGAATACCACCGACGGAATGACCACGACGGCTGAAGCAGCCATCATAACGCCCCAATCCAATACTTCCTGGCCTTCCAGCGATTTCAGGGCGACCGCCACTGTCATTTTGGAACTGCTGTTGATCAAAATCAGAGAGTACAGGAACTCATTCCAGGCATTGATAAAGGTATAAATTGCAACTGCAACGATTCCCGGCGCTACAATGGGCACCACAACTTTGCGGAAAGCCTGCATTTTCGTTGCGCCGTCCACTCTGGCTGCCTCTTCTATTTCCATAGGGACTGTCTTAAAGAATCCAACCAGCAGCCACACAGCGTAGGGCACCGAGAAGGTCATATAGACAATAATCAGTCCGATGCGGCTATTCATCAGCCCTGCCTTTCCCATAATCACGGAGTAAGGGATCGCCAACAGGATGGCAGGGAACATGTACGTGGTGATCAACACCCGGGTGATCACATTCCCCAGTCTGGGCATAAACCGAACGATACCATAAGCACCCAGACAGGAGATGGTGATTGCAATGATCGTTGTGGCTCCCGCTACCAGAATGCTGTTCAAAACATTTGCGCCAAAGCCCATCTGTAGGAACACCGTTTTGTAATTTTCAAAGGTAATGGACTGGGGGAGCAGCGCCAGAGGATTGGCAGCAATCTCGCCCTTCCCCTTCAAGGAGGAGGACAAAATCCAAACCAACGGAAATACCGCAATGACCGCCAGTATTGTCAAGTAGATATAGCTGATCGCACCACTAAGCCAGCCGCGCTTCAGCCGTCTTCCCTTTTTCATCAGTTGTCCTCCTTTTCCCATTTATTGAGGATCCTAAAGTACAGGGAACAGACGATCAACAGGAAGCCCAGCAGAATCACTGTTACCGCAGAAGACTTGCCCAGTTGCTTTAGTCCCCAGCCGATATTATAGGCATAAATCGGTACGGTCTCCGTCGCCCCACCGGGACCGCCGCCCGTGATCAGGTAGATCATATCAAAGCTGTTGAATACCCATATTGTCCGCAAAACCACCAGCAAGCCCACCACAGTTTTGATATGAGGTACGGTGATCTTCAGAAAAGACTGGAAAGAAGAAGCGCCATCGATTTGGGCCGCCTCATACTGATCTCTTGGTACCGTCTGCAACGCAGAGACCACATTGACCATGATCAACGGTGCGCCGAACCAGGTGTTGATGAAAACCAGTGTCCAGAAAGCCGTATTTCCGCTGGTCAAGAACTGGGGAAGCGTTTGGCAGATTTCCAACTTTAATAGCAAATGGGGCAGGAAGCCCGACACTCCGTTCAAAATCCATTTCCAGGACAAGGCAATAACGATGGAAGGAAAGGCCCAGGGCACGATCAGTAAAGTCCTGTAGAGGCCCTTTGCCTTTTTGATTCGCTCCAGAGCCAGTGCCGCGGAAAAGCCTACGACCAGCTGGCAAAACAGCGAGGTGATGGTCCATTTGATATTGGTCAGCAGCGAATGCCAGAAATCACGGTCAGAAAGAATGGCCGCGTAATTCTTAAAGCCCACCCACTTCCAGTTTGCTTTGATCAGATGTTTTGACGTAAAACTATAAAAGATGCTTGACCCCACGGGATAAAGAAGCAGCAGGCCGATCACAAGGATGGCCGGGACCACAAACCATACGCCGGAGTGCATCGCACGTTTGATTCGATTCGATGGTTTTCCCATAGTTTACCTCCCTTGTTTGAAAATACGCAGAGAAAAGGTACCTTTGAATCGAATGGCGGGGAGAACCCCGCCATTCTAGCTTTGATGGTTATCCGACGGTTTCAAACAGGTCGTTCAGCTGCTTTTCGGCGGAGGCCGCAGCCTTCTCAACATCTGTACCGTTGATGATGATATCCTGGAACATCTTCTCGATGACTCTCTGGGAAGTCAGCAGTCCCGCCTCAGCTCTGGGGCCATACTCCATACCGATGGAGGTGCTGCCGGAGAGCATCTGGTTGAGAACCTTGTCCGCATGCTGGAACTTCTGAACAGTTTCATTTGCCTGATAGATTTCGCTGTCGGTTACGCCCTTCAGGCCGGACATCATGCCCACAGGAACAGAAAGCAGGAAATCTACATAGCGGTCTTCCTCATAGAAGAACTTAATGAATTTCTCACAGATTTCAGGATGCTTGGAGTTTTTCCAGATGACCAGAGGTGTGGTGTTGGTTTCGCAGCCGACCTCGGGATCACCGCTGTTTACCCGGGGGATAGGGGCGCAGTCGATCTGGTCCATCAGGTCCGGTCTGTTGGCCTCAACGCCTCCGATTTGGAAACCGGTGTTAAAGTCGAAGCAGAGCTTGCCCTGGTAGTAAAGCGTAGCCTCATCCAGCGTGTTGTAGTTCATGGCATCGGAGGGAGAGCAGTCGTTGAATACCTTGACCCAGTACTTGATGCCGTCAATGGCGGTGGGGCTGGTCAGATCGGCTTTCCCGTCCTCCGTGATCAGAGTTTCACCGGCGCTGCGTACATACAGGTGCAGCCAGCGGGTTGCCAGCATGTCGTTGGTTCCCATAGGCATTGCCGCACCGTAGGCCTCACCGTTTTCACCTTCCGTAATGATCTTAGCGGCCTCGTACATTTCCTCCCAGGTTGTGGGAACTTCCAAATCATACTTCTCCAGCAGATCCTTACGGTACCACATGACCTCGGTATTCATGTAAAGGGGAACGCCATAGCAGCTGCCGTCAGCGGCTGTCATTTCACGCAAAGCGTTTGGCAGAAATCTGTCACGGCCGATGTTGTCGATCAGGCCATCAACAGGCAGAACCGCATCCGCGTCAATCATCTCTACCAGCTGGGAAGCCACGGTGCTGGAGATGTCCGGTACATTTCCGGAGGCCAGGCCGGTGGTCCACTTGGTGTAAAAATCCGCCCAGGAGAAGGTTTCAATATTGATCTTCACCTTGGGGTGCAGTTCCATAAAGGCATTGGCAGCCGCCTGGATTTTTTCCATTCTGGGGCCCTGGGTGAAGGAATGCCAGAATGTGATTTCACCTTCCAGCTCCTGTGCCTCCGTCACGGCTGGCTGTGCGACGGTATTTCCCGCAGCTTGTGTCGTAGCAGGAGCTTCCGTTTTCCCGCCGCAACCGGCAAACACCGACATGCAAATGATCAGCGACATCACCAAGCAAATAACCTTTTTCATCTTTTTTCCTCCTATTTTTATTTTTTCTCTTTGAAGGTTTTCCCTTCCTTGTATCTTTATTGTATAAAATTCACTTTTCTCCTGCAACATACTATCGTTTCAATACTATAACGATTCGCTCACTTTCTAAACGGTAATTTACATTATGTACAAAAACTGTATTCTTCTTTAGTGCATATTCACAAAAGCTTCATACCTCTCGGGAGCTTTTTCGGTATTCCTGTGGACTGATACCATAGACATTTCGAAAGATTTTAGTGAAGTAGCTGGGAGACTCATAGCCCAGCCGGTAGCCGATTTCGGAAATAGAGATATTTGTTGTGGTAAGCAGCTGGGCGGCATAGAGCATTTTTGTATCCTTGCTGAATTCATAGATGCTCTTGCCCATATAGGACTTGAACAGTCTGCGCAGAGTGCTTTCGCTGACATCACACATCCGACACATCTCTTCCCGACTCAGATTTGCCTCCGGGTGCAGGGTGATATAGTCAACCAAGGCTTGTACCCTGGGATCAGATTTCTTATGCGAGGCCAGCGCCCGGTGGCGGATCTTTTTCATATCCGCCATAGATTCCATGAGGTTCCGCTCCGCCTCCACGGTTTCCCGGGGCTCCTCAAAAGGAGAAGAAACCTTTGCGATAGCCGCAACGATCAGATTCAAGTATCCCCTGGTTTCCAAACGCTTGTATTTGGTTCTGGAAATGGCCGCCTGGTATGTGTTCTCGAACAGTCGCTCTATCTCTTTATCTCCGGCAAAATGATACAGCTGGTGAACATTCCAAAGCCGGTTCAACATATCCTCATCCTGGAGCTGTATGGAATCGATAAAGCGAATGCTGATAAAGCATATATCCTCCATGGCCGCACAATACAAATGGCTGCCCTGAGGAATATAGAAAACATCCCCCTTTTGGACCTCAAAGGGGATTCCGTCCACCACAAAGGTCGCACTGCCGGAACAAATATAGCGCACCATGCAATACGGAATTTGGTTTGCATCATTTACCCATTCCTTTGGAAAACGGTATTTATCCGCATAAAGGAATGTGGGGGAATAATTGGAATATATCGGTTCCATAAGCCTTCTCCTTTCACTTCCTTATTTTCTCGTATTATTGTACCATTTTCTTATTGCTTTTCAATATTCGGCCCATTTTTGAGCGATTCGTTATAGTATTTATCAGATTCCATCTCCTATATCGTACTTTCCCGGAAAACTACCGAGCAAACTTTTACATTTGTAAGCGCTCAATAACCTCCCGCCTAGCATTTCCCTCGTCCCCATGAGATAATATCTCAAATTTCGAGTAGCTGAGGCTCAACTATTCGAGAAACCAGAGAATGGGGTGAGCAAACGGGAGATATCCTTGCTGTTCGGGATGAATACCGGAAAAGTTCAATAGGCATCGGTAATTCAGTAATGCAAGGCCAGCGGGCTGACGAACAAGGAATTGCCCCTTCTGGTGGAGTATTTCCCATGGCAGGCAGCAGGACGTTGCTCATTGCAGGAACAATGGATATAAAAGTAAAGTTCCCCAGCGAAACCGTAGGGAACGGCCTGTGTGCCGTTCCCTACCTGAAAGGACGGAACCGTTCCCGAAAAAGCAGAAAACGTCCCCCGTATGTCATTCCGATCGCAGCGGTAGCGGAGTGGAGGAATCTACCACGTTGGTAAAAGAACCAACACAAGATAAAACTTGCAACTTGGGAAGATCCCTCCACTCCGTTTCACTTCGGTCGGGATGACATATCGGGGGGCGGTTCCGTTTTGTCCGCACGGGTTCTATTCGTTACGTTGTTATGGTGGTGCTCCGCGCAGCGAATCAAAATCTATTGATTGCCGGGGGCAATCACACCTTGATCCCATCGATGAATCATCGCCGCTACATTGGGTGGTTCCATTCAATCGCACAGGTTGTATTCGGGGCGTTTCCGGAACGGCACACAGGCCGTTCGTAAGCGCTCAATAACTCCCCGCTTAGCATTTCCCCAACCTCTATGAGTAATATCCCTAATCTCGAATAGCTGTGCCTCAGCTATTTGAGAAACTGGAAGATGGGGTGAGCAAATGGGAGATATCCTTGCTGTTCGGGATGAATACCGGAAAATCCAATGGGCAGCGGCTCAGAACTTGAGTTTCTCATGCCGTGGGCGCCATACATCCTGCAGGAATTCGGGGCGGAGAATTCTGATGCTTATGTGAATGCCTATCTCGATGAAACTGAACAGGCAGACCCAGGGAATTGGGTCTGCCTGTTTTGTAGGTGATGTGGCTATTGAACGCTTACGGAAAAAAGAACAGGAAAATGTGACGTTATCATTTCTTGGAAACAAAGCGGATGAAAGCAACGTTCATGTGATAGAAAAAGATTAATGCTCTAAGGAAACAAAATAAAATCCGAGTTTCCCTGTTCGCTTCCCGCCGCATACCCAGGCACACCGAAAACATGCTGTACGTTTTTGGTGCACAGCACCTCCTCCGGGGTTCCCTGGGCATATACTCGGCCATCGCAGAGCATGTAGAGGTAGTCGCAGTAGTGTGCCGCCAGGCGCAGGTCGTGGATGACCAGTAGCGTGTCCTTCTGAGAGTTCTTTAAATAGTCCATGACGAACAGCTGATGGCGGATGTCCAGGTGGTTCGTGGGCTCGTCCAGAATCAGCGTCTGTGCCCCCTGGGCGATGGCCCGAGCGATAAAGACCATTTTTCGCTCGCCGCCGGAAAGACTCTGAATGTTCCGATCCGCCAGCGGGGCCACCCCCAGATCATCCATGGCGTTCTGAACGATCTCTTTCCCGTTTTTTCGATCCTTCCGGGCGTAGAGCCCCATGGACACCACATCGTAAACCGTAAAATCAAAGGCGCAGTTGCTGTCTTGTCCCACATACCCCAGGATGGAGGCCAGTTCTCGTGGGGAAAAGTGGGAAATGGGCTGCCCGTCCAGGGTGATGGAGCCGCCCTGCTTCGACACGGTGCCGAAGGTGGTCTTGATCAACGTGGACTTGCCACAGCCATTCGCTCCAATGATGCCCACCAGCTTTCCTGGTTGGGTGGCAAGGCTGACGGACTCCAGAATCTGCTTGTTGCCAAGATTGACCCGAATGGAATCATATTGTAGAATCATTGCTTCCTACCTCCGTAACCGTTGCGGATCATCAGGAACATGAAGAAGGGTGCACCGATAAAGGCGGTGACAATGCCGATGGGCAGCTCCACTGCTCCAAAGGCACAGCGGGCGAAGGCATCCGCCCAGAGAATAAAGATGGAACCGACCAATGCGCACATGGGCATAACAACACGATTGTCGCTGGTGCGGGAAATGAGTCGGGTCACATGAGGAACTACCAGACCCACAAAGCCGATAATGCCCGTAATCGATACCAGAGAGGCTACCACCAGGGAGCACACCAGAAACATGGCCGAGCGGAACAGCTTTACCCGCAGGCCCATGGCCGCTGCGTCCTCATCGCCCATCATCATCATGTTGAACCGGGAGCCCATCAACGTGAAGATTATCGCACCCGCAACAACGAACAAGGCGGGCATGGTCAGAGATTTCCACTGGGCGGCGGAGATGGATCCCATCTGCCAGCTGTACACAGCGGCAATACTCTCCGGACTTTTGGCACGGAAAATCAGGTAGCTGGTAATGGCGCTCATGACAGCGTTTACGGCCGTACCGGACAGCAGCAGGGTGACCGGCTGCAGCTTCCCGCCGCCTGCCTTTTTCGCTAAATAATAGACAACAAAGGCGGAGAACAGGGCCCCAAAAAAGGCAAAGGCCGTGGTCTGCCGCTGGCCGGCCAGGAAGGAAATGGGGCTCAACAGTGCCAGCGCCGCACCGGCGGAGGCACCGGATGAGATGCCCAGCACATAGGGGTCCGCAATGGGATTCAGAACCAGCGACTGCATGGCATTGCCACAGATGGCCAGGCCCGCCCCAACCAGCATGGCAAAGATGGTCCGGGGCAGACGGATCTGCCAGACGATTTTCAGGTGGGTACCGGGGAACACACCGGCATTGACCCGGGCATCTCTCTGGAACATGTGGTCATAGAGAATGGCGTAGACCTCGGAAAGGCTCAGCTCCGTGGAGCCAAAGCTGACGGTGATCAGCACTGATGCCACAATGGCCAGCGTTAGAATGAAAAACAAAGTCACGATCCAGACTTTTTTGTTCATAGACACTCCTTGTCAAAAAAGGGTGCGCTGCAATTACAGCAGCGTACCTTACGTTTGCTTAATTTGTCCCGATGGGGCACTGCATCTAGCGGAACGGGTGATTTCGTCTAATTATTGATTGGAGTTCACCTGCCAAAAGGCAGATTTTCCCCAGCCCGTGGCTGGATTTCGTTGGGGGCTGTTGCGTCTGCAACAGCCCCCTGACATATTAGGCGAACAGCTCCGGGTAGAAGTACTCTGCCATGGTCTGACAGGCGCTTGCGGCGCGGATATCCTGCATCACGGTTACCAGGGGAATTACCAGGAACCGGTTGTTTATAACGGCGGGAATGTCTGCGCAGGCGGGATTGCCGGTGATGTAGGCAATCTTCTCGTCTACAGTCTGGGAGCCGTAGTCATTGATGATGATGATGTCAGGGTTGGCAGCCACCAGGGTTTCGACAGAGGTGTAGAACCAACGGGAGTCCGCCTGGTTGCGAGTGGTGTTGACGCCTCCGGCCAGCTCAATCAGGTTGCTTTCCAGACCGGCCGCAGTGGTATAGATTTGGTCTTCCTTGTACATATCGAAGACGAACACCTTGGGCTTGTCGTTCTCAGCCACGTCCGCAACTTTGCTGTTGGTCTCGGCAATGGAAGCCTTCATCTGTGCGATCAGTGCGGCGGCCTTGTCCTCCACCTTGAAGATTTTGCCCAGGTTCTCAATATCGGTGTATACATCCTCCACAGTCTCATCGGGGACAATGGTACCGGTGATGGTCAGGCAGTTGATGCCCTCGGACTCCAGCTGCTCATAGGTGCCCCAAGAGGTGTCCTTGAAGGCGCTGATCTGGCCAATCAGCAAATCTGCGCCGCTGGCGACGGCATTTTCATTGGAGCGCTCGATTTCGGGAATGTTTTCAAAAGCATCGGCCAGCTCCGGCAGGGGCAGTTCGGCAGGGTTGGTGTGGACGTTCTTGCCCACAATATAGTCGCCAAGGCCCAGCATGACCATGTTCTCGGCGGAGTACAGATTGGCGCAGAGTACGCCGGTGGGCATAGAGGTGAATGTAACGACCCGGTCGCCGTTCTGGATCACCACGGTGCCGTAGTCTTCAGCGGCAGTTTCAGTGGCAGTTTCGACAGTTGCCTCGGTGGCGGCAGTGGTGGTAGCCTCGGTGGTGGCGGCGGGGGTACTGCTGCCGCAGCCGGCCAGGCAGGACAGGGCCAGTGTCAGGGCTAGTATTGTGCAGATCAGTTTCTTTGCGTTCATGGTTTGTGTCCTTTCTCAATAAAAATAAATGTGCGTCCTCCGAAAAGGACGCACAAAAACAAGTTCTTGAGAAAGCCTTTGTTCCCATGCTCCGGTTTCGGCGGAGTCTGGCAGATATCCCAGGATGTATCTGACTTATCTGCCCGTGGGCAGCTTCACAGTGACCGACTCGCGGAGCATTGCACTCCATTCCAGAGCCTAGGATATACTTCATTTGCATAGGTCATTATAGAAAAAAGATAGAAAAATGTCAATTGGAGAAATTCATAATTCTAAACCAAAGAAAAAAAGAACAATTTGTTCATATTCTCTTTGGTAGTGGATTCCTCGACTCACTGTGTTCGCTCGGAATGACATGTGGGGGGGCGGTTCCGTTTTGTCCGCACGAGTTCTATTTGTAACGTTGCATGGTGGTGCTCCGCGCAGCGAATCAAAATCTATTGATTGCCGGGGGCAATCACACCTTGATCCCATCGATGAATCATCGCCGCTACATTGTGTGGTTCTATTCAATCGCACGGGTTGTATTCGGGGCGTTTCCCGGAACGGCACATAGGCCGTTCGTAAGCGCTCAATAACTTCCCGCCTAGCATTTCCCCAACCTCTATGAGATAATATCCCAGAGCTCAAATAGCTGAGCCTCAGCTATTTGAGAAATGGGGAAATGGGCTAATCAAATGGGAGATATCCTTGCTGTTCGGGATGAATACCGGCAAATCCAATGGGCGGCGGTTGAGAACTTAAGTTTCTCATGCCGTGGGCGCCATACATCCTGCAGGAATTCGGACTGAAGAATTCTGATGCTTATGTTAATACTTATCTAGACTAACAGGCAGGCCCACGGTTTGCGGGCCTGCCTGTTTTATAATGGTGGTTGTTGAGCGGTTACTTTCATTTCAAAGCAAAAGTGCCCAAATTGAACAATGTCATTGCGAATCAGCAACTCGGTCGCTGATTCGCAATGACATGTTTATTCCCTACTATTTTGACCTATGGGGCTCTCAAGTATATATCAATGAGGCAACCCCTTTGTTTACCTGTCTGCACCCCAATACCAAGCGGGTCGGTCTCCCGTGGGCATGCAGCGCACCAGCACAGGCTCTGCCAGTAGAGATGCCGCCAGTGCCCAGAGGCCCGGCAACAGCAGCACAAGGGGCCAATAGAGCATTCCTCCAAAAATCACCGCCAGCGATATCAGCAGAAGTCCTATACTACGCGGTATGGCACTGACCATGGCGGACCAAGCAAATCGAAGTTGACCCCAAAAGGATCTGGAAAAACGTGACAGGCCAATGGCCAGCCAGAATGCCCACATCAGAACCCACACTAACAGTACCCGCGCCAAAGCCCCTGCAAAACCGGAAGTCCCTGCTAAAATTGGATACAAACAGGCCCCGCTCAGAGACAAAACCACCAGAGAAAGGCCGATGCCCTGCTTCCAGTTCTCCCGGAAGCTTGTCTGAAACGCCGCACTCGGGCCGCCCCAGTCCCGACGGATTGCTTTCATGCAGGCATAGTACAGAGCAGCCGTAGCTGGAACCAGGGTTACCAACGGAACACAGGCCAGTAGCCACAGTAGACTCACCGCCACGACCTGGGTGAATTTCTCGCAGAGCCACAGAAGGGCATGATCCGCCTGCCGGATTCTTCGCCAAAGTCCTCCCATCCGCCTACTCCAGAGGCTGCTCGCCGTGGGCAGTCAGAAATGCGTTCAGCGTCGCCTTATTTGGCATGGCGGAAATGGCACCCAGCTTGGTGGTGGTAATAGCTGCAGCGGCATTGGCGACGGCCGCACAGCGGGTCAGCCGGGCCACATCCATCGCGGCAATCTCCTCCAGGCTAAGATCCCGCAACTGATACAGCATGGTACCCTGAAAGGTATCCCCCGCACCGGTGGTATCTACCGCCTCCACCCGGAAGCCGGGTACACAGGCCCGGGCGGCCTCCGTATAGCAGAAGCAGCCAGACGCACCTCCGGTAATAAAAATCACTCTGGGTCCAAGCTCCCGCAGGGCCGCTGCCGCCCGGTCCGGGTTCTCCTGGCCAGTGAGCAGCTGTGCTTCCTCCTGAGAAACCTTGACGATATCCGCCAGTCGCAACCCCAAGCGCATCATCTCCAGAGCCTGGGTCTCGCTTTCCCACAGGGGCAGTCTGTAGTTCGGGTCGTAGCTGATCACCGCACCGCCGGACCGTGCCAGCTCCACCGCCCGGACTGTTGCAGAGCGGCAGGGCTCCTGAGTCAGCGACAAGCTGCCGAAGTGCAGAAATTTACTGCTGCGCAGCAACGCCTCCTCCAGCTCCTCCGGGCGTAGCTGGGTATCCGCCCCATCGGAACGGTAGAAGCAGAAGTCCCGCTCTCCTCCTTCCCCCAAGGTCACAAAGGCAAGGGACGTTCTGGCCTTTTCATCCACCCGCAATCCCTGACAGCTGACGTGATTCTCCAAAAGGACACCGCGCAGGAACGTGCCGAAGCTGTCCTGCCCTACCTTTCCCACAAACGCCGCCTCCGCACCCAGCTTGGCCGCCATGGTGCAGACGTTGGCGGGAGCACCGCCGGGACTTGCTGCAAACATGGGCCGGCCATCCTCATCTGCTTGCTTGGGAGCAAAGTCAATCAACAATTCTCCCAATGCCGTTACAGTCATGGGCACACTCTCCTTCCTATTTGTCCAGGCGATTGAAATAGTGCAGCTGTGTAACCTCCAGGCCGCCACCCTGGACATACAGCTTTAGCTCCTGACCAGGTTTTTCACACATTCTGGCATTTAACGCAACACCATCTACATACAATATACAAATATCATCGTCAATAATCAAACTAATTGCATATTCTTTTCCCGGAAGTAGTGCAATAGGTCTGGTGAGCCCACGATTCATACAGCGAAACCATGGATAATTGGGCTTTTTATCGAACTCGAAGCGATTCTCTCCTGGAATAAAGTGATAACAGTAGCCCAGATCCCGCTGGGAGTTCTCATAGAATTTGATGCCGAATCCAAAGGTCCCCGGCGTAAAGCGGACCGACATATCCACCCGACAGAAGGAATCGTTACTGGAGCGAATGACCTGTTCCGCACAGCCGTCCTCTCGGAAGAGCGACACCTGCTCCGGCAGAGCATGCTCCTCCTCCTGAAACAGTTTGCCAAACCGCTCTGGCAGACGAACTCCCAGAGTTCCATCCGCTCTCTGATAGATCTCCTGCATCACAGCTGTACCGCCCCAGATCCACATACCCAGGTCGCTGTCACCCTCCCGGGTGGGATTCCATCCAAAGAGATAGCGCTTTCCCTCCGCCGCAATGGTTCTGGCCGCATAGAAGCAACGCCCGTCAAAGCAGTCGTCCGCCGGGGCGATCCAGGGGCCGTGGATGCTTTTACTCATGCGATAACGGGTCCGGCGCTGGTCATCGTATTCCGAGAAGAACATATACCACCAGGGGCCGATTTTGAACAGATCCGGCATTTGCAACAGGTGATACATCTCCGGGGCCCACAATTCTCCCTCAAAGTTCCAATTCTCCAGGTCTTCGCTGGTCCACCAGGTCATCACACCCCGGCGCACCGCCGGGCCCTGGTCCCGCCGGGCGGGAACCACCATAACCCACTTTTGCAGGTCCTCCATATAGCACACATGGGGGTCCCGGAGGAAATCGCGTTCATACCCTTCCGGTGCGTAAATCGTCAACTCCGGGTGCTTCTCCCAGTGGATGCCATCCGGGCTGGTTGCGAACATGAGAGCCTCCTTAGGAGGGCACTCCGGGTGCCCCTGATATGCCGCGCATTCTCCGGTATAAAAAGCCCGAAAGCAACCTAAAGCGTGGATGACAGAGCCTGCATAGATACAGTTCTCCCGACCTCCAGGGGATCCCTTGTGCAGCACCTCGCCATAGTCCGTAAAATGCACCATATCCTTTGATGTGGCCAGGGACCAGCCGAAGGGCTGGCCGTTGGGGAAGGGCTTGGGGTCCCGCTTGTCGCACTGATAGTAAAGATAAAATGTACCGTCGTGGTAGCAAGGCATACAGTCACCTACCCAGCCACCTTGGGGTTGATAATACAATTCGTGCATAATTATTCTCCTTTTATCCTTTCACCGCGCCTTCAGACAGGCCGGACTGCATATATTTATTCAGGAACATATAGACGATCAGTGTGGGAATCACCGTTACGGAAATCGCCGCAAAGGTTGGGCCCCAGTCCACCAGGCCCTCCTCGCCTACAAAGGCGTTCAGCCCCAGAACCACCGTCATCATCTTCTTGGAGCGGATAAACGTATAGGCAAAGACGTACTCATTCCAGGAGAAAATGGCTCGCAGAGTGGCAATGGTGATGATGATATTTCTGCACAGCGGTACCACAATGCTCAGAAACGCCCGCCCGATACCGCAGCCATCAATGACGGCAGCCTCCAGCAGATCATTTTCAAAGTCTGCGAAAAATGCCAGAAACAGCTGCACGGAAAATGGCATTCCAAAAGCCACCTGAGGCAGCACCAGCGCCCAATAGGTATCCAGCAGACCGATTTTGGAATAGGTGATGTACAGGGGAATCAGCACAACCTGGTAGGGGATCATGAGGCCCAGTAGGAAGAAAACTTCCATCGTCTTCTGCCCACGGAAACGGAGCTTCGCGATGGCGAAGGCAGCCATAGCGGAGAATACCACAGTAAATACTACAACCAGCGCCGCAATGGCCACACTATTGAGAAAATAGCGCAGAAAATTACTGCGAAAGACCTTCTCGTAGTTTTCCCAGGTCAGCAGTTTTGGCAGTGCATACTGAGGATTGCTTACAAAATCATCATAAGTTTTCAGGCTGTTGAGCACCGTATAGACCAATGGATAGACGAATAGCATTAAAACAAGCACAGAAATCAATGTTACCAGCGCATTCTTGCAGTGCTCCTGCCAAGTGTAATGGTGACGCAACGCTTTTGTTTTTCCCATAGTCAGCCGCCTCTCTTTCCTTCGGAGATCCACCGAACCAGAATGGCCAGAATCAAAGATTCCATGACAATAAACATGGCAATGGCGCTACCATATCCATACTTCTGGCTGGAAAAAGCCTGTTTGTACATATACATAGCCTGAAGCTGGGAGGAGTTCACCGGTCCCCCTGCCGTCAATAGCTTTGCAATGTCATAGCCCCGCAAGGAACCGTTAAGTACCAAGATGATGTTGGTAATGATGGTCGGGCGGATATGGGGAATCTTGATCTTCCAGAAAATCTGCCAGGAACTAGCTCCGTCGATTCGAGCCGCCTCCACCAATGACCCCGGTACTGTCAAGAAGGCCGCAAAGAAAATCAGCATATACACCGGCATATTTTTATAGCCCACCGTGCCAATGACCATTCCAAGAGAAGTTTTAACATTAGTCAGCCACTCCAACCGAATCCACTCCGGGTTGATTAGAGACAGCAGCTGGTTGATCAGGCCCGCCGGAACCACCGCGAACATTTTTTTAAACATCTGTGCTAATGCAACAGAGGACACGATTACCGGAAGATAATAAAGGATCTGCATTGGCTTGCGCAGAACCACCATATTGTTCAGCAGCACTGCCAGCAGCAATCCACCGCCCACCTGCAGAATGATCTGCCAGAGAGAATATACCAATGTATTCGTCACACTGCCCCAGAATTCCTTGTCCCGCATCAGCTTTTGGAAGTTGGCCAGGCCCACGAAGGTTTTTGCGCCATAGCCGTTCCAGTCAAAAAAGCTGTAGTAGCCGGACCAGATGATAGGGACCACTACGGACGTCAGATAAATCAGAACGCCGGGTAGCAAAAATATCAGGATGGTTCGTTTTCTCCTCAATAAAGTATCCAATCTCTGTCACCTCTCTGTAAGTGTACCTGTTGTTGTCTGCTTGAATGAATTTTGAAAAGCATCTGGGAGGCCCGCACATCTGCAGGCCTCCCAGGCATTTATCAGCCGCCGTTCTCGGCCAGAGCCTGGTCAAACCGCTGGCAGTACTCCTCCGGCGTAATCATTCCATAGGCCAGTTCAGAGGCTGCACTACCCACAGTTGTTACAGTAGCTGCAGTCAGCCTGTCATCCCAGGAAATCCAGCTGACCTCTTGTTTTTTCATCTCCTTGCTGATGTCCCCCATCATATTGCCAAAGACACCTGCGGGTGCCTCAGTGTTGTACCAGGAGAGCGCACCAGAATCATAGGATGCCTGATCCACATGGTCAAAGAAATATTTCAAGAAGTCCTGGAGAACAGGATCATTCGCATAACTGTCCGCACTCACAGCCCATGCCTTGCCGCCATGGGTGGGGATTGTGGACCCGGTGCCTTGTTTGCCCTCTACGGTAGGAACGGCGAACCAGCCGATCTCACCTGCATCATAGAGTTCAGAAAGCTTGTGAACATAGTTGGCGTTGGCATACATCATGGCACCGGTGCCAGACATAAAGGTGTCCACAACATCACTCAGAGTCATGTTCTCAAAACCTGGAACGAAATAGCCGCTGGTACCCAACTTTTGCAGCAACTCTGCTGCGTACATGCTTAAATCGCCTTCACTGTAGGTGTATTCACCGGCTGCCAGTCCCTTGACATAATCCCTGCCGTATGTCGTCCAGGTGGGGAAGGAAGCGAAGCGGAGGAACTGTACATAATCTGCGCCGCGCATTACATAGGCGTACTCTCCGTTGTCCTTCAGCTTCTGGCACACATCCAGAAACTCCTCCCAGGTGGTGGGAACCTGCAGGCCGTACTTCTCAAAAATGGGCTTCCGGTAGACAAAGAACTCGCTGCTGAAGGTAGAGGGGAACATATACATCTGGCCGTCCTCGGATGTGAAGTAGTCCACCAGAGAGGGAACCACATCCTCCATGTGACCCGCCTCGGTCAAGGCATCCGTAATGTTGACCAGCTTGTTGTTCTTGATCATTTCCTCGGACAGTGTGCCGTTGCTGACGTTGAAGATGTCCGGCAGGGTGTTGGCCGTGTAGTACATCTGCAGCTTCTGCCACAGATCGGAGGTACTGGTAATGACCTCGTACTCCACATTGAAATCCGGGTTGACCTCCGCCTGGTAGTCCTTGACAATGGTATCAAAAACGTCGTATACCGGGTTGCCCTCGGCGCTGCCGGAGAGGACGTGGTAGGTTTTCGCCTTGCCTGCAGCTTCGGTCTTCTCGGTGGCCGCGGCAGCAGCTCCGGCGGCGGTGGTGGTGGACGTGTCGCTCTTGGCTCCGCAGGCGGCCAGAGACAGGACCATAACGGCGGCAAGAAGCAATGACAGTAGCTTTTTCATTCTTTTTTCCTCCTGTATTTTTATCGCAACCGCAAACGCGGATGACTACGTTCTCTGCCGCCTGCCGGAAAGCCTTACTTCGCGAAGCTCATAGGGTTTTCCAGGAATCGGTCCACCGCGATGGCGGCGGCGCCGTAGAGGCTGGCATTGTCTTTCATATGGCTGTAACGGATGGTCAGGTGCTCCACCAGCTCCGGTGTGACCCGCCCGCGGATGGTTTTGCGGATGCTCTCCAGCATCAGCTCCCCCGCACCGGACATGATATCGCTGATCACGATTTCGTCCGGGTTGTAGATATAGATGACATTTGCGATTCCTATGCCGAAATAGAATCCAATCTGGCGAATCACAGACTGGGCAAAGGCATCGCCGTCCTGGCTCGCCTGGAAGATTTCCCGATACCCCAGCTGTTCCGCCTGATTAAGGCTGCTCTCTGGGTGCAGCGGAAGCTGCTCCTTTACTTCCCTTACCAGCGCAAGGGCAGAGACGTACTGCTCCAGGCATCCCCGGCTCTGGGGGCCGCAGTCACAGCTGCGTCCGTCAAAGGCGATGCTCATGTGGCCGATCTCCCCGGCAGCGCCGTCCGCACCGTAGATCAGATGGCCCCGATTGATGACCCCTGCGCCAACGCCCTCACTGGCGATAATATGCACCAGGGTTTCTGCCTGGGTATTGCCGAACCACCAATCTGCCAGAGCGCCCGCCTTGGCATCGTGCTCCACAAACACCGGGACGGTGACATGATCAGCAAAGTACTCGATCAGGTTAAACTCCCGCCATCCGGGGAAGTTCGTCATCTTGGCGATGATCCCTCGCTCCCGCAGATAGGGGCCGGGAACAGAAACACCAGCCGCGATCACATCCGGGTTTTCCTTGCTCCAGCGGTTCATCAGTCCCGAGAGGCCCCGAAGCACTGTCTCCGGTTCCTCACCCATGTTAATGCGTACCGTCTGTTGGCAGAGCATATTCCCTGCCAGATCTAAGATGCCTGCGCTATAGCTCTTGCGTCCGATCTTCACACCCAGGACCTTGCAGCATTTGGAGCGGAGCTGCAGGCAGATGGTCCTGCGTCCCTTTTCCCCTTTGCCGTGGCCATTTTCCTCAATAATGCCCATTTCCAGCAGGCCTGCGGTAATCTTGGTGATGGCCGCCTGTGACAGGCCGCTCATCTGGGCCAGATCGCTGCGGGTGCAGCCGCCGGTCTTCATCAAAAGCTTAATCACCAAGGAACGGTTGCCCACCAATAAATCCGTGTAGTTATTGCCCTTCTCGCTGTTGCTCCAATTCTTCATGTCGTACCCTTTCGTATCAATTCATTTTCTTTATTATTTCATGGAGTTAAGCGATGACTGTATGATAGCACTCCATGTTCTATCTGTCAACAGGAAGCCGTAAAGTTCTACAATTCCAATAAATTTTCAGAGTCTCTTTTGTTGAAATCACCAAAAGTTCCTTTTACAGCCTCTGACAGAATTCAACTTTCTCTCCATTTGGGCCCTGAATCAAAAAATACCGGATACCTCTATCCCAAAATGGAAGTTCCTGAATTTCAGGTGTCAGCAGCCGCAGGCCCAATTTCCGTACCTCTGCATAGGCGCAGTCAATGTCCGTGCAGTTCAGGGCGATATGGTCTATTGCGCCGTCTCGAGCAGTACTCTCCTGCTCGTAGATTTCCAACTGCAGCCCTTCCTGCTCCAGAAATGCCACCCGCTGGGAGCCGTTTTGAGTCTGATAAACCCGCGCAAAGCCCAATACTTCATAAAAATGCAGCGTTTCCTCCAATTTCTCTGTAGGAATGCCAATATGTGCCAATCCATGGATGCTATTCATCTGTATGCTCCTTTTCCTTAATTGTCTGTCCGATCTCTGTCAGCACCGCCGTTCCTCTACCGGAGGATAGCGTGAAGCGGACCGGGTACGTCACCGTTTCTCCCCGGAAGCGGCGGGTAGCGGCCACACTGCCCCCATTCAGGAAGATTTCTACCAGGCTCCGGTCCAGGTACACATCCACCTGGGTCACGGGCTCCCCATCCGGCAGAGGCAGCCGCTCCTGCCAGATACGCAGCTCCGTCCGGCCTTCCGAACCGGATAGGGACAGCGCCCCCTGCTCGCTTTCCGCCAGCAGCAGGCAGTAGCAGGCATCCCGGGAGACATCCAACCGGATATGGCAGCTCCCATCCGTTCGAACAGTTCCCGTTAGTAATCTTTCGTCGTGTTCCAGCGTCGATACCGCCGCTATGGGGAAGGTGTACACGTTTCCGCCCCGGAGAAAAAGCTTCCGCGGCAGGCTCATGGTGCCGTTGGCCCCGCCGGGCAGAGGCCGATAGGTCTGCCCATAGTCACTGTTCCACCCTAGCACGATGTCCGTCCCGGCCACACTCTGTGTGGCGTAATAGTCCTTGCCGTAGTCCATCAGGCCCTGGGCGAAAACACGGAACCGCAGATTTTCGATTTTTCCGCGATACCAGACCACATCCCGGCGTATTTGCGTTGCCACACCGGGCCGATTGTGATAGCCTACAATCAGAATGTATTCCTCTCCCATAGGAATCAGGTCCGGGCATTCCGCCTGGCAATACTTGTTGTCTTCCTCCCGATGGAAAATCCCACCATACTGCCAATACAACCGATCCTGGGAGGTATGGATGGCCACAACCGGGGTTTCGCCACTTCTTCCGCCCGTCAGCATGATCCACTGATCCCCCAGTCTCAGCACCTTCGGGTCCCGGAAATCCGTCTCCAGCTCCGGCGGTAGCTGTACCACTAACTCGTCCTCTCCAGAGAAATGGGTACCATCCCTAGTGGATGCATGGACAGTCCATTCTCGGCACCAGGTTTTTGCATTGTCTCCAATGTGACGCGTGTAGTAAAGATGAAGAATATCTCCCTCCGGCAAAGCCGTACCGCTGTAGGCACCGCCCCGAAGCTCCGGCAAATTCATAAGCTCCTGCTGGGGAAATCTGGCGATGGGTAGATGCTTCCAATGCAGCAAATCTGGACTTATCGCATGGCCCCAATGCATATTCCCCCACTGCTGATCGCCAGGGTTGAATTGATAGAACATGTGATACAGTCCGCCGAAGCTGCACAGCCCGTTAGGGTCGTTCATCCAGCCCCGGATAGGCGAAAAATGATATTTGCAACGGGCCGCCTTTGCCGCCCTGCTACCAGGCTCCAGGGGCAGAAAGCAGATTTCCGGGTCACCGTTCTCCTGTTCCAGCAGATACGCATAGGGAATCGCCGCGTCTTCCCATTCCAGGCGATACCGCCGCCCCGGGGTCAGCGCAAATCGCAGATGCTCCCATTGTCGCCCCCGCAGCGCCACCTGCTCCTCACTTCCGTCTTCCTCCGCCAGACAGATCAGGCCCTGGGGTCCGGTGTTTTTCCCGATGAGCTGCAAAGCGGTGTAGCCCCCAGCATTAAATTTTTTCTCCATGTCCTCGCTCCTTTCAAAGAAATAATTAACCGTGTGAATTTATAAATACATTACAATATTTTTCAGCTCTTGTCAAGAGACTGTCTGGGGCAGTTTCGTAAGCGCTCAATAACCACCCACTTAATCGAGTAGGAGGTGCGAAACGAGGCACCCCCGGATTTCACCGGTAGGTGCCTCGTTATACTTATAGGGGTTTCAGATATGCATCACGCAGACGCGGCGTCGGATTCCTCCAGCATGCCGGAGATCAGCATGAAGGCCAGGGAGGTGAAGGAGACGTCGAAGAGGGGTTCGCCGATGCTGTAGATCAGGAGGCTCGCCAGGAGGATGGGGTAGATTTTTTGGAAGAGGGGCTGCTTTCCCCGGTAGATGCGGATGGCGGAGCGGAACTGGAGGAACAGGAAGGCCAGCATGATCACAAGACCTACGATGCCGCTGAGGGACAGGACCTGGAGGAGGGCGTTATGGGTATGGCCAACCACCCGGTCCATGTCGCCGTAGTAGAGCATGTTCATGGTGATCATATCCACGGGCTGGCCCAGCAGCAGGAATTTCTTCCGGCGCAGCACCACCCGGAGGCAGGCGGCCCAGATCTCTGTGCGGGCGGTAAGGGTCAGCAGGTCCCGGAAGAAATTCCGGTTGTCGGCTACGCCGACCTCTGTCGTGGGTTCTTCAGCGGGGAGCTCCGCCGGAGCTTCCGTCGGGACCTCTGCCGAGGTCTCTGCCGGGGCGGTTTCTTCGGAGAGGACGGGAGCCTGGAGGGTTTCTTCGGCGGGCTGGACAGCGTCCAGGGTCTCCTGGGCGGCGGGGCGGGTCCATTGGGCTGCCAGGGTGTTGCACAGGCCGAAGCCTTTGTAGGAGACAAAGGTGGTGGCCGCGGCCAGGAGGAGGACGCAGAGGGTCTTCACGGCCTTCTTTTGGATGTGCAGCCGGTCCTTTGCCAGAAGGAGGGTCAGCAGGCCTACGCCTACGCTGAAGGAGACGTAAATGGAGCGGCAGTGCTGCATGGCCATGGTCATGTACATCATGGCGGCAAACAGGGTAAGCAATACCCGCAGCCACTTTTTGGGGGTGCGGAGGAACTGGGCCACTGCCAGCCACAGGGCGATCATGAACCAGGAGGAACTGGCGTTTCTGTGGAGCCCAAAGTAGCTCAGGGAACGGAGGACGCCGGTGCTTTGGGGCTCCAGGGCGATGAAAATATACTCGTCCCCGATGCGGAGCTTGGGAATCAGGTTGAGAACCACCAGGGAGCCCAGAACGGACAAGACCGCCATAACGGGGAAGAAAACGCCGCAGAACCAGGCAGAGAGGCGGCTTCTGCCCCGGGCATCCAGGGAGCGGGTCAGGTAGAAGACGGCGCACAGGGCACCGGCCTGGGTGATCTCGTTGGGAAGGGTATCGGACAGGCAGCCTGCCAGCAGCCGGGCGATCATCAGCCAGATCCAGTAGGCCGCCAGCAGCAGCGCGCCGGTGCGGCCGGAGTTTTTGGGCAGGCGGGCCAGAACCAGGCTCAGCAGGGAAAAGCAGAGCACCCGGTGGAGGGTCAGAAACTCCCGCCGGTTGTTCAGGGGGATCATGGGCAGCAGCACGTCACTCATGAGAAAGAAGACGCACAGGCAAATCAGTACCGCCTGGGTTCCGCGGCGCATTTGGGTTTCACGGTTCTCGATCATCCGAATTTGTTCCTTTCTGAGGGAATGGGGTCACTTGCCGGTGGCAATGGTCTCTTCGTTCATAAAGCCGCCGGTGACGGTGCGCCAGAGGATCTCCACGTCCAGGCGGACGCACCAGTTGTGGATGTACCACAGGTCCAGCTCGATGCGTTTTTTCATGTCGGTGTTGCCGCGGTAGCCGTGGATCTGGGCCCAGCCGGTGATGCCGGGGCGGACCTGCTGGCGGACCAGGTAGCTGGGGACCTCCTCCTGCAGGTGCTCCACATGGTAGGGGATCTCCGGCCGGGGGCCTACCAGGCTCATTTGGCCCACCAGAACGTTGAAGAGCTGGGGCAGCTCGTCCATGCTGGTTTTGCGGATGAAGCTGCCGAAAACGGTCTTCCGGGGGTCGGAATTGGTGGTCCAAGCGGTGTCGCTGTCGGCGTTTACCCGCATGCTGCGGAATTTCAGCATGGGGAAGACCTTTTTGTTCCGGCCGATGCGCTCCTGCACGAAGAACACGGGGCCGGGGCTGCTGAGCTTGACACCGATGGCGATGGCCACCATCAGGGGGCTGGCGATGAGGATGCCCAGGAAGGAGAGCACAATGTCCCCCAGCCGCTTCACCGCGGCGTTCACCAGGTTGTCCAGGGGGGAGGCGTTCAGGTCAATGAGCTTGATGTCCCCCAACACGTCGATCCGGGGGTTGGAGGGGATGTAGTCGTTGTACAGCGGGATGATCTTCGCCCGGATGCCAAAACGGTTGGCGGCATCTACCAGGGGGTGGAGATACTCCTGTTCCCTGCCGGAGAGGGCAATGACCAGCTCGTCAATGTCCCCGTGCCGCTCCAGGATCTCATGAACCTGAGACAGCTCCCCCAGCCAGGGGCCCAGGGTGTCGGCGCGTTTTTCTCCGATGTAGCCGTCGATGCAGAAGCCCATTTTGGCGTTGGTCAGAACATTTTGGGCATATTCCCTTGCCAGTCGGCCGTCACCGGCCAGGATCACGTGGCGTTTGTTAAAGCCCATGCCCCGGACGTAGCGCATAAAGCAGCGGACGGCCAGATGCTTGGCGCAGATCAGGAAGGTGCTCAGGCCGTAGAACCAGGCCATCATGGTCCGGGAGACATCGTGGATGTGGCGTATGTACAGCCAGGCCACCATGAGCAGCATGCACAGGGCGTTTACATAAATCACCGTGAAGAGCTCCTGCCGAATCCTGCGGTAGCGCTGGGGTACGTAAGCCCCCATCATATACAGTAGCCCCAGCTGGGCGAAGCAGTAGGCCAGGATGATCTGAAGGAATTCAGAGCTCAACAGGTCTACGGACCAGATGCCGTCCAGCAGCCGGAAGCGGATCTCCACGGCCACAAAGTAGGCAAGAAAGGTCAGAACCACGTCGCTGAGCAGATTCAGGATGTTTAAGATTCTTTGATTTTGTTTGATCATGATCTACTCCCACGCAGCTTTCGCATTAAGAATGTTCCGCCCTTTTTCAGCCAGTTCTGGCGCTCCAGGTTCACCACCGGCAGTTCCCGGTAGGAAACTTCGTTGGTCTCCACCCAGGCATCCAGAAGGCGCTCCGACAGGTATCCGAATACCCGGCGGTTTCTGGCATCGTAGCCGGAAATATCCAGCTCTTCCTCAAGTTTAAAAAGGATGTCAAAAAGCCAGGCGCAGTACCGGTCCATCAGGTCCCGGCGCATGATGAACATGTTGAACCGGTGGCCGGAGCGCTGGGCCATATTCCGGTCAAAGGCGGGCAGATACTTAGGGTACCGCTCTTCCATCAGGGCCCGGGTCTTGTCCAGGTCCTCTTTGTGGTGGGCGTGGGCATACTGGGAATAGTTGGTCTCGATCCAGTAGTGCCGCTTTTTAGGCAGAATGACATCGGTGGTTTCCAAGAGTTTTTGGAGGGTTTTCTCCGTTAAAATTCGCTTTTTCCGGTCCCCAAAGGGCTTTTCAGAAAAATACCGCCGATAGTGGCAGAGCCCTAAATAATCGCAGTCCAGATTTTTCCAGGCCCAGTAAAGGCCGGTGAGCTCGCAGAAGCTTTCGTTTTTTTCTGAAATATGGCTTCCCGTGTTGTCATGAAGGAACCCATCCATGGGCCGCTGCCGCAGGGCCGTGCCCACTTCTATATACCGATACATGGGCTCCTGGCTCCGCCAATAGGGCTTGTGGCAGGCGACGATGATTTGGATTTTTTTGTTCATTTTGGGGGTCTCCTTGGATACCATATTTGCCAAAAGTATTCGGTGGTTTCATTCATACCTCTTACCGATACACAGCATGGAAAGCATTCTCCAGAGCTTATTTCAGGAGCTCCGGTCTTCTCTTCTGAATGATGGACAGCGCAGCCTCCACCGCGGCATCAGAACTGCCGGATTCCAGCATATTTTGGAGCTTCTGAGCCTCGCTCATTTGCTTCTTTCTTTGTTCCTCGGCCTTTCGTTGGAGAAAAGCTTCGGATAATGCAGTGATATCCTGCGGATTCTTCGGCAATTTTTTTGTTGCCAGAAATTCCTCATAGGCATTGCAGACCAATTCCGTTTCAGGCCCAAAATAGACCTGCTTGCCATGGTCCAGCCAGAGGATCTTATTGCACATTTCCCGGACCTGTGCTACAGAGTGGGACACCAGAATACCGGTAACGCCTCCAGCGAGGATCTGCTTCATTTTATCGCCGCTCTTCTTCCGGAAAGCCCCGTCACCCACGGACAAGACCTCATCCAGAATCAGAATATCCGGATTTACCAGGCAGGCAATGGAAAAAGCCAGTCTGGACTTCATGCCGGAGGACAATTGCTTGAATGGGCGGTCCTGAAAGTCCTGCAATTCTGCAAACTCAATGATGGCCTCGTACATATCCTCCATAAACTTACGGGTATAGCCCAGCATTGCTCCCCGAAGATAGGTATTCTCCCGGACAGTCAGCTCGCCGTCAAAACCAGCAGTCAATTCCAGCAGGGCAGCAATACTTCCGTTTGTTTCCATATAGCCCTCTGTAGGAACCATAATGCCGGAAACAGCCTTTAATAGCGTGGATTTTCCCGCACCGTTAGAACCAATAATACCCAGCATATCCCCTTTTTCCAGGGAGAAGGTCACATCCCGGTCTGCCCAAAATTCGGTAATGTGATATTTTCCAGTCAGATGGCGCATAACATATTCTTTCAGGCCAATGTCCTTGAAATCTCCTGTGATATAACGAATGGAAACGCCTTCTGCCTTAATAATTGCCATTCTAACTTCTTCCTTTACATGTAGTATAAGAATTTATGGTTGTATTTCTTGTAAATCAATCCCCCCACCAAGAGTGCTACTATCGCATAAAATACGCACAACAAGTGTAAGGCGCTTCCAGGCATTGCACCATCAATAGTAATCGTGCGGAAATAACGAATATAACAGAACAAGGGGTTGCAGAAAAACAATTTTTGGATTCGCGGAGAGAATGTATCAACCTGATAAAATATTGCCGACATGTACATAAGTAGCAGTGTAAAAATGTCATATAAATATCCAATATCCCGAAAAAAAACAAACAGCGCAGATAGAATCAGCCCAACACCAATGTTGAATATCAACAGACATACAATAGGATATAGTAACGCTAAAAAATGGACTCCGAAAGTAATGTTGTCAAGCAATGCAAATACGAAAAACACACAAAGGGTGAGTCCAAAGTTAATCAATGATGAAACATTCTTGGTCAATAAAAACATATACTTAGGGACGTTTACCTTGCTAATGATACCGCGGTTAGTCATCAGGGCATTCATTCCACCAGAAGTGGATTCCTTAAAGTATGAAAACACAAGGTTTCCGCAAAAAAGATAAGTAGTATAATGCGGTGTGTTGCGCCCAAAAAACTGGGTAAAAACCAGCCGCATTACCAACAAGGTCAGCAGAGGAGAAAGTACACTCCACCACATTCCGAGCACAGTCCGCTTATATTTCTGTTTGAAATCTCGCTTGACAAGTTCTCCGAACAAGAATTGATTCTTTTGAATCCTGCTAATAATCTTATTCATGTATTTTTCCTTTTCTATATGGAAATCTGCAATTGCCTTTAATTAGAGGAAGTTTCGTTCACCGAGAAATCGGTATAAATGGGCTGGGACCACTTGATATACCCGATACCATGATCGCTTCCAGAAATACCTGAGTAAATAATATGATAGGTTCCGCTCTTGTCTTTAAAGAACGTGCTCTTATACAGTCCATCACTATCCCACGATTCTTTTGAAGATGGCTTCAGAATCAAAACTGGGTCGGAAACTGATTGATTATCCACTATATTCGCGTAATAAAGGTTCATATGATAGCGATGTGGATCATTTTTTCTGTCAAATGCCACAAAAATCATTTCATAACCTATATCAGTATGGATAACATCCAAATGCCATGGCTTCATCTCAGAGTTGCGAAACGGGACCTCCATCGTTCTAAGTTTATCCCAATTCTTTGCGTCCTTGCTTTGGGTGTACTGTACCTTGTAACCGCTTCCGATACTCCACATTTTATACATATGGTCTTCGTAGAGCACAGAAAAAGACAAATGGTCTACCGTCTTACGCCCGGTTAAGGAAACAATTTCCTCTTGGCTCCAATTGATTCCATCAGATGATATCTTCCTATAAATAATCATAAGCCCTGAATTATCATCTACGAATCTCCACCAGCACTCCAAAGAATCAGTGTCACTGTTATAGAACAAATCTGGGTCTGAGTTGTAAACAACACCTCTTTCATAATTCTCGGGCATTGGAGAAATTGGATTTTCCAAGCCCACTGGCTCTTCCCAGTTCTCCAAATCATTACTTGCGTAAATGCAAGGATTTTCCTTCGAATCATCCCCTTGCGGGTAAGGAGATAGTCCCATCCAGTAACGGTAACCGTTCCACGGCTTGTCATCAAATACCACAATTGACGGATGCGTCGTTTCTATATATTCACTTCCATGCGTAATATTCAATGGAATCGGTGCATTTTCCATCAGGATTTCCTTGCTACCACTGTCAACCATAGTTTCCTCTGGAACTAAAGTTTCCTGTGCATAGGCCAACTTAGCCAATGACCCCCAAGTAAATACAGTTAGACACACCAACACTAACGCCGTGCATTTTTTGAACACTTTTTCTTTCATAAATGCGTCACCACTTCTCTAAATCTTGTTCACTATGGGAAAGTTCAAACGTCTGTACAAATCTGTCTGTCACGACGTTACGCCCATAGCGTTGATCAATTTGCACGTAGCGCTGCCGCAATTCTTCATCGGTAGTTCCACGAAGATTGTAAATTTTGTCAACCAGTTGTTCGTTACTGACAAAGAAGCACTCTGGCATATTAACGAGCACCTCACTTGCCCCCTCATTGGGATGTGTAAAAATCATTCGACCGTTAAGAATACTCTCGATAGACACCATACCAAAAGACTGCTTGTAAGAGAAATCAACGCAGAAATCATGACGTTCTAATGCCATCGCAACATTATTTGTACTACCTCTGAATTTTATATACTCCTCAAGCTCATCTTCCAGAATTAAATCCTCAAAATTCTCTCGGTAGTCACCATCGCCAAATACATCTAAGGAAATATCTTCTATATGTTGATCTCTCAAATATCGACCAAACGAGATTATCTCATTTGCTTCTTCCTTGCGCTCCTTGGCTAGGCGCATCAAGCAGACTCCTCGTAGTATTTCTGTTCTTTTTTTGCTAGATATTTGATCCAAAGCAATCGATCTGCTGGAGTCCAGTGCATTCCCGATAACCCCATAATGTTGGTACTGCTTAAATCCACACTTTTCCGCCAATGCCAACCGGTTCTTTTCAGATACAAATACAGCATTTTCAAGATTCATCTCATTTAGTTTTCTCATCGCTCCCGGGAATAGGCTGTCTACAAGTTCTGCGGAGGTATGGAAAAAATATATTTTCTTCTTTACAAACGGAGATTCACATTCATGGAGGAAAAAATGAAGGCTCTCTCGTGTAGAAATTACGGTACTAGCGTGAATATGCTTCATAAGCAATGACATATTTAGCCCAGCCAGAGGGCGCATAGCATTCCTTGCAGGGTCACAATCTAAAAACCGATAATGTCTTTTGAGAAATATCAGTTTTTGTAAAACCTTTTCGGTGAACCGTCGTTTATACTGGTTGGTCATTGGTCGTAATGCCATACCAGCCGGATTCTGCCAATCTTCCATCCGTTTCAGTGAAAAACCGCGGACCAAATATCCACGCTCTAATAATCCCTCAGCTAGTGCTCTTGTTGCAAATATCGTACCACCTATACCAGTGAAATCGTATCCGAGTATAGCCACCGCATTTTTTTGCATTTCCCAGAAATACTGATATATTCGTTCAATATGTCCGCCTTTCGCTATCCACTCCAAATCAATTTGCTCTGGCATTCTGCCTCTTATGAAGGGATTGATACTATATTTTTCATGGACGATACAGTCCACAACATCAGAGCGTTTTTTATACCCGGATGCCTTTAATTCATCTAACGAACAGTATAGTTGTCTTTCCGAAAGATATTTTTCAATGTCCGGGAAGTAGAAAATGACAGGCTTGTTCATAGCAGTAAAATCAAAGCCGACAGAAGAATAGTCTGTAATAAGGACATCAGCATCCGCCAATTCTTGCATTATGTCCATATTCTCACCTGAAACCAGTTCAAAGTGAGCAGCTCCCTTAATCGCCTGACGAATAGCAGCAATTTCTTCCTCTCCCATCTTTGAATGCAGGCAAATCCGAAATCTGCTGTTGGTGTTATTTAAATATACATTCAGTTCTTCGTCTTGCAAAAACAAGGAAATACGTTTTGCAAATTGTCTTCTCTCCCTATCCGAAGTCAAATATTCTCGCCAAGTAAAAAACCATAGAAAAACCTTTTCCTTCCTTGATTCTTTCCCTTGATAACGGCGTATCAATTCCATATATCTGGGAGGAAACATACCATCGTATAATTGGTATTTTTTAAATCCATTTTCCCTTTCAAATATATCTGCCATTTGCGGATTGTAATAGAGGAATCTTAGCATTGAGTTATTTGAATAAAAATTCTGATAGCCTAATGCCTTGATTGCACAGGTACCATGTTGTAGGTAAATAAGAGGCTGGGTCGTCACAGGTTGATAACTCTTTCCCAACAACCGCTCTGGCTGTACGTCCCGAAAGCTCAGGGAAACAAACAGCATATCCGCTATGTGATACAGTCGGATATGCCGTAATGAATTTCTCCATATCCAGAAAGCGCGCAACTCATCCGAAAGCTGTGCATACACCGCTTTGGTCTGAGTATTCTTTTCAGCAACAAAATACGCATCCACATCATGGTGATTTTGTGTAATGTAGTTCCACATCCAAAAGGAATTATTGTTCGCTGTTCTTCCCTCGTTCTCTCCAAATAGCCAAATGTATTTATCCGTTTTTTCCATTTTCAGCCTCACCTCATTTTTCAAACTCGCATGTCTGCGGAAGAATTTTTTCAAAACAGCTTTGGATTTCAGCCTGATATTTCTCGAAATCAGAAAAGTCCGAAGAGTCATTAAAGCAAATCATGGAGTATTTCTGTTCTTTTATTGCCTGACACATCTCCTGAAATGTATTCTTTCCTTCAAAATACTTTCCAACGTCAGGACTCCGCGGTACGAAACGGTTTTGCGCAAATTGCCAGTATTCCATGACCCATTGATTTACATCTGTCACATTGCGAAAACGGTGTAAGCACGTTTGGTTCAACTCCTCATATTCCCGCTCCCATACTTCGATAAATGTAGTTTTCAAAAAAGATGATGGAAGATGGGTAATATAAAAACCAGCAAACAACCGGAATGGCAGCATGCAAAAAGAGCGCAGTAAAAGGCGTCCATACTTGGGAGAAAACCATTTCATGAGGCTTCCTTTTAGGACATTATTTTTTTGAAAATTCCGATTAATTACATACAGATCGTTAATTTCCGCACGAATACCATTCTGTATCAGCGTGATAGGAAGCATCACTGCTGTATCGCAAGGTAATCCATCTCGAAAAAACAGTTCCGGACTAACACACTTCGTCAGGTACATGTCATCATTAAAGTAAACAAAACGTTCTGACAATCCAGGGATTCTATGGAGATTTAATTCAATGGTATGAGAGCTAAAAGTCGGAAGATATTCTGGTGGGATAAATTCCTCATGCTTGACAACTTTTAGTTTCGGATGATTCAAATTCAGCCATTCCGGGATATGGCCCCAGGTCACGAAATATACATTCCTCACCCATGGCGCAAAATTTGCAACTCCCCGGAACCAATATTTCAGCAACCCCCAATCCCGATAACGAATCAGTGAATCATTCCATTTTTTTCGTTCATCGTTCTGTGCATACTTATCATGTACTTCCTGCCATGCAGGGTCGTTGCCGTCCACCCAGATAACAACGAAATCAATTTCTCCGCTCATACACAGTTATTCGCAAGAAAAAATTGCTGCAAATCACACATCATTTTGCGCAATATCTTGCAACTCTCCTATTTTTTGATGTATTCAACCGCAGGCCTAAAAAACATCCCCGCCCAGATTCCACGAGTCAAAACCCCGAGCCTCGGAAACCTGGGCTTGCCGTTCTTCATGATCCGCAAAAAATCCCTGCCGCGTTTTGCGAAACAATACAGTCGTCCTTTCATACCCTCCTGCCTATAGAGGTAGGCCTCGTTCCGGAAGGCGTAAAAATAGCGCCCGATCCGCTCCGGTGCGTCCAGGGCAATATTGGAGCCCTCGTTGTTTCTGGTGGCGTGGACCACCTGGCTTTGGCCTGCCAGGAAGCAGGGCACCCTTCCCCGGACCGCAATGCGGCGGGTGAATTCCAGGTCGTCGCCCCAGATGAAGAACTCGGTGATGGGAAGGCCAAACCGGCATATCACATCCGACCGCAGGAACAAAGAGACAAAGGTCGCCTGCTCCGCCTGGACCAGGCCGTATTTCAGGAAGGGGCTGTAGTCATAATAGCTCTTTTTCAGCTTCTGCCGGTTCATTTTACACTCGCCGCCATCGGTCCACAGGGCCACGCTGCTGAGCCAGCCGTAGTTTCCGCCCAGGGCCCGGTCTGCTTCCAGGAGCTTTTCCAGGGCATCGGGCTTGGGCAGGGTGTCATCATCCATGACCCAGACGAACCCGTAGCCCGCCTCCACCGCCCAGCGCATGCCCCGGTTGAAGCCACCGGCGCCGCCCAGATTGCTGCCGGTATTCCGGTAGCGGCAATCCCGCTGCCCGGCGGCCCACTGGGCCGTTCCGTCGGTACTGGCGTTATCCACGATCAGGATGTCACAGCCCGTACTCTGGGCCCGCAGAGCTTCCACGCACTGCTTTAAAAGCTCCAGGCGGTTATAGGTGACCACCACCGCGCAGACCCCGTGATTTTTTTCCTCTTGCATCCGGCCGCCCATCCTCCTCTAAGACTGTTTTTCTCCCGGAAAGAAGGGGCTTTGCCGGGATTTTCGTCAAAACAGCTAACTTTTTATATATATTTTTCTGACTTTTGTCGCTTTTAGGCAATAGTATCAGCGTCTCTATTATACCACAGCAACACCGCTTTTGCAACCCAAAAAGCAACACTTTCGTCCTTCTGTCGCCAAAAGGACGGGGGATTTCTCTGGTTCTATTGGTACATTTCTCCGGTATTTGGCGGGGCGGAATTCAAAAAATATCCCCCCGGGGGGCTTCCCTCCGGGGGGCGGGGTCGTTATACTGAATACCAGGATTTATAGGGGGATCCCCCCTTTTCCTCCATAAGGATATGGAGTTTACACAAAAAAGGATGATCGGCAATGGAAATGGAACAGCGCGTGAAAGACTACTGGACCCGGCGGTCCCATGACTTTGGGGCGGTGCGGAAAAATGAACTGGAAAACGAACTGGGGCAGCGCTGGCGGCGGGAGCTGGAGGGCCATCTGCCAACGGGGCGGGCTCTGCGGGTCCTGGACGTGGGCACCGGCACGGGGTTTTTCCCCATTCTACTGGCGGAAATGGGCCATCTGCCCCAGGGCATCGACCTGACCCCCGCCATGCTTCAGGAGGCCAGGGCGGCGGCAACGCAGCGGGGGCTCTGCATTCCTTTTTTGGAATTTGATTTCTACATGGTGGACGGGAGCACGGATATTCGGTAAACAGAACCACCCATCGTACATGTCATTCCGAGCGAACGCAGTGAGCCGAGGAATCTTCCCGAGTGGCAAGCTTTATCGTGTGGTGGTTCTTTGTCCAACGTGGTGGATTTCTCCACTCCGCTGACGCGACCGTCGGAATGACAAAATGGGGGACGTGTCTGGTATTTACGGGAACAGTTCCGTCCTTTCGGACGCTATCGAAAAGGCGGCCTTGGCTCTCCCTCTGGGAGAGCTGGCTCGGCGCAGCCGAGACTGAGAGGGCCTTGCGGCATTTTTTTGATTGATAACGTCATTTGGTATTGTGAGCGTTGACCCTCTCCGTCCTCGCTGCGCTCGGCCACCTCTCCCAAAGGGAGAGGCAAGGCGGACGTTTCTACGAATTCGCCTGCAGTTTCTAGAATGTTTTAAGCCGCCCCGCCCAGTCAGGGCTACGCCCTGCCAGCTTCCCCAGGGGGAAGCTTTTGTACCATGCTTTGGGGTGCCGAGTTTATCGACACGTCCGTCCCCCCAAAAATTGTCAATTGTCAATTTGGGCAAAACTGTCCACTGTCATCGCTTCCAAAAGCTTCAGGGGGCTGCTGCTGCCCTGTCTGGCTCTGGCCATTCCCATGTGCAGCCGGTTTATCCGGCAATTCCGGGTGGAGATTCTGGAGCAGCTGGGTAAATCCTATAACGGCGCCGTCCGGGAGGAAAACACCACCGAAAACCTGCTGCGTGCCCCCCGGGATGCCTATACCCGGGAGCTGCTGGATGCCGTATTGGAGCTAAGGAAGCCCTGATGAAATCGGCAAGCGCCGCCATCAAAAAGCCCTCTGCCGCCCGGAACGTCGTAAAAAAGGGCACGACGAAACAAGCAGAACACCCCTTCGAACCAAAATCGAAGGGGTGTTCCGCATATAGTGGAGGGACTGTCAGAAAAAACAGAATGCCTTACAAGTGAGGAACGGTATTCGCGTCAAAAACAATGCTGCCACGGAGAATCGTCATCTGGTTTGTCAGCATTTTTGTACCGGCCAAGCTATTTCCCTGGGAATCCAGGAAGGTGCAAGGCTGATCTGTCAGTTTCAGAATCGCCACGTCCGCCTGGGTGCCGGGGCGCAGCGTGCCGGTGCCGTCAGTCAAAGACAGTGCCTTGGCAGGCTGGGTAGTGACGCAGGGAATGATTTGGGCCATGGATAGTCCAAGATTCAGATATTTGGACAGAAGAAACGGAAGATTGCGGACCATCTGCCCCTTGGATACGGTGGCCGCCGTCAAATCCGTGCTGATGACCGTGGGCAAAAATCCCTGGTCCAGTGCCTTCTTTGCCGTTTCGAAGGAGAAGTTGGTGCGCCCGTTGGCACAATCCATAATAACGCCCCGTCTTGCCGCTTGAAGGACCTCTGGAAGCACCTTGCCGGAATCATCCAAAATGGTAGAACCCTTTCCGTGGTACAGGTGGCAGAGAATGTCACCCGGGCGCAGCATATCCGCAAATTCCGCCATTGGGATGCAGGGGTCTGTACAATGGACGCAGACAGGGACATGGAAGCGTTCTCCCAGAGCCAGTGCCTGCTCCAGCGGCGCTTTCCCAAAGGGGCCAACGATGGCCTTGCTGATGCGCACCTTCAGTCCGCGGATCTCCTGAGGATAGGCCTCCAGCAGCCCCGCGATCCCGGAAATATCCGTTAAAGCAGGATCCAGATTTTCATTCAGGCCACTGCCCATCTGTCCCATAGAGGAGATATTCAGGAAGGAATAGACCTTCTCCTGCTTCCGGGCCAGAATGCTGTGGAACGCCTTGTAATTGGCGCTTCCAGCGGTTCCGGCATCGACACAGGCCGTAACGCCATAGGCAAGCAGCAGATCCGCATTAAACCCGAACTGGCTGCCGCCTTGGAACACATGGGTATGCATATCCACAAGGCCGGGGGTCACATAGTATCCGGAGGCATCCAGGACCTCCGGATGCTCCAGCGCCGGAAGAGCACCCACCGCCAGAATGCGGCCATCCCGGATGGCGACATCGCAAACACCGTCAATTCCGTTGGCCGGGTCTATCACATGGCCGTTACGAATGAGAATATCCATGGGCACAGCTCCTTTTCAGAAGATTCTTACAGAGGCCACAGCATGGGCAGCAGCACCACGCACAGGACAAAGGTCAGCAGCAGCACAGACCAGTTGCTCTTGCCGTAGTCCTTGAATTTAAATCCGCCATTTCCGTAAATGATGGTCGCAGGCGGGCAGGCAACGGGGCTGACATAACCGCAGGTCGCGGCGATGGTCGCAGTGACGATCAGGGCGGCAGGGCTGACACCCAAGGTCTCGCCAATGGCGACTACGATGGGAACCAGCAGGTTAATGGTGACCACGTTGGAGGTAAACTGGGTCATGAAGCAGGAGACCAGGAAGACCACGGCGGTGATCAGATATACATTGCCGGTACCGCCGCAGATATTGGCGACCAGGTCCGCGATCATTTGGGCAGCGCCGGTGGATTTCAGTGCGGCACCCAGAGGCAGCATACCAACATACAGGAATACGGTCTTCATATCGATGAGGTTATAAACCGTTTTGCCCTTCAGAATGCGCATGGCACAGACGGCAATGGCACCCAGCATAGCAATCATGTACAGCGGAATGCCGATCTTGCCCGTGACGCACATTCCCACAAATACCAGCGCAATGACCACCACGGAGGCGATCTGCTGCCACACAGGGGCGGACTTCTTTTCATCGGATTTAAAAACACTGTTTTCGGTATTGGCCTTGCAGTCCGGCAGCTTCTTCCAACCGTAGAACAGCAGCCACAGGAAGGTCAGAACGGTAATGGGCAGGCCGATACGGCCGATATCGAAAGCGCCGAAGGTACCGCCCAGTTCTACAATGGCGTTCTGGGCAATGGAGTTAACGGTAGCATCTCCCACCAGGGTCAACCGGCCGCCGCACATGACACCCAGGAAGCCGGCCATCATCAGCTTGGAGGCGCTGTAGCCTACAGATGCCTGCAGACCCAGCAGCAGCGGGATCATCATGGCCATGACGCCGGTGTTGTTCAGCAGGGCGGACAGGGCCACTCCCAGCCAAAAAACCACCATGATCATCTGCTTTTCGGTTTTTGCAACCTTCAAAGCAGCCTTCGCCACTTTTTCCGTAACGCCTGTCTCAAACAGCGCGCCGCCTACCAGGATCATGGAAATCAGCAGAATAACGGTGGAATTGGAAAAACCGGCAATGGCATCAGCGGGAGTCACAATGCCGGTAAGGACCAGAACAGCCAGACACAGCATTGCGGTAAGAGGTACGGGGATCTTCTCGGTGATAAACAGAACAGCTGCCGCAACCAGTACGATCAGTGTAATAACAGCAGGCGATATCATAAAGGGTCCTCCTTGATCTCAATTCTCATTATAAAATTACTTTTTGAAGAAAATATTATGCTTTATTCACATTCCACCCGGCGAGCACGTCCTGCCAGGTGCGGCCCACCTCGCCATTGGGAAAACGGTCTTTGATGCCGGTATCCCTGATCCAGGCCAGCTTTTCCCGGGTGGCCTCTGCCATGGTATAGGGCAGACCGTCCTCTTTCAGAAAATCCACCACGTTTTGCAGCTCATGCTCCCGGCGATCGGCGTGGATAATGGCACCGGATACATAGCCATTGATGATCTTTTCGAATCCGGGGCCGAAGCTATCCAGGAAGCTTTCCACAATGGTATCCTCTACACCATAACGCTGGGCAGCCTGCAGCGATTCAAACAGCAGGCAGCTGATGCCCTTGGCGGTGATGGAGCGGATAAACTTGATGCTGGTGGCGGTGCCGGGCTCTCCCTCCACATAGGTCAGACGCATATGGAAGGGTGCCATCATTTCCAGGTATTCTCTGGCCCCGCTGCCGCAGCAGAGGGTGGGAACCTGGTGGCGGTCCTTGAGCAGGGTGCCCATCATGGCACCGTCTACAAACCGTCCTCCCTTTTCCTCAACCAGCGCGGCAATGCGCTTCTTTTCAGCAGGGGTAGCCGTGGACACGTCCACGTAGACGGTTCCGGCTGTCAGGCCGGGAACAGCCTCCCTGGCGGCACTGAGGGCAAAACCGGAAGGTACGGCGGCAATGACCACCTCCGCCTCCCGGCAGACCTCCGCGGAGGTTTCCTTCCGGGCAGCCTGCGCTTTGGTCCGCTTGGCTGCCAGCTTCTCCGCAAAACGGGGATCATTCTGCATGGCATCGAAGCAGATCATCTTTTCCGCCCCTTCTTCATGCAGCCCCTCCGCAATGGCTGCGGCAGCTTCGCCGAAGCCTACAAATCCAATGGTCATCCGATCACTCCTGTAAATACGCCCCATTGACAAGATGGGGGCTTGTTAGTTTTTCCCCGTTTCGGACGGCATTGATCTGCTGGGCAATACGTTGGGCCATCTGCAGGGCATTGTCCGTGGTGTTTCCCCCCAAGTGCTGGGTCAGCACCACGTTTTGCAGCCCTTCAAAAAGATTTGTCCGAATCAGGTCCTCTTCGATGGCGTCGAACCCCGCGCCAAGCAGTTTTCCTTCCTTCAGTGCCTGGGCGACGGCGGCATAGTCCACCAGCTCCTCCCGGGCCGTATTGATCAGCACTGCCCCGTCCTTCATCTTTGCCAGCGTGTCTGCGCAGATGAAGTTCCGAGTCTGCTGGGTCAGCGGCGCATGGAGGGACAGAATATCAGAATCCTTCACCAGGGTATCCGGGTCCACAAAGGTGACACCCAGCTCCTTTTCCCGGTCCTCCGGCAGCCGGAAGGGGTCATAGTAGATGACCTCCGCGCCGAAGGCCCTGGTCAGAGCCGCGACCTTCCGGCCGATATTGCCAATGCCATAGATGCCCACGGTTTTACCGCTGATGGTGTAGGAGCGCTTGGCATAGGTCTCCCGGCTCCACACGCCCTCCATGGTATCCCGGGTCATGGGCACAAGGTTGCGATAAACGGCCAGCATCAGCGCCAGGGCCATTTCGCTGACAGGGACAGCGTTCATCCCTGCGGTAACGGCTACGGGAATGCCGCGGCTTCCGGCGGCGGCAATGTCAACCGTGTCGAAGCCCGCTCCCCAACGCTGGATGAGCCTGCACTTGTCCAGCAGGGCGATTTCCGGCGCGTCCAGCCGCAGCGTCCGCAGAATCACATAATCGGCCTGCCGGAGGAGCTCCCGGTCGATCTCCGGAGAAAAAATCAGGTGGAAGCAGGGCTGAGGAAGAGCGTTATTCAGTGCTGTCTGCATGGCCCCGTTAAAGGGGCCGAAAACGGCAATGGTCTCCATAGAAGGAACCCTCATTTCTGCTGAGCCAGCAGATCCAATACCCACTGGGGTGCCAGAACAGGCAGCGGCTTGCCTTCGGCCTTGGCCTGGTTATAGGCCGCAATGGCCGCATCCCGCTTGTCCTCGTAAGCCGCCTTCTCCTCGGCCTTGGCCATCACCTCTTCGATCCGGTCCCGGGGCACGACGGTCACGCCGTCCGCACCGCCCACGACCAAATCGCCGGGGTTCACCTGCACACCGCCGCAGAGGATGGTCCCATTGACGGTTCCGGCATCCTTTTTAATGGGACCGGCTTGCATCTGTCCCTTGGAATACACCGGGAAGTTCATTTCAATGCAGCCCTGCCGGTCCCGGGTGTAACCGTCGATGACCATACCTGCGTAACCTACAGCCTTGCAGGCCCCCATGATGAGGTCACCAAAGTAGGCACGATCCGGATAGGCTTTGCCGTCAATGACCATCACATAGCCCTCGGCAGGGAGGGAATAGGAGGCAACGTGGATCGGGAAGTTGTCTCCGTTGGCGGTCTCCACCGTAACGGCGGTGCCCACCATGGTCATGGCGGGGTCCGGGTTCACGGGCATGATGGAGGCTTCCATAACGCCATCCTTCAAAATGCCCAGGCCCTTCATGCCGTCAGCCAGCAGGGCGGGGTTCAGTTTCTTGGCTCGCTGAATCACGTCAGCGGGCAGCAGCGGGGGAAATTCGTGAATTGCCATAGTTGAATCGACTCCTTTTGGAAGCGAATGTTTCCTTTTTCTTTTGCAGGGTCACAGCGAAGGCACCGCGCGCTGTGCTTTCGTGGAAAGGTTCCCGGCGTTCCCCTGTCCATGGCCCCATTATATCGACATCTTTTGCCAATGAGAAACAGTGTAATTTTGTTCTTCCACAAAAAAACTTGTGGAACCAAAAAATCTTTTGTATGGTTGTACAAATTGCCCAATTGACACCGGTTCCACGCCGCGAGTATACTGTACGAAAAAAGCAGCCTTTGGGAGACTGTTCGGGTTTCTGCCCGCGGCGGCTCCGGCACCCGGCATTGAGGAGGGACAAAATGGACACCGTCAGTCTGGTATATTTTTCAGAGGCCGCCAAGGACCTGAATTTTACAAAAACAGCCCAGCGCCTGTTTATTTCTCAACAGACACTGAGCAATCACATCGCCCGTTTGGAGGAAGCTTATCAGGTAAAGCTCTTTGAGCGCAAGCCCCGGCTCATGCTGACCTACGCAGGAGAAACGCTACTGTCCTTTGCCCGGGATTATAAAACCAGCGAGGAAAACCTCAAGGCCCAGCTGACAGACATTGCCCAGCGAGAGTCCACCCAGCTGCGCATTGGCTGCACCCCCCACAGGACCAGCATCGTCATGCCGATCCTTGCGGAGGCGTTTTCCGAGCGGTATCCCAACGTAGAGTTGGATTTCTATGTCTATCACTCGGTAGACCTGATGGAAATGCTGGTCAATGGAGAGCTGGATATGGCACTGGCCATTGAAAAACAGCAGAATCCTTTGTTAAGAAGCATTCCACTTTATCATGACCAAATCTACCTTATGGTTTCCAGAGACCTTCTGGGCCGCTATTACGGAAATCGGGCCGATGTCCTGATCTGTAACGCCCGGGAAAACGGTGCGGACCTGGCAGACTTTATGCAGCTGCCCTTTGTAGACATCCGCTCCGCCAATCTTATCCGGGATGTATTTCACAGCTGTGATCTGTCACCCCATTTTGGCATCACTGTCAACTATCCTCAATTTGCCCTGCCGAATTTTTTTGAAAATACCGCTGCTTCCATTATTACGTCAACCACTTATACCCACATCCGGCATCAGGTTTCAGAGAACATCCTCTTTTTCCGGGTGAACATCACGCCCAGACTGTCCCTGCATGATATCGCCTTTATGCATCTGGAAAAGAAGCACCTTTCCCGGTATGAAAAATTCTTTTTTCAGTTGGCGAAGGATCATTTTGAGGCACTGAAGCAGGAATAAATCCATGCGCCCGCCGCTTTTCCCCGCAGACTCTGTTTTTCCGCCCCATGTGAAACCCCTCCTACCGCCCGATTCGGGGTAGGAGGGGCTTCTTCGGTTATGGGAAAACAACCAAAAGTGAACCCAACAGGGGATCACAGAACGGCCATCAGGGCTTCGTAGTTCTTTTCTTTGGTTTTCTTGGAGACCGAGAACCAGTCAATGATCGTCAGGATGCCGAAGCAGCCGCCGGTGAGCAGTTTCAGGATGCCCATGCCGGTTTCGCCCAGCATAAAGCGGTCAATGCCCAGGCCGCCGAGAAAGATGGAAATCAGCAGCAGCGTGGTGGGGTCTTTCAATTCGACCGTTGACAATTGGCTGAATTTCTGGTCATCAATGGCGGACAGCCGGTTTTTCAGATCGTTCATCTTTTCCGGGGGGAAATACTTCTGGTTTGTCATGAGGTACATGTCAAGCTTGTTCTGATCCATCATTTCTAACGCCTCCTATTACAATGTAGTAGATGATATTTGTGCATATAGGGCTTTATGTCCTATATCTGGTATTATAATACCATAGGAATCAAATGATTGCAATAGATTTTGAAAAATACAGGAAACAGCAGAAATATTTGTAGTTTCATCCAATATTTGTTATAAAATCCTCTGATTTCGCAAAACGGTTTTGTAGGATGAAACGAATTTTTCAGCATGCGGAACCAACTGACACTTCTGTCAGTGACAAAGGGGCAAAAGTATTCTATAATATAATGTACAAAAGAATCCGCAGCTGTTGGACGGAGGTGGATGGCGTTCTGTTTCTGTCCGAGATACACAAATATCTTCCGTTGTTGCCGGACACCATGTAAGAGAAAAACTATAAAAGGGAGGCTGTAAACATGAAGGGACAGAATTTTTTGAAGGTAACGGGCATTTTGATGATCGTTGGGGCGGTGTTCTCCATCATTGCCGGTGTTCTGGTCGGCGGGTTGGGGGCGGTGGCCGCCGGAGCCGGTGCAGCCTCCGGGCTGACCGGAGCTTACTGGGTGGCCCTGTTCGTGACCCTGGTGGGAGGCATCTGCCAGATGATCGCGGGCATCAAGGGCGTGAAGCATTGCAAGAATAAAGATCGCTCCAAGCATCTGATCCTCTGGGGCGCGGTGGTCGCCGGGTGCAGTCTGGTCAGCGTGATCTTCAGCGCGGTCAACAGCGGCGAACTGAACGGGGCGTCCCTGGTATCCAGCGTGGTCATTCCCTGCCTCTATATTTACGGGGCAGTGCTCAACAGCAAGGAAGAAGACAGCATCCAGTTTTAGAGACCTTTGACGGAATGAAAGGAGGCTATTATGAAAAAGATGAGAAGATGGACCTGTTGGCTGCTGGCGGCGCTGCTCCTTTTAAGCCTGGCGGCCTGCGGCAAAAAAGAAGAAGCAGACCCCGGTCGCTTCAAGCTGGGGGACTATGAGGTCCTGTTCAAAAGCGCCTGCATCATGGAAGACACCGACGGGAAAGATGCTCTGGTGCTGACCCTGGATTACATCAACAACAGCAAGGAGTCCGCCTCCTTCCTCTGGACGGTTTCCGAATCCGCCACCCAGAAGGGGGCAGCCCTGGAGACCGCCACGGTCATCGCGGACTACGCCACCTATGAAACGGTGCTGGAACAGCAGTTTACGGACGTAGGCCCGGGGACGGCTCTGGAAGTCCGCTCCGCCTTTGTGCTGAATGACCTGACTACCCCCGTCAAGGTCCGCTTTGAGCAGCTGATCGGGAAAAAATACGGAGAGATCACCATCGACCCCGCCGCCCTTTCCCGGGAGGAAGCCGCCAATGTGGGGACCGATGTCCTTACAACCGGCATCCCCATCCCCCAGGAAACCGGGGACGAACTGCTGGACTGGTGGAACGGCGGCTGGTACGGCTGGTGGACCATGACCGGCTGCACCGGGGGCTACGAAGAAATGGAGGGCCAGTGGTGGGATATCTGCGGCCTGATCGACCTGGAGGAGGACTACACCGGCACCCTGACCCTCTGGGACGAGGACTACAGCTGGGCAAACCCCATGGCCTGGATGAAGGTCACCCTGAACAAAGAGGGCACCGGCCCCCACGGCACCCTGATGTCCGAGGAAGGCTGGTTTACAGACAGGCCGGTGGAACACGCCGACTGGATCATCGACCCGGGCCTGGTCCGGTATGAGAAGATGATCCATATTGAGTCGGACTACGAAAACGGGGACGACACCTTCCACTATCAGATGTTTCTGCGCCCCTGGGGGACCTACTGGGATGATGTGGATGAAACCGCCCTGCCCTACCTGTACCACGATTGGTATCTGCCCCTCATCGAAGCAGGGGAACCGGTGCAGGAGGTCATTGGTACCGCCCAGGAGGGCGAGCCTCTGCCGGAGGAGGACCCGGAGCCCCAGCCCACCCAGGATGACACGGACTTCGGCATGTCGAACCCCGATGCCACCGGCACCGCCAGCCTGGAGGATATGCAGGCCCTCTTTAAAATCCTGAAAGAGACCCGGGAGTGTACCTACGCCCAAGCCCGCCAGGCCCTGGGCAGCGACGGCATCCCCTGGAAGGACATGGAAATGACCTGGAACGCCAACGCCCACTCCTACAAGTGGACCACACCCGACGAAAACGAGGACTTCCTCTACATCACCTTCAAGCTCCAGGACGGCGACGAGGTATACCAGTCCTGTACCTACTCCACCGATGTGAAAGTAGGAGCGGGTTACAGTTAACGGTTGACAGTCACGCATTTTGGTCTGGCCGCCCCCGCTTTCCAAGGCGGGGGCGGCGTAAATTATTGCAGAAACAACGGGACAAAGGGAACCGCTTTGGGGCGGTGCTCTTTGTCCCGTTTTTGCGGCTGTGTTTTCTTTTTCGTCGGCACTTCCCCCAAGTTTTTCTTTTGAAGCTTATGAAACATCCCATCTTGCGACGGGGGCAAAAGCGCTGTATCATAAAAGAAACAGCGGCCCTTCTGTGTGGCGGCATTTACCGCCGGAAGATTTTTTAGGTGCGTGTAGAATAAGGGCGGTTTATTGGACCTATTGCGGATTATGATGGATGTACAAGCAACGGAGAAAGGGGAAACGGATATGACCCAGGAGCGGTATCTTGCGCATATTGCCCCGGATGGCCGGGAGCAGACGGTGGAGGAGCATCTGCGGGGCACCGCGGCGCTGTGCGGCGGCTTTGCCCGGGCCTTTGGGGAAGAGGACCGGGGGCGGATGCTGGGGTACGCCCACGACATTGGGAAATGCTCCGCAGAATTTCAGAAGCGGCTTCAGGGCGGCCCCCCGGTGGATCATGCTACAGCCGGGGCCCTGGAATGCGCCAAAGTGGGAGAAAACGCCGCCGCCTGCTGTGTGGCGGGGCACCACGGAGGGCTGCCGGATTTTGGAAACCCCAAGACGGACTATCCCGGCGCGCCCACCTGCGCCGGAAGGCTGAAAAAAGCCATGGCAGGGGGCATCCCGCCCTATCACTGGCAAGGCACCCTGCCCGCACCTGGGAAAAGGCCCCCCATCACCGACCCCTATGGGCTTTTTATGTGGACAAGGATGCTCTATTCCTGCCTGGTGGACGGAGACTATCTGGACACGGAGCGCTTCATGGCGGAAACGCCCCCTGACCGTGGCGGCTATGATCCCCTGCCGGTACTGCTGAAGCGGCTGAACGCCTATATTGGCCCCTGGTTTCCGGGGAATACGGAACTAAACCGGAATCGCTGCGCCATTTTGTCGGAGTGCATCGAAAAAGCAGCCCTGCCCCGGGGGCTTTACAGCCTGACCGTTCCCACAGGGGGCGGAAAAACCGTTTCCTCCCTGGCCTTTGCCCTGAACCACGCCGTCACCCAGGGCCTGGACCGGGTGATCTATGTGATTCCCTACACCTCCATCATCGAGCAGAACGCCGGGGTATTCCGGGACATTCTGGGGGAAGCAAACGTGGTAGAGCACCACAGCGGTGTTTCCTTTGAGGATGAGGGGGAAACCAACCGGCACAACTGCCTGGAGCGGCTGGCCACGGAAAACTGGGATGCGCCGGTGATCGTTACCACCGCGGTGCAGTTTTTTGAATCTCTTTACGGCAACCGTTCCTCCCAGTGCCGGAAGCTGCACAACATTGCCAACAGTGTGGTGATTTTTGACGAAGCCCAGATGATCCCCACCTGCCATCTGCTTCCCTGCGTGGGGGCCATGGCCTCGCTGGTGTCCCAGTTCCGCTCCACGGTGGTCCTGTGTACCGCCACCCAGCCGGTGCTGGGGGACCTGTTCCGCCGCTTCTGCCCGGAACTGCCCATCCGGGAGCTGTGCCCGAAGATTTCCGATTCCTTTACCGGTTTTCGCAGAGTGGTGTATCGGGAGGGTGGGAAATGCTCGGAGGAGGCACTGGCGGAGGAACTGGGTCGGCAAAATCAGGCCCTGTGTATTGTAAACACCCGAAAGGCGGCCCGATCCCTCTATACCCTTCTTCCGGAGACGGGGCGATTCCACCTTTCGACCCTGATGTATCCGGCCCATCGGAAAAAGATTTTGTCGGAGGTGCGGCGGCGGCTTCTGGAAGGGCTTCCCTGCCGGGTGGTGTCCACCTCTCTGATCGAAGCCGGTGTGGATGTGGATTTCCCGGCGGTCTGGCGGGAAATCGCCGGGCTGGATTCCATATCCCAGGCCGCGGGACGCTGCAACCGGGAGGGGAAGCGTCCGCTGGAAGACAGCGTTGTCACCTATTTTCAGGGAGAAAATCCGGTACCGCCTTTGCAGCGTGTACCCATCCGGGCGGCCCAGGAGGCGTTGAAGTCCGGCGGCGACCCCGGAGACCCGGCGGTGATGGACCGGTATTTTGGTGCCCTCCGGTCTCTGATCGGGGAAGACATGGACCGGTCCCAGGTCCTGAAAACCGTCCGGGAAGAGCTGCTGCCTTTTGAGACCGTGGCAAAGGCCTTTCATCTCATCAATGAGGACACCCGCACCGTCTATATTCCGCTGGAAGAGGGAGAGGCTCTCTGCCGTCCCCTCCGGGAGGGCCGGGCTGACCGGGAGGACTACCGAAGGGCCGGTCAATACAGCGTCAGTATTTATCCCCAGCACTACCGCGCCTTAGTAGAGGCGGGAGACGTGCTTCCGATTTCGGAAGACGGCGGGATATTGGTGAATCATGACCTTTATGACCCGGAAACCGGCCTATCCACCCAAGCAGACAGCGGAAAAGCGGAATTTATATAACATCAAAAGGGGCAAAGCATTATCTGCCCTGCCCCTTTTAACGCATTACTATTTTACTTATTATTTCAATCCACGGGTTTCCCCGACGGACATAGTATGCCATACCTGCTCTGTTTTGTCAAATGAAATCACGCCAATTTGATTTTACTTTTTTACTTATTGAACTTGACAACATAAGAGGGACGTGCTATGATTGTAGTGTACAGAGCAAAGCTTACTGCATTTTGTAAACAGCAATGCTTTCTTTTGTGAAAAATAATTAGAAAGGAGACACCCAATGTCGATTTCTGTTGAGGTCTGGGGGGATTTTGCCTGTTTCTCCAGGCCGGAACTAAAAACGGAACGGGTCAGCTATGACGTGATGACCCCTTCGGCGGCTCGGGGGCTGCTGGAAAGTATTTTCTGGCATCCGGGACTGGTGTGGCGGATCGACCGCATTCATGTATGCGCCCCCATCCGCTTCACAAACATCCGCCGCAATGAGGTCAAGGACGTGCTCAGCGCCAGAAATGCCCGCTCCGCCATGGAAACCGGGGAGGAACTTTATCTCTCCGCCCCGGACAGCATTCAGCAGCGGGCCGCCATGGTCCTGCGGGATGTGCGCTATGTCATCGATGCCCATTTCGAGATGACAGACCGGGCCGCGCCCTCAGACAATCCCGGAAAATTTCAGGAAATGATGCGCCGCCGGGTGGAACGGGGCCAGTTCTACCGGCCTCCCTGCTTCGGGGTGCGGGAGTTTCCCGCCCATTTTAAGCCCTGCACCCAGCTTCCGCCCTGTCCCGAGGAGCTGAAGGGGCAGCGGGACCTGGGCTGGATGCTGCTGGACCTGGATTACTCGGACCCAGGGAACATTACCCCCCATTTCTTCCGGGCAGTCCTCCGGGACGGCGTTCTGGAGGTCCCGGCGATGGACAGCAGGGAGGTGTGGAAATGATTTTGCAAGCCTTGACCCAGCTGTTTGAGGATCTTGTCTCCCAGGGCAAATTATCCCGGCCCGGCTGGAGTCCCGCAAAAATCAGCTATGCCCTGTGTGTGGATGAGGAAGGACATTTGGAATATATGGTCCCCACGCTGGTGGAAACGCCGGTGGGCAAAAAGCTCCAGCTCCGCCCCAGGCCTGTAGAACTGCCCGCGGCAGTCACCCGGACGGTGGGGATATTGCCAAACTTCCTTTGGGACAATTCGACCTATTTTCTGGGCTTTGACGATAAGGACAAGCCGGAGCGGGCGAAAAAATGCTTTGAAGCCAGCAGGCAGCTGCACCATGAGCTGCTGGACGGGGTAAATACCCCTGCCGCCAAGGCGATCCTGGCCTTTTTCGACGGCTGGAAGCCGGAGGAGGCACAGCACCACCCGGCGCTGGCAGAGTGCTATCAGGAGCTCCTAAAGGGCTGCAACCTGATGTTCCGGGTAGGGGAACACTATGCCCAGGAAGATCCCCGGATCCGGGAGGCCTGGAATGCCCGCTACGGCCAGACACAGGGGGAGCCCCAGCAATGCCTGGTCACCGGAAAGGCGGATGTACCCGCGGCGACCCACCCCACCATCAAGGGCGTGTCCGGTGCCCAGTCCAGCGGGGCCGCCATGGTCTCCTTCAATGCCCCGGCCTTTTGCTCTTACGGAAAAGAGCAAAGTCTCAACGCCCCTGTTGGAAAATACGCCGCCTTTGCCTACACGGCAGCCCTGAATCATCTGCTCAGCGACAAGCCCAATGTTCACCGCATCGGGGATACCACGGTGGTCTGCTGGGCAGAGGGGGCGGAGCCCCAGTATGACCTGTTCGCCGGGCTAAGCCTCTTTGGAGATGCCCTGCCGGAGGGGCTGACGGACCGGGACCTGCGGGATGCCATGAAAAACCTTGCCCAGGGGCTGCCCTGTGAGGCCCTGGCCCTGGACCCCAACCGGAGCTTTTATATCCTGGGCCTGTCCCCCAACGCGGCCCGGTTGTCTGTCCGGTTCTTCTTCCGAAATTCTTTCGGGGCCCTGATGAAAAACGTCAACGACCACAATTCCCGGCTGGAAATAGAGGGGGCCCGCTTTGCGGTCATGCCCCTGTGGGCCATGCTCCGGGAGACCGTGAATCTCAACACCACCGACAAGTCCCCCTCTCCCATTCTGGCGGGGGCCGCTGCCCGGGCCATTTTTACGGGGACCCCCTACCCCGCCGCCCTTATGGAGGCCACCATGCTGCGCATCCGTGCGGAACGGGAGATCACCCCCGGCCGTGCCGCCATTTTGAAAGCCTATTATCTGAAAAATCCCAAAGCTTATTACCAGGAAAATTCCAATGCTCTATGTCCGGAGGAGGTACTGACTGTGAGCCTGAATGAAAACAGCACCAATATTCCCTATACCCTGGGCCGATTGTTTGCCGTATACGAGGAGGCCCAGGAGCGGGCAAACCCCGGCATCAACGCCACCATCAAGGATAAGTATTTTAATTCCGCTGCCGCCACACCGGCGACCATTTTCCCGATTTTGAGCAATCTGTCTCAAAAGCATCTGCGAAAACTGGACATCGGGGCCAGAACGGCTCTGGACCGGAAAATCAGCGGCATCCTGGGCATTCTGGGTGAAAGCTTCCCCGTCCGGCTGAGCCTGCCGGAGCAGGGCTCTTTCTACCTGGGCTATTACCATCAGAAGCAATCCCGTTTTACCAAGAAGGAGGATAAGTAAATGAGTACCATTTCCAACCGCTATGAATTTGTGATCTTTTTCGACGTGGAGAACGGAAATCCCAACGGGGACCCGGATGCCGGCAATATGCCCCGGATCGATCCGGAAACCGGCTACGGCCTGGTAACGGACGTCTGCCTGAAGCGGAAGATCCGCAACTATGTTGAAACCGCCAAGGAGGGTGTCCCCGGTTATCGGATCTACGTGAAGGACAGTGTTCCCCTGAACCGCAGCGACGGAGAAGCCTGCGCCTACCTGGGCGTAGACCCCGCCAAACTGAAGGAGGCAAAGAAAAAGGACGCGGACCTGGACGCCAAGATCCGGGACTTTATGTGCGAAAACTTCTTTGACATCCGCACCTTCGGTGCCGTGATGACCACCTTTGTCAAAGGCGCGCTGAATTGCGGCCAGGTCCGGGGGCCGGTGCAGCTGGGCTTTGCCAGAAGCGTGGACCCCATTATGCCCCAGGAGGTCACCATTACCCGGGTGGCCATTACCACCGAGGCGGACGCGGAGAAGAAGGGCACGGAAATGGGCCGGAAATACATCGTCCCCTACGGCCTCTACCGGGCCGAGGGCTATGTGTCCGCCAACCTGGCCCGGAAAACCACGGGATTTTCCGAGGAGGACCTGGAGCTGCTGTGGCAGGCCCTGCTCAATATGTTTGAGCTGGACCACTCCGCGGCCCGGGGCAAGATGGCCCTCCGGGAGCTCATCGTCTTCCGCCATGATTCCGAACTGGGCAATGCCCCGGCCTATAAGCTCTTCGACCTGGTCAAGGCCACCCGGGACCCCAGCGTCACCGCCCCCAGAGCTTTTTCGGACTACACCATCACCGTGGACGAGAAAAACCTCCCCGCCGGCGTCACCTGTAAGCGCATGGGGTGATCTATCAGGAGGAGGACTTCCTCCAATTATCCGGATTGCAGCATTTCCGGTTTTGCAGGCGGCAATGGGCGCTCATCCACATTGAGCACCAATGGGCGGAGAATTTCCGTACCGTCGATGGAATGCTGCTCCATGAACACGCCCACGATCCATCCTTCCAGGAAAGCCGGGGAGACCGGTTCATCACCCGGGGCGTCAGCGTCTATTCCGGGGAATTGGGCGTGTCCGGCCAGTGCGATGTAGTAGAATACCACCGGGGTGCCGCGGGCATTCCCCTCCAGGGAAAGGAGGGTCTGTGGCAGCCCTACCCGGTGGAATACAAGCGGGGCAGTCCCCGGGAGGACAGCAGCGACGCCTTGCAGCTGTGCGCCCAGGCCATGTGCCTGGAGGCCATGCTGTGCTGCGACATTCCGGAGGGGGCGGTGTATTACGGCGAGATACGCCGCAGACAAAAGGTGACGTTTACTCAGGAGTGCGCTGTCAGGTCCGGACGCTGCTGGCGGAAATGCACGAGCTCTACCGGCGGGGCTATACCCCCAAGGTCAAGCCCTCAAAAAGCTGCAATGCCTGCTCTTTGAAGGAGCTGTGCCTGCCAAGGCTGATGAAAACAAAACCCGTATCCGACTACCTGAAGGCCGCAATGGAGGAAACACCATGAAGCAGCTTTTGAACACCCTGTTTGTAACATCCGAGGATATTTACTTATCCCTGGAGGGAGAAAATGTCCTGGCAAACCGGGACCGGGAGGTGGTTGCCCGGTACCAGCTGCACACGCTGCAAGCCATTGTCAGCTTTTCTTACTCCGGGGCCTCTCCGGCCCTGATGGGGGCCTGCGCCGAAAGAGGCATCGGGCTGGCATTCTGCACGCCCAGAGGACGTTTTTTGGCCCGGGTCGGAGGAGAAAACAACGGAAATGTCCTGCTCCGCCGGGAACAATACCGCATTGCCGACGATTTGGAGCGGAGCTGCCGCATTGCCCGCAATATGATTTTCGGAAAGCTCTCCAACAGCGCCTCCAGCCTTCAGCGGACTCTCCGGGATCATGGGCCCCGGGTGGAGGGCAGCGGCCTGGAAAACGCGGTCCAAAAGCTTCTGGAGCTGCGGCCCCTGGTGCTGGAGACGGAGGACCCAGATGCCCTGCGGGGCCTGGAGGGCCTGGGAGCAACGGCGTATTTTGGTGTCTTTGACCATCTGCTTCTGAACCGGAAGGAAGCCTTTTTCTTCCACGGCAGAAATCGCCGCCCGCCTCTGGACCGGGTCAACGCCATGCTGTCCTTTGCCTATAGCCTGCTGGCCCACGACTGCGCCAGCGGCCTGGAAAGCGTGGGCCTGGACCCCTATGTGGGCTTCCTCCACCGGGATCGCCCGGGAAGGACCTCCCTGGCCCTGGACCTGATGGAGGAACTGCGGCCCTGTATGGCAGACCGGTTCGTTTTGACCCTGGTCAATAACCGTGTCATCCGGCCGGAGGACTTTGAGACGCAGGACAGCGGCGCAGTGCTTCTTACCGACAGCGGCCGGAAGAAATTTTTAAAGGCCTGGCAGGAGCGGAAGCGGGACACCATGACGCACCCCTATCTGAACGAAAAAACAAACTGGGGCATGGTCCCCTACGTCCAGGCGCTTCTGCTGGCACGGTTCATTCGGGGCGATCTGGACGGGTATCCACCGTTTTTATGGAAGTGAGCCATGTTCGTACTAATTACCTATGATGTAAACACAGAGGATGCCGCCGGGCGGCGCAGGCTGCGGAAAATTGCGAAACAGTGCATCAATTACGGCCAACGTGTGCAAAACAGCGTCTTTGAGTGCGTCCTGGACGCAGCCCAGCTGCGTGCCCTGGAAGCAAAGCTGGTGGCGACCATGGACCAGGAAAAGGACAGCCTGCGGTTTTATAACCTGGGGAACAACTATTCCGAAAAAATCCGCCATTACGGCATCAAACCAGGCTACGACCCCGCCGACCCCCTGATCCTCTGACCCCCTGTGCGAAGCGGAAGTACCCATGGATCCCCGGGACCTTCGCACCCCCTTTGCCCCAAAAAACCGGGGCCTCGACCTGACCTGCCCCTCCAAAATCTGGGTCGAGCTCCCAAAAAGCAAAAATATTTAGCGCAAAGATACAAAACAGAACCATCTTTTTTGTATACTTTTGCTGTCATCCCCCACACGGGGGATGTGGATTGAAATTCCCCAATCTGCAAGTCCAGGTTTTTCTCGATGAGTCATCCCCCACACGGGGGATGTGGATTGAAATGATTTCCGGCAAGCGGGTTGTCTCAATGTCAAACGTCATCCCCCACACGGGGGATGTGGATTGAAATAATCTGGGCCGGAACTGCGAACTTATCAAAAAGTCATCCCCCACACGGGGGATGTGGATTGAAATCGTCTTCTGTCGGTCATGCTCCGCATCGCCGTTAGTCATCCCCCACACGGGGGATGTGGATTGAAATTTGACGGCTCCATCCGTGCCAGTGTAAACGGGAGTGTCATCCCCCACACGGGGGATGTGGATTGAAATTCAATTACGACGGTGTTCCGGTTCAGCGCTTCAAGTCATCCCCCACACGGGGGATGTGGATTGAAATGATTTCCGGCAAGCGGGTTGTCTCAATGTCAAACGTCATCCCCCACACGGGGGATGTGGATTGAAATACCTTGTATTCGGAAGACATGGCCTCACGGTAACCGTCATCCCCCACACGGGGGATGTGGATTGAAATTTGCCATATGGCCTTTTTGATGGCTAGACGCTCCGTCATCCCCCACACGGGGGATGTGGATTGAAATTATCGCAAACAAACGTATTGAACGTCTGGAAAAAGTCATCCCCCACACGGGGGATGTGGATTGAAATCTACGTCCCCTGGTCGTTTGGCAACCTGAACAAGTCATCCCCCACACGGGGGATGTGGATTGAAATTGTAGCAGGTATGCTACAATAAGGGAGCGCAAAGGTCATCCCCCACACGGGGGATGTGGATTGAAATTTTCTTCTTCCAGCCGTTCAGGCTGCCCAGGATGTCATCCCCCACACGGGGGATGTGGATTGAAATAACTCCCCCTCGGCCTTCCGGGCGATGTGCGGGTCGTGTCATCCCCCACACGGGGGATATGGATTGAAATAAATAGACCCTGTAGCAGTATCTTGTGCTACGCCGTCATCCCCCACACGGGGGATGTGGATTGAAATCCCTTTTAAAAAGCTTAACAGCGACCTAGGATGGAGTCATCCCCCACACGGGGGATGTGGATTGAAATAACGAGGCAAAACGCCGTAACATCGACATTGAAGAAGTCATCCCCCACACGGGGGATGTGGATTGAAATAACCCCTCTTTGCCCACGTAATGGATTATAAAATCGTCATCCCCCACACGGGGGATGTGGATTGAAATGCCCATCTGCTGCGAACCGGCCCCTCCGGCCGCGTCTTCCCCCGCATGGGGGATGTGGATTGAAATTGGGCCAAGGAGCTGTTGGTCTCCCCTACCGCGTCGTCATCCCCCACATGGGGGATGTGGATTGAAATACTCCTGAAGCAGCTTCCGGCACTGTAGATGTTGTCATCCCCCACATGGGGGATGTGGATTGGAATGCCGCCTGTTCCATTGGGCTGTCTCCCGGTTGTGGTCATCCCCCACACGGGGGATGTGGATTGAAATACCGCAGAGCAGAAAAACCTGGCATTTCAGATGCAGTCATCCCCCACGCGGGGGATGTGGATTGAAATTACGCCCCCCAGGAGCCCATGAGCAAGCCCGCCGGTCATCCCCCACACGGGGGATGTGAATTGAAATGACGTAATACTTGCCAACCCGGAATCGCTAGGACAGTCATCCCCCACATGGGGAATGTGGATTGAAATGATCAGCTTGTTTGCCTTGTAATCGGAGTCGTCCAAGTCATCCCCCACGGGGGATGTGGATCGAAATAATAAATTGTGGTAGTCTTTTGACCGCGCCACTTGTAATCACGCAATAACCACCCGACTATAAAGGGGCTGCCTCGCTAAAAGTCAGCCTTCCCCCAAAAATACATAGACCCGGCTCTTGCAGGGAGCCGGGTTTCGGCGTATTATCAGCGCCTGTACGCAAAGAAAACAGAGGCCAACGCCACATTTGTCAAAAGAAAATGGCACCATAAGTCCGGGCTGCAAAAGGCCAGACAAGGTGCGCTACCACGTTCCGCATTGTAGGAACAATGGGCGCAAAGGTAGAACGTTGCAGCGAAACCGTAGGGAACGGCCTATGTGCCGTTCCGGGGATGTTGCGAATATAATCTGTGCGGATGAAGGCAATCACCCCCAACATGTCATTCCGAGCGGAGTGAAATGGAGTGGAGGAGTCTTCCCAAGCAGCAAGCTTTACCTTGTGAAAGCCCTTTTTCCGGCGAGGTCGATTCTTTTTCTGGTTATTGGGTCAAAAACCGGGCCATTTCACTGATTGGAGCAATTGTCATTTGAAGCTCTGTACCAGTGAGACCTGCAAGACCAAGATCGTGATCCAGCGGCATTCTTCCAATAATGGCTCCATGTTTACCGACTTCCTCTTCCATCAGCTGCGCAGTTTCTTCAGTCACCTTATTCAGGCAGAACCAGATGGGCTTGCCGATGCTCGTGCTTAAATCCGCAATTTTGGCAGACAGCCGCAGGGATTCAAAGGATGGGTCTACGATCATCAGAATGCCGTCCACGGAGTTATCCGTACCCCTGCCAAAATGCTCCACACCGGCTTCCATATCCAGCAGCGCAATTTCATCCTCCGCAAGGGTCAGATGAGCAACAAACTGCTCCAGAATGCTGTTCATGGTACAGGCGCAGCCCTCATTGGCTTTGTGAATCTTTCCGCTGGACATGAGCTTTACGCCGTCTTTTTCACTGTAATATTCCTCCGGAATATCTGCCATAGTAAAATCCTCGGAGAAAAACTTCTTGGCAAAGGCAGAAAGCTTCATAGCGTCCAGAATGCCAGAGGTCATCATGGTTTTGAAGGCTTTATCCTTGCCTCCAAAATATTCGGTGAAATCTCTGGGCAGCTCGACACCCAACTGACGGTGCAGACCGAAATTGGATTCATCGGAGTCCACTACCAGCACCTTTTTCCCCATGCGCGCCAATTCTTTTGCAAGGAGCGTCGTCACGGTGCTTTTTCCGCAGCCGCCCTTGCCACATACGGTTATTTTCATCAAAATTCCTCCCATGTCTTGAGAATCTCTAAAATTGTTTCTTCGTAATCGTCGCCAAACTCCTCACTACGCCCCGCGATGCGAACATTGCTCTGTGCGCCCCGCTCTGGTTCGGGAAATTCCCAAATATGATAGTGAAGCCCACGATGGTCAAATTCAATACTGCCGCAGTCGTCCTCTTCCAAGTATTGAAAGGGAAGATGACGGCCTTTCAGAAATTGTTGAATCCCGGCTAAACGCATTTCAAATCACCAATGGGTGTGGACTGTTCAATGATATTGCCGCATGCGGTGCAGACCGAATCGGTGCAGACCACACCGTCCTTGACAAACACCTCAACACAGTCTCCACATTGTGGACATTCCACTTCCAGAATTGTGATGGCGTTTCTGGCTTCCTGACAGTTGATCATTTCTGTACTCCTTTACAGTCCGATGTTCTGTAAAATTTGCACCAATGCCGTCCGGACAGGGGAATCCTCCGGCAGCTGAACCGTGGGTTTTCCGTCGCAATCATAGCGATAAACCTCATCGCTCTGAGGTACCACGCCAAACAGGTGCAGCCCTTGCTTCAGAATTTCGTCCATCGTGCCGGCATCCAGTTTGCCATCCGGCGCGCGGTTTACAATCAATCCCATCTGCTCGGGCTTGAGGTTCAGCTCCCGCATCAGTGCCGCGATCCGTCCCGCCGCCTGAACGCCCCGGCGGGAACAGTCGCTGACCAGAATTGCCACATCCATGGCGGGAAGCAGGCCACGGCTAATATGCTCCATGCCCGCTTCGTTGTCCACCACAAGATAAGGGTAGTTGGCTTGCAGACGCTGAATTTGGGTCTGCACCAATCCATTCACAAAGCAATAGCAGCCCTGGCCCTGGGTGCGGCCCATGACCATCAGGTCAAAATTCTTTTCCTCTGTGATGGCATCCTCCAGCCGCATTTGCAGGTAGTCACCCTTGGACATGCCCGCAGGGATGGGAGAATTTAGCGCCATTCCTGCCCGTTCGATTTCCTCCCGGATTTCTCCCAGGGTGGGCGGAGCTTCCACACCCAGCACTTCATTCAGATTGGAATTGGCATCCGCATCTACCGCAAGAATGGGTGTTTTGCCGTTCTCACACAGATATTGAATCATCAGACCGGTCAGCGTGGTTTTTCCGACGCCGCCCTTTCCGGCTACAGCAATAATCTTCGCCATGGTTTCCTCCTCATGTTGTTAATTGATAGACATCCTGTTGACTTTTTGTTTCAATATCATTATACTGATTGTCAGCAGATTCACAATAATCAGATTCCGGAAGCTGTGCAGAAACGAAACAGTTTCCAGAATCTGTCGAGGAAGGTGTACTATTTTGCAGCGAAAAGAAATCAATGCCAAAGACCGCCGGACAAGGTATACGCGCAATGTCATTCGGGAGGCTCTGATGGGGCTTTTGCGGATCAAGCCCTATTCCAAAATTACCGTGACAGAGCTCTGCCGTCTGGCAGACATCAACCGAGGAACCTTTTACATCCACTACTTTGATGTAGATGATGTGCTGGACGACATTTTGACGGAATCTTTCTCGGATGTGAGCCAAACAATCGGTCATGTACTCTGTCCCCAAAAAGAAACCTGCACCTATCCGTTTTGCCAGAAGGTACAGGAGAATAAAGAGCTTTGGCCCCTGTTTATGGATGAGACTGTCTCGGCAAGGATCATAAAAAAGCTGGCGGACAAAAGCAAGGAATGCTTTGTCGGTTATCTGATGCAGCACAGCGATTTGACCTTTGAACAGGCAGAGAGCATTTTCTATTTCCAGATTCACGGCTGTCTGACCATTAACCGGCTGATGCTTCAGAACAATTGCCGGGACTGGCACAAGGTCCAACAGACCATTGACCGGTTCATTCGGGCAGGCTTACAGGAGTTTTTACAGGATGAAGAATAATAGACAGTTTGAATTGATGCGCTCTGCCGCCAGACAGAAATTGGAATGCGCAGATCCTGTTCAGCTTTCCGCACTGACCGGACTGTGCTGGGATGGAAGGACATTTGACACGGAAACCTTCGGAATCCCCATTCGGATCAGTTGGCCGGAATGTCAGATTTCTCCGGCGCTGGAGATGTGGCACGACCTGACAATTTTGCAGTATCTGGCAAATACGAAAGGAACGACGCTCATGGGGAAATTCCTTACCCTGAGCGAATTTCACTCCGGCGGTTTGGCAAGAGGGGCAAGCTTTGACCGGGATCATGACCGCATCATCAGGCGGATTGGTCTGCATGACCCTCAGACGATCCGGGAAGCCGCCGCGAAGCTGGGTGGAACGGAACTGCACGAAAAATCTGATTTGTCCTTTTTGTTTTCCTTTCTGCCCCGCATTCCGATAAAGTTTAATTTGTGGCTGCCGGACGAAGAATTCCCTGCATCCGGAAAAATCCTTTTCGATGCTTCCGCAGAAAACGATCTGCAAATAGAAGCCGCCGGAACAGCAGCGGAAATTTGTCTTTCACTCTTGGAAAGAGTTATAGAACAGCAGAACTGATACATTCCCGCATGAATAATCCACGGCAATTGCATGAGTTACCGGACCGGCTAGAGTACCTGGAAGATGGACAGCAGCAGAGTAAGGTACGGCATAAGTTAAAAGAAATTTTGGTGATCGTACTGTTTGCAACACTGGCAAATGCAGCCGGTTGGGTTGAAATAACAATGTTTGCAGATTATCATCATGATTATTTATTGTGAAATGGAGTGGAGGGATCTTCCCAAGTTGCAAGCTTTCCCTTACGTTTGTAATTTTTGCAGCTTGGGTAGATTCCTCCGCTCCGCTGACGCTTCGCTGCGGTCGGAATGAAATGTCGGCGGTTGTTCTATCCATCTACACGGGTTCAATTCGCTGCGCACACGGAACGGCACGCAGGCCGTTCCCTACAGTAACGCCGGAATGTGCCACCGTGCGACCTGGGCGAACCGCAAAAACGTCCGTTTTTAACCACGACGGTGAAAAAACGGACGTGTCAGCGAAACCGTAGGGAACGGCCTGTGTGCCGTTCCGGGGGACGTGGCAATTATAACCAGTTGGGTTGAATGGAATTACGTAATGTAGCGGCGATGATTCATCGCCATGCAACGTTCCGAATACAACCTGTTTGGTTGAACAGAACCATCCCCGACATGTCATTCCGAGCGAACGCAGTGAGTCGAGGAATCCTCCCAAGCAGCAAGTTTTATCTTGTGTTGGTTCTTCCTCCCACGTGGTGGATTCCTCCGCTCCGCTTCGCTACGGTCGGAATGACATACCGGAGGGTAGCACCGTTCATCCACACAGGTTGTATTCGGAACGTAGCTGGCGGCATAATAGCCGCCCCTATAGGCACGTTGTGACGTAGTACCGTTCATTCTTACGGGTTGTATTCGTTACGTTGTTTGGCGATGAATCATCGCCGCTACATTGCGTGTACCATATATTGCGTGGTTCCGTTCACTCGCACAGGTTGTATTCGGAACGTGGCGGGCGGCAGATTGCCGTCCCTACATGCACGTCGGTAAGTAGTACCATTCATCCGCGCGGGTTATATCCAGGGACGTTCCCGGAACGGCACGCAGGCCGTTCCCTACGGTTTCGCTGATTGGTGGATTTTTGAACCAACGTGTTTTAAAACGGGCACGTCCCTTGTTCCGATAATTGTCAATTGTCCATTGTCAATTGTCAATTATTAAAAAAACAACCGCCTCGTTTTCACGAAGCGGTTTCTTATGTTGGCATTACCTATCTTCCCGGCAAGTCACCCTGCAAGTATTGTCGGCGCGGACGAGCTTAACTTCTGTGTTCGGGATGGGAACAGGTGGACCCTCGTCGCAATCAATACCAACTATTTTGTTTCCAT
>CAKTNS010000012.1 GCA_934589225.1 uncultured Oscillospiraceae bacterium
GCCCAAGCGCTTGCTCTCCATAGCCGCCGCAACAATTTCGAAGGTCTTCCCTGCCCCCACTTCGTGTGCCAAAAGGGTGTTTCCACCATACATGATGTGGGCAATGGCATTAACCTGGTGCTTCCGCAGGGTGATTTCCGGATTCATTCCTGAGAACCGAATATGCTGTCCATCGTATTCCCGTGGTCGGATGGCATTAAATGTTTCGTTGTAAATGCCGCAAAGCCGCTCTCTGCGGTCAATATCTTTCCAGACCCATTCCGCAAATTTGGCCTTAATCAGTTCCTGCCGATCCTGAGCAATGGCAGTTTCCTTCTTGTTCAGTACCCGAACCTCATTGCCGTCGGCATCAATTTTGGTATCGAAGATGCGGACATCCTTCTGGTTCAGGGTTTGCTCAAAAATGTGGTAGGCATTAATCCGTTTGGTGCCGTAGGTGGTAAACGCCTTGATATTGCTGCCATCCATGGATTTACCAGTCACATTCCATTCGCCGGTATGGGGCGAATACAATACATGGATTTTGTCACGGGCATAGGCACTGGTGCCAATCACTTCAAAAAGGAACTGCTCGTAGACCTCTTTTGGCACCCAGTTGACACCAATGCGGACTCCAATTTCTCCGGCAGTCAGATCCACCGGCTGCACCGCAGTCAGAGCTTCCACATTGCGCTCTAGATTTTCTTTCTTTTCCGGCGGTAATACCTCTTGTAAAGCTTTCACCATCCGCAGCTTTCGGCGCACATTGCCAGACAGGTATTCGTCTGCTGTGACAAACGGAAAACGGTTCAAGTCCACGAACGCAAGGGGGATCTCCTCCGGGCTCTCGGCACAGTTTACATCCCGAAAAACAACTCCGGCAAGCTCCGTTTCCAGTTCTGTTTCAGTCTTGCCAGATAATTCCGCCATAAACGGCATATCCACCCGTGCCTTTTCCGCAATGGATACGGCAAGCGCTTCGCTGGCGGTATCTACGGAGGTAACAGCCACATGGGGACGGATGGTGCGTTTGGTGAACATATCGGCCTTGCGCTTGAAGTTGCCTTCCTCATCCAGGACTTCTAGGGAACACAGCAAGAAATAGCTGGAATCATCGCCAAAGGCAAGGCTGTTCCCTCGGCTGGACAGCAGGCCGTATTTCTTAGTATACGCATCGTAGAGGGTGTTAAGCCGTGACTGCTCTTCTTGAATATCCTCATCAGGATAGCCCTCCGTCTGGTAGTCAATGAGCTGCCGCACACAGTCCCGGAGTGCCATCATCCCACGGATACGATTTTCGGCGGTGACAGACAACTCCACCGGACTCATTCGGCTGTTTTCCCGGAAGTAGACCTTGCCGTTCACAATGCAAAAGCTGAAATTCCGCACACTGGGGTCGGCGGGAATGGAGTGATCTTCTTCCTCCAATTCGTCACGCTGGTATTCGGTAATCTGGCCATGAAGATTCTGGATAGCACCTTGCAGCAGCTCCGACAGGTTGGCATTCTCGTCCGCCCTGCACACGCTGTCCATGCCGAACCGGGTGGATTCCATGACCATTTCGCCCAGAATCATTTCCGGATGCTGGACAAAGTAGCTGTTCAGCCGGATACCGTTGGCATCCGTATCCAGATGTACCCAGTCCGGTTCTATATCCGTCATGTGGTCACGCTTTTGCAGGAACAAAATATCGCTGGTGACCTCTGTGCCGGCATTGCGCTTAAAGGCTGTGTTTGGCAGACGGATGGCTCCAATCAGTTCTGCTCTCTGTGCAAGATATTTCCGTACAGCAGGGTTTTCCTTGTCCATGGTGCCCTTGGATGTGATGAACGCCACAATACCACCGGGTCTGACCTTGTCCAGGGTCTTGCCGAAAAAGAAATCGTGAATGAGCCAATGGTGTTTATCATACCGCTTATCCAGCACCTTAAAATCCCCAAAAGGTACATTCCCGATGGCTACATCGAAGAAGCTGTCCGGCATCTGTACCTTTTCAAATCCGGTAACGGCAATGGAGCTGTTCTGATATAACTGCTGGGCGATTCTGCCGGAGATAGAATCCAGCTCCACGCCGTAGGCGTGACTGCCTGCCATGGTGTCCGGAATCATACCGATGAAGTTACCTACGCCGCAGGACGGCTCCAGAATATTGCCCTCCCGGAAACCCATCTGCTTCAACGCCTGATACATGGCGTGAATGATGGTAGGCGAAGTATAAAAGGCTGTCAGGGCGCTTGCTCTGGCGGCTGCAAATTCTTCTTCGGTAAGCAGGGCCTTCAGCTCCGGATATTTGGCGTTTTTTTCATCGAAGCAGTCCGCAAGTCCGCCCCAGCCAACATAGCGGGAAAGGATTTCCTGTTCTTCCGTACTGGCAAGCCGGGTTTCGTCCTCAATACGTTTCAAAGTACGGATGGCAAGCACATTGGCGATATATTTTTCGGCAGCTGTGCCATTACCTAATTCTGGGTCAGTAATTCGGAAATTACTGCGCTGCGCTTTTGGAATTTCAGGGTAGAGCGCTTCAAAGCTGATATTCTCCCTCTTCGGTCTTGTCCTGGGATGGTTAGAGGTGGATTCCTGCGCCGCTTCAACATCCGCCATAACCTGACGGATAAACGGATCCCGGTTCAGTGCTTCCGGGTCAACTACTTTGCCGTTGACGATCCCCCGTTTTTCCAGAGTCTGCCGAATTTGTTCCGGGTCGATGTCGTCGAAAGAATCTTCAATGCTTTTCTGATACCGTTCCTCTGCATCGGCAATCATGGTGTCGAAATCAAGATTTGCTAGATAGGAATTCAGTTCCGAAAGGTTTTCACAGCGCACCTCGTGGACAGTTTCTTTGTCAACCTGATACACCAACCGGCATTCTGTCAGGTCTGCAAAAATCTCAACTGTATGCTGGCTGTCCGAGGTAGAACCATAAGCCAGATCAACATGGGCAAGATTGGAATAATCCGCATCCTGTTCGAATGTTTCCTGGCAGTAAAGGTGAATCAACTCTTTTGCTGTTTCCAACGGAGATTGTTCCAAGGTCTTTGGGTCCAAAAGGGGCCGCAGAGTATGATTCCTTCCGAAAACAGAGAATTTTCCTTCCAGATAGGCCGTCATAGCTTCCAACCCACGTTTTCGCACTGCGAAAAAACGATCTTCTGGCTGGGTAGCTTCCCACAGGGGCAACACCATGGTCTCATAAATGTTTTTGACACGCTCCGGGTCAGAAAGCTGACTTTGAATTTCTTTGACATTTTCCCAATAATCTGTCTGTTCACTGGGTCTGGGATAACCATTCGGGGTATCGTAAAAGAAATCTGTAATGAGATTTGCCAGCCGATTTATTTCGTAGTCGGCCATCTTTTCCGCATCACCGGGATATAGAAACCGCCCCATGGAAATCATCTCTGAAACCCGTTTGGCGACGGCAGACCACTTTAATTCCACCTGTGCATAGGGCTGACCAATGCTGCCGTGGCTGAAGGAAAGCTTTGCGTAGGTGTAAACCAAGCTGTCATTCCCGCTGTGGGAACCGCTGTATTCCCCGTGCTGCTTTTTCAGAAAGTTCTCCCGTTCCTTAAAGTCCGTATTTTGACTAAAAAAAGAGAATGTGTCCAGTCTCGTTTTTACGGAGTTTTCTGACCCACGGAGAATCGCTTCAATCTCATCATCGGAAATGAAAAACTGCCGCTGAGGGGCATACCCTTCTGCAGCAGTAAAGATCAGTGGTTCACGCTGTAAGTCCTCTAATCTGTGAAGTAGTGTAGCCGGGTCATGCCGTCGGCTGTGCATCAGGCTGTGGTCATGGGCATAGGCAACGGCAAACCGTGACCATTCATCAACAAGTTGGCTCAAGGTATCGGAATCCCCCAGAAATTTATTCGCCTTAGCTTCCATTTCCGGGAAACCGCCCTTTTCGGAATAAGCAAGAGAACTCAACGGAAGATACCCCAGTTTCAGAGCCTTTTCCGTAAGCTCCTGTCTGGCATACAGCAGGGATTTTGCCAGCTCGCTGCGCTCATAAATGGGAGCTTCCTCGAGTTCCTGCTGAGGCATATACCGTCCCATATCCAACAGTTCCCGGATACGCTTTGCTGCCTGCACCCAGGTGACAAGTGTCGTATACCGTTTTTGAACGGTTCGTCCGTTGGAAACCTGAATGCCCTCCCGGTCATACCAGACAGCATACTCCCGGCCCTGGATAATCAGCCCTGCACCATTGGTGCCATATTTCTCCCGCAGAAAAGCGGCATTGTCTTCCAATGGCTTGTCCTTCATGAAGTAGGCGCAGATGACTTTGGTGCTGTCCCGATCATTGAAGCCGATACATAACGCTTCGTCAATTACCTGTTGGGGCAGCTGAACGGGGGTAAAAAAGCTCTGCTGGTTGTCATCCTGCTCCGGTAAAACAAACCCGCCGCCCAGGAAGGAAATCTGTTCCTCCACACTGGGCAGCGGCGGTATTTCGTCTATGCGTAAATCAGCTCCTGCAAAATCTGTTCCTCTACCGATGCCCGGATGTTGTTCATCAGGCCCACCCACTTCATTGGGTCGGCGGCTTTCAGATCCTCCGTCACTCCCTGATCCTGGGCCATCTGGCAAACCGTCTGCTCCATTCGGCTCCGGGCGGTCTGCTCGATCTCCGTCAGATGGCGGTAGAGCTGCCCGCTGGTCAGCAGATTCGTATAGGTCACTTTCCGGTGTTCCATCAGGAACCTGCGGCGCATTCTTGCGTATTTCCCAAGCTCCTGCGGGAATGTCGGCGGGATCAGATTCGGAAGAAGATAATCCCCCTGCTTCGTGTAGGTGATAGCTGTCATGTTCTTCGCCCCTTTCTGGCTTGTTTTTCTGGTTTCTGACTACAGAATACTTCTTTTCCGAAGATTCCGCAAAGGTATGATTCTCTCTTTCAGACTGCCGCTGCAATGCAGTCCGGGCAATTTCCGAAAGACCCATAGCGGACATATCGCTGACAGCTGTTCCCAGCGCATTCAGGGTTTGCAGCGTATTGAACCCGCCGATATACCGAAAATCCTCCACTTGGAAATAAAGCTCTGGGTCTACACCGCAGCGAGCAAGCAGCATATAGCCTACGCTGTTTTGAAGCAGAGGCTTGAACATGGCCTCTACGGACTCCGCATCCAATACATCCAGGTTGCTTTCCATTTTGCATTCCAGGAGTGCCGCAAGATAATCCTGAAAGTGATCCTCTACGGCATTGTTCGCCGCAGAAATCAGCGCTGTTCCAAGAGGTTCCCTTGCGTCCAGACTGCCAAACCGGGTTTCCAGAGCCTCCGTCACCGCATCCACATCTTCCTGGTGAACCTCCCAGATGGGAACCGGTTTGGCTTTGGTGCTTTCGTGGGTGTCCGCAATATCAAAGAAGTATCGAACACCGGACTGCCCATCAAACATAGCAATTCCTTTTGCGCCACGGTTTACCCACCGTCCAAACCGGCGATTCCAGCCATTGCGCCCCTCGATTGGCAGCACGGCGGTGGCATCGGGCTTTTGGGCATATAGCATGACCTGTTCGTGGAAGCTCAGTCGGAAATTACGGCAGGCCGTGGTCAGAAAGTGTGACCAATTTTCCGGTTCCAGCATTTCATTCAGTGCCTGAAAATACAGATCGGTCATCCGTTCATATTTCGATGACATCGACGCACCTCCTTTGTCAGCGTTCCCAATCATCTCTTGTTTTCTGGCGGACAGGGTTGCCGTTGGTATCGTAATTTCTGGGATCAGCGGCGGGGACAGCCCAGCCGAACATGGAACCGGCAACCATGGCGGCCTCCTGCGCCTTGGTAATACCGTTGGCTTCATTTAGGGCGGCAGCACCTCCTTCGGGAGAAGCATTCTGCGGAAAAGTTCCGGTTGGAGCATAGCCCTTTTCACCCTTTGTAATTACAATCAGCTCTCCGCTTGCTTCCAGGGTGCTGAAGCACTTATCTGGAAGTGAAGAGCGCAGTGGTACGATCTGAATACCGCTGCGCTGGATTCTTTCCGCAAATTCACAAATATGGTAGAGACTGCCGCCCACTTCCAAGTGCGTTTCATCAATATAGCGGCAAATCCTATCCTGCGTTTCGCCAGAGGTCAGCGTCATGCGGATTTGATCGCCGTCTGCAATCCGAAACAGCTCCCTATAATTGGGGGTAATGAATCGAATGCCAGCTTCGGCGTGACTAACGTGCCGGTCCAGCCATTGCCGGACATAACAGTAGCAATAGAAATTGTAATCTCCCTTGTCTGGATTCAGCCACAGCAGATAGGAATAGTGGTCGGTATCTGCCCGGAAACCGTACTGTCTGCCAGATTCCATCAGGCTTTCTGGGTGTTCGCCGCAGAAGGCGGACAACTGTTCTCTATCTTTCAGAAAGCCGCCCCGCAGTTCGTTGACGACAATATCAAGCTCCGCCTTGAAATCCGGAGATTTCAGGTCTTCCCGAAAATCAAAGAAGGAAGAATAGAATTCCTTCCCGGTGCGGCCAAAGTCTGCCCGAAGGTGTCCAATCAGGCCAGTCTGAGCCGAAATCTGCTGGCTGTTTCTATAGCAGTATAATTCTTCTGTCCCTTCAACAGGACGAATTGTCATATTGGATTCCATTACCGCTCAAACTCCTTTCCTTTGAGTCCTCGAATGCTCTCTAAGAAATGAAGTCGTTCTGCCGCCCGTTTCACCAAATCTCGCTCCGCATCCGATCTGCTGCCGAGATAATGCCCCCAACAAAAGTCGTTTCCATTCTTGCAGGCCCAGGTAACGAACATGGGAGGATTGCTCGGCTTTTCTCCGATTACAAACTCGGTTTCTCCGATATGGATAGAATCTGTAATGCGGTAACCGATATTGATTCTTTCTTCCATCAACGTTCCTCTCTGACCACATGGGGCTTCTGTCGATGGCCCTGTTCATATGAGCGAAGCGTAAGCACTGCCCACTCCGGGAGTTCGGAACGGTCCATCGTTCCGAGAATATCCTGGCGCTCAAATCGGTATTGTTCTCCGGAATACAAGTCAACACAAAAGCAGGCAGAACCTCGGCTATGCGGGTATGCCCCAAAGCCGCCGATGCAGAGCTTCAGCTGATTGGTCGCATTTTGGTATTCCCGCCGCAAAACACCAGGTCGGATAACAACAATTTTTCCGTTCAGATTGCTGTCAGAAGAAATGGGCATACAGTCCTTGTGTGTCAAAGGTGTTGTGTTGATGCCCTGAAATTTCGGCTTGAACTGTTCTATTCGGGTTTTCTTGGCTTGTTCGGACAGCCGTTCCCCGTAGAGCTTGACAATTTCACAATAATCATCGCTGATCATAACGTCACTATAGGATGCCGTGATTTCGTTCTGCTGGCAGTAGGCGCACATATACCGTTCTCCCGGATTGCAGTTCAGGCTTTCTCCCAACACGATTTCACGATCTCCAATATGAAAAGCATGGATGATTTCATAATCACCCGCCATCCGTTTTTCCATAATCATCCTCCTTATAAACTCGTTCACAAATCACCAAGAAACGCTGCTTGCCTCCGCTGGCGTAGGGATGGCAGGTTAAGAGCGTCAAAAGTTCCCGGCCCTCCTGAATCCGAATAGCATCCACATCGCTGGGAGCAATGATTTTCGTTTCTACCACCTGATAGCTGAGGGTTTCCCATAGGTTTTGCAGCGTGACCACATCGCCCTTTCGCAAATCCGGCACATAGCGGAAATAATAGGCTCCGTTCCACCCCCGGTGTCCGGCAATCACGCAGTTGGTATTCTCGCCGCCAATGGGCAGACTGGTCTGGGAAAGATGGGCTGCGCCATTCGCCAAATTCTGGTCTGTGGCTCCCAGATATACTGGCATATCCAGATTGATTTTGGGAATGTTCAGGACTGCGAACACTTCGTCGTTTCTCCCATAGTCCCGAAGCTGAAAGTCGGTTTTCTGCAAAGCTGCACGGCTACTTAATAATGCCTGTTGTTCATCGTGTATTTTCTCGTTGTAGGAACGCATTTCCTCCCAAAGCTCCGCATAGGCCCGTGTTTCTTCTGTGGGCAATGTTTCTGTCTGGGCAGAGACGGTTGTTTCTTGATCCTCAAATGCCTGGATACTGCTGTCCATTTCCTGCTGAACCCGGATGCGCTGGGCATAGGGAATAGAAAAGATGGTAAGCCCCAGGAGAAAGATGCTCAGATACAGTACTCTTAAAAGCGTTCTAACCATGCTGTTTTCTCCGTTGCAGCCGCTTCCAAAGCCAATACAGCAGAATCAGGACAGTCAGCAATCCAAATACAACCGCCAGACCGATTTCCAGGCCCCGGAGATAATACTGCATCCAGTGAGAGCCGGTACCGTCTGCCGTTTCAGTCCCGTCCGCAATCTGTTCCGCTTCCGTATCCTCTATCCGTTTCCCGGTTACCAGCAGCCTGTGGGTATTGATGCCATACGGCGTACAGGTCACAAGGGTACAATTGTCCTGCCCCTCCCAGATGCCCAGCAGACTGGTATCTGGGGGAAGCACGGTATTGATTTCAAAAACCTGATAAGCAAGCACATCCCCAAGCACCCGGAGATAGAACACATCCCCTATTTCCAGCTGCTCCAAATCAGTAAACATGGTCTGGCTGGCCATTCCGCTGTGACCGGAGAGTATGCTGTGGGTGCTTCTTCCTCCAATGGGCAGAGAGCTTCCCAGCAGGTGTCCCACACCTTTGCGAAGAACGCTGTCGCCGGTGCCATGGTAAATTGGTAAGCGGACGGAGATTTTCGGAATCTCCACATAGCCCATAATTCCGTCACCGGCAAGATTCAGAATTGAGTCGTAGCTTTCAGAAGCGGACTGCAAAGCATCCTGAGCGAAACCGTTGCCAGAAATAAGTGCCTGGTTGTAAGCCACTGCCCTGCCCCGCTCCTGTTCCAGTATGGTGTCGTCCGTCTGAGCAATAGCCTCCCGGTAGGCGGTGTAGATTTCAGATGCGTACCGTTTGTTTACATAATTACTTATCACGGGGTACAGCGTCAGTCCCAGAGCGGCAAAAAACATGACTTCCCCCAAAATTATCCAGAGAATCTTTCGTTTCATAGAAATCCCCTTCATTGGAGGAAGCCCCGAAGGCGTGTTCCTCCGGAGCTTCCGGTTTCAAATCAATGCTGTTTCTTTCGCAGAGACAGGAAAATCATAGCTGCGGCACCGGCCATCAGGAGAATGCCCGCCACGGTGAACATCATGGTGCCGTTATCACCGGTTTCAGGCAAATCAAAACCACGGGTGTTCACCACCGTCAACGGAGCCTCCGCATTGGCGCTGCCATTATCTACCAGCATGGTAACGGCGTTGCCGTCCACCTTGGCAGAGGCCGTCAGCAGATGGTGGTTGCCACAGAGGGTTTCGCTCTCCGTCTGAGAGATCACCACCTGGATGTTCTCTTTCAGCAGCGTATAGCCGCTGTCGGTGCGGACTTCGGTGATCTGATAGGTGTCATCCTCCAAACCCTTTACAATTACCTTACCGGGTGTACTTCCGGATGTGACCGGGATAAAATGGGTGGCGTCCTTTTCGTCCGCAACGTGGGCAGTCACATAGTAAATTCCATCGCTTTCATCCAGTTTTGCCTGCACAAAGTAGTTGTCGGTGTCATTGTGCAGCACAAATTTCACCTTGGAGAAGTCGCCCTTGCTGTCACTGAACTTCTTGGTCAGGTCAATGCCATAGGTGTAGAGGTGGCAGTCATCCTTTAGGGTGCCTACAGAATCCGCAGAGGTACGCTTCCAGGTCAGCGTGACCTGATTGGGGTTACTGTCATCACCGTAGACAACAGAATCGTCACTGTCCAGCTTGGCAGTGTAGGTGATGCGCAGAGTCAGGTCGGAATAGCCGGAATTTACCATGCTGGCTTCGGTATAGACCGTCTTTGCGCTGTTGATTTCTTCCAGACCAGTCTTGGTCATGGTGATAGTCATAGCTTCGCCGAATTCAGAAGCAGCATAAGAAACGGTGAATTTGCTGTCCGTTTCCAGCCACTTGGCAACGGAATCCGTGCACCCGCTATCCGTAAAGAATTCCAGGACCACATTTCCCTTGGTGTAGGTCAAACCTTGGCTCAGTGTGTCAACAAAGGAGTAGCTGGTCAGATAGGTGGATTCAGAGGTAATGGCAGGCAGCGTAGAAAGAATCTGGTATTCCACGGTATCACCACCGGAGGCGGTACCGGTATGGGCGAAGCCATCTGTAATGGTGGAAGTACCGTTGTTCTTGCCGGTGTTAGCCTTGCTTTCCCGCAGGGTCTTCATCAAGGTAGGCTCGCCGGTCTGATTCTTGGGATAAACCGTCACATCATAAATCCAGCGTGTACCGCCATCCGCTGCGTTGGTGCCGTTTACGGCGGTCATAGGCAGAGAGATGAGAAAAGGGTCGGTGGTAGACACTACATTTTCGGGGACCCTGGTTTCCACAATCAGATACAAACCCAGGTCAAGATTCTCCGCTTTGGTCTTACCATAGGTGTCCGTCAGGGGCATGGCCGCAGCACCGTTTGCGGCTGCATATCGTTCCAGAGCATTCTTTGTCACCGTGGAATTGGTAGTCAGCGCAGCAGACAGCGCAGAAATAAGAACATCAGACTGGTAATAATACTTGGCTCCATCCAGAGCATCCCCGCCGGTGTATCGCTGGGCACCGTTTTCCAGGCCCAGGGCTTTCAGGAAGTCAGCGCTCTTAACCTGATTCAGAGCGTACAGCGCCTCCACAAGATTGGTCTCGCCGGTGTGCTGCACAATGTCCGCAATCTTCAGGTAGCTGAACTCCACCCCTTTCAGAGCATAGTTTTTCATAACTTCGTTGACCCCGTCCTGGTCAGCTACGCCGGTGGACACATAGGAACTGTCCCACACGCCATCCTCCTCACTGCCCGTCAGGTCATATTTGTAGATGGTCAAAGATCCCTTTTGGGTTTCATCAATGACTGCGTCGCCCACTTCGGCGGCAGAAACAGAGACGGCAGAGCCGAAGCACAGTACCAAAGCCAGACACAGGGAGACAACTTTCATAAACTTGTTTTTCATGGTTTTAAGTCCTTTCACAGCAAAACTTTTGTTTTCGGTTTGTATTTGGGCAGCAAAAAAGCCAGGGGGAATCCCTGGCAAAATAGCAGAATGTTTTCATGGCTTAACTTCGTTTCTTTCTATAGGAGATGAACAGCATAGCGGCGCAAACCACAGTACAGGAGATTCGGGAGATGCGCATAAGGAGTTCAGTGGTTACGCCTGTTTCCGGCAAGGTATAGACCTTGGCATTGACGACTTGCAGGGAAAGTTGAAGATCTTCTTCCGGGAGTTCTCCAACAAAGGCGTAATCCGGAAGCTTTTGATAGCCATTGGGCGCTTTTAGTTCCGTTACCCGGTAGAAAAGGCCCGGATAGAGATTGTCCCACAGCAGCACTCCATCATCGCCGGTAGTAAGTGTCCCATCAACAAGATTCGGATTGGAACAGCCGCCTTTGACCGGTTCTTCGGAATAGATTACCGGATACCAGCGGGAGCCCTCTGTACTCCATTCTAGGAGAAAAGTGGCCCCGGATAGATGCTCCCCGGCAGTATTGACCTTTTCAATACGGATACTGCCGGTGCGCAGAATGTTGGTGAAGGCTGCCTCTGCCGTTTGCCCTTGTTTGACGGTTACAGTCTGGGGGTTCTGGCTGATGCACTGATAGGGACTGTCCTCCGGGAGTAATTCCTCTACCGTGTAGGTTCCGGGCAGAAGATTTCCGGTCAGAATCAGGCCGTCTTTATCAGTAGTAAAGGGCGAACCGCCCAGTGTGTTTCCATCTGCGTCGGAAATTTTGAACTGCCAGCCTTCTACGCTTCCACCACCACTCACGGTCTTGCGAATTTTCAATTTGCCGTAGTGGATGTTGCGGAAGGTTACGCTTGCCGCTTGATTGGCTGCAACCGTAACCGGCTTTACGGCGGTATCATAATCCCAGTAGCCATCCTCTCCGGGCTGCTCCCTTGCGAAATAGGTTCCGGGAAGCAAATCCGTTATGACCACTGTGCCGTCTGTTCCGGTGACGAACGGAGAACCGGGAACAGCATCAGTACAGTCAGCATCTCGAAACAGGTCGATTTTCCAACCGCTTAAATTCTCGCCGGTGTTTGTGGTTTTGACCAGCTTCACACTTCCTTTGTTCAATCGGTTATGGAATTGAACTGTCACCGTCTCACCGGCCAAAATCGTTACCATCTGAGGATTTGTGCCGGAACAGGAATACTGTGCCTGGATTGCGGCATCCTGGTGGCCCAGTTCTTTGACATAAACCGTTCCGGCAGACAAATCGGAAACATTCAGTGCGCCGTTGGCATCCGTGGTGTGAACGCCCGAAATCAGGTTCGTACATCCACTGTCGGAATAGATGCCGAACTGCCAGCCTGCAAGGTTGGCTCCATCTTCCGTTGTTTTCGTCAGGCTGAGTGTGCCGGTTTGGGGCGGCACCGTTACGGAAAAATAGGCAGCTACAGACTGATAGTCCGGCTCTGTTTTGCAGGACATCAATTTCTGCTGTTCCCCATGCTCCCAGACGAAAAAGACCTGATTATCTAAGCTTGGAATCTGTTTTGTTGGTGCCACGATGGTTTCCGATATAGGTGAGTTCGCTGTGACTGTCAGAACATTTCCTTGAACCGTAAACGTAAGATTTGAGGTGTTGGAAAAGGAATACTTTTCCAAAATACCGTTTGTATCCGTCAGGCTTATGCTGAATTTCCCATTTCCATCCGGCAATAAGGTGTACTTTGGTGCAGCGTTTCTGCTCTCAGACATAAAACTTGGAACCGTGTAATGCTGCGCCATCTTCGCTTCAATATCCCGGTAGGCATCGTCCATACCGTCCAGATAGAAGTTTGTCCCCCATACAGAAGAGGCACAGTACAATGCCGGCGTGATAGCATCGTAGAGCGTGGAATTCAGCTGGGGGTATGGCGGCGTGGGACTACGCCATCCGCAGGCCAGTTCCCAGATAATTGCCTGGGTTGCCGCATGACGGCACAGCTTCTCATAGCGCAATGTCTGCGCATCTTTTTTGCTTGCAATCTCTCGCTGCCCGTACACCAGGGCAACTCCAATGGCCAATACCTTTTCCCGGCTGAGCCGATACATAGCGCCGCTGCCATCCTCCATTTCGTCTATTGTATAAGAAGTTCCGCCGTGTCCCCCCTGATTTCCAAGCTCCACTCCGGGCTCTATGCAATAGGCAACATAGTAGTTATTCGCATAGCCCGCCTGATTTTTCAGATACACAGAGTACAGCGGAAGGATCTTCTTGTGCTGGATATATCCCTGTGCCGGAATGTCAATCCCTCCACTGGGCAGCGTCAGGTTAGCAAAAGCATTGGGTGCTCCCGTAATTTCAGCACCCGCATAGAGCGCAAAATCATCGTCCAGGAGACGATCATCCTCCGGGAAACACGATTCATCCTCTTGGGGCGGTCCCGGTTCTTCCGTTTCCGGGACTATTTCTTCGCTTTCTTCGATTTCTTCCGGTGCAGTTTCTTCAATTGCTCTTGTTTCTTCCGCAAACGCCGTCGGAAACAGCCCAACCAGCAAAAACAGTATCAGAAGAAATGCGAAACATCGTTTCAACATAGATACCGATGTACCGTCCTTTCATAAAAAATCTCCACCTAGATTCAGGCGAAGTCGGTTTTAGGTTAACTCTCTTTTTCAGATTGTACAGGCAGTAAGAAGGGGTGAGGTGTGGAGAGGGGGAACCGACATTTCGGTTTGTGTACATCACACCAGATGGGCATACTGCCCCCTTGTAAGTGGCTATCGTTCCTGTTCCCTCTGACGCTTTCGGTAAAACTCCAACGCCTTGATAATCGTATCCTCAATTTTCTGTGCAGGCGTCCCCGGCGCAAAAAATTTGCTGATACGCTCCCTTGGAATCTTGAATTGCTCCTTTTGGTTGGGCTTTTCCTCCTGTATAATGGAGAAAATCACATCCATATTAAGCCGCCCTTCCTCTGAAAACTTCCGCATTTTCATTGCCTGAACATGAGAGGGGGTGCAGTCCTCGGTGGTCATGGTTTCATAGAGATCGTGCTGCTCCTGTTCTGTGAGGTAGGAAAGCTCCACAGCGGGACGGAGGGCAATTTGGAGCTTGTCTTTTTCTTTCAGAGCGGAATTGTCAACCAAGTCGAGAATTTCGGGAATCAAAGAGGTTAAGCGGATATATCTTTGAATTTGCGTTTTCCCGTCCGGACTGCTTGCTGCCAATTCTTCGTTGGAGCGTAATCCCAACTTCGGCCCCACTGGGGTCGAAGTTAAATCAGCACGACGCCCCTGCCGCTTTATGGCATCCAGCTTCATTTTATAGGCAAACGCCTTCTCTGACGGCAAGATTTGTTCCCGCTGCAAATTGGAATCCACCATAATAATGGTTGCTTCCTCATCGGTCAGATCACGGACAATGCACGGCATACTCTGTCTGGCAATCAGGCAGCAAGCCATTTTGCGCCGATGGCCGGATACCATTTCATATCGCCCGTCCCCTTTTGGGCGGACAATCGCTGGCACCAAAACGCCGTACTGCTTTACGCTTTCTGCTGTCTGCTCCATGTTCTCATCCATACGGACTTTGAATGGGTGATTGGGAAAATCATCAATCTGGTCAATGAGAATTTCCTGCACTCTGGGCTGTTTGGCTGTGTCCCGCTCCTCCTGGGTCGTAAAAAGGCTATCTACTGAGGTCAGAAGCCTTGCTGCGCTGCTTTTCGCCAATTTCCATCACCTCCTTTACCAGTGTTCGGTACGCCTCTGCGGCACGGCCTTTGGGTTCGTGGACAAAAATGCTGTGGTCGGCAGTGCTGATTTCCGCCAGCCGAACCGTAGCCGGCACAACGGTCTGCATGATTGGCAAGTGCTTCCCATAAGCCGCTTTCACCGATGCCACAATGTCCTTCCGAAAATTGGTTTCGTTGGCCATAGTCATAAAGACACCGCCGATTTTCAGTTTGGGATTGATCTGCCGCTTGATGCTTTGCACGGTATTTACCAGTTCCGTCATGTTTTCAGCAGCAAAATACTCTGCCTGCACCGGAATCAAAACATAATCCGATGCTGACAGAGCATTGATTACCAACATACCCAGCGACGGGCGGCAATCCAGAAGGACATAGTCATACCCCTTTTTGACTTCGTCTACATACTGCCGGAGTACCGTTTCCCGGCTCATCACATTCACCAGTCCCACCTCAACAGCGGACAGGATTCGATTTCCGGGAACAAAGTCAAACCCTTCATGGTGCTGCCGCACCTCCGGATGCTCTCCGCCGCTGACACCTGCCACAATATCGTTCATGGCGTTCCCAAGTGTCAGCGGCAGCTCATTCGGCTTCCGCAATCCCAGCATCTTGGTCAGATCGCCCTGGGGATCAACATCCAGCAGCAACACTCTCTTGCCCTGCATCGCCAGTCCGGCACCCAGATTGTACACCGTAGTGCTTTTCCCAACGCCGCCCTTTTGATTGGCAACCGCAATGACCTTCGTTTTTGCCATTGGGATTTTCCTCCTTAAAATAGATTTAGCCGCCTGCGGTTGGGCAGGCGGCTATGTAGAAATTTTTTGTATTACTATATTGTATCTATCCAGGTATAGAATAGCATTGGGTAAGTAACACGCTCAAATTGCATTGATAAGATTCCTAATTTTCTGCTATCCTTCCTCCGGAAATGTGATCTCCCCTGTTCTTTTCTCCTCGTCAAATAAGCAGAAAAGTGTTAGAGGGCTGAAATGCCATACTTTTGTATTTTCTTCCTCCAGAACAGAGTATAGCTTGGATTCGTAAAATGCCTTCGTGGCTGATATTTCATCTAAGCCGTAATTCTTGACAATCAAATCGATCACTTTGGGCACAAGAAGCGTCAAAATTGCTTCAAATGTTTTTTGATCCATCAAATCACCTTCCTTACACCTGCAGAGACGAAACTTTCAAAATGAGCTCGTCCACAGAATCCGTAAATCTCCCCTCTTGTATCAGGCGGTTCCGCAACCGAACCAGACTTAAAAGAATCACACGGTAATCTGTATTTGTTAAATTAAGATAGCATTTCTTTCGGAGCATTGCATTTCCCTCCCCTCTGGATTACGCTAATTCTATAACCAATCGGAATTTCATGCAATTATGCCAGCGCAGCAAAGATGTTGATTGTCCGTTCTGCCCCTCGTTCCACAACATTAGGTTCGTCTGTAAACGAGAATTCGTTGCTTTCCCTATACCGCAGAACCCTATCTTTGGTCATTATGGTATGTATTAGCAGCCCAGGGTGGGCGGGCTTGTCCTTCTGAATGGGATTTTGCCCCATTTTAGATGCTCCACTGGGGACCGAAGAACTGGGCCACCTGGAAATGGTTGGGGCCATTGTACATCAGTTGACCAGGAATCTGAAAGAAAATCAATACAAGGACCCGGTATTTGCGCCCTATTTTGTGGATCACACCGTTGGCGTATATCCAAACGCCGCGGCAGGATTTCCGTGGAATGCAGGGTCCATGGCCGTTAAGGGAGATCCGATTGCGGATTTGACCGAGGATTTGGCCGCGGAGCAAAAGGCAAGGGTCACCTATGACAACATTTTACGGCTCAGTGATGATCCGGATGTGAATGATGTCATCCGGTTCCTACGGGAAAGAGAAATCGTGCATTTCCAGAGATTTGGGGAGGCTATGCAGCTGCTGCGGGAAAAGCTGAATCAGCGGAATGTTTATTTTATGAATCCAGCTATTGATATTTAGCCGGATTTGGAGCAAAAATATAGGATTTTTCAATAATTTATCCCCCGGCGTCTTTCAAGCGCCGGGGGATGGCTTAATCCAGCTTCAAATCATTTTCGCCGATCCAGCCCATTTTACGGAGCACCTCTGCAAAGGCCCATGTGAGGGCTGCGGGCAGCACAAAGCAGATCAGCAGCATTCCCAAGTAGTCCGCGCCGGTAATGGCCGTTTTCACACCGCTGGCTACATCATTGACCCAGCCGGCATAGACACCGATGGGGCCGACCATGCCGCAGGTGCCCATACCGGAAGCGACACCGCCGGAGGGGTCATTCATCTGGAAATGGAACAGGCAGGTGGCAACGGGGCCTGTAATGGCAGAAGCCAGGATCGGCGGGATCCAGATTTTAGGATTCTTCACGATATTCCCCATCTGTAGCATAGAAGTTCCCAATCCCTGGCTGACCAATCCGCCCCACCGGTTCTCCCGGAAGGACATCACTGCGAAGCCGACCATCTGCGCACAGCATCCCGCTACCGCAGCGCCACCGGCCAGGCCTGTAAGCCCCAGGGCCGCACAGATGGCCGCAGAGGAGATGGGCAATGTCAGCGCAACGCCAATGACGACGGATACCAAAATCCCCATCCAGAAGGGCTGCAGCACGGTCGCCCACTTTACAAATTCGCCTACCGAAGAAGCGGCGGTTCCGATGGCCGGGGCGATCAAAGCAGAAAGAGCCACACCCACCAGAATCGTGACCAAGGGCGTTACCAGAATATCGACCTTTGTCTCCTTGGATACAGCCTTGCCAAACTCCGCTGCTACAATGGCGATCAGGAACACCGCCAAAGGCCCACCTGCACCGGCAGCACCGGAAAGTGTCGTGGAGCCCAGCTTATTGGCCGCATATCCAACGGTCGCCAGAGAAAACAGGACCAGGGGCGGGGCCTGCAGCGCATAGCCAATAGCAATGGCCATAGCAGGACCGCTCATAGCCGCAGCATACCCCCCTACATCCATTAGAAAGGGTATGTTCAACTGCTGGCCCAGCGTCTTTACAATGGTTCCGATGAGCAGAGAGCAAAACAGGCCCTGGGCCATGGCACCCATGGCATCGATCCCATATCGCTTTGCGGAGAAAACGATATTCTTTCTTTTCAGAAATGCGTTCATAGAATTCTTCCTCTTTCTTACTGTCTTGTCAGTTAACTAGACACCATTATATTCACTCTCTTCCATATGTCAAGAATTATTTGACTTGTGACGAGATATATGATACAAAGAGGGCAGAAAGACGAGGTGTTGACCGTGTCCGGTGAAGAACGCAGAAAGGAGATCCTTCAATTATTGAAAACACAAACCACGCCCCTGTCCGGAGCCGCACTGGCTGGGCAGTTTCATGTAAGCCGCCAGGTGATCGTCCAAGACATTGCACTGATGCGGGCCGAAAACTATGACATTCTCTCAACCAACCGAGGGTATTTGATTCGTCAAAAAAGTGAAACCGATTCTTTTCCGAAACGTGTATTCTTTGTTCGCCACACCACAGAGCAGGTGCTGGAGGAATTTATGGCCGTGCTGGATTTCGGCGGAAAAATTCTGGATGTGGTTGTAGAGCACGAATTATACGGGCAGATTCGGGTAGATCTGATGATTGAAAGCAAGCAGGACGCACAGGATTTCTATGCCAAGCTTCTGCGGTCCCGGGACAATCCTCTGAAAATACTAACAGACGATTGCCACTACCATACGGTAGCGGCTCCTTCAGAAAAGCTCCTGGAGCTGATTGCTCAGGAACTTTGCTGCAAGGGATTTCTGTTGGAATAACTTAAAGGCCACGATCTGCCTTTATGCAAAGAGCACCGAGCTGATGCCCGGTGCTCTTTTGTTGCAAATGTAACGTTAAAAGCAGAAAGTCATTTCCCATATCTTCTCATTTTTATTTCCAAATATTTGTCAACTATCGGTTGCTATAAACTATTTGCTCAATATTTCAGTTCTATCTTATATCTTTTTAGCCAGAAATCCATTTGGAGAAAATACGCTATTTTTTGTGGTCTTCCCATCAGCTGCCCATACCAAGGCCACGCCGTTTCTCTGATCAGAAGCTCCTGCAGTGCTTTCTTGTCAACAAGCTGAAACAGCGCCGCATCTTTCTGACTCAAAAGCTTTTGGAATTGATTTTCCAGCAATGTCACATAGGCCGGATCCAGGGTTTTGGGATAGGGACTCTTTTTACGGTGGGCCACTTCCTTTGGAAGCAGGTCCCCGCAAGCCGCCCGTAGCAGTCCCTTCTCCTCTCCTCCGTGATCTTTGTATTCCCATGGCACAGCATAAAGATACTCCGCAATTCTATAATCGCAGAACGGCACCCGGACCTCCAGGCCGCTGAACATGCTCATTCTGTCTTTGCGGTCCAGAAGCGTTTGCATAAACCAGCGCATATTTAAATTGACCATTTCCTTCATACGCCGTTCTAGGGGACTGCTTTCCGGCAGGATGTCACTTTCCCGGCAGGTCTTTTCATAAGCATCCATAACATATCCCGTGCAGTCAAGCCCCTGACGCAGTTCCGGAGCAAGGATCGATGCCCGATCCTCTGTATTCTGGGCCCACGGAAATCCTGTACGGGCCCGAACCTCCGGGTCCCTGTACCATGGATAGCCTCCGAACAATTCGTCAGCGCACTCCCCGGACAAAGCCACCTTCACATGTTCGGAAACGGCCTTACAGAATGCCAGCAGCGAAAAATCCACATCGGCCATCCCCGGCAAATCCCGCGCAATGGTTGCTTCCTCCAAAGCATTCACCAGCACCTGGGGGCCAAGTTCTGTCAGATGCTGCTGTGTGTGCAAAAATTGCACCATCTGCTCTATATAATGGCTGTCGGAAGAGGGTTGAAATTTTCCAGGACGAAAGTACAGGTCATGGTTTGGGTAGCCAACAGAAAATGTATTCAGTATTTCTCCTCGCATTCCAAGTTCTCCGGAGCACACCGCACTGATGATACTGGAATCCAAGCCCCCTGATAAAAACGTTCCGATGGGCACATCCGAAATCATCTGCCGTTTGATGGCATCCAGCACCAGAAATCGGGTATGCTCCACGGTCTCGGTAAAGCTTTCCCTATGTTCCCGGTCCTTTAGACTCCAATAGCGTTCCACATGAAGTTTTCCTGCCTCAAAATAAGCGCAGCAGCCCGGTTCCAATTCATAGATTCCATGGAACACCCCGCTGCCGGGCTTTCGTCCCGGCCCCAGCAGCAGAAGCTGCGCTGCCCCTTCCCGGGTCAGAACAGGCCGGCTTTTGGGGTGGGCCAGAATGGTTTTGATTTCAGAAGCAAACAGCAAGCCGTCCCCGATCAGGCTGTAAAACAAGGGTTTTACCCCCATGCGGTCCCGGGCGAGGAATAGCCTCCGGGCCCCATGCTCCCATACGGCAAACGCAAAAATACCGTTGATTTTCTGTAGTGCTTCCATGCCCCATTGGGCATAGGCGTGAAGCACCACTTCCGTATCACAATGGGTCCGGAAAGAGTGGCCCAGTTTTCCCAGCTCTTGCTTCAGCTCCTGTGTGTTATACATTTCGCCGTTATAGATGAGGCTGTACTTCTCCCCTCCCCATTCCAGCTCCATGGGCTGCTGGCCGCCCACAGGGTCGATCACCGCAAGCCTCGTGTGCAGCAGAACGCCGCCGGGAAACCGCAGCAGTCCATGACCATCCGGCCCACGGCGGGCCATTGTTTCTAACATTTTATCTGCGGTGCATTTTGAAAGTTCCAGACCGATACAGCCGGCAATGGCACACATATCATCACACTCCTCTGCTATTCTATGCCGAAACCTCCATTCGGTGCATAGAAGTTTTTCCTCTGCCAATACTAGCCGGGAGGTGACACAGTTTATGAAAACCAACCGAGAAATACTATCCTCCGTTTTAAAAACCACCCAAATGGGTCAAATCGGCATCCGAAGCGTCATGGATGCGGCAGTCCAGCCGGACCTGCGGCAGGCCCTTGGGCAGCAGCTGCTGGAATACGACCGCATTGAAACAGAAGCCCACAGCATTGCTTCTCAGCGCGGCTGGGATCTGCGGGAGCTGGACCCGGCCATTCGGGCTATGACCGATGTGATGGTTCGAATGAAGCTCTCCAAAGCCGACCCGGATTCCAAAATTGCGGACTTGATGATTCAGGGCAATACCAAAGGCATGGTCAAGAGCCTCAGAAACCTCCACCGCTCGGACGGGCGGGACAACCGCATTCAAACTCTTTCCCAAAAGCTCATCGACACGGAAACCAACAACATCCGCCAGATGCGGCCATTCCTATAATCGCACCGGCTGCCTAGTCTGGCAGCCGGAACATTTTTTAAAGTAGCCGCATATACTATCAGGATTTTATCTTGGAGGGATGCCAATTGCCAAACGGCTATCTTGTCGCCAAAGCCTATATGAGCTATGCCCAAATTCCTTTAGAGGATGTGGCGGTTGTCGTAACCACTCAGGACGGGACCGCCATTGCCATGCGCCTGACAGGCAGAAGCGGCCTGACAGAGCCGATCTCCATTCCGACTCCGGAGAAAGTGGAAAGCCTGACACCGGAGAAGAATGGCGAAAAACCTTTTACAACGATCACCGTCTGCGCCTATAAAAGCAAGTTCGAGCAGATATTCGCCAAAAATGTACAGGTTTTTCCGGATGTGACCACGGTACAGAATCTGGAAATGGTTCCGCTTTCCGAACTGCCGGATCGTTGGGACGAAAATGTCCTCTATAACACGCCGCCACAAAATCTATAGGAGGTCCTATGCCTACTGTTACGCCTTTTGTACCCCAGCGGATCACGGTCCATCTGGGACCTCCCAGCAGTGACGCAGAAAATGTGACCGTCAGCTTTCCGGACTACATCAAAAATGTGGCATCCAGTGAGATCTACCCAACCTGGGAAGAAAGCGCTTTGCGGGCCAACATTCTGGCCATTGTTTCCTTTGCGTTGAATCGGGTTTACACGGAGTTTTATCGAAGCCGCGGCTATGATTTTGATATTACCAGCTCCACGGCTTATGACCAGTTTTTCGTAAAAGGCCGGAGCTTCTTCTCAAATATCTCCCGTCTGGTAGATGAATTATTCAATTCCTATCTGCGCAGGCCCAATTTTGTGGAGCCTCTGGCAGCCAAATTCTGCAATGGCACCACGGTAACCTGTGAGGGGCTGAGCCAATGGGGAAGTCAGAACCTTGCCCAGAAGGGCTATAACTCCATCCAAATTCTAAAAAGCTACTACGGCGATATAGAAATCGTTTCCAATGCGCCCGTTCAAAACTATGTGTCCTCTTACCCCGGAACCCCTCTGCGGCGCGGAAGTGTCGGCCCAAATGTGGTAATCATCCAGACGGAACTGAACCGAATCTCTCAAAACTACCCGGCGATCCCCAAGGTTTCTAATATTGACGGGATCTTTGGCGTTCAGACAGAAAACGCCCTATTGGCCTTCCAGAGGATCTTTGATTTGTATCCGGACGGCGTGGTCGGGCCTGCCAGTTGGTATGCCCTGATACGTCTGTATACCGCGGTCACCAGTCTGTCAGAGCTGCGTAGTCAGGGCCAGCAATTTTATACCATTGCCTGGAATAACGGAAATCCCATTGCCCCCGGAGACCAGGGCATCCGTGTGGAGCATCTCCAGTACATGCTCCGGGTGCTGGCCGCCTATATTTCTCAGATTCCCAGCATTAAAGTAGACGGCGTTTTTGGCGATGCCACCCGTAATGCGGTACTGGCGGCCCAGGGCTATTTCAGTCTTCCCCAAACCGGTATTGTGGATCTTACAACCTGGGACGAAATATATGACCAATTTGCCGGTATTGAAAATGCCAGTTTCCTGGATTTGGAGCGTTTCCCCTATACTTCCGCCGTCATCAACGGAACACCGCCGCGGAACCGGTATGCCCGTTCTACCACCCTTACCCAATTCCCGGGCTACAACCTTTCCATGAACGATCAGGACCCGGCGAGACAGGAGGTCGTGCGATGAAACCACCAGAAATCTTTTTGGGCAAACCCATCCGCAGTTTGCAAACCATGCTTCGGGTCCTGGCAGAGAGCGTTGATGAATACAAGGCTCTGATCCCGGACGGGATCTATGGACCGGATACCATGGAGGCCGTCCGCATTTTTCAGCGGCACAACCAGCTTCCAATCACCGGTGTCACAGACCAAGAGACATGGGAACATATCGCCCATGAATACAGCCGGGCGCTGGTAGAAATAACGCCGCCCCCTTCCCTGGCCGTTCTGCTGAATCCCTGCCAGACCATCACCTACGGAGAACGAGATCCCGCAGTTTTTCTTGCCCAGGTGGTTCTAATGACCATGTCCCAAAAATACAATTGTTTGGAGGCTCCGGAAATCACCGGAGTGTTGGACTTGGCCACACGGGAGGCGCTGTCCGCTTTCCAGCAGATCTCCGGTCTTCCTCCCACCGGAAATCTGGACCGCCATACCTGGAAGCACCTGGCCCTGCAATTCCCCATGGCCTCTGTTCTTTAATAAGAAAAAACGGCAGCGACCAAACCGGTCGCTGCCGCCTGAGCATGTATTTCTTTTTCTGCGGAATTCAGTGTGTCACAAGGAATACCGTCGGCTTATCCGCGAATATTTCCGCGGCATCGGCTCCTTCACCGCTCCCGTCTCCTGTACCTACAGTGTACCACATCCTACTTGAGGAAAGGTGAAGAATCCTTGAACGATTAGGGAATAAATTATGCCGGATACAGGTTGCTGACCACCAGCAGCACCGGCAGCGCCAGAGAGAACACGCTGACCGCCCAGGCGTAAAGCGCCTTTCTGGAAAGGAACATCATCGCAAGACACCCGCCGGTCAGAGCCAAGGGCCCCATCACCGCCAGATATCTGGAAATGTGCATGGCAAACGTACCGTCCGATTGCAGCAGCAGTCCGACGGAAAGAGGCAGATTCACGGTATTGTATGCCGCCAGCCGCAGGGCAACGTATACCACCGGTGCCGCCAAAACGACCTTCCGCAGATGATACAGCCATGTCACAATGATTCCAAACACATGCTTAAATTGCTCATAGCCATGCAGTGCGCCATTGGACTCCTGAGCAGGCTGAGCGTTCTTTTTCATAAGCTTCATAAGCGCTTCTCCTTTACTTTGCATTCTCCAGATAGAGCGCCGCCAGGCCCTTAATGATCAAATCTCGCTCATAGAGGATCGGGGTTTTGCACAAGGGGACCACGTACTGTCCAATGCGGCCTGTAGCGACCACAGTTGCCCGTGTGCCGAGCTCCTGCTCCATCCGCTCGATCATACCGTCCAGCATGGATGCGGCACCATAGAGGATGCCGCTGCGCATGCACTCTACCGTATTGCGGCCGATGGTTCTTTTGGGTTGGTCCAGCTGCAGCCCGGGAAGCAATGCCGCCCGCTGGGTCAGGGCATCCATAGAAACCCGGATGCCGGGACTGATGCTGCCGCCGATCATGGCACCTGTTTCGTCCAATACCATCATAGTGGTAGCCGTCCCCATGCCGATCACGATCAAAGGCGGCTTTTGCAGCTTCAGGGCCGCCACACAGCTCACAACCAAATCCGCACCCGTTTGGGCAGGGTTGTCAATGCGAATATTCAGTCCGGTTTTGATTCCGGGGCCTACCACCATCACAGGCTTGCCGAAAAGCTTTTTCAGCGCCGTTTTCACAGGATTCAGCACCTGAGGCACCACGGAGGCGATGATCGCCCCTTCGATCTGATCACGACTTACAGAATGGATGGCCAAAAGCATCTGAAGGTCAATGGCGTATTCGTCGGAGGTTTTTGTGGCATCCGTACGGATACGGGCCTGAAACAAAATCTCCTTCCCCCGGACTGCTCCAAGGGTAATATTGGTGTTGCCGATGTGTACTGCAAGAATCATTCCATATCCTCCAGCTCTGCCCGCCCCACAATGCGGCAGGAGCAAACTTTTCCGTCTTCAATTTCAATGACCCCGGCGGTACCGGAAAAACCGGCGGCTCCCGGATTCATCACCCACAGCCCATCCTGCTCCCGGCTGCATTCCGGAATATGCGTATGGCCATAAAGAGCCACTTGGGCCTTGGCGCTCCGGGTATCCTTCAGTAAAAGGGACCGGGTCATCTTGACCTTGTGCAAATGCCCATGGGTCATATAGAAGCGAACGCCGCCAATGACGGGCATTAAAATCCGCGGCAAATGGGTATCACAGCTATACTCGTCACAATTTCCGGGCACCTGATATACCTCTGCCCCGGGGCACATGGCCCGCAGCTCATAACCGTCCGGGTAATAATCCCCCAGATGGATCACACAGTCCGGATGCAGTTTTTCAACGCAGAGTTCCATAAACGAAAGGAATCGGTGGGAATCCGACAAAACCAATACGACCATTGTTCATCCGTCCTTTCGGAAATCTCCGATCCCGGCGGCAGGTGCCGACAACGGTCGATCCGAGTTTCCTTAGTATTCTCGTTCCCGTATTATAGCATACCCCAATCAAGAAAGCTACTGTTGGGATTATTTTTATCAAACAGTCAATTTAAATCCTATTGCGCATATACTGATACAAAAGACAGTAATTCTAGTCTGGAAAGGAGTTACTCTTCATGGATCGAGCCTATTTTACCCAGGAGCAAATTCAAAAGGCACGGCTTCTGGCAGATACAGACGCGGGACAGCAGCTAAAAAAACTTTTGCAGCGGTCCGATGCCCAGGGACTGAAGCAAGCCCTGGAACAAGCCGGCAGAGGGGATCTCACGGGTGCGAAACAGACCTTAGAGGCTTTTCTCGCAACAGCGGAGGCGGCGGCACTTTTGAAGCAGCTGCGAGAGGAGCCATGAGCCAGGATGATCCGCTGGAGGCCATTCTGGGGAACCCCCAGATGATGGAACAAATCCAAAAGCTTGCCCAGTCCCTGGGGCAGCCGCAGCAGGAATCATCCCCTGCCCCGGCCTCTGTAGAAGCCGCAGGGGCCCCGGACCTGGAGGCCATGCGGGTCTTTTCCGGGCTTGCCCAGGGGGCCGCCATCGATAAAGAGCAGCAGGCACTATTAAACGCCCTGACCCCTTATATCAGCCGGGAGCGGCGCCAAAAGCTGGAAAAAGCCATGCGGGCCGCAAAAATGGCCCAGCAAGCCTCCGGCCTTTTAAATTCCGGCATTCTGGGAAAAGGAACGGGGGTGTAGAAATGTACAACCGTTATGTCCCCACACAGGATGGGACCTTTCTTCGTCAAAGTCTGCCGGACCAACTGCCCCTGGCCGCTTCCCCCAGTCCTGTAAGAGAGCAAAGCATTGGCTCTTTTTTTAGCAGGTTCCTCCCCTCCGGATTTGAGGCAGAGGACCTGATCGTCGTACTGCTGTTGCTCCTGATTTCAGAAAACAGCGAAAAGGGGCCCAATACAGCCCTGATCACCCTGGTCATTTACTTATTTCTCTGATTCATCCATGCTTCGGATCAATTGTTCTTTTTCCGCCCGGGTAAGGCGTTTGACAGCGCATTCCCTGCGCAGCGCTTCCCCATGGTCTGTGCAGGACTCCCGGTATACCAGGGTCAGAGGTCCTCTGCCCCTGGTATATTTTGCGCCCTTGCCGCTGCGGTGGGCCGCCAGGCGCTTGTCCGCATCTCTGGCGATCCCTGTATACAGGGTTCCGTCACCACAGCGCAGAATATAAAGTTCCCAATCAGCGTCCATATCGTCCCAGCTTTTGAAAAAACGGTTTTTCAAGAACCCGGTCCAGCAAAAAGAAGGTCAGGTTCCCAAGAAGAAGCAGAATCACCAGCATGATGCCGCCCAATTCCCGGAACTCCTCATATAGTCCCGGAAGGCCCAGCACAAACAGGAGCAGCCAGTAGAGGATCAACACGCTGCCATTAAAATAAAGGGCCTTCCACAAAACTGAAAGCTTCTTCCCGTCCAGCAGCTGCTTTACGATCGGGTATTCTCCCAAAAACAGAAACACGCCAGCTGCCTCCCGGTCCGGGCAAAGGAGAAGCCCCAAAATCGCCACTGCCCCAAACCAGGCGCTTGCCAATCGTCTTCCGCAAAGATTCAGAACGACCTGCAAAAGAAGCGCGCAGAGCATGGGACTTACATAGGTATTCACGGGAATCAGACTTCCAAGGCACAGGATACACAGGGCCAAGGCCGCCAGCACACCGCCCAAAGCGATGGCCTTTGTATTAGAATAACGCATGGCTGTCCGCTCCTTTCCGATGGTACGATTATACAAAAAAAGCATCCGTTTTACAAGCCCGGATCATTGACATTCGAAGGGCAATGAGATATATTGATAAAAGAAACAAAGAAACTGGAAGGTGTGTGTCATGGAAATCATAATTGGTATGAAGGGTGAGGCCTCTACTCTTGTTGAAAAGGAGGATACCGCCCAGTATGTCGGCTCCGGGAGCCTGCTGGTATACGCAACCCCTTGCCTCGCCGCGCTCATGGAGGGTGCTGCCTGTGCCGCCATTGAGGAGGCGCTTCCCCAGGGGCAGACCAGCGTGGGCACCGCGCTGAATCTGGAACATCTCAGTGCCACCCCCGTAGGTTTGGATGTACGGGCTTCGGCGGAGGTCACGGCAGTAGAAGGCCGGAAAATCACCTTTTCCATCACGGCCTTTGATGAAGCCGGTGAAATCGGGCGGGCTACCCATACCCGTGTATTGGTGAACAGCGAAAAATTCTTGGAAAAAACCTATCAAAAACTATAAGGAGGGTTCTATATGGAAGATTACGGCGCAATGATCCGCAATACCTTTGAGCTTGGCAGTGTGCGGGATGCCCAAACGCTCTTTGAAGCCTGCATTGAAAATGCCTTTCCCACATTTCATTTTCGCCGACTGGAATTGATCCGGTTCGTCCGGGAAGAACAATACCTGGAGGGCCGCAGCTGGAATCATGTTTTTGAGATCCGCAAGGCAAAATTAGGCTCCCATGATGTGTGGAAGGTCCACTGCCACCGGGTCACCATGGGAACGACCCCGGACAAGATGGTCATTCTGGACTATATGACCCTTGGTTTTATTTCCTACTCCGATGAAGTCTGATCCGTGAATATTATGCCGGACACCGTGGAAATCACAGTGTCCGGCAACTTTTTTACTTTTTCCGGTCTGCCTGAATCAGCTTCTTTACCGCTTCGATGCCTACCCGGATGGCCCCGGAGGTATCCTCGGTCATGGGCATAAACATGCCGGCCTTTTCCCGCTCCTGGTTCCAAATCACATGGAAGCAGCTGCCGCACCGGACGCCTCTGGCGGCGGCCACCACGAACAGGGCCGCGGACTCCATCTCACTGGCCTTGACACCAAGACGCTTCCAGCTTTCCCATTTTTGCAGCAGCTCATAGGAAACAGGACTCTTTTCCGGGCTGTGCTGGCCATAGAAAGAATCCTTGCACTGGACAACACCTACATGGGTGCCATAGCCCAAAGCCAGGCTTGCCTCCCGCAGCGCCATAGTCACCTCAAAATCCGGAACACTGGGATATTCTATGGGCGCATATTCCAAGGAGGTATGCTCATAGCGAATGGCACCGCTGGCGATGACCACATCACCGGGGCAGACATCCATGGCGATGCCGCCGCAGGTGCCTACACGGATAAATGTGTCCGCGCCAATGTTGGCCAGTTCCTCCATAGCGATGGCCGCGGAGGGGCCGCCGATGCCCGTAGAGCAGACGGAGACCTTCTCCCCTAAAATGGTGCCGGTATAGACGTTATACTCCCGGTTCATGCCGATATGGACAGGGTTATCAAAATAAGACGCAATGGCCTCACACCGACCCGGGTCACCGGGCAGGAACACATAGCGGCCCACATCGCCTTCGGTGCAGTGAATATGAAACTGTTTTTCCGTTTTCTGCATGATGCTTCTCCTTTACAAAAATAGTTTGAAATTTATAGCATATTTTTGTGGAAAATGCAAGAATTTTTGCATTTTATGCCAGCTCAAAATCTCGTGTTATTGGCTCACCTTTTTGCCGTCTTTCCACTCCTCAGAGTAGTTTTCCCTGGCACCGTTCGCGTTCGTTGTAAAGCCAGCCTTGGAATAGCGTCCGTCGGGGTACCAGTATTCGCCATGGAATTCATAGGTTGTTCCGTCGGCTCTGTCTTTCTTTATTTGTTTCATCTTATAGCCTTTTAAACAATCTTCATAGTCTTGGAAATACTCCGCGGATTCGGTCGATGTTGTGCCGCCGTCAGCGTTTTGAACGTGATTCAGCTCGATTATTCGGATAAGATATCCGTCTTTCCGTGTCTCAATGTGGGTCTCCTCAGTGCCGTCTTCATTTCGAATATAGTGTTCCTTAGTGTTGATTCCGTCGGGCTCTGTGAAATCGCCAATGGATTCGGAGGTTGTCCCGTCAGCCCTGGTTTTCGTTATTTGATTCATCTTATAGCCCTTTAAGCAGTCTTCGTAGTCTTGGAAATACTCCGCGGATTCGATCGATGTTGTGCCGCCGTCAGCGTTTTGAACGTGACTTTGCTCGATAATTCGAATAAGTGCACCGTTTTCATCACAGTCATGCACGACTTCCTGATATTCGGAGGTTGTCCCATCAGCCCAATCTTTCGAGGTGATTCTCACCTTGTAACCCTTTGAACAGCCATCGTAGGCTTGGAAATACTCCGCGGAATTGGTAGATGTGATGCTTCCGTCATCGTTCCAAATGAAAGAATTATCGAAAACTCGGATAAGCTCTCCGTTTCCGTCATGCAGATTCATGAGATCCCGAAAGGAAATCATGTTTACATTCCGGTCCTCAACCTGGTGCGTATTGTACGGTTTGCGGTTGTCCTTCCAATTTTCGGTGAAATACTCCGGATTGATATCTTTGTTCTGGGTCTCGTTGCTTCCGCAGACGCTGACGATGTTTCCGTATGCATCCTGTTGTATAATCATATCTGCGTTCCGCGGTGCGTTTGACGCATTCTCATCGGCATAGACCAGCTCCCAGCTGGATTCGAGATGGCCGTCTTCGTCGCGGATGGTACCCGTCTGTGTGAAGGTTCCATCGCCATTGGCAACGCGGGTGCCTTTGACGGTATAGCGTTCGCTGTAGTGCCGCTCATAGGTTCCTTTGACGAAGCTGTCGTCGTCGCTCCGGAAGACATTGTCAACGATTTCCTCTATATTGTCGTGTGTACTTGTTTCTTTGAAATGATAGGTTTCATCCTTCCGGTAGGTTGTCTCTTCCTCACTTAAGGGTTGCCCCTGACCTTTTTCCCCCTCCGTCTCTGCGATGGTTTCCGTCTGCTGGGTTTCTACCGGCGGCTCGGAAGAAGCGGAGTCTTGCTTTGCACAGGCCGAAATGCCCAGAAGCAGCACACAGCAAAGCAGGACACACAGTGCCCGACAAAAAGAACGTTTCATACGCGTTTCCTCTTTTCTTTCTGAATCTGGTGGAACGTTTCCATGGACATGAAAACATTATAACAGAAACCATCCACTCACTTTCGATACGTTTCGGGCGGCTGGGTAGCCGATAGAATCATTGTTCGATTGCCACCGGCAATCGTTGGATTTTGATTCGCTGCGCGACGCACCGCCCCTACTGCTCACGAAATTTTTTTCGCGCAATCGCCGCGTTAAAACAAGCTGATTTGGCTGGTATCGGGCAGGGAGCCAAAGGCACCGGCATCCTTCAGCATCTGGATATGGGTTTTGGAAACCTTCGGACAGGCGGCCGCAACCTCCTCAATGGAGAGGAACGTCTTTCCTTCCCTGCCCCGCATCAAGTCCCAGGCGGCGTTTTCACCCAGGCCGGAAATGGCTACAAAGGGCGGTAAGATTTTTCCGTCGATGATCAAAAACTTTGTAGCGTGGCTCTTGTATACATCGATGGGCAGGAAAGAAAAGCCCCGGAGGTAGTATTCATAGACCACTTCCATGGTTGTCAGCAGGTCCTCATCCTTATCGGAGGCGTTTTCATTTGTCTCAATGGCATCCATATTGGCCATGATTGCTTCCATGCCCTGGGTCATCAGGACCGCGTCAAAGCCGCCCTTCTGGCTGCGTCTGTAAAAATAGGCTGCGTAGAAGGCCAGGGGATGGTAAACCTTGAACCAGGCAATACGGAAGGCCATCATTACATAGGCCACGGCGTGGGCTTTGGGGAACAGGTATTTGATTTTCTTGCAGGAGCCAATGTACCAGTCCGGCACCCCCGCGTCAATCATCTCCTGCTCCGCCCCCTCCGGCAGGCCTCTGCCCTTTCGCACCGCCTCCATGATTTTAAAGGAACGCTTCTCCGGCATCCCGCAGGAGATCAGATACAGCATGATGTCGTCACGGCAGCCGATGGCCTGGTCAACCGTTGCGGTTTTGGATGTGATCAAATCCTTGGCGTTGCCCAGCCAAACGTCTGTGCCGTGGGAAAAGCCTGACAGACGAAGCAGCGTATCAAACCGCTCCGGCATGGTATCCATCAGCATGCCTCTTGTAAACTTGGTGTTAAACTCCGGAATAGCCACGGCTCCGGTGGGGCCCAGGATCTTGTCGTTTTCGTAGCCCAGGACTTTGGAGGACGTAAAAATGGACATGGTGTTTTTATCGTCCAGAGGAATGGTTTTGGCGTCCACACCGGTCATATCCTCCATCATCCGGATCATGGTGGGGTCATCATGGCCCAGCATATCCAGCTTCAGGAGGTTTTCTTCCATGGAGTGATATTCAAAATGGGTGGTGATCTGGTCGGCATTGGGGTCATCCGCCGGGTGCTGCACGGGGCAGAAATCCCAGATCTCATTTTCCTGGGGAATGACCACCAGGCCGCCGGGGTGCTGGCCCGTGGTTCGCCGGACACCGACGCAGCCCGCCGCAAGCCTGTTTTCCTCCGCCCGGTTGGCAGACATACCCCGTTCCGCCAGATACTTTTTAACATAGCCGAAGGCGGTCTTCTCCGCAACGGTGCCAATAGTCCCCGCCCGGAACACGTGGGACTTTCCAAACATCTCCACGCAGTAGGCGTGGGCCTTGGACTGATATTCACCGGAAAAGTTCAGGTCAATATCCGGCACCTTATCGCCGCCGAAGCCCAGGAAGGTCTCGAAGGGGATGTTGAAACCGTCCTTCTCAAATTTTGCGCCGCACTTGGGACAGACCGCATCCGGCAGGTCCGCACCGCAGCCGTAGCCCTTGGGCACCTCAAAGGTGGTGAACTTGCACTCCGGATTCGGGCAGCGGTAATGAGGCGGGAAGGAATTTACCTCCGTGATGCCGGACATATAGGCAACGATGGAGGAGCCGACGGAGCCACGGGAGCCTACCAGATAGCCATGCTCCAGCGAGTTTTGCACCAGCTTCTGTGCGGACATGTAGATCACGTCATAGTGGCAGGAGATAATATCATGGAGCTCCGTTTCCACACGCTTGGTGATCAGCTCCGGGGGATTCTCTCCATAAAGCCGGTGCAGCTTCCCGTAAACCAGGCTTTTCAGATCCTCCACGGAGTTTTCGATTTTGGGCGCAAACAGGTTGTGTGGCACGGGACGAAGGGTCTCACACATATCCGCAATGAGGTTAGGGTTGGTCACTACCACCTCATAGGCTTTTTCCTCCCCAAGGTAGCTGAACTCCTCCAACATGTTGTCGGTGGAACGGAAATACAAGGGGTTGGGCTTGTCTGCGTCATCAAAGCCCTTGGTGGCCAAAAGGATATGCCGGAATATTTCGTCCTCCGGGTTGAGGAAGTGAACGTCACCGGTGGCGACCACCATCTTCCCCAGAGACTCTCCCAGCCGGACAATGGTTCTATTGTATTCTCGAAGCTGCTCTACATCCTTGGCCATGCCCTTGGCCAGCATGAACATATTGTTTGCCAAGGGCTGGATCTCCAGGTAATCGTAGAAGGAGGCGATGCGCTTCAGCTCATCCTCGCTCTTTCCGTCCAGCATGGCCTGGAACAGTTCGCCTGCCTCACAGGCAGAGCCAATGATCAGTCCCTCCCGCAGCTCCATGAGCTCCGATTTGGGGATTCTGGGCACGCGCTTGAAGTATTTCAGATTGGAATCGGAAATCAGATGGTAGAGGTTCCGCAGGCCCACCTGGTTTTTGGCCAGAATGATAATGTGTCGGGCGTGGCGGTCCGTGATGCGCCCCTTGGCCCGCAGGGTGGTCATGCGGTCATTGATCTCCTGGAGCCGATGGATGCCCAAATCCTGGGTCATTTGCTCCATAAGTCGGTGCATGATGAGGCCGCAGGTCACCGCGTCATCTGCCGCCCGGTGGTGCTGGAAGTCCGGCAGGCTCAGGGCGTTGGATACAATGTCCAGCTTGAATTTATTCAGCTGGGGCAGCATGTTCTGGGAAAGGATCAGGGTATCCGCCGCGGTAAAACGATAGGGAATGTCCATTCTGGCGCAGGCCGCCCGGATAAAACCGGTGTCAAAATCGGAGTTGTGGGCCACCAATACCCGGTCTCCCACAAATTCCAGGAATTTGGGAAGCACCTCCTCGATTTGAGGGGCACCCACCAGCATGTCATCCGTAATGCCTGTCAGCTCGATGATTTTCTTGTCCAAAATCCGCTGGGGGTCCACGAAGGTCTGAAAACGGTCCACTTCCTGGCCGTTTTTCATGACCACCGCGCCGATTTCGATGATGCGGTCATTCTGGGCGCTTAAACCGGTAGTCTCCAAATCAAAGGCCACATACTCCCCATCAAAGGGAATGTCCTGGTCGCCGTGGACCACGATCCGGTCATCCACATCGTTGACATAGTACCCCTCCACACCGTAGAGGATCTTGATGTTCTCGTCGGTTCCCGCCACCTTGGCCTTGGAGGCCGCCTTCATGGCATCCGGGAAGGACTGGGCAACGCCGTGGTCTGTAATGGCAATGGCCTTATGGCCCCAGGCGGCTGCCTGCTTGACTGCCGCGGCGGTATCCGTCAGGGCATCCATATTGCTCATGGTGGTGTGCAAATGCAGCTCCACACGTTTGCCGTCAGGGGCCGTATCTTTCCGCTTGGGCATGGCACCCGGCATCATAGCGTAGGGCTTCAGGACCATGTCATTTTCAAACCGATCTTCAATAAGCTTTCCCTGGACCCGGAGCACACTGCCCATCTGCACATTTTCCAAAATGGGTTTTGCCTCCCGGGCTTCCAGGAACCTTGTGACCCGGATGGAATTGGTGTTATCCGTCATGTCGAACTTGACCACCCAGGCATTGCGCTTGGTCAGCTCTTTGTGCTCAATGGCAAAGACTCTGCCCTCCACGATGATGGTGCCCATATCCAGCGTCAGGTCCTTCATCGCGGTTGCGCTGCCACGGAAGGGCTTTCCGTAGAAGGTATCGCTGTCTTGGGGCTTGGAGGCCTCCTGCTGGGGTTGTTGGCTTTGTGCCATGGGAATGGAAGTCAGCGCCTTCTGGCGGATTTTCTCCATGGCTTCGCTGAGCTCCCGGTCCGAAAATTCGTGCCCCGCCTCCACACGGATGGTCACATCCGTGGCAAACCGTGCTTTCAGCGCCGACACAACGGCGGGAATCTGCTTTTCCACCCCGGCTTTCCCGTTGGCAACCAAGGAAACGGTCAGTTCATTGCCGCTCCATGTCCATTTGGCTCCGGCAAGGGATCCCCGGGTCATGGAATCCTGCTCCACAAACAGGCTCCGAAGCTCCTCCGGCTCCATCTTGGACAGCTCCTGGGCCGGATGGGTGAGCACAATATGGAGCCTGTTCAGGCCGTAGAGTTCCAGCAGTTCTTTTTCTAACTGCTGGGTCATGCGCCGGGGCACATAGGTTTCCGCATGGGCCGCCGCTTCCACCGTCCGGGAAGCGGGATCTAAGTCCACGGCCACAAGAGCCGCCTGAGAAAGGGCCTTGCGGATCTCCTCAGGTGGCTCATAGTCCGGAAACATATCTAATAACAACAGGTTCTCTTTCATACGTTCATTGCGTCGATCCGGCGCAGCAGCTCCGGCAGCAGTTCCTCATAGGGAAGCTTTGCGACCTGCTGGCCTTTTTCAAAGATCATTCCCCAGCCGTCGCCGCCGGCAATGCCGATGTCCGCCTCCCGGGCTTCTCCGGGGCCGTTGACCACACAGCCCATGACCGCTACCGTAATAGGCTTTTCGCAGTTCCGCAGGGCCTCGTCCACCCGGTTCACCAGTCCAATCAAATCAATGCGTGTGCGGCCGCAGGTGGGGCAGGAAATAATGTCCACGCCCTCTTTCCGAAGACCGGCAGCTTTCAGAATGTCCTTGGCGGCATAGACCTCTTCCACGGGATCATCGGTCAGGCTGACCCGCAGGGTGTCACCGATACCGTCCAGCAGCAGGCTGCCAATGCCCATGGCAGATTTGATCAGGCCCTGCCGGACGGGCCCTGTTTCCGTTACGCCGATGTGCAGCGGATAGTCGCACTTGGAGCGGAACAGCCGGGCAGCTGCCACCATGGTGGGCACATGGGAGGATTTCATAGAAACACAGGTGTCATAGAACCCAAACTTTTCCAGCAGCTCCAAGTGACCAAAGGCACTTTCCACCAGGGCCTCCGCCGTGGGATGGCCGTATTTTTGAAGCAATTCCTGCTCCAGGCTTCCCCCGTTGACACCGATGCGAATGGGAATATGCTTCTCTTTGCAAACCTCTACCACTGCTTTCACCCGGTCTTCCCCGCCGATGTTGCCGGGATTGATCCGAATCTTGCTGGCACCGCCTTCAGCGGCGGCAATGGCCAGCTTGTAGTCGAAGTGAATATCCGCAACCAGAGGCAGCACGCTCTCTTTGCAAATCTCCGCAAAGCCCCGGGCAGCCTCCATATTGGGAACCGCCAACCGGGCGACCTGGCAGCCCGCCGCAGCCAGAGTACGGATTTGAGACAGGCTTCCTTCCACATCGGTGGTTTTTGTATTCAGCATGGACTGGATCACCACGTCCGCGCCGCCGCCGATGGCCACATTTCCAACTTTTATCTGTCTGGTCATGATGTGTTACCCCTTTATCGCAAAAATAATGTCCTTAAACATAATAAGCCCCATGAGGACCAGCAACAAAATCATGCCGACCCCATGAATATAACCCTCAATCTTGGGATTGAGCTTCTTGTGGGTCACCGCTTCAATGGCCGTTGTCAAAAGCACGCCCATCAGGCGGCCCCCATCCAGTGCGGGGATGGGCAGCAGATTCATAACCGCCAGGTTGATGGCGATGAAGCCGCCAAAATACAATAGATTCAAAAACGCATAATACCGGCTACCGGACTGGTCCGCCACCTGGGCCATCTGAGAAACAATACCCACCGGCCCGGACACATCCTCCACCCCCGCCTGCCCCGTAAAGAGCATCTGAAGAGACAGCCGGACCATCCGCACCGTATCCAAGGCGCTGGCCCAGGTGTATTTCACCTTTTCAAGCAACGTTGCGTCTGTTACCGAGAAGCTGAAACCATAGCGCCGGGAAACGGTACCGTCTTCATTTTGAAACTCCTGCTTTTCCATTTTCAGGGCATTCAGCGTCACGGTTTTTCCGTCCCGTTCCAGCACCAGATCATGAACATCCCCGGGATTCAGGGACAGAATCAAGGAAAAATCGCTGTACACATAGATTTTTTCCCCGTCCACCCGGACAATACGGTCTCCCTCCTGTATGCCATCCACCCCTGCAAAGCTGCACAGAGGGTCTACCTGGGCGATCACCGGCTGGATAAACTGTTTGTCCGGCCCGAAAAAGCAGGCCAGCAATACAACACCGGTCAGGAAATTCATCGCCGCACCGGCAGCCAGAATGATGCAGCGCTTCCACCAGGCCGCATTGGGAAAAGCCCGAGGAGCATTGCTTTTTTCGTCCTCCCCTTCCATGGCGCAGAAACCGCCGATGGGGATGCAGCGAATAGAGTACAGGGTCTCACCGATCTGCTTCTTAAAAAGAGTGGGGCCCATAAACAGGGAAAATTCATTGACCTGGACCCCAAAGGCCTTGGCCGTTAGAAAATGCCCTAATTCATGAATAAAAACCAGAAAACTAAAGAGTAAAAACGCAAAAAGATAGCTCATACTTTGCCTCAAACCATGGATTTTACAGAGCGTCTCGCAAGCCGGTCCATTTCAAGAATGTCCTCCAGCGTTGGAGAAACCAGGAACGGAACCGCCTCCACCGCCTGTTTCACCAGGTCATAAAGATCATAGAATCCGATTTTATCCTGCAGGAACAGGGCGACGGCCTCCTCGTTGGCGCCGTTCATGGCAGCGCAGGCGGAGCCGCCAAGCTTTGCACAGTGCCTTGCCAAGGCAAGACAAGGGAACGCCTCCAGATCCGGCTTGCCGAAGGTCAGCGGACCGCAGGCCGTCAGATCCAGCGGCTCTACGGGGCTGGGAAATCGCTCGGGGTAGGTCATGGCCAGCTGAATGGGCAGACGCATATCCGGTGCGCCCATCTGTGCCATCACGGCTCCGTCGGTAAACTCCACCATGCTGTGAACGATGCTCTGGCGATGGATCAGCACGTCCACCTGCTCCAGAGGCAGGTCGTACAGCCGCATGGCCTCAATAACCTCCAGGCCCTTGTTCATCAGGGTCGCGCAGTCAATGGTGATCTTGGGGCCCATTTTCCAATTGGGATGTTTTAGGGCATCCGCCTTGGTCACCTTGGAAAGCTGCTGCCGGTCCATGCCGAAAAAGGGACCGCCGGAGCAGGTCAAAATCAAGCGCTTGACCTCTTTCCGGTTTTCGCAGCCCATGAGACACTGGAAAATCGCGGAATGCTCCGAATCCACGGGAACGATCTGGGCCCCATACTTCTTCGCCTCTGCCATCACAAGCTCCCCGGCGCAGACCAATGTCTCCTTGTTGGCAAGGCCGATGCGCTTCCGGGCCCGAATGGCTGCCAGCGTGGGCTTTAACCCCAGCATACCCACCACCGCCGTAATGACGCAGTCGGCACTTTCCAGAGTGGCGGCCTCCAGAAGGCCCTCCATGCCGAAGCTGACACGCACCGGAAGGTCACAGAGCATTTCTTTCAGGGCCTTGGCCCCCTCCTCCGTGGCGACTACCGCCAGCTCCGGGCGAAATTCCCGGCACTGCTGGGAAAGCAGCTCCAGGCTGCTGCCCGCCGTCAGGGCCCCTACCCGGATTTCCGGGTGCATCCGGACAACGTCCAGGCTCTGGCGGCCAATGGAGCCGGTAGAGCCAAGAATACTGATACAATTCACCATAATTTACACCGCCAAAGGAAGAATCAGAAGCAACGCTTCCATAAGAGGCGCCACCAGGACCATCGAATCAAAACGGTCCAGCACGCCGCCGTGGCCGGGGATCAGATTGCCGTAATCCTTGATGCCGGTCTGGCGCTTGACCACAGAAAAACACAGGTCCCCCATCACATCCACACCGGTACCGGCAATGGCATACAGGATCACCGCCCCATAGTTTACCCGGAATTGCAGGAACAGCTGCAAAATAAGCCCATACACCAGCATGCCCACCAAAGCAAAGCCAAAGCCGCCCAATACACCCTCTATGGTCTTATTGGGGCTCACCACCGGCGCCAGCTTGTGCTTGCCAAACCGCAGGCCCACAAAGTAAGCCCCCGCATCCGAAAGGAACGCCACCACAAAGGGCAGCAGCACAAAGAAGCGGCCGTTGGTGGTCATGAGAATACGGATGATCGAGCTGAGCATCAGAGGAATCACGAAACCGCCTAAGGTGCAGAGGCCCACCAGGTCTATGGAGACCTTCACATGGTCCAGCATGACCTCCGAAAACAGCAGCATCAGGTATACGATGAGCCCCAGCAGAAGGTAGGCCTGCAAGCCGCCATAGTAGCTCCAAATCGCCAAGCCGAAGGCCGCCACCACACTGTAGATGACCATACGGATCCGGCGGCACAGGCCCGTGCGGTAGAGGAACTCATAGGCGGCAATGGCCATCAGCGCCCCCAGCAACAACGTCGGCACGATCTCCGGGGCAAGTAAAAGGATCAGCAGCAACACCGGAATGGCAATTGCCGCTGTGATAATTCTCGTTTTCATGGGTCAGACGCCTCCAAAACGGCGGTTACGCCGATGATACTCCGCAATGGCCTTATCCAGGTCCTGGGGGCCGAAATCCGGCCACAGAACATCCATAAATACGTACTCGGAATAAGCGGACTGCCACAGCAGGAAGTTGCTGGTACGCATCTCCCCCGAGGGCCGGATAATGAGCTCCGGGTCCGGCACACCGGCTGAATACAGATAGGAATCAAAAAGGCCTTCCGTCAGCTCCTGGGGCTGACGCTTCCCTGCGGCCACCTCCGCGGCAAAGGCCCGGGCAGCCCGGACGATCTCATCCCTGCCGCCGTAATTCAGGCAGAAATTCACCTGAACGTCATATTCTACAGAACGGTTCTCCGCATCCCGGCACAGCTTTTGCAGCTGCGGAGACAGACGGGACATATCTCCAAAGAAGCGAAAACGGACCCTGTTTTTTTCCATGTCCAGCAGGGCCTCCTCCAGATACTTCCGGAGCAGCAGCATAATGCCCCCTACTTCCTCCTGAGACCGCTTCCAGTTCTCCGTAGAAAAAGCATAGACCGTCAGGTATTCCACGCCCAGGCTGCGGCAATAGTTGGCGATTCTCCGAAAAGCCTCCGCACCGGCGCTGTGACCGGCGGTACGGGGCAGCCCACGCTTCTTTGCCCACCGGCCGTTGCCGTCCATAATGATTGCGATATGTCGGGGCGGTTTCGGAAGATTTTCATTCTCGAGCGCCATGCAAGCACCTCTTTCTCACCGGATCCATAAGGTCCGTTCAATTTTGAGGGGGCTTTCAAAAGCCCCATAGTATGTTTTCCGCGAGCCGGTGCCATAAAGACCGGCCCGCGGATGAAAATCAGATGGACATCAGTTCCTTGTCCTTGGCGGCCAGAGCGGCATCCACCTTCTTGATATACTTATCCAGCATATCCTGCAGGTCCTTTTCTGCCTTCTTCTGGTCATCCTCGGTGATCTCACCGTTCTTTTTCAGCTTCTTCACATAGTCCATGCCATCCCGGCGAATGTTCCGCATGGCGACCTTTGCGTCCTCGGCGTAGCGCTTGACCTGCTTGGACAGGTCTTTACGACGCTCCTCCGTCAGCTGGGGGAACACCAGCCGGATGACCCGGCCGTCATTCTGGGGGTTGATGCCCAGGTCGGAGATCTGAATGGCCTTCTGGATCTCTTTGAGCAGCTTGGTATCCCAGGGCGTGATCACCAGGGTTCTGGCGTCCGGAGAGGAAATGGTGGCAACGCCGTTCAGAGGGGTCTCACTGCCATAGTATTCTACGCTGATGCGGTCCAGAACCTTCGCATTGGCACGTCCGGCACGAACGGCATCGAAGTCCTCCCCCAAATGCTCCAGGGTCCGGTCCATTTTTCTGGAAAATTCATTAAAATCTACGCTCATTGATTAGTCCTCCTTTACGATGGTTCCAATTTTCTCTCCGCTTACAACGCGGAGGATATTGCTGGGATCTGCCAGGGCAAAGCAAACAAGAGTCATGTGGTTGTCCATAGCCAGGGTCATTGCGGTGGTATCCGTTGCTTTCAGATGACGGGCCAGCACTTCATCATAGGTCAGCTCGTCAAACTTCACTGCAGTGGGGTCCACATTGGGGTCGGCAGAGTAGATGCCGTCCACGTTCTTGGCCATCAGAATGGCATCGGCCTCGATCTCAACGCCCCGCAGCACCGCACCGGTATCGGTGGAGAAATAGGGGTTGCCGGTACCGGCGGCGAAGAGCACCACCTTCCCCTCGTTGAGATAACGGTCTGCGGTGTCCCGGGTAAAATACTCCGCGAACTTGTTCATTTCCACGGCACTGAGCACCCGGGCGGGAACACCGTGCTGCTCCAGAGCGTCTGCCATGGCGATGCAGTTCATGACGGTGGCCAGCATGCCCATGGCATCGCCGTGGGAGCGCTGCATTTTATCCGCGCCGTCCTTTACGCCCCGCCAGAAGTTGCCGCCGCCGATCACCAGGCCGATCTGGACACCCTTTTCATGGCATTCCTTGATGGCTTCGCACACCGGATGGATCACACTATAATCAAGGCCCCGATGCTGGTCACCGGCCAGGGCCTCACCGCTGAGCTTCAGCAGAATTCGTTTGTATTTGATTTGAGACAAATCGTATCACTCCTTCTCTTTCCCACAGGGGCACCCACAGCCCCGCATGGCATCGACTCTATTTTAGCGTAAAAATGGCAAATTGACAACCACTAAATTTAAGAATTCGTAATTATTTCACAAAGCCCCGGCAAATTCCCCCGCACCCATAAATTTTGATTGCAATCAAAGGGGAAATGGGTTATAATACCACATTATTGAAGCAACACTTAGAGAGGAAGTTTCCATATGGCTGAAATCACGGAAAGCAAGAATTTCATTCATGCCTTTATTGAAGAAGATATTGCCCCCGGCGGGCAGTTTGCCGGAAAAACCGTTCACACCCGTTTTCCGCCGGAACCCAACGGGTATCTGCACATCGGCCACTGCAAGGCCCTGATCATTGACTTTGGTACTGCCGAAAAATTCGGCGGTATCTGCAATCTGCGTATGGACGACACCAATCCCACCAAAGAGGACGTGGAGTTCGTCGAGGCCATTCAGGAAGACATTCACTGGCTTGGCTTTGACTGGGGCGATCGGTTCTTCTACGGCTCCGATTACTTTGAAAAGGACTATGAGTTTGCCGTTGAACTCATCAAGAAGGGTCTGGCCTATGTCTGCGAGCTGACCCCCGAGCAGTTCAAAGAGTACCGCGGCGACCTGAATACCCCTGCCATCTCCCCCTACCGGGACCGTCCCATAGAGGAAAGCCTGGACCTGTTCGCCCGGATGCGGGCCGGGGAATTTGAGGACAACAAATACACCCTCCGGGCCAAAATCGACCTGGCCTCCGGCAACTTCAATATGCGCGACCCCGTGATCTACCGGATTCGCCATATGCATCACCACCGTCAGGGAGACAAGTGGTGCATCTATCCCATGTATGACTTTGCCCATCCCATTCAGGACGCTCTGGAGGGCATCACCCACTCCCTGTGCTCCCTGGAATTTGAGAACCACCGGCCTCTGTACAACTGGGTCACCGAGCATGTTTCCGTCCCCAGCCACCCCCGGCAGATCGAATTTGCCCGGCTGGGCATCGACCACACGGTGCTCTCCAAGCGGAAGCTCCGGGCCCTGGTTGAAAACGGCTATGTATCCGGCTGGGACGATCCCCGGATGCCCACCCTCTGCGGTCTGCGCCGCCGGGGCTATACCCCCGCCTCCATCCGCAATTTCTGCGACCGGGTGGGTGTGGCCAAGTCTCCCAACACCATTGAGTTTGCCTTTCTGGAGCACTGCCTGCGGGAGGACCTGAACGAAACTGCCAAGCGGGTCATGACTGTTTTGAAGCCTGTCAAGCTTACCATTACCAATTACCCCGAGGGTCAGAGCGAGACCTTCCTGGTAGAAAACAACCCCAATGACCCCGAGGCCGGCTCCCGAGAGATCACCTTCTCCAGAGATCTTTGGATCGAGGCCGACGATTTCCTGGCTCAGCCCATTCCCAAGTACAAGCGTCTGTACCCCAACGGACCAGAGTGCCGCCTGAAGGGTGCTTATGTGATCCAGTGTACCGGCTGTGTTACCGACGAAAACGGCAATGTTACCGAGGTCCTGGCCACCTACGACCCGGAAAGCAAGGGCGGCGACCCTGCTGACGGCCGAAAGATCAGAGGTGCTACCATCCATTGGGTGGATGCCAACAACTGCGTGGAGGCAGAGGTTCGGCAGTATTCCAACCTCTTTGACGATCCCGACCCCGATGCCGCCGGCAAGGACTTCCTGGCCTGCCTGAATCCCCATTCTCTGGAAGTGCTTCAGGGCTGCAAGGCAGAGGCCTCTTTGAAAGACGCCAAGGCCCCGGAAAGCTATCAGTTCATGCGTCTGGGCTACTTCTGCCCTGACAGCAAGGACTCTACCCCTGACCATCTGGTCTTCAACCGCTCCGTCAGCCTGAAGGACAGCTTCAAGCCCGGCAAGTAATCGAGACCAAAAAGGACCTGAGCAGATTCGTTCCGCTCAGGTCCTTTTTATGCGCTTTTATGTATGGATCACTTTTTTTCGTCCTTCATGGCCGCCCGCAGATGCACAGACAGGACTGCCAAAGAAGTTGCCATATTCTCATTCTGCACCAGAATATTGGGGGGCACGTCCAAATGGGTGGGGGCAAAGTTCCAAATCGCCTTGACCCCTCCGGCGATTAGCTGATCCGCCACTTCCTGGGCCGCACCGGCCGGGACCGTAATAATGCCCATCAGCACCTTATGAAGCTTGCAGTAATGCTCCAGCTTTGCAATGGGATAAATGGGCTGGCCGTCTTCCGTTTTTTCCATGGGGGGCTTTACATCGAAGGCAGCCTGGATGTTGAGACCGTAGGCTTCAAACCCGGAATAGGCCATCAATGCAAGGCCCAGTTTACCGGCGCCGATCAGCACCGCATCGGTGGAGTTGTCATAGCCCAAAAACTGCTCAATGTCGTCAATAAGTGCCTCTCTCTGATAGCCCACCTTGGGGCGGCCGCCATCGGATACAATGGCCAGATCCTTCCGGACCTGGACCTCGCCCATATCCAGGGCATTGGCCAAGGCTGTAGCGGAAATATTCGCCGGGGCCGAATCCGGCAGGCTTTTTAAATAAGCAAGATACCCCGGAAGCCGTTTCAAAACCGCCTTGGACACCTTTACGTCACGTTCCATCTTGATCTTCGCTCCTCGTGTATCGATATATTTTTCTATCGATATATTTTTATAGGGATTATATCATCTTCTATGAGGATTTACAAGCGGCTTGAACATAAAATTTTTTGATAGAATTATAAATGCTTCCCTAAGCGCAGCTCATTTGCTTCAGAAAGGCCTTTCGAAGCTTTCCCATGATTCTTTTTTCCAGCCGTGAAATATAGGATTGGGAGATGCCCAGGCGGGCCGCCACCTCCTTCTGGGTCAGCTCCTGTCCGCCCCCCAGACCGTAACGCATATCCACGATTTCCCGCTCCCGGGCGGACAGTTCCAATAGGGACTGCCGGAGCATTGCCAGATCTGCCGCCGCCTCCAGAGGCGCCAGAATGTCCTCCTCTCCGGTTCCCAGAATATCTGACAGCAGCAACTCATTGCCCTCGCCGTCCAGATTGATGGGCTCGTCCAGGGAGACCTCCGCCTTTTGGTTGGAGATTTTGCGCATGTGCATCAATATCTCATTTTCAATGCACCGGGAGGCATAGGTGGCCAGTTTGATATTTTTATCCATCCGATAGGTGCTGATGGCCTTCATCAGGCCAATGGTGCCGATGGAAATCAGGTCTTCCAAATTGGTTCCCCCGCTGTCAAAACGCCGGGCGATATAAACCACCAACCGCAGATTGTGTTCTACCAGGGTCTGCCGTGCGGCCTCTTCTCCCCTGGCCAGCCCCTCAATGGCTGCCCGCTCCGCCTCTCCTTTCAGCGGTGCCGGGAGAATGTCGCTGCCTCCAATGTAGTAGAGCACCTGCTCCTTTCCCCAAAGCCAATCGGTGATTCGCTGCCAAAACATCATAGAGTACCTCCTACCAACGCCTGATAGTCCGCTCCTCCGACCCTGCCGGGGGCAAATGCCACAATGGACGGCTGCCGCCTGCCCCCTAAAAAGACCTCTTGGAATCGCATCCCCAGAAGCATTCCCGCCTGGGCTCCCACGTTTCTGTAAGGGATCAGCCGCAATCCACCAATGGGCGGCTTCGTCAGGGTGTCCAGAGGCGCTTCCAACTCCTGCCGGGTAAGCCCCGTTAAGCGCTGGCAATCCTCCTGCCCGATCACCAGCACCTGCTCTCCGGTAATGGGGTCCCGAAGGGTGTTTCCCGTATCTCTCAAGGCCGTCAGGTGCAGCGTGACCCCATTTTCCGCAATATCCAGAGACACCAGCCGCCGGGCCGAAAGGCTTCCCCGGAGCAGCAGCGTACAGGCCAGCCACAAAAGCCCCGCACACAGGAGCAAGGGCCCCGGCCCGGTTTTTCCTGCCAGCTCTGCCATACCGCCCAGTGACAGGCTCAACAGCAAGAATACCCCCGTCTGCCGCCAGGCACTCTCCCGCCACCCAAAGGCCAGCATGCCCAGAAGAATCAGAAACAGCACACGCCAGAGCATCCCTCCCAAGAATTCAAAACCGGGCACCAGGCATCCCCCGCTGTATGCCGCCCCCAGCACCGCCGCACTCAAAAGGCGCTTCCGCCTGGGCTCCAGACCGGAGAGCCGGGCAGAAGCAAAGAGCAGCAGGTAGTCCACCGCAAAGTTCAGAAGCATCACAAGGTCCAGATACATACGCATCCCCTCCCAGACAGCGCAGCGAGAAGCGGCCTTCCGTTTCCTTTTGTGCTTATATTATAATTGCCCACCGGCAAGAATGCCGTCGGAGCCGGAGCATCGGTTCGCCGCAAGTTCCGTCCGCAGTCCTCGGCCTTGGAGGGAAGAGCCACAGATTTCACAAAAGGCGGCAGCCTGCGCCCTTCGCAGACTACCGCCTTGTCGGATGGTATAAAACTTTATGCTTCCGGGCGCTCCACGGACTTGATGTTCTTCTCTGCCTTAAAGCGAGGCGTCATCAACTCGTGGCCGCAGCCCAGACATTTCAGCCGGAAATCCGCGCCGGTGCGCAGGACCACCCAGCGTTTTTCCCCGCAGGGGTGGGCTTTTTTCATGGTCAGAACATCGTTTACCTGAATATCCATATCCCTCACTCCTTTTTGATGGCATCCCAATACTGTTTTGCCGCCTGTTCCAGCTTGTTTGGTCCATAGGTATAGTAGTGGGTTCCCACCAGGTCATCAGGGAGATACTGCTGGGCCACCCAATGGTTGGGATAGTCATGGGGATACAGATACCCCTGGGACCGCTCCTGGGTAAAGGTATCGGCGTGTACATTTTGCAGATGCCGGGGGAAGGTACCCCCCCGCCCCTTCTGCACATCCGCCAAGGCCGCGTCCAGGGCAATGTGGCCGGAGTTGGATTTGGGGGAGGTGGCCATCAGAACCGCCGCATCCCCCAGAGGGATGCGGGCCTCCGGCATTCCAAGCATCAATGCCATATCCACGCAGGATTTTACAATGGGAATGATCATGGGATAGGCAAGGCCCACATCCTCTGCCGCAATGACCATAAGCCTTCGGCAGGCGGACTGTAACTGGCCCGCCTCCAGCAGCCGGGCCAGATAATGGCAGGCCGCATCCGGGTCGGAACCGCGGATGGATTTTTGCAGTGCGGAAAGCATGTCAAAATAATTGTCCCCGTCCCGGTCCGCCCGCATGGCGCTTTTCTGGGTCACCGCCACGGCATCCTCCATGGTAAGAGGAAGCTCCGTACCCTGGGGGACCGCGACGGAAAACAGGACCTCAATGGCGTTCATGGATTTCCGCAGGTCCCCGCCGCTGGCTCCCGCGATATACTCCAGAACCCCGTCCTGGGGCTTGGCGGTAAGTCCCGTGCGCTTTTCCATAAAGGCCACCGCTCGAAGGACCGCTTTCAATGCCGCTTCCCTGCTGATCTGCTTGAACTCAAATACCGTAGACCGGCTGAGAATGGCGTTAAAAACGTAAAAATAGGGATTTTCCGTAGTGGAGGCGATCAGCGTGATTTTTCCGTTTTCGATGTACTCCAGCAGAGATTGCTGCTGTTTTTTGTTAAAGGACTGGATCTCATCCAGGTATAGCAGCACCCCGTTGGGTGCCATAAAGGTATCCAGCTGGGCGGTGATCTCCCGAATATCCGCGGTAGAGGCGGTGGTGGCGTTCAGCTTATACAAGGTCCTGTTGGTTTGCTTGGCGATGATATTGGCAACGGTAGTCTTGCCGGTGCCGCTGGGTCCGTAAAACACCATATTGGGGATGTTTCCGGACTCGATCAGTCGGCGCAGCACCGCCCCCTTTGCCAGTATATGCTCCTGCCCCACCACATCATCCAGGGTTTCCGGCCGAAGCAGGTCTGCCAAGGGCTGATACATAGGCTGCCTCCTTTCCAAGACGCTTTGAGGAGCGGTCATCGGGCCGCTCCTCCGTAAATGTTAAAATGTTGCTACATCCGGGTCCGCGGGCTCCGCTCCGGTCTCCACGCTGATGGCCGTCAGCACCGGGCCCACATCGCCCTTATAAAGAGGGTGCTTCTCCGCGCTGATCTTTGCGGTGACCATGACCCAGGACCGGGACTCCAAAGAGCCGGATCCGCTGTAGCGGCAGGGAATGCCGCAGAACTGAATGTCCTCCACACAGCAGGTCATGACGAACCGGCCCGGGGCGAACATCCCGTTCTTGTCCCGGCGCAGCATGGCGACCTGGGCCTTGAAGTGAACGGTCTTGCCGTCATACTTTTCCGGCTCCTCGGATACATCCCGGTACCACAGAGCATAGTCCTCGTCCTTGACTTCTATGACAGGAGCGTTGATGTCAAAGGGTAGCGGGTCCTCAATTTCATCAAACTGGGTGGTGCCGTCGGTGTAATCGTAGAGAATATCGATGCGGCGGTTGGCAGCTCGGGCCAGCTTGTGGAAGGGCATTACGTCCTGCCCCGGAGTCATGCGGTTAAATACCACCATCTGGGCTCCCACCAGCTTGTCCATGACCAGATTGCGCATATTGGCGTTGTAGGTCATAATGGTGGTGGCATCCGCAAACATGACCTCCTGGGCGATTGCCCAGCTTTCGGGGAAGCGCATATACAGGTCACCGACCTGCTGCATGCCGTTGAGCTCCGCTACTACACGCTCTGCCTTGTATTTTTTCTGAAGGGCCTTCAGCTCTTCGGTGGAAACCGTCTGCTGGTCCAGAACCTCCAGATAAACGTTCTTCTTGGGATAGGTAGAGAGGTCGTATTCCTCCTCCCCTTCCTCAAAAATCAAAACCAGGGTCCGCTCTCCGGCGTTGAACCGGGGGTCCTCCAGGGTCTCCTGGATAAACTTGGTCTTTCCGGAGTCCAGGAAGCCCGTAAAGGCGTAGACCGGGATCTGCTGCATCACCATGACTTACACCCCAAACAGCTGGGCAATGCCCTGCTCGTCCAGCTTGGAGCCGATGACACAGAGCTTGCCGGTAACATCGGCGGAACCGGTACGGATATTGGTTTCCTCGGGCACATAATCAAAGTGGATCCAGCTGCCGTCTACAGCGGGCAGGATGCCCTTGGCCCGCAGGATCATGCCGTAGTCCCCGGAATCCAGAGCCTTGAGAGCATTCTCAACGGTCTGCTTCTCAAACTTCCGGGCGGTCTCTACGCCCCAGGAGGTGAATACCTCGTCGGCATGATGGTGATGATGATGGTCGTGGCAGCCGCAGGTGCAGTTTTCATCATGCTCGTGGTGATGCTCGTGCTCTTCGTGGTGGTGGTCATGGCAGCAGCACTCCTCATCGTGGTGGTGATGGTGCTCCTCCCCTTCCTCATGATGATGGTGGTGCCCGCACTCCTCCTCGTGGTCATGATGGTGGTGCCCGCATTCCTCGTCATGGTCGTGATGGTGGCAGCCGCACTCCTCGTCATCCTCGTGGTGATGGTGGTGGTGCTCGTGCTCCTCTTCTTCATCGTCATGGTGGTGATGATGATGTTCTTCCTCGTTCAGGCGCTCGGTTTCCAGCCGGGCAAGCTCCGCGGCCAGGGAGGCCTTGCCTTCCATGGCGGAGATCAGCTGTTCACCGGTGAGCTGGCCCCAGGGGGTGGTGATGATGGTGGCGACCTGGTTATGCTCCCGCAGCAGCTCCACGGCGGTATCCAGCTTGGCCTGGGGCACCGCGTCGGTACGGGAGAGAATGATGGTGGAGGCAGTCTCCACCTGGTTGTTGTAGAACTCGCCAAAATTCTTGGTGTAGACCTTGACCTTGCCTGCGTCCACCACGGCCACGGTATAGCCCAGGGTCACGTCCGGCCCGGTGACCTTGTTCACGGCACCGATGACATCGGAGAGCTTGCCCACACCGGAGGGCTCAATGATGATCCGGTCCGGGTGGTACTCCGCGATCACCTTTTCCAGGGCCTTGCCGAAGTCGCCTACCAGAGAGCAGCAGATGCAGCCGGAGTTCATTTCCGTGATGTTGATGCCCGCATCCTGGAGGAAGCCGCCGTCAATGCCGATCTCACCGAATTCATTTTCGATCAGCACCAGCTTCTGGCCCTGATAACCCTCCTGAATCATTTTCTTGATGAGGGTGGTTTTGCCGGCACCCAGGAAGCCGGAGTAGATGTCTACTTTGGTCATTTATAGTCATATCCTTTCTGAAATACAAACATTTTTCATGAAGTTCCAGGGTCGATTCCCTGGTGACGTACTTTGTTAGTATACCACGTTTTGTCAAGTCTGTCCACCGGTTGCGAAAAAATCAGCGCCCCGTTTTCCGAGGCGCTGACAAAAAATCACTATAGATTCTGTAGAAACCCCTCCGAGGCCCTGGAAAGCAGCGACAAATCCAGGAGGGCTTCTTTCCCGATCAGTTCAGCCCCCTGCCGCTGCAGCGCCGCGGCCCCCTCGCTGCCGTCCCGGAACATATAAACCGGGCTCCAGTGGTTTTGCAGGTTCATGTTGGTGCCGCTCCAGGTGCCGCCCTTTCCGGGCCTGCACTGGGCCACCGCCACAGCCGTCCCCATGGCATGAATCACCCGGTTGCGCCGCAGGGCCCGAAGGGTGGAGAAAGACGCATCATAGTCCTCTTCACTAAGATAGAGCACATTGGGCCGCTCCAGATAGCTGTGCAGCGCATCCGGCACCACACTGATCACCTGGCCGCCGCCTGAAAGGCAGCTCTCCTGGGCCTCCTGGTCGGCACCTACCGCATTTCCGGATACCAACACATAGCCCTGCCGGGCAGCCTGGGCCCCGATTTCCCGGGCAAAGGCCCGGTTTTCGGGATTCAAAGACCTACAGCCCACTGCGGAAATCTTTTTTGGATTTTCCAGCAGTGACAGGTCCCCCTTGGCCCAAAGGCAGCCGGGGCTGTCCTTTCCCAGCTTTCTGCGAACCTCCTGGGGATACCTGGGGTCCTGCCGGGTGATGGGCACACATCTTCTGGCCTTTCCCTTTTGCAGGTAACGCTCCAGCAGCTCCCGGTCTTCCAAAAGGCTTACGATCTGGTCCGCGAAATTCCGGGAGTACCCCAGGGCCAGCAGGTCCTTTTGCGTGAGCTTCCGGTCTTCCTCAAAGGGCCCGTGATCCAAGACCCGCTGGGACAGGATCCGCATTTGGGCAACGGTCAATGGTTTCCGCTGCGGATTCCCCAGGTGGCTGGACAGCAGCAGAAAGCCGAAGTGCTCCATCAGCGGAATCTCCGCTTGGGTGCGGGAGGTGCCTTCACTTCTTCCCGGGTCAACACGCCCTCGGGGGAGAGGACCATGGGCTGAATGGTGTAATTGGAGAACTTGGCGATTTCATCCAGCTTGGCTTTTTCCGGGAAGTTGCTGACAATGCTCCAGGCCACGCCCTTCCGCTTGGCCCGGCCGGTCCGGCCGATGCGGTGGACGTAGTATTCGTTTTCCTCGGGGATGTCATAGTTCACAACGCAGTCCACATCGTCCACGTCAATACCCCGGGATGCCACGTCCGTGGCTACCAGCACAGGAAGCTTACCGCTGCGGTAGCGCTGCATGGTCTTTTCCCGCTGCTGCTGGCGAATATCTCCATGGAGGCACTCACAGTCCAGCCCCGCCCGGAGGAAATCGTCACACAGCCGCTGGCACATATGCTTGGTGTTGCAGAAAATCATCACCCGCTCATAGCCCTGGCTGCGGATCAGCCGCAGGGTGGTTTCCGCCTTCTCAAGAGGGGTGCAGGTCAGGCTGTATTGGTCGATATCCGGCCGGTCCTCCTGCTTGGGCTCTACGGTGATCTCCACCTCGTCCCGCTGATACATCCAGGAAACGGTCATGACCTCCTGGGAGATGGTGGCGGAAAACAGGCCCAGGTTTTTCCGGTTTTTCACCTTTTCAATGATCCGGGTCACGTCCTTGAAAAAGCCCATATCCAGCATCCGGTCCGCCTCGTCCAGCACCACGGTCTGAATTTTATCCAGACGGATGGTCTTCCGGTTGTAGTGGTCCATGAGCCGTCCCGGAGTCGCCACCACGATCTGGGGCTTCTTTTCCAGAGCCTTGATCTGACTGCCGATGCCGGCGCCACCGTAAAGCACCGCCACCCGGACATTCTGATAATAGGTCAGCAGACCCCGGAGCTCGTCACCGATCTGAATGGCCAGCTCCCGGGTCGGGGCCAAAATCAACCCCTGCACATCCGGGCTTTCAGAGTCCACATGCTCGATCATGGGAATGCCGAAGGCAAAGGTTTTGCCGGTGCCGGTAGGGGCCTTGGCGATCACGTCCTTCCACTGCAAAAAGCAGGGAATGGCCTCGGCCTGGATGGTGGTGGGATAACCGTAGCCCTTTTTTTCCAGGGCTTTCAACATGGCCTGGGACAGGCCCAGACTCTCAAAAGTAATATTGCTTTCTTCCATAAGTATCCATTTCCTTTTTTCGGTTCTGTCAATCTGTGCTATTTTAGCATTCTTTCCCGGATTTTGCAACCGGCTTCTCCCAAATGAACAGGAATTCTTCATTGCAATTTTGGGAAAATATGATAGAATGGGGAAACCATGCGGAAAGGAGCAGCAAAATGCCAAGTATTGAAGAAATTCTTTCTCAGGAACTGCAACAAAAGCAGGAGTATATTGAAAATGTCGTCCGGCTGCTGGATGAGGGAAACACCATTCCCTTTATCGCCCGGTACCGAAAGGAATTCCACGGTGCCATGGATGACACCACCCTGCGGAATCTGGAAACCAGACTGACCTATCTCCGGAATTTGCAGCAGCGCCGGGACGAAGTGAAAAAATCCATCGAAAATCAAGGAAAGCTCACCCCGGAACTGTCTGCGGCCATTGATGAAGCCGCCTCTATGACGGAGGTGGAGGACCTGTATCGGCCCTATAAGCAGAAGCGCCGCACCCGGGGCTCCATTGCCCGGGAAAAGGGACTGGAGCCTCTGGCCCAGGCCATTTTTGCCCAGGACGGTCAGGACATCCAGGGACTTTCCCAGCAGTTTATCAATGAGGAAAAGGGTGTCGCCACCGCCCAGGAGGCCATTGACGGTGCCTGTGATATAATCGCGGAAAACCTTTCCGACGACGCGGACCTCCGCAAAAGTCTTCGGGAGCTGTGTATGCGCCGGGGAAGCCTCCTGAGTCAGGCAGAGGACATGGAGGCCGATACGGTCTACAAGCTTTATTATGACTTTAACGCCCCCATTTCCAGACTACAGGACCATCAGATTCTTGCCATCAACCGGGGCGAAAAAGAGGGCGTGCTGAAGGTCTCCGTGACCCTGCCCGGCAACGAAGGGGCTGCTCTCGTATGCCGGAAGGCCTTGAAGCCCACCATGCAGGTTTCGCAGCTGATAAAGGCGGCAGCGGAGGACTCCTACGACCGGCTGATCTTCCCCTCCATCCAACGAGAGATCCGCAATGCCCTGACCGAGCGGGCAAGCCTTGGTGCCATTCACAACTTTGCCCTGAACCTGAAGCCCCTGCTGATGCAGCCCCCTGTCAAGGGCTTTGTGACCATGGGCCTGGACCCCGGATACCGCAACGGCTGCAAAGTCGCCGTGGTAGACCCCACCGGCAAGGTGCTGGACACCAGCGTGGTATACCCCACCTTCTCCGAGCGGAAAAAGCAGGAGGCCATCGCCATTCTGTCCGGGCTCATGCGCAAGCACCGGGTCCGGCACATTGCCATCGGCAACGGCACCGCCTCCCGGGAGACTGAAGCCATGACCGTGGAATTGCTCCGTTCCTTCCCGGAGGCCAGCTATATGATCGTCAACGAGGCGGGGGCTTCCGTTTACTCCGCCTCTCCCCTGGCCGCCGAGGAATTTCCGGAATACGATGTCAATCTGCGCTCCGCGGTGTCCATTGCCCGGAGATTGCAGGACCCCCTGGCCGAGCTGGTCAAAATTGACCCCAAGGCCATCGGTGTGGGCCAGTATCAGCACGACTGCCCCCAGAAGGAGCTGGACGAGGCCCTGGATGCCGTGGTAGAGGACTGCGTCAATGCCGTTGGCGTGGACGCGAACACCGCCTCCCGGAGCCTGTTGCAGCAGGTATCCGGCCTGACCGCCACCACGGCCAAGAATATCGTTGCCTATCGGGAAGAAAACGGCCCCTTCACCGGCAGAAGTCAGCTGAAAAAGGTGCCCAAACTGGGCCCCAAGGCCTTTGAGCAGTGCGCCGGTTTCCTGCGGATCCCCGAAAGCAAAGAGCTATTGGACAACACCGGTGTTCACCCGGAGTCCTACCCTGCCGCCAAGGCCCTAATGACGCTGATTCCCTGCCAGGACCGCCGGGAGCTGCCCGGGCTTTTGGAAGCGTATGGCGTAGCAAAAGCGGCCCAGAGCTGCGGTGTGGGAGAACCCACCCTGCGAGACATTGCCAAAGAGCTGGCCAAGCCCGGCCGAGACCCCAGAGACGAGCTGCCCCAGCCCATCCTTCGGAAGGACGTACTGGACATGAAGGACCTGAAACCCGGAATGGTTCTCACCGGCACCGTGCGCAATGTCATTGACTTCGGTGTCTTCGTGGACATTGGCGTACACCAGGACGGGCTTGTGCATATTTCCGAGGTCAGCAATCGCCGGTTAAAGCACCCCAGCGAGCTGGTATCCGTGGGAGATGTAGTAGATGTGGTGGTCCTCAGCGTGGACCAGCAGCGCCACCGGATCTCCCTGAGCATGAAGCAGGCAAAAAAGCAGTAAAGCTGCCCTTTTATTCCAAAAAAGCCACCGTACTTGACAGGAATCTCAGAATATTGTATAATTGCCGGTAAGATTCCCTAGATTGGAGCTTTTATTATGAAAAAGTTGATCCGCTTTCTGGTGCCGCTGCTGCTGATCTGCGTTGTTGTTTTCAGCATCGGTTGGTATCTGTTTGTCTATGACAGAAATTTCACCCGGGATATGCTGCTGCAGCAGGCCCGGAACAATGACTTGAAGGGCAACACGTCCCTCTCCTCCTGGTTTTACAACCTGGCTTACAATTACTCCGGCCAGGACGAAAACGTGGCCATTGAGCTGGCAAATCAGTATAAAGCTTCCGGCAATTACACCAAGGCCGAGGTCACACTGTCCAAGGCCATCCGGGCCGGGGCTACCAAAGAGCTGTATATCGCCCTGTGCAAGACCTATGTGGAGCAGGACAAGCTTCTCGATGCCGTTTCCATGCTGAACAACATTCCGGATGCGGGGATCAAGGCCCAGCTGGAGGAACTGCGCCCCGGCGCGCCTGCCCCGGACTATGAGCCAGGCTACTACAGTCAGTATATCAGCATTTCTCTGGCCTCTCCCGCCGGTACCGTTTACTACACCACCGACGGAGAATACCCCTCCATTGCAGGAGCAGTCTACAAAGAGCCCATTGCGCTGACTTTGGGCGAGACCCAGATTTACGCCATCACCGTTGGGGATAACGGCCTTGTAAGCCCCGTCACCATCCTGGGCTACACCATTGGCGGCGTTATTGAACCTGTGATTTTCATGGATGCGGCCATGGAAAAAGCAGCCCGTACCGCCATTGGCTGTGAGCCGGACCATGTGCTTTACACCAACGACCTTTGGCAAATCACCGAACTGGAAGTCCCCAGCGATGCCCAGACCCTGGAAGACCTGGCCCATCTGACGTTCCTGGAAACCCTGACCGTCAGCGGCCGGAACATGTCCAATTTGAACGACTTTTCCCAGCTGACCCACCTGAAAACGCTGAACCTGACCGGCTGCCGGTTCCCGGCGGAAAGTCTTTCCACCGTTGCGGCCCTGCCGCAGCTCAAGGAGCTGACCCTTTCCGGCTGTGGACTCAGCACCCTTGCAGGGCTGGAATTAGCCACGTCCCTGGAATCTCTGGACATCAGCAACAATACCATTCGGAATCTGGAAGTTCTTTCCGCTTTGAAAGAGCTGACCCAGCTGCATGCCGCCCACAATGCCATTACCGATTTGTCCGTTGTGGGAACGCTGACCAAACTGACGGAGTTGGACGTTTCCTATAACGCCCTGCAGGGCATTGCCCCCCTGTCTGGCTGTGTCCGGCTGGAAACTCTGAATGCCACCAACAACCAGATTTCCGACATTTCCACCGCCGCCGCTTTGCCGCTGCTGACGGAACTGAATCTGGACTACAACGGTCTTTCTGACCTGTCCGGTCTGTCCGGCTGCGCTTCCCTGAAAACCCTGACCCTGTCCAACAACAGCATTGAGGACATCTCTCCTCTGGCCGGACTGAAAACCCTGGAACGGCTGGATTTCTCCTACAACAACGTTTCGCAGATGCCCCAGTTTGCCGAGAACAGTGCCATGCAGGTGATCGACGGCTCCCACAATGTTCTGGAATCCATTGACGCCCTTCGCAATATGGCAGACATTGGCTATGTCTATATGGATTACAACAAACTAACCAATGTGGATGCCCTGGCGGAGTGCTACCATCTGGTGCAGGTAAATGTATACGGCAACGAGATTCCCGATGTTTCCGCTCTGACCGAGCATGACATTATCGTCAATTACGACCCCACCGTTGCGGACGCGGACGAAGAATAAACCTTTCACAAGGCCCCGGATGATGTTCACCCGGGGTCTTGTGCTGTCTGAAAAGCAAAGGAATTTCAGTGTACGTTTTCCCCTTTGCGGGTTGCTTGCTATGATGTCCCACATGTGATACACTGGACATTCGTTCAACAAATCGGAATTTGTGGAGAATACTGACTTATGAAAATACATATTATTGGTTGCAGTGGTTCTGGAAAAACCTATTTAGCA
>CAKTNS010000013.1 GCA_934589225.1 uncultured Oscillospiraceae bacterium
GTAAAGTCTCCCTGATATAAATGCGCATTGGGCATTTTTTCAGATGCCAACGCAATCATTCTTGATGAAAAATCCTGGCCGTAAACGGTGCAGCCTCGCTCGTATAGTTTTGTCGTTAATGTGCCTGTTCCGAATCCAATATCCAGCACAACGGCCTTGGTGGCTTCCATGATGGTCTGGAAAATGAACCCAAGCACCTTTTTATAACCGGCAAAAGGGTATGTGTTTTCCTCATCAGAAATGCCGACAGTTTTGTCATAACCGTCCGCCCAAAGGTCGAACTCTTTGTTGTTGAGCATTCTTGCTCCCTCCACAAGTTCTGAATTGCTTCCCGATCTTCGTTTGAATTTAATTTGTATTAGGTCCCTTATAAACTACTTGAAATTCCTCACAAAGAATTCTTGTCTGTCCATTGAATTCAATTTTTGTTTTTTCAAACTCTTTTGTAAAGAATTCTTCATGAACCGCTCTCCAATATGCAAGACTTCTGTCTCCTTCACCTTCCTTGTAAGCATGTTCCTCGGATACTTCATCAAACGGGACCACTGTTGTCTTAGTGGTTTGAATAATACAAATTGCCTCATCCTTTGAGTTTAAAATAACACTATACTCCCCCGGCTGCGGTAATTGATCTTCTTCTCCTTCAATAAAATACAAATCATATCCGGATGCAGTTGCAGTCTTCATTCCCTTTAATACAAGGTCTGCCAGTTTATCTGGTTCACATCCAAATCCCCAGGCTTCATAAGGTGTAGCAATATCTATATTCTCTTCCTCGCAATATGCTTTCCACAATTCTTCCGCTCTCATAATTCTCCAATCTGTTTTTTTCTAATCAATAAACTCCTCATAAATGAGCAAATCCGAAACGCCCTGCCAGTTACAAAAGTTCGTTTTCTTGCATTGGTGGTCCCTCCTGTTTTGATTATAGGTCATCTCCGGAAGATGTCAAGATTTCTATTTTATCCATAGCTCTGTTTATGGATAGCCTATTGCCATTACTGCGGGAATGAAGATTTTTGGAACAAAAAATTTGCTTTTTTCTGTCAAAAATGCTATAATCGGTATATACTAAAAACAGGCGAAGGAACGTCTCCATGCCAGAGCCGCCACGGTGCCATTGGATTTGTGGCGCACCGCAAGTCGATACATTCTGCCCCCACGGATGCAAGGATACCGAGCCAACACAGAAAAATCAAGCAAAAATTGCAAAGGAGATCCCGTCATGAGAATTGCGGTTGCCTATGAAAACGGTCAGATTTTTCAGCATTTTGGCCACGGCTGCGGCAAGTATGGCTGCCATTGATATGGAACCTACACTGACACAACTTCCGTTCTGGTCATCCTTGACCGAGCACGAAATGGACACGCTCCGCCAAACTGCCTTTGTCCGTCATTATGAAAAGGGGGCATTCGTTCACAGCAGCGACAATGAATGTCTCGGAATGCTGTTCGTCCTTTCCGGCGAGATCCGCACTTATCTTCTCTCCGAGGAAGGGCGGGAAGTCACATTGTTCCGGCTGTATCCTGGCCAGCTTTGCGTGCTTTCTGCCTCCTGTGTGATCAGCCAGATCACCTTTGATACGCAAATGACCGCAGGAATAGATACAGAGGTTCTGATCATCCCCGCAAATGTCATTGCTGCGCTCAAGGAGCAAAATCTTCATGTCCGCTGCTTCCTCTATGAGTTGGCCACGAAGCGGTTTTCCGATGTGATGTTGGCGATGCAGCAGATCATGTTCAAGGGGCTGGATCGGCGGCTGGCAGAATTTCTCCTGGCCGAAGCGCAGCGTACCGGCTCTGATACCATCCGCATGACCCATGAACAGATCGCCCAGCACATCAGCTCGGCGCGGGAGGCGGTGGCGCGGATGCTCAAAAGCTTCTCGGAAGACGAACTTTTGGAGCTAAGACGAGGTGCGATCACGCTGCGGGATAAGAACAGACTAAATCGTCTAAAATAAAAAAGAAATGTGACCTTGTCACAGAAAGAAATCATAGATTTGCTACAATAAAAATAAAAAAACTGAAAGGAGCATCAATCATGAAAGAAACGAAGTACGCAGGGACCCAGACCGAGAAAAACCTCATGGCCGCCTTTGCCGGTGAGTCCGAGGCACGCAACAAGTACACCTATTTTGCATCCAAGGCCAAGAAGGAAGGCTACGAGCAGATCGCGGCGCTGTTTCTCAAGACCGCCGAGAACGAAAAGGAACACGCGAAGCTCTGGTTCAAGGAGCTGAACGGCATCGGCAATACCTCCGAAAATCTTCTCTCCGCCGCTGAGGGTGAGAACTACGAGTGGACGGATATGTACGACGGCTTCGCCAAGACTGCTGATGAGGAAGGTTTCCACGAGCTTGCCGAGCGCTTCCGTTTGGTCGCCGCCATCGAAAAGCACCACGAGGAGCGTTACCGTGCCCTGCTGCACAATGTGGAGATGGCAGAGGTCTTTGCCAAGAGCGAGGTCAAGGTGTGGGAGTGCCGCAACTGCGGGCACATCGTGATTGGTGAGAAGGCGCCAGAGGTCTGCCCCACCTGTAACCATCCCCAGAGCTACTTTGAAATTCATGCGGAAAACTATTAAAGAATACGTCTACTGCAACCTCCACAGTCTGTGAAAAGTGTCATTCACCTTCTTAAAATCCGGTGCTCAAAAAGCGCCGGATTTTTTGTATCAATGTGACCTGGTCACATACAAAAGAGTCGTCCTGCGGTATGATAAAGCCACAATTACAAATCCTTACAGGATCAAGGGAGGAACGCTATGCTGTCAAAGAAACTGGCTACCGTAGATAAGACGCGGTGTGTCGCCTGCGGTGTGTGTGAAAATACCTGTCCACTGGGGGCCGTCAAGGTGCACCGGGGCTGCTACGCCGCTGTGGAGGCGGAACGCTGCGTAGGCTGCGGCAAATGCGCAAAGCTGTGTCCCGTCGGTTGCATTGAGGTGAAAGTGAGGGCGGACGCATGAAAGCAAAGCATTGGTACGATTACCTGTGGATATATGCCATCATCTATTTTGCACTGGGCTTTTTCAATATCCTGTTTGCATGGCTGGGCATGATTGATTTTCTTCTGCCGCTGTTCTTCGCCATCTTCGGCGGGAACAAATTCTTTTGCAACCACCTCTGCGGGCGGGGTCAACTGTTTAGTAAACTCGGCGGCGATCTCAAGTGCTCCCGCTGCAAGCCCACGCCCCGCTGGATGTCCTCCAAGTGGTTCCGGTATGGCTTTTTGCTCTTTTTCCTGACGATGTTCGGCAACATGGTGTTCCAGACCTATCTGGTCGCTGCGGGTGCTGCATCCCTGCGGGAGGCCATTAAGCTGTTCTGGACCTTCCGTGTGCCGTGGGGCTGGACTTATACAGCCGGTACAGTCGCTGATTGGGTGGCGCAGTTCAGCTTTGGCTTTTATAGCCTCATGCTGACCTCTTTACTGCTGGGTCTGATCGTTATGGTGCTCTACAAGCCCCGTACATGGTGCGCCTTTTGCCCCATGGGAACCATGACCCAGGGCATTTGCAAGCTGAAAAACAAAGAATCATAAAAGAAAGGAGTCATTCCCATGACTGAACTGAAAATTACTGCTGCGAATTTTGAAAAATCGGAAATTGCCGCAATGGTGGAGGGCGCAAGATGAAAGTTGTGACCGTAGGCGGTGTGGCAGGCGGTGCTTCTGCCGCCGCACGCATCCGCCGTTTGGATGAACACGCGCAGATCATCATGATCGAGCGCAGCGGTTATGTGTCCTATGCCAACTGCGGCCTGCCGTATTATGTGGGCGGTGTGATCAAAGAGCAAGAGAAACTGACACTGCAAACTCCGGAGCGCTTCTGGAACCGCTTTCGCATTGATGTGCGGGTACGGCAGGAAGTAACTGCAATCAATCCCACAGAGAAAACCGTCACCGTTCACGCATTGGATAGCGGAAAGGTCTACACGGAAACCTATGACAAGCTACTTCTTGCCCCCGGCGCAAAGCCGACGGTTCCTGCGCTTTCCGGTGCGGACAGTGAGCGGGTCTTTACCCTGCGCACCGTGGAGGATACCCTTCGTATCCGGCGTTTTGTAGAGGAGAAAAAACCGAAAACCGCTGTTTTGGCTGGCGGCGGCTTTATCGGTCTGGAAATGGCGGAAAACCTTGTGGAGATGGGCGTTTCCGTCACCATCGTTCAGCGACCCAAGCAGCTTTTAGCGCCGCTGGATGGGGATATGGCCAGCTTTGTCCATGGGGAAATGCGCAGACACGGCGTGGCTCTGCGGTTGGGTGAAACCGTCACCGGATTCAGGCAGGACGGAGATTCCGTGCTGACCCTGCTGGAAGAAAGTGCGCCGCTGCATTCGGATATGGTGCTGCTGGCCATCGGTGTTACCCCGGATACCCATTTGGCAAAAGATGCCGGACTCAGGCTTGGTATCCGTGGCAGCATCGCTGTCAACGAGCGGATGGAAACCTCCGTGCCGGACATCTATGCCGTGGGGGATGCCGTAGAGGTCACCCATTTCGTGACCGGCCAGAAAACGCTGATCTCCCTGGCGGGACCTGCCAACAAGCAGGGACGCATTGCCGCCGACAATATCTGCGGCGGCAGCAGCCGCTTTACCGGCTCTCAGGGTTCGTCTGTTCTGAAACTCTTTGGCTTGACAGCGGCCTCCACGGGAATCAATGAAAAGGCGGCACAGGCAGCAGGGATTGCTTACGACAAGGTCGTATTGTTCCCGGCGTCCCACGCTTCCTACTATCCCGGCGCACAGTCTATGGCCATGAAGGTGCTGTATGAAAAAGAAAGCCTGCGGCTGCTGGGTGCGCAGATCGTTGGCGGCGACGGCGTGGACAAGCGCATGGATGTACTGGCAACGGCCATTCGTGCCAAAATGACCGCTTTGGAGCTGACGGAGCTTGACCTTTCCTATGCACCGCCCTATTCCTCTGCCAAAGACCCGGTCAATATGGCCGGTTTTATGATTGAGGACTTGGAGAGCGGGAAGGTGCGGCAGTTCCATTGGGATGCGGTTGAGAGCTTGCCTTGCGATGGCAGTGCGACGCTGCTGGACGTCCGCACGGAAGGCGAATATCGGCGTGGGCATTTGAATGGATTCCGCAATATTCCGCTGGACGATCTGCGGGAGCACTTGGACGAATTAGGCCAGGGGAAACCTGTCTATGTGCATTGCCAGACAGGACTCCGCAGTTATCTGGCCTGCCGTCTTTTGACGCAGTATGGTTTCTCTTGTGCCCATCTCTCCGGCGGATACAGCTTTTATCAGGTCGTAACACAAGAGCGGCAGACAGCGCGCAGTGCCTATCCCTGTGGAATGGAGAAGCGATGAGCAAAAATCTATAATGTAATAAACTTTTATTTTTCAGAGTTTTATTACATCAATGGTCTTTTTTGCTCTTTATGCTGAAAAAGCTCTGATCTCAATCAATATGGCACTTGCCGCTGCTGCCGCCGTTTCCGCAGAATTCGCAGCCATCCGTATGTCCGTGTCCATAGTACCAGCGGCCATAGCGGTAGCCATAGTGGGGCGGGCAATGGGCGCAGTCGCCTGTGCAGTTTCCTGTGTGTTTCGTTTTTGAGCCGCCGAAAAGTGCAAATCCCGTCAGAAGTGCGCTCAAGAAGCCCGGTTTCGTGCCTTGCCTATCGTCCGAGTATTCCTCCATGGGGTCATCCGGATCCGCATAGGGTATTCCGCTGCGCTTGGAGATGTTCTTGATTAGGGACTCCTCCACGCCATAGTCGCAGAGCTCGTTCAGGCCATTCTCCGAAAACCTGGCATCTGTGGAACCTACCAGTTTGTTCATGGCCCCATCATCCGGCATATAGGGCAGCAGCGTGAGAATGTCTTCTTCTGTAAAATGTGTCGGTTCGGAACAGATTTGGGTGATCAGAGCCTCCACCGGTTCCGAGTCGGAGAAGCAGGATAGAATCGTTTCCAGCTGTTCGCCTGTATAGCCATCCGAATAGGCCCGAATCAGTTTGCTGAGCAGCCCCTCGTCCTCTATTTGGCCGCTGTCTACAATGTCCGTGATTTCCGCTGTGCGAAACCGGACACCGGCGGCCAAGGCACGGCGGATGATGCTTGCGGCGGTGCGTGATTCTACAAACTGGGTGCAGTCCGCAATTTCCGCCGAGGGGCTTCCCTCCGGTCCAAAATCCGTGATGGAAGCCAAGCGGCTGTATTGTGTGCTTTCTTGCCATTCATCATATCGCCTGTAGTAGTCCGCCCATTTCATTTACATCCACCTCTCTATACCACCGTCTTATGCTCCAAAAAGCAGCCCCCATCGTGAGAATAGATCACGCCGACTGCCTGCAAATATGCGTAGATCACCGTCGTCCCAACGAATTTCATGCCCCGTTTCTTTAGGTCCTTTGAAATCCGGTCTGAAAGCTCCGAATGTGTCAGCCCGGTTTCGCAGACCACTTTTCCCTCGGTCCAGTGCCAGAGGTACCCGGAAAAGCTGCCATATTCCCCCTGTATTTCACGAAACACCCGGGCATTGGTGACAGCCGCCTGTATTTTCAGCCGATTCCGGATGATTCCGGGGTCATTTCTCAGGGCTTCCAGCTTGTCCTCCCCGTATGCGCAGACCGCCTCCAAATCAAACCCATCAAAAGCCTCCCGAAACGCCTCCCGCTTGTTCAGAACACACTCCCAGGACAGCCCGGCCTGAAAGCATTCCAGCACCAGCATTTCAAACAGCTTCCCATCATCATGAACGGGAACGCCCCATTCTTCATCATGGTAACGGATGTACCGTTCATTTTTGGGGTTTGCCCAGCAGCAGCGTTTCTTTCCGTCTGACCATTCCATCTGCATCTCAGCTCCTTTATTTTATAACCAAGTTTTCTTAGCACCATTATATCAGACAAGTAATCATAATCATAGAGTCTGGAGCGCATTCGTCGTTTTGACCTATTTGAGGCTGCCGTTTCCCTGACATCTGGAATCCAATTCCCTTATTCTGTGGTAATATTTAAGGGAATCCGAATAGAGGTAAGGGAATGAGACGCTTTCGCTGCTCTGCAATCTATGTGAAAGCACGTGTTCAAGGAATGCGTCTTTTTTCTTTGCGGTACTATGATACAAAAGAAAAGGTCCAATAAACCGCACTTATCCGGCAATCAAAGTTCCCATTTTTTGATGCCGCAAAAGAAGTATATTCGTAACGAATAGTATATACTATCTACGAGGTGATGCCCCATGGAAAGCCTGTATGGCAAGCTGGCAGTTGCGGAAGCAGAGATCTCCTCCGGTGCAGCCGGGGAGGATTTTATGACGGTTGCCAAGCAGATGCGGGAGCGTATCCATGGAACAGTATGATGTTCGCATTTTCCCCACTGCGCAGCAGGACCTTATGGATGTGATCGATTACCTCAATACTCTTTCCAAAGAAGCGGCCCTGAATGATTATGACAGACTTGTCAGTGAAATTGCCAGCCTGTCCACAATGCCGGAACGCTGCCCCCGCCCCAGAGACCTGGCGTTGGCCGCCAAGGGCTACCGCTATCTCGCAGTAGAAGATTACCTGGTTTTTTATGTGATCGTCGGTCCCGTTGTTCAGATTCGGAGAATCCTATACGCCAAAAGAGACTATAAACAGCTGCTATAATTTTGGAGTGGGCGAAAAAGCCCACTCCGTTTTTATATGATTTTATGGGGCGAACAAAAAGCCACCTCGTTGCTTCGGACAATAGGCTTCCAAATGCCTATCGAACTGCTTCAAAGTGGCTTCATTGGCAATATAACACACAACAAGCAAAACGTCAACATGTACGGAACATGTACGGTGAAAAATTCTCGGATGTATTTCGGAAGAGCGTGGGACTGCACTTCTCTCGGAACAATCGAGATTCGGAGTATATAGAACTGGCGAAAGACCCAGAGAAAAACCGGGGACGGTTGCGGAAAATGGTGGAGGATGCGGCAAAGGAAGCAATTGCTCTTGAGAACAGCGGTGAGATTGGTGCGTATTATGAAAAAAGAAGCATTGCCCCTGCCAGGTGCCGGGGTACGATTCCCCGTACAGCTTCAGCAGTCAAGTGCTCCTAATGACATTGTACACAGGTTCTCCGAAAAAGTCAACATAAAAATTTCGGAAAGCACCCAGAGCCAACAGTTCAAGCGGTGGTTTGGTGACTGGCAGAATGACCCGGCGAGTGCAAGCAAGGTTGTGAACGAGGACGGGACACCGAAGGTGGTGTGGGACAAATGCGGAATTTACGGTGTTTGACCTACGCAAGAATGGCAAGAACCCCAGTGTGTGCGGGAGAGGAATCGGATTGCCAAAGGTTGCATTAAACGTACAAGTAGTGAAATCAGGTTTTATGTCCATGAGGTTCTCCCAATAAAAGAAGGAGCAACGCCGTTCAACCGGGCGGCGCTTGCAACAAGCGTTGACTCCGGCGGCGATACTCCTTCTATGAACAATATACTTTCCGAGTTGCTTTATGTCAAGGGACATTTGAATCCAGCACAGTAGGATGGTCATCAAGCCTTCTTCCGCGGCTCCCGGATTTATTACATTTTTTCAGAAACGGAGCTGCCGACGGTCAACTCAAAATGATTTCTATTGGTTTTTAGAAGCCCCTCTTTTTGCAGCCTGGAAATCTCCGTAGACATTGCCGCGCGGTCAATGCAAAGGTAGTCTGCCAACTGCTGCCGGTCAAAGGGAATATCAAAGGAGAGGGACGAATGCCTGGTGGACTCTGCCGACAGGTAAGACAGCAGCTTATCCCTGGTGGTTCGCTTGCCGACATGGGTGATTTTATCGTTAAACATCAGGATTTTATTGGCCAGCACGCTGACCAGGTTGCGGATCAGCTTCTGGTGGTGTTCGCAGGCCGTCGGGCAGGAGACCAGCAGCCTCTGGACGTTTAAGAAGATGATCTCACAATCCTCGTCTGCTACCACGCTGATATTCAGAATGGCTCCGGGGCTGGCCGCATAGGGTTCCCCAAAGAAGTCACCGGCGTGGCATTTGGACAGAATATTCCGATGCCCCCAAAGGTCTTCCTGAATGATGAGAACACCGCCTGACACCACCAGCCCCATGACCTCGGTGGCATCTCCCGCTCTGAAAATATAAGAATCCCGTTCTTTGAAAACAGTTGCTGCGTTTACACAGTGCAGGATGGACAGGATTTCTTGGTCCGTAAGGCCTTTGAAAAACGGACTGTTTCTGAGAATGGGCAAATATTTTTTCAAAATCATCCCTCCATGTTGGAAATCAAACATACAAGTTGTACTTATAATACTATAATTCTAACAGAAAAACAAGGGAAACTCTGAATAAATCGTCTGCGGCTGGATAGCGGATCTTTTGCCCCCAGTCTGCGGTTTGAAAAATGGGAAATACATACAGTATTCCTCCATTTTCCAAACCTTGCCTGAGAACAAAATCTCTCGCTACCAGCTCTTGCCGATTTAATCAGAGCTTCCCAAGAACTGCTACTGACGGAGGTCAAAAAAATGATAAGAAAAATAATTCGGATCGACCAGGAACGCTGCAACGGATGCGGTGCCTGTGCCAAGGCCTGCCACGAAGGGGCCATTGAGATTATCAACGGAAAAGCTGCATTGGTGAGAGAACACTTCTGCGACGGGCTGGGGGACTGTCTCCCGGAATGCCCAACAGGAGCCATTTCCTTTGAAGAACGGGAAGCACCCGCGTACGATGAGAACGCCGTAAAAGAAGCCCAGGCATTTATCAAAAACCAGGCAGCATCCAAACACATGGGCTGTCCCGGCGCGAAAAGTATGCAGATCCAGCGTCCGGCAGCACCCGAGACCGGCATCCCCGCTCCCAACCCAGGGCAGATGTCCGCACTCCGGAACTGGCCGGTACAAATCAAACTGGCACCAGTCAGCGCACCCTATTTTAACGGCGCAAAGCTTTTGATTGCCGCCGATTGCACCGCCTATGCTTACGCAAGCTTTCATCAGGATTTTATCCGGAACAAGCTGACCCTCATCGGCTGCCCCAAATTGGACCAGGTGGATTACAGCGAAAAGCTGACCGCAATCATTCAAGGCAATGACATTCAAAGCGTAACCATTGTAAGAATGGAAGTTCCCTGCTGCGGCGGTCTGGAGATGGCAGCCAAGAAAGCGCTTCAAAGCAGCGGAAAATTCATCCCCTGGCAGGTCGTCATCATCAGTATTGACGGTAAAATCATGGAGTAAAAGGAGAATATAATTATGGAGCAGAAGATGTTTTGTTTTCAGTGCGAGCAGGCACTTGGATGTACGGGATGCACAGGAAGTGCCGGTGTCTGTGGAAAAAAGGCAGACACTGCAAAATTGCAGGATGAACTGACCGGTGCGTTGATCGGTCTGGCAAGAGCAGTCGATGGTGCGCAAACCCTTTCCAAAAGGACCGGACAGGTCATCATTGAAGGGCTGTTTACGACAGTTACAAACGTGAGCTTTGACAATGGGGCCATTGAAAAGATGATAGAAAAAGTCAGAGCTGAGAAAGAACAGCTGGTTCCCGATTGCAGCAAATGCCAGTCCCCCTGCGGTAAGACAGACGAATACGATATGCGTCAGCTGTGGAATGCGGATGAAGATATCCGTTCCTTGAAGTCGCTTATTCTGTTCGGGATTCGTGGAATGGCAGCCTATGCCTATCACGCAAGTGTTCTGAATTATGAAGATGCCGAAGTGGACCGGTTTTTCTGCGAAGCACTATTTAAAATCGGTTATGAAGAAAGTGTCGAAGGGCTGCTTCCTACCGTGCTGAAAGTCGGGGAAATCAATTTGAAGTGCATGGCACTTCTGGACAAGGCCAATACACAGACCTATGGGACACCGGAACCGACCGCTGTGACCCTTGCCGTAGAAAAAGGGCCGTTTATTGTAGTGACCGGTCATGATCTGAAGGACCTTCAGCTGTTACTGGAACAAACCCAGGGAAAAGGGGTCAACGTCTACACCCACGGTGAAATGCTCCCGGCCCATGCCTACCCCCTCTTAAAAAAGTTCTCTCACCTGAAAGGACATTTCGGAACCGCATGGCAGAATCAGCAAAAGGAATTTGATCATCTTCCCGCCCCGATCCTCTACACCACAAACTGCCTGATGCCGCCCAAAAACAGCTATGCAGACAGAGTATTTACAACAGAAGTAGTTGCTTTCCCGGGTGCTGTTCATATTGACGAGCAGAAGGATTTCACGCCGGTTATCGAAAAAGCGCTGGAACTGGGCGGTTACAAAGAAGACCGGCAATTCTCCGGTATCAATGGCGGCACGACAGTGACAACCGGTTTTGGTCATGCAGCCATCCTATCCCATGCGGGTACAGTCGTAGAAGCCGTAAAATCCGGTGCCATCCGCCATTTCTTCCTGGTTGCCGGTTGTGACGGTGCGAAGCCGGGCCGAAACTATTACACAGAATTCGTGAAACAGACCCCTTCTGACAGCATCGTCCTCACCCTGGCCTGTGGAAAATTCCGTTTCAACGATCTTGATCTGGGAGAAATCGGCGGTCTGCCCCGGCTGATGGATATGGGCCAGTGTAATGATGCCTACGGCGCAATTCAGGTTGCCGTGGCACTTGCGGAGGCTTTTGGATGTTCTGTAAATGAACTTCCGCTCTCCTTCGTTCTGTCCTGGTATGAGCAGAAAGCGGTCTGTATCCTGCTGACCCTTCTGCATCTCGGTATTAAAAACATCCGCCTTGGTCCTTCTCTCCCGGCGTTTTTGTCCCCCAATATTCTGAACTTCCTGGTGGAAAACTATGGCATTGCGCCTATTACTACACCGGAAGAAGACATGAACGCCCTCCTGAACCAGAAATAAAGCGAGGATTCCGCTTCCTCTCCATGTCCCCTATACAAAGACACAGCCCGGCAAGTATCAAAACCTTGCCGGGCTTATCCTTTATTCGTTAATCACCGCATTACAGTAAATTCTCGCAGTCCGATTTCCGTACACGGACACCGTGTCTCCATCTCTTATGAAATGATTTGCGCTTTACTTCCTCCGCTCTTTTCCTTGGTAACGACGATTTGTTTGTCTATGCGGTTTTTCAAATCAGCAACATGGGAAATGATGCCGACAAGGCGATTTCCGTCTGCCAAGCTCGAAAGAGCCCTCATTGCTTGATCCAAGGATTCCTCATCGAGAGAGCCAAAGCCTTCGTCAACAAACATTGTATCGAGCCGAACACCGCCAGCGGATGCTTGGATCTCATCAGAAAGGCCCAGTGCAAGAGAAAGTGATGCCTTGAAGGATTCTCCGCCGGAAAGCGTCTTGACGCTTCTTTCCGTACCATTGTAATGGTCAATAACGTCCAAGTCGAGGCCGCTCTGGCTGCGGTTATTCTCGGCTTCTTTTCGGCGTTTTAGCTCGTACTGGCCTCCGGACATCACCATAAAGCGGGTATTGGCACGTGCGATGATCCGGTCAAAATACGTCATCTGGATATAGGTTTCCAGCATCACTTTTTCTTTGCCAGAGATATTGCCGTTTGCTGTATTTGACAGTGCCTTGAGCCATGTATAGCGCTTTTCAAGCGCATCCAGATCTCCGACCTTTTCCCGAATATGATCAAGCACCTGTGAATTAGACTCTATGCGCATATGAAGCACTTTGACAGCAGCGTCATCCGCGGTTTTCTTTTCTGTTATATCGTTTTTCTTCTTTGTTTCCCCTTCCTTATCAAGATCACAGTCAGAAGAGATTTGCTTGGTAAGTTCCTTGATTGAAGAAGTATAGCCTGCTATTTTTTTATCCGATTCAGACAGAGCATTCTGCGCCTTATCAAATGCCTTTTTCATTTCGCCGATGTGTCTTTCCAAAATCTTTGATTCCTTTTTTGCTTCTTCTATGCTGCCAAAACGAAGCAATTCCTTATCTTTATCCCGCTGCTTCTTCTTTTCGCTCAACGACGCTTTATCCGCTTCCAGGGAAGTATTTCGGCTCATAATATCCTTTTCTCTTTCTTTCAGCGCCTTCTCCGTCTTTGGCAATGATTCTGCAAGTTCAGAACGCCGGGATACCTTCTTTTTCTCTTCGGACAGCGCCCTGTCAAGCGCAGCGATTTCTTCAGAAACGACTTTCTGCTCCTCCGGAAGCTTGTGTTCCGCATCCTCGAATGGGACGCTCTGCCATAATTCTTTGGCCCGCTTTTCCGTTTCGTCTTTTTGGGCATCGAGTAAGCCTTTCGCCTTCTTGCATTCTCCGCTTAGGCCTTCAGCCGTTTTTCGTGCCTGATCTGCATTCTCTTTTGCTCTTTTCAGCTGTGCTTCTGTGGGCGCCTTGGCCGATTTATGCGCGATGCAAGGGTGTTCCAAGGAACCGCACACAGGGCAGGGCTTCCCGTTTTCCAATGTTTCAGCGATGATTCCAGCCTGTTCATCCAAAAACGCGCGGTTTTTTGCTTCATAATCGGCAGTTGCTTTTTCGGATGCCTCCGAGGCTTTTTTGTAATCGCTTTGGAGGGCATCCAAAGTGTCCGCAAACCCGTGAAGCCCTTCGAATAATTTGGAAAGATTTTTAAGCTTTTCTTGTTTTTCCTGCGCCTTCTCTTTTTGACGGGAAAGCTTTTCCTTTCCTTCCCCTGCGTCCTCAAGGGATTCGAACTCTTTTTTAAGGGTTTTAAACGCTGCTTCATCAGTGGCATACTGATCTTGGTCTTTTTTCAGCTGCCTCACTTTTTTGGAAATCGCATCCTCGTCATTTTTAATTTGCTTTTCTATGGTGTCCAGCGCTTCATAACGAGGAAATTCTGCCTCGATCCTGGCCTTTTCTTCAGCAAGCCGTTCTCTTTCCGATACGTTCCCCTTTTCAATATCAAAAGCAGCCTTCAGCGCAAGATTGGTCTCCTTTTCGCGGGTTAAACTGTTCTGTGCTTGGTCTAATGCTTTTTGAGTTTTCTCTTTTGCTTCAATCTTACCCAAATTTGCATTGACGATTTCGAGGGCCTTTTCCGCATCCGAGATCGATTTTTGAATAGCCGTTTTTCTGTCTTTGTCTTGTGTCAGAAGACGGTCAAGCAGGTCCATAACATCCTTTGCAGGAAGGAGCCCCTTCTTCGCTTTTTCAGCCTCAATACACAGGACATCATTTTCGTCGCAAGAAATCCCATCAATATACTGTTTTATACTGCTTCGCGCGGCGGTGCACTGGTCATTCAGCGCGCCGGATTCCCGCTTCAGTTTTTCCTGCAAATCCTGATACAGCTGCGTTTTGAAAATCTGGCGAAAAATCTTCTTGCGCTCCTCCGTAGGCGCAAAAAGGAGCTTCAAAAAGTCCCCCTGTGCGATCATGGCGATTTGCAGAAATTGGCTGCGATTGATCCCCATGATGTCCCGTATTGCATTGTCCACATCCCGCTGCTTTGTAACAACACGCCCATCCGGATATAGTAACTGCACTTCCGCTTTTTGCGTCGTAAATCCTTCGCCGCGGGATTTGGGACGTTCATACTCTGGATTTCGCTTTACGGTATACGTTTTCCCCCCGTAGGTGAAGACAAGCTCAACCTCTGTCGGGGTCGCTGCCTCGGCATATTTGGAACGGAACATCGATGCCTCCCGGTTATCTCCGCTGGCCTCTCCATACAATGCATAAGTGATCGCGTCAAAAATAGTTGTTTTTCCGGCTCCGGTATCGCCCGTAATCAAATAGAGCCCATTCTCTCCGAGCTTGTCCAAATCCAGAACCGTTTTTCCGGCGTAGGGGCCAAAGGCTGATACTGTAAGCTTGATAGGCCTCATTGTTCACCCTCCCATGTTCTTTCAATTAACGACTTCATGTACTCGAGCTGCTCCGGATTCATCGGCCCATTATTTTGCAGCTCATAAAAATCAGAAAAAAGCTCTACCGGCGACTTTGATTCAACATCGGCTGCACCACTGATCTCCATGCTTGAGCGTGTGCGTCTATTATCGTAATCAAGTTTCATCAGCCGATGATACACCGTACGCAGTTTGCCGATCGCATCCGGAATGTCTTCTTCGTCCGTAAGCGTGATGTGCGTATAATCTTCCGGCCATGTTGTGCCCTCATAGAAAGCTCTGAAGGTCAACTCATCGTAGGTTCCTTTCAGCTCGACAAGATCATGCTGCGGGACAAGGTCAATTGTTTTATAGGACACTTTTCCTTTCTCAGCAAGCTCGATCACTGTTACCGACTTGCGGTCTTTTGCTTCCGAAAAGGAATATTTGAGCGGCGTTCCGCAGTAACGAATACGCTCCGTGCCACAATTTTGCGGCGAGTGAATATGGCCAAGCGCCACATAATCAAAGGGAGCAAAAACAGAAGCGTCCACATTATCAGAGCCACCAACCGAGATTTCCTCCGATTCAGAGCGCAGCGCGCCCGTAACAAACTGATGTGTCACCAAAATATTTCTGTTGACAGGATCGATACGCAGTTTTGAAAGGACATGATTCACAGCATCTGTATAAGTAATAATTTCATCGTCACAAAACCTGCGGACATGGGCCGGTTTAATAAACGGCAGCATATAAACATCAACCGTACCGTATTTGTCCTGCACGGAAATAGGTGCAATGTTTCCATCATAGACTGGCGACATATGGATGCCGCTGGCATCCATAATACGCGATCCAAATGCAATTCTCTCAGGGGAATCGTGGTTTCCGCTAATAACGAATACCTCCAGCTTTCGTTTGGCCAGCTGAACGAGAAAGTTGTCAAACAACTGAACCGCTTCCGCCGAGGGGACAGATTTGTCGTAGACATCACCGGCAATGATCACACCATCCGGCTTTTCATCATCGATGATATTGATGATTTTTTTGAGTATGTATTCCTGATCTTCAAGCATCGAATACTCATTTACTCTTTTCCCCAAATGGAGATCTGATAAGTGAATAAACTTCATAGCAAACTCCTTTACCGTGCCCTTTATGGACATCCGTTACTGCCTTTCATTTCCCATCATACCACAACTTTATAAGCACGGCAACAAAAACGCCACTGATGAAAACGCCAATTATGACGTTCATAGAAAAACATCCTCCATAGCATCCATTCATCTTGGGTGTTATGGAGGATCGTTGATTTATAGCGTGACCTTTTTTTGATTTTGGAGATAAAACAGGCCGCCAACTTTTCGCTCATTGCGGCCAGTCAACGGTCTGATTTTCAGTATTCGGTTCTTGTGTTCAGTTCGACAAGCTGGAATTTAGTAACGCAAAAGGAAATATATGACATATACCCAACTAAGTAACCCATGAAAAATCGCCCAACCGACAGACTTCCACGTTGTATAGCTAATAACCATAGCTAATGCACTTCCAAAAGTTATTCCTGATTTTACCGTTTTCTTGACAGTCGTTGATTTATTATCTTCCACGTTTATTTTCTCCATCAATTTCGATTTATTTGTTCCACTTAGAAATTATCAGTCCAACATCAGGACCCCTGCGCAATCGGACATTTGCGTAAATGAACGACCCGGAAAATCTTTTCTCCGTTCCTCAATGACAAAATCTCCCTACAGCACGATCATGCTGTAAACGGAGAGCTTTTTCGTATCCCATCGGAAGTCCATGCCGCAGCGTCTGCACAGCTCCGCCACGTCCACGCAATAGGCGGACATGCAGCTGAAACGCAGGTCCGGGTAGATGCAGCTTTCCCCGTTCTTCATCCGGCAGGGCGAACACAGACAGCAGCAGCTGCCGCCAACGCACAGGCCGTGCAGCGTCTCATTCAGCCGCAGCATGGCGCGGTTATGGGAAAGCTTTCCGTCTTTGATGGTCTTGGTATCCTCATAGCTCTCGATCGGCCACTCGGTTTTCAGCACCAGTGCGGTGGTTCCCGCGTAAATTTTCGCCGCCATGTCCTCCACCGTTCCGCAGGTGGGCGGGCAGGAGTAGTTTGCATGATACTGGCCACAGCGGTTTTCCTCGCAGAAGCGCCGGAATTTCCCATCCGTGGGTACCTGGGAAGCCGGCAATACCGCTGCTTCAAATCCAAAACGCCCTGCCAGTTTCAAAAGTTCGTTTTCTTGCATTGGTGGTCCCTCCTGTTTTAATTATAGGACATCTCCGGAAGGAAATCAATGGCATTCTGAATCACCTCATGAAGAGTGTCCAGGGACTCCTGTTCTCCGATTCGAATATGCCGATAACACCCGCTCCCCAGGGAGACACTGATCACATAACTTTTCATGGCGGAACACCCTTTCTTTATTTTCTGGCTTCCTCTTATCACGGTTTTACGGAGAATGCAATAAAGATGCTGGAGGAATCACCGCAATTGCGCAGAAAAAAATTGCAACCGAAACAGCCGTCCTTAGAGCACCTTGGTTCGAAAAGCGCCCCCGCCAGCGTGCCCGTAGGGAACGGCCTATGTGCCGTTCCGGGGACGTCCCGAATATATCCCCGTCAGATTTCACCAGAGGCCCACCGACACGCAGAAAAAGCTTCCCTTGGGGGAAGCTGGCTCGCCCCAAAGGGCGAGCCTGATGAGGGCCGCGGGGCGGCGTGAAACGTTGTAGAAACTGTAGGCGAATCCGTAGAAACGTTCCCCCATTTTTGTCATTCCGACCGCAGCGCAAGCGGAGTGGAGGAATCCACCACGTTGGACAATGAATCACCGCAAGATAAAATCTGCAACTCGGGAAGATTCCTCGACTCGCTTACGCTCCCTCGGAATGACATGTCGGAGGGTGGTTCTCGTTTGTCCGCACAGGTTGTATTCGAAACGTGGCGGGCGGCTAATAGCCGATGAAATCATGGAGTGATTGCCACCGGCAATCATTTATTTCAATTTCGCTGCGCGGAGCACCACCCCTACAGGCGTAATACCTTTGCGCCCATTGTTCCTACAATGTTAAACGCCGTACTGCACCTCATCCACCGCCTACGGCGGTCCCCCTTCCCCGAAGGGGAAGGTCTTGTCAACTCTCCTGCCGTTCCCGGTTCGTCAGGGGGACGTTTTTACGCCTTCCTCTTAGTTCCAGCCGGGGCGTTGGTGGCGGTCGCCCAGGGACTTTAGTTCTTCTTCCGCGCCGGGGCCGATGCAGCCTACCAGCATGTAGCGCTTTTTGAAGGGGTCATAGATATAGTGGTGCATCAGGTGGAAATTTTCGATCATGCCGGTGCTGGCCACATGCATGCGGGGGCCGGTGCAGCGGTGGACCGTGTCGCCGATGGACACATGGTCGTCATCCACATAGGTCACAGGCAGGTCCTGGGCGATCAGGTCCTTGACCTGCTTTTCCAGGGCATAGAGGTCGATCTCCGGACGGATGTCGTCAAAGTAGATCACGAAGCCGTGGCGCACGTCGTCGTGGCCGCAGCGGTCCATTTCTGCCTTGGGCAGGCACATTTCCACCAGGTCCTCCACGGTATGGGCCATGAGGCGGAAGGGCAGGCTCTTATAGACCTCCGCCTTCAGCTCCTCCGGTTCGGGGCCAAAGATGTTGGGCCGGGAGATGAGGATGGTCTCTCCCACGCCGATGAGCAGGTTGGCGTTGGCCCCCAGCAGCGGATAGATCAGGTCGAAGTGCTCCACCACCACCCGCTTGTTGTTGTTCAGAGCCTCCCGGATGGCATCCGCCAGATCCGGCATCTGGGTGAAGCCGTTTTCAAAGCGGATATCCAGGTGGTAGGTATGGGGGGAGAAGAAGGCAAAGCCCCGGTCCTGGTTCAGAATGGGCAGGGGGCGGACATTGACGCCGTTGTCGTCGTTGGTCAGCTCCAACCCCGGGAACATGCCCCGGATCAGGGCGCTTTTGCCGGAACCGGCATCGCCGATCAGGCCAATGAGCCGGTCCGTGGGGCTCAAATACTGCTGGGCGATCTTCTGGCCCAGAATATACATCCGGTTGTTGCCGCGGGGGGCATAATAGGTGGTCAGGATGTGGTTGGTCTTAAAGATTTCCATAGGTGCTCCTCCTTTATTTCAGTCCGTGCTTTACAATATAATTATAGGTGGTCTCCGGCACCAGGCTGCGGATGTCCTGCCCCGCTTGCAGCCGGGCCCGGACCGCGCTGGCGCTGATGGGGGTATCTCCCAGGCAGCGGCGGGGAATGACATGGGTCTGCACCCCGGCCTGGGGCAGCAATCGGCACAAAGCCTCATTGTAGCTGCAAGTCATGGGGGACAATGGCTCCTCCCCAAGGAAGCGGTGGCCGATGGAAAAATGGGGCACAAAATACTTGGTGAAAATTTCAATATCCAGGGCACAGTGGATGGTCTGGGCCTGGTCCCGGTTTTTCAGGAAATAGGTGGGGAAGGTGGCAGAGGAGATCAGATAGGGCCCCGTGGGCAGCACGGACACATTGGGCAAGTGGGCCGTCCCCTCCTGGACCATGGCGAAGCGGTCCCGGCTTGAAAAATGCCCCTGATCTTCCGACAGAACAAAGACATACAGCCAGTCACACATCCCCGCGGCGGTCTCTACCAGATACTGGTGGCCCAGGGTAAAGGGGTCGCAGTTCATCACCGCGGCACCGATCTTCCCCGTGATCGCCGCCACGGGCAGGGAATCCAGGAAGGTGCGGATGCCGTCCCGGACGTTCTCCATCAGCAGTACCTCCTTGGTTTTGACCACCGGATAGAAAAACAGCCCCCGGAACAGATATTCATTGCCGGGCTTTGTATAAAGGAACAGATGCCGGTATCCCGCCCGGAAGGCATCCTCCCGCAAGGTGGTCACCAAAGTCGCCGTCAGATCCTCCCCCTGGTGCATGGGGTCTACGGCGATGCACTTGAGCAGATTTCCCTTCCGGGAGCCCGCGGCCAGCAGCTCCCCCTCTTCCAGGAGCAGAACGGTGCGCTCACTGTCCTCATCCGGGGCTAAATTGGTTCTGAACATTAGGGACTGCCATAATTCCCGTTTTTTCCCTGAAAGACGGTCTACAACACAAATTTCCATAGAAAACAATTGCCTTTCTGACTGATGTTTGGTTCAATTATACAATACTTCTGTCACACATGCAATTATTTTTTTCAAAAGTGATTGCTTTCTTCCAAATTGTGTTATACAATAGTGTTGTATTGTGACAGAATCTTTCACAGAGGAGGAAATCAAATGGCAAACATTCTCAAGGCCGCATCCGCCGGTACCATGGAGTCCAGCGATGCGTACGTGGAGATCGAACCCTGTGACAGCGGGCTTCAGATCCACGTGGAATCTGTCGTAGAGCGACAGTTCGGGGCGGCCATCGAAGCCGCCATTCAGGATGTCCTGCGGGAGCAGGAGGTCGAGAACGCCACGGTGCGGGTGGCAGACCGGGGCGCGCTGGACTGTGTCCTGCGGGCCAGAGTCGAAACCGCGATCCTGCGGGCAAAGGAGGCACAATAATGCGCAGAAGTATGCTGTTTTTACCGGGCAACAACCCCAACATGCTGATCAACAGCGGCAGCTTGGGCGCGGACGCGGTGATCTTCGACTTAGAGGACGCCGTAAGCCCCGACCAGAAGGATGCCGCCCGCATTCTGGTGCGGAACACCCTGAAATACATGGACCTCAAGGGCTGTGAGCGGATCGTCCGCATCAACTCCATTGACACCCCCTACTGGCAGAAGGATATTGACACCGTGGCCCCCTTCGCCCCGGAGCTGATCCTGCTGCCGAAAACCGGCACCGCGGAAGATGTCCGCACCGCCAGCGCCTACATTACCGAAGCCGAGCAGCGGCTGGGTCTGGCCCAGAATACCATCGGCCTGATGCCGCTGATCGAAACCGCCCTGGGCGTGGAGAACGCCTTTGCCATCGCCTCCGCCGATTCCCGGGTACAGGCCCTGTTCCTGGGCGCGGAGGACCTGACCGCCGACCTGCAGTGCAAGCGCACCAAGGAGGGTCAGGAAATCGCCTACGCCCGCAGCCGTCTGGTGACCGCCGCCCGGGCCGCCGGTGTGGATGTTTACGACACCCCCTTCACCGATGTGAACGACGATGAGGGCATTGAGGTGGATACCGCCTATGCCAAAGCCCTGGGCTTCACCGGCAAGTCCTCCATCTCTCCCCGTCATGTGGAGGTCATCAACCGGGTATTCAGCCCCACCATGGCCGAAATCGAATACGCTCACGAAGTTATGGAAGTCATCGCCCAGGCCAAGGCCCAGGGGAAGGGTGCCATTGCCCTCCACGGCAAAATGGTAGACGCACCCATTGTGGCCCGGGCCCAGCGGACATTGCAGATGGCTGCCGCTCTTGGATTGGAGGCTGCCCAATGAATAAATTAGTCAAATCGATCCGGGAGGCCATTGGGCTTTCCGGTCTGAAGGACGGCATGACCGTTTCCTTCCATCATCACCTGCGCAACGGCGACTATGTGCTGAACATGGTCCTGGAGCAGATCGCAGAGCTGGGCATCAAGGACATCAAGGTCAACGCCAGCTCCCTGTTTGACATCCATACCCCGCTGCTTGGGCACATTGAGAACCATGTGGTCACCGGTCTTTCCGCCGACTATATTTCCGCCGGTGTGGGCAAACCCATTTCCCAGGGCATTCTGGAAGCCCCGGTGGAGTTCCGCACCCACGGCGGCCGTCCCTATGACATCGCCCGGGGCGCTACCCCCATTGACGTGGCCTTCATCGCCGCCCCCACCGCCGACACCATGGGCAACTGCTCCGGCAAGTATGGCAAGTCTGCCTGCGGCAGCCTGGGCTATGCCTTTGCCGATGCCATGTTTGCCAAGAAGGTCGTGGTCATTACCGACAATCTGGTACCCTTCCCCATGCTGGACTGGTCCATTCCCCAGGAATACGTGGACTATGTGGTAGAGGTGGAGGCCATCGGCAATCCCAAGGGCATTGTCTCCGGCACCACCAAGATCACCCGTGACCCCGTGGGCCTGGTCATGGCCTCCTATGCCGCCAAGGTCATTGAGGCCTCCGGTCTTTTAAAGGACGGCTTCTGCTTCCAGACCGGCGCGGGCGGTGCTTCTCTGGCCGCCGCCAAGTTCCTGAAGGACATTATGCTCCGCAAGAAGATCCAGGGCGGCGTGGCCCTGGGCGGCATCACCGGCTATCTGGTCCAGATGCTCAACGAGGGCTGCTTCCAGTCCCTCATGGACGTGCAGTGCTTTGACCTGGACGCGGTGGAATCCATCCGCTCCAACCCCAAGCACCAGGAAATGTCCGCCCTGCAATACGCCGCTCCCGGCAGCCGGGGCGCGGCGGTGGACAATCTGGACGTGGTCATTCTGGGCGCCACCCAGATCGATACGGACTTCAACGTCAACGTCCACACCGATTCCAACGGCTACATCATGGGCGGCTCCGGCGGCCACAGCGATACCGCTGCCGGTTCCAAGCTGTGCATGATCATCGCCCCCATGTTCCGGGCCAGACTGCCCATCGTCACGGACCATGTGACCTGCATCTCCACCCCCGGCGAGAGCGTGGACGTTCTGGTCACCCAGGGCGGCATCGCCGTGAACCCCCGTCAGGCGGAGCTGAAGCAGCGGCTGCTGGATGCCCGTCTGCCGGTGATCGACATCCACGAGCTGAAGGAAAAGACCGAAGCCATCACCGGCAAGCCCCGCCCCATCGTCACCGGAGACCGGGTGGTCGCCAAGGTTCTGGGCCGGGAAGGCAACCTTCAGGACGTGATCCGCAACATCCCCTATTAAATGACTGGAGAACAGAAAAATATGAGAGAAATACCTGCCGCCCGCGTCACGGAAGTGATCCGCCGGCTGTGCATTGATGCCAACTGCCATCTGCCCCAGGATGTCAAAACCCGGATCGAATGCTGCAAAAATCAGGAATCCTGGGCCCTGGGTCAGGAGATCCTGGAGCGCATCGTGGAAAACTATCAGATCGCGGACCGGGACAATGTGCCCGTCTGCCAGGACACCGGCGTGGCCTGTGTCTTCCTGGACATCGGCCAGGAGGTCCACATCGAGGGCAATCTGGAGGACGCGGTCAACGAGGGCGTGCGCCAGGGCTATGCCGACGGCTACCTGCGCAAAAGCGTGGTCGCTGACCCTCTGGACCGGGTGAACACCAAGGACAACACCCCCGCCATGATCTACTACAACATTGTCCCCGGGGACAAGCTCACCGTGACCGTGGCCCCCAAGGGCTTCGGCAGCGAGAACATGAGCGCCATCAAGATGCTCCGGCCCTCCGACGGCTATGAAGGGGTCAAGCAGTTCATTCTGCAAACCGTGGAAGCGGCGGGCCCCAACCCCTGCCCGCCCATCGTGGTAGGCGTGGGCATCGGCGGCACCTTTGATAAGGCTGCGTTCCTTGCCAAGAAGGCCTTGATGCGGCCCCTGGATGTCCGCAGCGAAAAGCCCCTGTACGCCAAGCTGGAGGCAGAGCTCTTGGAAGAGATCAACGCTCTGGGCATCGGGCCCCAGGGCTTCGGCGGCGGCACCACCGCACTGGCTGTCAACATCGAATCCTTCCCCACCCATATTGCGGGGCTTCCCGTGGCGGTCAACATCAACTGCCATGTGACCCGCCACAAGACGGAGGTGCTCTGAGATGATCCAGCTGACAACCCCCCTGACCCAGGAAAAGCTGCGCGGCCTGAAGGCCGGTGACAGCTGTCTGATTTCCGGTGTGATCTACACCGCCCGGGACGCGGCCCACAAGCGGCTTTGCGAGCTTCTGGAGGCCGGAAAGCCCCTGCCTATGGACGTGAAGGATGCGGTTATTTACTTTGTAGGCCCCACCCCCGCCAAGCCTGGTCAGGCCATCGGCTCCGCCGGTCCCACCACCTCCTATCGGATGGATGCCTACTCCCCTGCCCTCATCAAAGAAGGCCTCACCGGCATGATCGGCAAGGGCAAGCGGGGCCCCGAGGTCGTAGAGGCCATGAAGGCCCACGGTGCCGTATACTTCGGTGCCATCGGCGGCTGCGGCGCGCTGCTGAGCAACTGCATCAAGAAGGCCGAGGTCATCGCCTATGAGGACCTGGGGGCGGAGGCCATCCGCCGTCTGGAGGTTGAGAATCTGCCTGTGACCGTCATCATTGACAGCCAGGGCACCAACCTGTATGAAACCGGCCGGGCCGCGTATCTGGCCCAAAAGTAACCCCCATTCTTCCTCCAAAGGAGTCCTCTATATGAACGATATTTTCCACGTGGACCGCAGCCTCCCCATCCCCCTTTACCAGCAGCTGGTGGATTCCATTCGGGCCGCCATCAAAACAGGCCAGCTCACCGACGGACAGCAGCTGCCCACCGTCCAGGAGCTGGACCTGTCCCGGGGCACCATCATCCGGGCCTACTCCACCTTAGAGCAGGAGGGCCTGCTGGAAATGGTCCAGGGCCGGGGGACCTTTGTCCGCTGCGTCCCTGTCAACGAGCGCAGCCGCAAAGAGCAGGCCATGACCGCCATCGACCATTTGCTTGACAGCCTGGAGGGCATGGGCTTTTCCGCCACGGAGATCAACATCTTCCTGAGCCTCAAACTGCGGGAACGCTCCGAGCAGGACTCCAAGGTAAAAATCGCCCTGGTGGAATGCAATCCGGAAAACTTAAGCCACATGTCCCGGCAGCTGCGGAGCATCCCCAATGTGGAAACCTACTCCTACCTGATGAGCAGCATCGTTCAGTACCCCTATAATCTAAAAGAGGATATGGACCTGATCCTCACCACCCCCTCCCACAAAGAGCAGCTGGCCCAGCTGCTGCCCATGAAGAAGCGGGTGACCACCGTGGCCCTGCGGCTGTGCCAGCAGTTCATGGTCTCCATCGTGAAGCTGCCCCCCGAAACCGAGGTTGGCATTGTGTGCCAGAGTCAGGAGTTCGGCGTTCTGCTGGAAAAGGCCTGCCGCTATTACGCCGGGCACACCAACATCGCCGCCCCCTTGGTTCTGGGCCAGAACACGCCCTTGGAAGAGTATCTTCGGGACAAGCAGGCCCTGGTCATTCCGGAGGAGCTGGAGCTCCACTGCCCCGCCGAAACGGCAGAGCAGCTGCGCGCCTTCCCCGGCCAGATCATCCGGGGTGCCTACGAGTTGGACGAAGGCTCTATGCTGTACCTCCAGGAGAAATGCGGCCGCATCGTCCGGTCCAAAAAGCTATAAACAACCGCCCCACAGTCCGGGGCAGCAAAAAGAGCAGCCGCCTGCATGGTTTCATGAAGGCGGCTGTTATTTTAGAGCATATTGTCCAGTATCTGGTCCGGGCTCAAAGGGGACAGCTGCAAATAGTATTCCGCGCTGTCGATCAGGGCCTGGGCCGGGACGATGCCCACGATCTCGCTGCCCAGGACATTGATGCCGTAGCGCCGGGCCTCGATTTTGATCAGTTCAAAGACGGTGTACATGGAGCTTTTTGTATAGTCGGTCAGGTTCATGGTCACCTGGGCCAGGTTCTGCTCCTCCGAGGCGATGCCCATGGCCTTGACATAGCGCAGGCCGCCGGTCATGGACCGGACCCGCAGGGCGATTTTCTTCGCCAGCTCCACATTGGGGGTATCCAGGTCCACGTTGAAGCAAATGAGCGGCATTCTGGCCCCGATGATGGAGGCCCCGGCGGTGGGATGGGGGTGGCAGGGGCCAAAATCCGGCTGCCACTGGGGGTCCCGCATTTTCTGCTCCAGCCCCTCAAACTGGCCCCGGCGCACGTCGGCAATGTCCACCCGGTAGGGGGCCGAGGCGGATTTTTCATAGAGGTAGCAGGGCAGGTCATATTTTTGGGCCGCCTCCCGGGCCACGTCTCTGGCCAGCAGATCCGCATCCTCAATGGTGCAGCCCCGGACGGGGATGAAGGGGATCACGTCCGCCGCCCCCACCCGGGGGTGGTGGCCCACATGGTCGGTCATGTCAATGAGGGCCACCGCCCGGCCGATGGCATCCACCATGGCCGCCTTCAATGGCTCCGGCTGCCCCACCACCGTGACCACACAGCGGTTGAATTCCTGGTCCGTGGAATAATCCAGCAGCTTGACACCGGGGACCGCCCGAAAGGCGTCCACGATCTGCTCCAGCTTTTTGAGGTCACGCCCCTCACTGAAATTGGGAACCGATTGGATCAGCATATCCTGGAACATAGGGAGCCTCCTTATAAATATAGTAGTTCTTATTATAGTACAATTTTGTTCCTTCCGCAAGAGCGGTTGCGGCGGGGAACAAGCTGTGGTATACTTTTCTTAGAAAAATCAGGGGGGATGGTTTTATGCTCACGATCCAAACTTTGGGTACGCCCCGGGTTTTGCTGGACGGCAAGCCCGTGGCGCTGCCCTTCAAGCGGGCGGAGGCCCTGCTGTATTATCTGGCGGTGGAGCGCAGCGCCACCCGTCAGGAGCTTATTGCTCTGCTGTGGGAAAGCGATGACGAGGCCAAGGGCCGAAAAAATCTCCGCCACGCCCTGTACACACTGAATAAAGAGCTGGGCGGGGAGGTGCTGCTCTCCCCCCAAAAGTCTGTGGTGGTCCTCAATACCCAGCGGGAGATCGACTGCGATTACGACCGGTTTGTGCGGGGGGAAGAGGAGGAGGCCTACCGCGGCAGCTTTCTGTCCGGCTTCGGGGTGAAAAACGCCTTCAGCCTGGACGAATGGATTCTGCGGACCCGGGAGAAGCTGCGCAATCTCCATTTGAGCCGGATGGAGCAGCGCGCCCGGGCTTTGCTTGCGGAGGGCGACCCGGAAGGGGCCTGCAACATCGGGGCAGAGTACTTAAATGAAGAGCCCTTTGACGAATCCATGGCGGTTTTTCTCATGGACTGCTACCAGGAGCGCCACCAATACACCCGGGCCTCCCAGGTCTACCAAGCGCTCAAAGAGCAGCTCTCCCGGGAGCTGGGGGTAGACCCCCTGGAAACCACCACCATCAAATATTATGAAATTCTGAACCAGTGGAACGATGCCGCCGGGCAGCCCGACGACTCCGGGGACCACATGGTGCCTGTGGGCCGGGAAAAAATCTACGATACCCTCCGGGCCGCCACCCTGGCCTTTGCGGAAACCGCCACCCGGCGCAGCTCCCAGCTGCTTCTGGGGGAGTCCGGCTCCGGAAAAAGCGAGGTCATCAATTTCTTCCTCCGGACCGGTGCCCTCCGGGAGCTGCTGATGATCCGGACGGAGTGCCTGCAATCCAAGCGGGAGACCCCCTTCGCCGTGTGGAAGGAGATCACTGGGCAGCTTCTGGAATTTGCCCGGCAGACAAAAATCGACATTCCCGAGGCCCTTCAGGAGGGCTTCCCGCCCTATGTAACGCCGGACCAGGCTCTGGAAGATGGCCTGGTGCTGCTTCTGTCCCGGGTGGGCCGGGAGAAAAAGATGTTACTGATCCTGGAAGACCTGCAATCTGCCGACCAGTGGAGCGTGGAATTGCTGGGCAGCCTCCTGCGGCGGCTGGAGCGGGGCACCATGATGGCGATTTTGAGCATGACCTGGGGCTGCTCCCAGCAGACCATGGAGGTGCTGGAGCATCTGGAAGCAGACGAAATGCTCCACCGGCAGGTGCTGCTGCCCCTGTCCCGGCAGAATACGGATGCCATTTTGCGGCGGGAGCTGGGGGACGAGATCGCGGACCGGCTGGGGGACTGGCTTTATCAGGAGTCCGGCGGCAATCTGCGGCTGCTGTCGGACCTGGTGCAGACCTATGAGCGGACGGGGGATGTACAGTCCGCCATGGAGAGCCTCAACGAATACCTTCTGAACCGGCTCCGGGGTCTGAGTCAGGATGCCCTGCAGGTCACCCACCTATTGTGCCTTTCCTCCGGCGGCGTATCGGTCCAGGCCCTTCAGGAGCTCATGGGCATGGATACCCGGCGGCTCAGCGAAATACTGCTGGTGCTGCGGCAGCGGGCCATTGCGGAGGAATTCTTCTCCGACAACGCCAACTGCTGCCGCTTCCTCCACCCCAAGCTCCGGGAGCTGGTCTATGGGCAGCTCACCGCCTACCAGCGGCAGGAGCTCCACGGCCGCATGGCCGACGCCCTGTCCCACAGCACCCCCGACCCCTCGGACCTGCTGTGCTGGGAGATCTCCTGGCACTATGAAAAGGTGGGGCAGCTGGAAAAATCCCTGGACTATGAGTTAATGGCTCTCGAAAAGGAAAGCCGCTGGCGCTGCACCGGCTTCGTGCCTTGGCCCCAGGGCCGGGAGATCCCGGTGGATGCCCTGGAAAAGGCGGTAAAAAGCGCCCAGGACCGGCTGGGTCTGCTGCAGCGGGCGGGAAAACGGCTCACCGCCTTCTCCGGCCGGCTGAATCTCATCCGGGGGCGCATCGCCCTGTTCCGGGGGGATCAGCCCCAGGCCGTGGCCCTGCTGGGGGACCTGACCGCCGCCGACACCGGCCGGGACCGGCCGGAAATGGCCAAGGTCTGCGTGCTTCTGGCGGAAAATGCCTATGACCGGCAGACCGTGGACCTGGCCGAGCGCTATGTGACGGCGGGGCTGCGCTATGTTCAGGGGCAGAAGGAGGACCTGACCCTTGCCAGACTCTATCAGCTCCGGGGCAACTGCTTCGGCCTCCGGGGAGACTACGAACGGGCCCGGTACTATCTGCAAGAGGCCCTGGAGCTGCTGTCCAAAATGGACCAGACCGGCGAGGTCCTGTGCGTTCTGGCCTCGGCCTACGGGGATATGGGCCGGTTTTCCCTCTGCGGCAACGATTTTTCCAAGGCGGGCCCCTGGTACAGAAAGGCCCTGGCCCTTTTGCAGGATACCGACTGCGTGGGGCAGGTCTGGCTGCTGGTCCACTACGGCCGGACGGTTTTTGCCGTAGACGACCACCCCCGGGCCAAGAGCCTGTTCCAGGAGGCCTATGCCCTGGCGGAGAAAACCGGCGAGCATCCGGGCCGGACTGCGGCGGGGGCCTACTGCGCCTACTTTGCCATGGCCGACGGCGACGAGGAAACCGCGGCCCGGCTGCTGCGGGAGGCCATGGAGGAAGAGCAGGTGCTCCATTCCCCCATGGAAGGGGCGATTTTGAACTTCATCTCCATGAAGATCCGCAGAAGGCTGGATTTGGACCAGCAGGACTCGGGGCTAACTGTACTGCTGCCGGACCGGGCGGATGACTACGCCCGCCGGGGCGTGCGGCTGGGCAACAGCATTCCGGATGTCTTTGAGGTTCAGATCCTCACCAAGGAGTTGCGGGACGGAATTTCCTCCCAGCTGCGCTACCGCAGTTGGGAATTGTACAGTAAAAACAAGCGTTTCATGTCCGAGTAAGACCATTTTTACAAGCTTGTCAAAATTAGACGCTTTTTAGACGGTCCTCTGTTATACTCATACTCGAAAAAGGCAGTACCCCAAGGCATCGTCGGGAGAAGGCGCCGAAGGGCTGCTGTACGCGGTTTCACCGTAAAGAGAAAGACAAGATAACAAGGAGGATTCGTTCATGTCCATCGAGATGCTCGAGGGCGTCCTGACCTTCAAGGCTGACGCCATCATGACCACTGCCATGGCAGCGGTTCTGCTCCTGATCGGTTTCTGGATCAAGGGCAAAGTGAAAGTTTTGAACAAGTACTGCATTCCCGCACCCGTAGTCGGCGGCTTCCTGTTCATGTTCATCACCTTCATCGGTCACACCACCAACACCTTCGCATTCAACTTTGACACCTACTTCCAGAACCCCTTCATGCTGGCGTTCTTCACCACCGTGGGTCTGGGTGCCAGCTTCCAGCTGCTGAAAAAGGGCGGCATGATGCTGATCATCTACTGGCTGGTCGCCGGTGCCATCTCCGTGTGCCAGAACTTCATCGGCATCGGTGTCGGCAAGCTCATCGGCCTGGAAGCCCCCTACGCGCTGCTGGCTTCCGCCATTTCCATGATCGGCGGCCACGGCGCTGCCGGTTCCTACGGCTCCACCTTCGTGGACATGGGCTACCCCGCCGCTATGGAAGTCGGCGCTGCCGCCGCCACCTTTGGCCTCATCAGTGCCGTTCTGCTGGGCGGACCTCTGGCCCGTACCCTGATCGTCAAGAACAACCTGAAGCCCAACGAGGATGACGAATTCGCCGTTGACGTTTCCGACATCAACGCCTCCACCGGCGAAAAGCTCTCCAGCCTGGACATCATCAAGAACATCACCGTGATCCTGGTCTGCATGGCCATCGGCACCATTGTTTCCGGCTGGATCGGCAAGGCCATCGGCATGTCCTTCCCCACCTACGTGGGCGCCATGTTCATCGCCGTGATCGTGCGGAACCTGAACGAAAAGTTCCATTGGTACAACTTCAGCTTCGGCCTGGTTGACGGCATCGGTGACGCCATGCTGAACCTGTACCTGGGCATTGCCCTGATGTCCCTGAAGCTGTGGGAGCTGGCCGGCCTCATTGGCGGCGTTCTGGTAGTCGTTCTGTGCCAGGTGGTCTTCATGGCTCTGATTGCTTACTTCGTGGTCTTCCGCATCCTGGGCAAGGATTATGACGCGGCCGTTATGTGCGCCGGTCTGTGCGGCCACGGCCTGGGCGCAACTCCCTCCGCCATCGTCAACATGACCTCCGTGAAGGACCAGTACGGCATGTCCCGGAAGGCCTTCATGATCGTGCCCATCGTCGGCGCGTTCCTCGTGGACATCATCTATCAGCCCCAGACCATCGCTTTCATCAAGTTCTTTGTGGCCGGCTTCACCGGTTAATAGAAATCTCTCGATCCCCCGGTCCGATTCTCCCTAGGCCGCAGCAAATCAAAAGCAGTTTTACAGACATCCATTATTATTTTGAGGAGGATATTCAACAATGGCGAAACTTATCGAATGTGTACCTAATTTCTCCGTCTCCAAGGAAAAGGACGAGGCCGTATTCCAGGCGCTGGTGGACACCGCCAACTCCGTAGCAGGCTGCACCACCATCGACGTGCAGACCGACGGCAACCACAACCGCTGCGTCTTCACCATCGTCGGCAGCCCCGAGGGCATTCAGGAGGTCGCGTTCCAGCTGACCAAGAAGGCCACGGAGCTCATCGACATGAACAAGCACGTTGGCCAGCACCCCCGTTTCGGCGCTACCGACGTGATCCCCTTCATCCCCACCATGGACGTGACCATCGAAGAGTGCGTGGAGATCTCCAAGAAGGTGGCCGAGCGGATCTGGAAGGAACTGGGCGTTCCCAGCTACCTGTACGAAGAGTCCGCTTCCCGTCCCGAGCGCAAGAACCTGGCCGCCTGCCGGAAGGGCCAGTTCGAAGGCGCTGCCGCCCACGTGCTGGAGCCTGACTGGGCCCCCGACTACGGCGAGCGGAAGATCCACCCCACTGCCGGTATGATCGCCATCGGCGCCCGTATCCCCCTGATCGCCTACAACATCAACCTGGACACTTCTGACGTGGAAATCGCCAAGAAGATCGCCAACTCCATCCGTGCGGCCAAGGGCGGCTTCGCTGCCTGCAAGGCCATCGGCATCATGCTGGAGGAGCGGAACATCGCCCAGGTTTCCATGAACCTGGTCAACACCGACGTGACCCCCATCTACTATGTCTTCGAGATGGTCCGTGCCCTGGCTGACCGCTACGGCGCCCGCATCATCGGCACCGAGCTGGTTGGTCTGACCCCCGGTAAGGCCCTGCTGGACTGCGCCGAGTTCTACCTGAAGCTGGAGAACTTCAACTACCGCACCCAGGTCATGGAATACAACCTCATCAAGTAAGAGGAGAAGTTCATGAAGCTTACCGAACTGACCGTCAAGGAATTTGCGGACGTCATGGGCTCTGATGCCCCCGCCCCCGGCGGCGGATCTGCCTCCGCCCTCAACGGTGCCATTGGCGCGGGTCTGGCTGCCATGGTCTGCGGGCTCACCGTGGGCAAGAAGAAGTACGCCGAGTACGCCGACCACGCCCGGGAGGTAGAAGCCGCAGCCCTGGCCCTGAAGGACAAGCTGGTCCATATCATCGATACGGACACCGATGCCTTCAACGCCGTTTCCGACGTCTTCGCCATGCCCAAGGACACCGACGAAGAGAAGGCCGCCCGGAAGGCCGCCATGCTGAACGCCCTGAAGGGCTGCACCGTCAGCCCCTATGAAATGATGGAGCTGGGTCTGCAGGGCCTGGAGCTGGTAACGGCCCTCATCGGCAAGTCCAACGCCACTGCCGCCAGTGACTTAGGCTGCGCCGCGCTGAATCTGAAGTCCGGCATTCAGGGCGCATGGCTCAATGTATGTATCAATATCAACGGAATGTCTGATCAAGCTTTTGCGGACGAGTATCGTGCCAAGGGCCAAGCGATCCTGGACAAGGCTCTGCCCATGGCTGATGCCGCTTACGCTGCCATTCTGGAGCAGTGTAATTCCTGATCTTTCAGCAAAAACAGCCAGGAGCGATCCTGGCTGTTTTTATTAAGGAGCATGCTTATGAAAATCACCCATTTGAAACCGGAAGACTATGTGGTCAGCACCTGGTCCGGCGGCACCACCACCCAGCTCGGCATTGCCCCCCAGGGGGCGGTTTACGCCCACCGGGACTTTCTGTGGCGGGTCAGCTCCGCCACGGTGGACCTGGATGTTTCCGACTTTACCGCCCTGCCGGACTACGACCGGCTGATCTCCACCCTGGAAGGGGAAATCGACCTGACCCACAACGGCGGCAAGGCCCTTCATCTGGCCCCCTACGGCATCCACCGCTTTGACGGCGGCTGGCAGACCCGGTCCGTGGGCCGGTGCCGGGACTTTAACCTGATGATGCGCAAGGGTGCCTGTGACGGCCGCATGGAGGCCGTTCCGGTGCCGGGGCAGCTTCCTGTGGGCGGCAAACCCAACGACACGGCCATCCTCTACTGCGGCCAGGGACAGGTCACGGTGTGTGCAGGGGCCGACACCGTCACGCTGTCCCAGGGCCAGTCCCTGAAGGTCGAGAGCGCCGAGGCCGTGGCCCTCTCCCTGTCCGGCTGTGGCCGCATCCTTTTGGCAGAGGCCTGGTACGACTGATCCATTCACAAAAAATACAAATTTTTTATTTTCCCTCTTGACAAAACAGCTATAACATTATAGCATATTGGTATAGCACATTGTCAGACGACAATACAAAAACGAAAACCTGATTCAATACATATTTAGAGGTGCGAACATGGCAAATCATGAGAAGAAAGTACTGGTCATCGGCGTGATCGGCGCGGATGTCCACGCTGTTGGCAACAAGATCCTGTATCACGCGTTTACGGAGGCCGGTTTTGAAGTGGTCAACCTGGGCGTAATGGTCTCCCAGGAAGAGTACATCGCCGCCGCCATCGAGTCTGACGCGGACGCGATCGTGATCTCCTCCCTGTACGGCCAGGGCGAGCTGGACTGCCGGGGCATGCGTGAAAAGTGCGACGAGGCAGGCCTCACAGGCATTCCCCTGCTGGTTGGCGGCAACATCGTCATCGGCAAGCAGAAGTTTGAGGACGTAGAGGTCCGCTTCAAGGAAATGGGCTTCGACCGTGCCTTCGGCCCCGGTACTCCTCCGGAGACCACCATTGCGGCCCTGCGGGAGCTTTTGCACATGGACGGTGAGAACGCATGAAACCAGTCCTGCTGATCGACTTCGGCAGCACCTATACCAAGCTCACGGCTGTGGATGTGGAGCATGAGGCCCTGCTGGGTACCGCGGCATCTTACACCACCGTCAGCACGGATATCAACGAAGGCCTGGGCAATGCCCTGGCAAAGCTGGAAGAGAAAACCGGGAAGCTGCAATATGCCGACTGCTACGCCTGCTCCTCCGCCGCCGGTGGTCTCAGGATGATCACCAGCGGACTGGTACCGGAGCTCACCGGCGAGGCGGCCAAGCTGGCAAGTCTCGGTGCCGGAGCCAAAGTGGTCCGGGTCTACGCCTTCCAGCTGACAGAGGACGACATTGACGACATCGCCCGGGAAAAGCCGGACATCTTTCTTCTGGTCGGCGGCACCGACGGCGGCAACACCGCCAACATCCTGCACAACGCCCGGATGCTGGCCGCCATGAAGCCGGAATTCCCGGTGGTCATCGCCGGAAACCGCACGGCGGCCCGGGAATGTGAGCGGATTTTAAAGGATCAGGGTTTTGAAACCTACATCTGCCCCAACGTCATGCCCAAGTTCGGTCAGCTCCAGGTGGAGCCCACCCAGAAGGTGATCCGGGAGATCTTCCTGAATCGGATCATCCACGCCAAGGGCCTGTCTAAGGCTTCGGAGCTGCTGTCGGACATCATGATGCCCACCCCCGCGGCGGTGCTCCAGGCCATGGATCTGCTGGCCCAGGGCTGCGACGGCGAAGAGGGCATCGGGGAGCTCATCGCCGTAGACGTAGGCGGTGCCACCTCCGACGTTTACTCCATTACCGACGGCATGCCCGAGGGCATGAACACCGTTTACAAGGGGCTGCCGGAGCCCTACTCCAAGCGTACCGTAGAGGGCGACATCGGCATGCGCTACAGCATCACCGGGGTGGCCGAGGCCGCCGGGCTGACCGCCCTGGCCCAGACCGCGGAACTGCCCGAGGACCGGGCCCAGGAGCTGATTACCTACCTCAGCCAGCACACCGACACCGTGCCCGGGGATGACCCGGAGCTGCAAGCCCTGGACTACGGCGTGGCCTGTATGGCCGTCCGGGAGGCGGTCCGCCGCCATGCCGGTACCATGGAGGAGACCTACACCATGATGGGCAAGACCTACGTCCAGAGCGGCAAGAATCTGACCAGAGTCAAGAGCATCGTGGTCACCGGCGGCAGCCTGATCCATGCGGAGGCCCCGGAAAAAATCGCCACCTACGCCCTTTACGACCCCAGCCAGCCCGAATCCCTCCGTCCGGTCAAGGCGGATGTCCTGGTGGACAAAACCTATATTCTGGCTGCCATGGGTCTGCTGTCTTCTTACTATCCTCAAGCTGCACTTCGTATCATGAAAAAGGAGCTCAAAGTATATGAAACTGGAAAATAAAAAGATTCCCGAAGGCGAATTTCTGGCCCAGCGTCAGGAGGTTCTGACCCAGTGGCCCACCGGCAAGGACGTGGACCTGGAAGAATCCGTTGCCTATCACAAGAATATGCCCGCCAGCCGCAACTTCTCCCAGAAGCTGATCAACGCCAAGCGGGACCACCGCACCCTGGTGCAGCCCCGTGCCGGTGTTCCCGTGCTGGAAGAGCACATCAAGCTGCTGCAGTACCTGGAAAAGGAAGGCGAGGCCGACCTGCTGCCCTCCACCATTGACTCCTACACCCGCCAGAACCGGCACCAGGAGGCCGAAAACGGCATCTCCGAGTCCATCCGTCTGGGCCGGGCCATGCTCAACGGCTTCCCTGCCGTCAACCACGGTGTCTTCAACTGCCGGAAGGTCATTGAGAGCGTCAATATTCCCGTCCAGGTCCGCCACGGAACCCCCGATGCCCGGCTGCTGACCGAAATCGCCTACGCCGGCGGCTTCACCAGCTACGAAGGCGGCGGTATTTCCTACAACCTGCCCTACTGCAAGAACATCCCCATGGAGCGCACCATCCGGGACTGGCAGTATGTGGACCGCCTCACCGGTCTTTATGAGGAAATGGGCGTTTCCATCAACCGGGAGCCCTACGGCCCCCTGACCGGCACCCTGGTGCCCCCCTGCATCTCCCACGCCGTCGCCATCATCGAGGCGCTGCTGGCCGCGGAGCAGGGTGTCAAAAACATTAGCGTTGGCTATGGCCAGTGCGGCAACCTGTGCCAGGACGTGGCCGCCATCCAGACTCTGGAAGAGCTGACGGAAGAGTACCTGCACAAGTACGGCTATGACGACGTGGTGGTCACCACGGTGCTGCACCAGTGGATGGGCGGCTTCCCCGCGGACGAGGCCAAGGCCTTCGGTGTCATCTCCACCGGCAGCCTGATCGCAGCCCTGTCCAAGGCCACCAAGGTCATCGTCAAGACCCCCCACGAGGCCGTGGGCATCCCCACCATGGAAGCCAACGCCGAGGGCCTGCGCTGCACCAAGCAGGTGGTCAACATGTTCTATGAGCAGACCCTGGCCTCCGACAAGGTGGAGGAAGAAAAGGAGATCATCCGTCAGGAGACCCGTTGCATCGTGGACAAGTGCTTCGAGCTGGGCAACGGCGACATTGCCCTGGGCGTTTGCCGCGCCGTGGAAAGCGGCGTTCTGGACGTTCCCTTCGCTCCCTGCCGTGCCAATGCCGGTCTCATGCTGCCCTGCCGTGACAACAACGGCGCCATCCGCATCCTGAACCCCGGCAACCTGCCCTTCACCAAGGACATTCTGGACTTCCACGCCGCCAAGATCGAAGAGCGCGCCCGGTATGAGAAGCGGAAGGCCTCCTTCCAGATGGTCATTGACGACGTTTACTCCATCGGCAAGGGCCGCCTGGTGGGCCGTCCCCGATAAAAAATCCAAAAATCAATATAAAAACAGGGAAACACAAGAAAGGGATAATCACTCATGAAAATCATTGATGTTGTTTGCTCCGCAGGCCGTACCGGCTTCTACTTTGACGATCAGCGTGCCATCAAGCAGGGTGCCGGTCACGACGGCATGTTCTACACCGGCGCACCTGTCACCGACGGCTTCCGTTCCGTCCGTCAGGCCGGTGAATCCATCTCCGTCATGCTGATTCTGGAAGACGGCCAGATCGCCTGGGGCGACTGCGCAGCCGTTCAGTATTCCGGCGCCGGCGGACGGGACCCCCTGTTCCTGGCTGAGGACTTCATTCCCGTGATTGAGCAGTACATCAAGCCCCAGCTGGTGGGCAAGGAAGCCAATGACTTCCGGGGCCTGTGCGCCATGATGGAAGCCATCACCGTCGAGGGCAAGCGCCTGCACACCGCCATCCGTTACGGCGTTTCCCAGGCCCTGCTGGATGCCGTGGCCAAGGCCACCGGCCGCATGATGTGCGAGGTGGTTGCCGACGAGTACGGCTGCACCGTCTCCGACAAGGCCATTGACATCTTCACCCAGTCCGGCGACGACCGCTACATGAACGCCGACAAGATGATCATCAAGGGTGCCCAGGTCCTGCCCCACGCCCTGATCAACAACATTGACGAGAAGCTGGGCCGCAAGGGCGAGAAGCTGGCCGAGTATGTGGCATGGCTGCGGGACCGCATCCTTGCCATGCGCCATGACGAGAGCTACCTGCCCGTGTTCCACATCGATGTCTACGGCACCATCGGCGCCGCCTTCGGCAACAACAACTACCAGGCCATGGCCGATTACATTGAGGAGCTGGGCAAGATCGCCAAGCCCTTCCACCTGCGCATTGAAGGCCCCATGGACTGCGACTGCGACCGGGAGACCCAGATGACCGCTCTGGCCGGCCTCACCGCCGAGCTGGACAAGCGGGGCTGCGACGTGGAGCTGGTTGCCGACGAGTGGTGCAACACCCTGGAGGACATCAAGCTCTTTGCCGACCACAAGGCCGGCCACATGGTCCAGATCAAGACCCCGGACCTGGGCGGCATCAACAACACCATCGAGGCCGTCCTCTACTGCAAGGAGCGGGGCGTCGGCGCCTACCAGGGCGGCACCTGCAACGAAACCGACCGCAGCGCCCAGGTCTGCGTCCACTGCGCCATGGCCACCCAGCCCGTCCAGATCCTGGCCAAGCCCGGCATGGGCGTGGACGAGGGCTACATGATCGTCTACAACGAAATGAATCGCATCCTGGCCATCCGCAACGCCAAGAAGAATCTGAAGTAAATCACACCACAAAGGCAACAGCCCCGGCAAGTTTTCCTTGCCGGGGCTGTTTTTTGCGAATATGTACCGCGTCAGGACGGGGTTTTAAGGGCAAGCCTCCGCTACGCCTCGTCCCCGTCATCCCAGGGCGGATACTGATCCGGCGCCGTTCCAGAAGGAAAGTGCCGATTTTGCGCTGTTTCCAGCCCGCAATGATCTGCGCGTATTCATCCGGCAGTTCCGTTTCAGACAGGTATATGTCTATGATCCTGGTGTGTGCCCATAAGTAGTCCGCGACCACTTTTTGGGCCGATTGGTCAACATCTTCGTCGATCGTTTCAAATTCAGGGCATATTCGGTATTCTTTATTCACGAAATCCAAAAGCGGGAAAAACAACTGATAAAAAAGCTCCGCATCCTGATCTTCCAACATTCTGTTTTCTCCTTGATCCGAATCTGAAAACCGGCCAAAGCCCTTTATTTCCTCGATTTCATCATACCACGATTTTGCAGGGATTGCAAGAACGATCCTGCCCGAGATCATGGGACCTGGGGCAGGGGTCTCTAAGCGGAATGTTTATAAACGCATGTCACGAGCCCTTATCTCAATAAAACGTCCGTTTTATTGGACAAATAGTGTAATATAATGAAGTCAGCTAAACAGAGATATACATCGATGCACATGCTCTTTCCACGGCGAAACGCTCCACGGCAGCCAGGGCCCAATTGCAAAGCATCATCACATATGGTATGATCAAATAGAGTCGTTGCAAAACATTGTACATTTCGCCAACGGTTTGTTGTTGAATATTGATTTCACAGATAAAGGAGGCTTCCCAATGGATCGCGAAGCGTCTGTTCAATCGCATATTTACTATTCAAAGTCCGCAAATCTCCATCACGAGCGAATTACAGCCATGAAGCATCTAAAGGAAGTAAGTGCTCTTTCGTCCGTCTTTGGTGCTGAGATTGGCATGCCGAACAGTGCCAGAATTGCGGGGCTGTTCCACGATTTTGGAAAATACAGCCCGGTCTTTCAGGGGGTTCTGGATGGTACCGTGCAGCATGTGGATCACGCCTTTGCCGGTGCCGTGATGGTATACCTTCTCAAGGCCCAAAAAAGCAGGGCCTTGCTCAAAAAATACACCCCCATTATAGAGGCAATTCAGGGACATCACGATGGGTTGGTATCCGTGGAGGGGATGGAAGAGGCGTTGAAAGCGGCCTATCCGGATGCGCAATTTGATCGGTGTCCCAGCGGCAAGACTCCTTCCTTGTGTGGAGAAAGGGCTTTCCTTTGTGCCTGGGATGCCTTCAAAAAGGATTTCCCGGATTTTTCTTTTCCGAAAGCCGAAAACCGAGAAGGCTCCCCTTTGGCTCCCATTGCCGATATGCTGGATACCCGGATGCTGTTTTCCTGTCTGGTAGACGCAGATTACAGCATTTCCGCTTCAGACGATGATCCTTCCTATCTGCAAAAGAACAGTCGGCCGCCACTGGATGCGGAACATATGCTTCAAAACCTGGAAAGACATTGCCAGGAATTGCGGAAAAATTCTACAGCGGATGCCGCGCTGAACCGGATTCGGAATCAGGTTTACGAGGAATGCGGCAACGCAGGACGTCTGCCTATGGGATTATTCACACTGACCGCCCCCACCGGTGTGGGCAAGACCCTATCCATGCTGCATTTTGCGCTGCAGCACTGTAAAACCCATGATCTGAATCGAATCATCATTGCACTTCCCTTCCTGACACTGGCAGAACAAACAGAAAAGGAGTATCGTAAGATTTTCCCGGAAGTGGTTGTTGACCACAGTCAAAGCAATTTGCCGGAGGACCTTCGTGAGCTTGCGGCCCGCTGGGATGCCCCCGTCATCATAACGACCTCCGTGCGCCTTTTTGAGAGCCTGTTTTCCGACAACCCCAGAGATTGCCGGAAACTGCACAATTTGGCCGGGAGTGTGATTTTATTTGATGAAGCCCAAAGCCTTCCGTCGGAGTTGGCTGGCGCAACGGTACAGGCCGTTCAGGCCCTGTGCAAAAAATATCACTGCTCCATGGTCTTTTCTACCGCAACCCAGCCGGATTTCGGTTCCGTAAACGGCATCACCTGGAAGCCAACCGAGATTCTTCCTCAGAACGGCGCATTGTTTCAAAAAATGCGCAGAGTCCTTACCCTTTGGCGTAAGGACCTGCCGCTTTCCGTCGTTGCCGAGGAACTGTCTGCGGAGATGAACGGCTGCTGCATCGTCAATCTGCGCCGTCACGCCAGAAATCTGTTTGCGTTGCTGAAAGAGGAAGGGGCAGCAGCGGACGGGCTGTTTCTGCTGACTACGGACTTGTGCCCGGCCCACCGTCTGGCGGTGGTTGAAGAAATCAAACGCCGCCAAAAGCAAGGACTTCCCTGCCTTGTGGTCGCCACCCAGTGCATTGAAGCCGGTGTAGACCTGGATTTCGATGTCATGTATCGGGCACTTGCGCCTATGGAATCCATCATTCAGGCTGCGGGGCGGTGCAATCGAAACGGCAGGCTGCCAAAGGGTGGCCGCGTCCTGATTTTTGAGCCCCGGGAAGAGGGCAGGCTCTATCCCGGTGATAGCTACAGCCGGGCCGCCGGAATCGTTAAAAACCTGTGGGCGGCGTGCAGTCAGCCGGATTTGAGTGACTTGCAGGTCGTTTCAGATTACTACCATCGTTTCTTTACACAGAGCAAGCAGAATCCAAAATTGGAAACGGCGCTACAACAGAAAGACTATCCCCAGACCGCAAAAGAATACCGCCTGATCAAAGAGAATGGCGTTCGGCTGATCGTCCCCTGGAAGGGGGCGCGGAAGCTCTTCGATCAAATCCAAACAGCCGTCGAGGATGGGACCATCCAGGCTGTCCATCTCCATGAAGCCGCCCCGATCACCGTCTCCTGCTTTGACGAAGAGGATGTCCGAGCATGCGCCACACCGCTCACCATACGAAAAGGTCGGAAAGTCACTGAAACAGGATATTTTATCCTGAATACCGGCTTTGAATCCCGCTATGACCCGGTGAGGGGGTTCCTCCCCAATGACAGTATGCACGAAAACCTCATGCCCTGATTGTTAATACCGCTGAACTTTTCAAAATACACAACACATTCATTGACAGAAGTCGCTCTTTTCTTTATAATTAACTTGACACCAAGTTTTTGGTGAGAATTGAAAAAAGTTTATTATTGTGTGGTTCCCCAGAAATGGGGCATACACGAAAATGGAGGTGAACACAAAATGAACGGCAAAATTTGTATAGAGGTCTGGGGCGACTTTGCCTGCTTCGCTCCCCCCTACGCAAAAGTGGAACGCCTGACCTATCCCGTCCCCACGCCGTCCGCGATGCGAGGACTTTTGTCCTCAATTTATGCGAAACCGGCGGAGTTTGTGTGGTTGGTCACAAAAATCGAGGTACTGAACCCAATTCGTTACATGAACTTCATGCGCAACGAGGTCAAGTCCACTGTCAGCATCAAGTCAGATGTGGAAAATTCGTTCCTCTATACGGATGAAGACCGCACCCAGCGGCAAACCCAGGTGTTGAAAGATGTGCGCTACCGGATCACGGCCCGGATCTGTCCCCGGAAAGAATTTACCGGCACTCTGGAGCAGCTTCACTGCCAGGCCCTCCGGCGTATCCGGGGCGGCAAAACATTTATGCAACCAAGCCTTGGTATGCGGGAATTTGTATGCTACTTTGAGGAAAGCGATGGCAGCCGCCCGCCGATCGATGTCAGCATGGACCTGGGACTGATGGTCTACGATGTCTTTGACCTGCACGATTATTCCGTGCGGGCCAAAACGAAGCCCAGTCTTTCCCTGTATCATGCGGTAATGGAACACGGGGTCATTCACGTACCGGATTATGACAGCGAAGAAGTTCTGAAAGGGGGATTCCAATGCTGAAAGCACTGTATGACTACGGTGTCCGCAACGAAGTTGCGATTCCTCCCGGCTTTGTTCGTAAAAGAATTGCAGCATATATTTCCCTGTCTTCCACCGGTGATTTTCTGGGCATCGAACAATATGACGATGAAATACAGCTTTGCCCCGATGTTGGCTCACTAAACCGCACCATGGGGCAGCCAATTGTAGACAAGGTATCCAATGTTCTGTCACCAGATGGAAAAAAGGCCGAATCCTTCCGCACTTTGTTGGAGGACTGTGCCAAGACTGTTCCGGAGCTGGGCCTGTGTTTATCCGCTCTGCAAACGGAATCTACCTTCCGCGCAATTTGTGATGCTGCCAATTCACGCAAGCTGAAAAAGGAACAGCTGATTTCTTTTAAGGTGGACAGTATCCCCGTTGTATCCAACAAGGCCGTCATTCCCTGGTGGACGGAATACCGCAAACAATTCAAGCAGCCAACTTCCCAGGGAACCTATTGCCTGATTTCCGGTGAACAGACCGCACCTCTTTCAACGCTCCCCGCTTTAAAAGGGCTGAGTGCTGTCGGTGGGCAAGGAGATACGCCTCTATTCTGCTTCGACAAACCCGCCTTCCAGTCCTACGGCCTTAAAAAGTCTGCCAACGCTCCGGTTTCCGAGGAAGCTTTCTCCGTGGTGAAGGATGCGCTGAATGATCTGATTGCCGGGTCTCCCGCCATGTACCGCAGGGAGAAAAACAGAGATTTTAACCCCACCGCGCCCATCTTTGCCGGTATGAAGTTCCTGCACTGGTACGACTGCCAGTTGGAGCCCGAGGAGGACCTGATTCACTGTGCTTTCAGCGGTTTTGATGAGGACGAGGAAGACGAGGAGGAGGAAGCTTCCCACTCCTCTCTGGAAAACCCGGCACAAAACCAGCAAAAAGAGCAGCAGGAACGGCGCAAGGCTGACCGGCTCTTTGAAGAAATCGGCTCCGGTGCCCAGGCCCCGATTCTCAAGAGCAACTACTACATTTTACTGATTTCCGGCAACACCGGCCGCGCTATGGTCCGTCGCTATGAACACGGAAGCTACGAGACACTGCGCGCAAACCTGGACCAGTGGAACAATGACATTGCCCTGAGTGACCGCCTTGGAACCGGAACGGTTCGCAGCCACAAGCTTGCATACCGGCTTCAACGTCTGGTAAAAGATCAGAAAAACACCGGAAACAAGCTCTTTGAGCAGATGAAAAAGGAACTGGCGGGTATTACGCCTTCCATCGTCACGGCGATTCTGAACGGGACTCCCCTCCCGGACACCGTTGCGCTCCGTTCCCTGGCCTATATTCGCTCCCGGCTGCTGAAGCCCGATGAAAACGCAAAATTCCCCTATCTTCCAGATGACGTGGCCTGCCAGTGGCTCAAAGCCTGGCTGGTTCGGAAAAGCAGAATGAAAAAGGAGGCTGTTTTATCCATGAATTATGACTGTGCATTTCCCAATGCTGCCTACCATTGCGGTGCGCTGATGGCCGTGTATGCCGATTTGCAGCGTGTGGCCATGGGCGACCTCAATGCGCCCCTTGTCCAGCGGTTTTATGCCTCTGCCAGCCGCACGCCCACACTGGTACTGGGAACCTTGGAACGGATGGGGGAAGTATACCTCTCCCAACTGCAAAAGGACGGAAAATATGGCTTGGCAGCGATTTATGAGCAGCGTCTCAACGAAGTCTATTCGTTCTTTGAATGCAATGGCCCCCGGCAGCTGCCCGCCGCCTTGAATCTGGAAGAACAAAGTTACTTTGCCCTGGGCTATCGCCAGATGTGTACCAAAATAATTGCTGAAAAAAATGCCGCCCGGGCCGCAAAAAAGGAGGAACTTTAAATGGCTGTCATTCAGAATCGATACGAATTTCTTTACTATGTTTCCTGCACCAACGCAAACCCCAACGGCGACCCGGACATGGGCAACACCCCCCGTCTGGACCCGGAGACCATGCAGGGCTATATCACAGATGTGGCCACCAAACGCCGTATCCGCAATTATGTTCAGACCGCCTACGGTGATGAGCCGGGTATGAACATCATCATCCAGCAGAGCACCAACATCAATCGCCACATTGCCGCCGCCAAAAGAGCCGCTGGTGTGGAAGAATGCGCCAAGAACAAAAACGCTGTCTATGCAGGGCGAAAAAAAGCCTGCGAACTGTTCTATGATGTGCGCACCTTCGGTGCCGTTATGTCCACCGGCCCCAACGCCGGACAGGTCCGCGGTCCTGTACAAGTTGCCTTCGGCAAGAGTCTGGACCCCGTGCTTCCCTTGGATATTTCCATTACCCGCATGGCTACAGCAGACAACATTGATAAAGGCACGCTGGAAGATTATGAGAAACTGGAGCAGGAAACACCGGAGGACAAGCTGCGCACCATGGGCCGCAAGCAGATGATCCCCTTTGGGCTATATGAGGTTCGGGGATTCATCAGTGCCAATCTGGCAGCAGAAACCGGTTTTGACGATCAGGACCTGGAAATTCTCTTTGAATCCATTCTCAATATGTACGAACACGACCACAGTGCCAGCAAGGGTGAAATGGCCGTTGTCTCCCCTCTGATCCTCTTTAAGCATGTCGGTACCGATACCAACGCCGCACAGCGGGCAAAACAGGCCAAGCTGGGCTGCGCCCCTGCCCACAAACTGTTTGACCTTGTAAAGGTTCAGAAGAAAGAAGAAGTACGTATTCCCAGACATTACCGGGACTATAAGGCCACTGTAGCCCTCCAAAAAGTCCCCGCCGGTGTGGAAATCGGTTTCAAGTCCGATGCGTTCAGCCCCATTGTCTGGGGTACCCTGCCCGAAACAGAAGATTGGTTTGAGGCCGCCAATGGATGAGCAGGAGTATCTTCCCCTGTCTTGGCTGTCTCAGGTCTGTTACTGTCCTCGCCGGGCCGCTCTTCTGCTGAATGAGCGGCTCTGGGAGGAGAGCAGCGACACCGCCAAGGGCCGCTCGGAGCATCAGCGGGTTCACACGCAGCGGGTAGAAAAACGCGGCGACTTTTTGAAGCTATATGAGTTCACGGTTTTTTCCGACCGCTTGGCTCTTTTAGGAAAATGTGACTGCATTGAGGCAACCCGTGATGACGGTGGATGCCGTATTCCATCGGCAGAGTTTCTCGTGCGTCTTTATCCGGTTGAATATAAGCACGGCACCGTTCGTGACGAAGAAGAATACAAAATTCAGCTCTGCGCACAAGCGCTTTGCTTGGAAGAGATGTTTGGCACCAAGATACCGGAAGGCGCATTGTTCTTCATCTCTTCTCACCGCAGAGTCCCAATTGTACTGGACGAGTCGCTTCGAACACGTACCAAAGAATTGGCCGCCGCTCTTTGGGAAATCCGTCACAGTCTAACAGTTCCGACAGCGCAGTATTCCGCAAAATGCCGGCGCTGCTCTCTTCGGGAATTGTGCATGCCGCGTGTAAAAACGTCTGCGCAAAATTATCTGCCTCAACTAAAAACAGAAGCGCTTGGAATGATCAAGGAGGACAGCAGATGAAAAAGCTGCTTAATACCCTGTATGTTCTAACCCCCGAAAGCTATCTCTTTTGCCGCAATGAAAACATCTGCATCCGAATTGGAGATAGTGAAAAGCTATGCGTTCCGGCACTGGCGATTGATTCCATTGTGTGCTTCGGAAAAATGACGGTGTCCACCCCTCTTCTCCAATACTGCGGCGAACACGGGATCAGTGTGACTTTCGTAAGTGAGACCGGACGGTTCATGGGCCGGTTTTACGGTCCTGTCAGCGGAAATGTCCTTCTCCGGAAACGGCAATACGAATCTATGCAGGATGCGGCCTTTTGCCAACAAATCGTCCAGACGATTCTCCTTGCAAAGTTTCGAAACAGCAAGCTGGTACTGATGCGTGCCGCCCGTACCGCTAAAACCGAGGCTGCACAGTCGGATTTATCAGAAGGTGTCGCTCAACTCAGTCAAGCGGTCGAGCGCCTGTTACAGTGCAAGGATGTGGATTCCATGCGCGGCATTGAAGGGGCCGCGGCCACAGTCTATTTCTCCCGGTTTGACCATATGCTTTCAGGCAATCCGGGGGGCTTCCGATTTGAGTCCCGCAGCCGTCGTCCACCTCGCAACGAGGTCAATGCGGCACTGTCCTTCACCTATATGCTCCTGACCAGCCTGGTTCAGTCGGCCATGGAAACCGTTGGACTCGACCCAGCCGCGGGATACCTTCACACGCTCCGTCCGGGCCGCGCCTCCTTTGCATTGGATTTGATGGAGGAGCTGCGCGCACCGCTGTGTGACCGCTTTGTCGTATCTCTTTTCAAAAAAGGGCAGCTGTCTGCCTCTGATTTTGAAAAGGATGAGGAGGCCGTTTTCTTAAATGAACATGGGCGAAGAACCCTCCTTTCCAGCTGGCAAAAAAGGAAGCAGGAAGAGGTCATCCATCCTTTTCTTGGAGAAAAGGTTCAAATCGGAATGCTTCCCTATGTACAGTCCATGCTCTTCGCAAGGGTTCTGCGAGGGGATCTGGATGCCTACCCACCTTTCGTCTGGAGGTGATCGGTCATGATGTTGGTTGTCGCATATGACGTGGATACGACCGATAAAGCCGGTGCCAAGCGCTTGCGAAAAGTCGCCCAGCTTTGTGAGAAATACGGTTGCAGGGTACAAAACTCCGTATTTGAAGTCTTGGTCGATCCCGCACAGTTGGTAGCCCTAAAAGCGGGCCTGGAAAAAATCATCTGTACGGATACAGACTCCATCCGCATCTATCGTTTGGGCAGCAACTACAAGCCTCGGATAGAGGTCATTGGCCGCACCAACCCCATTGAAACAGGCGAACCTCTTTTGCTTTAGCGGACTGTGCGCCGACCGTTCCCGTACAGATTTTCCAGGAGGATCGGCGCACCTATTTCCGCTATATTAGCGATTCATGTGTGAAAATTGGACGATCTACAGGTTCTTTTTTTCATATGTGATATAGAACACAGCAAATCAGACAAATTCTATGTTGGATTTTTGTCATATATTGCTGTCGCCCCTCACGCAGGGGCGAGAATTGAAATATATCTAACAAAAGGCCACAGTCGATCACAGCGGTCGCCCCTCACGCAGGGGCGAGAATTGAAATAACTCCTCGATCTTCTGGTCCGTTACCGCCTGATTGTCGCCCCTCACGCAGGGGCGAGAATTGAAATATCGTAGTAGTGCATTACATCCTGCGACGTTTGGTCGCCCCTCACGCAGGGGCGAGAATTGAAATATAGACCCCGCCATAGTCTGCCGTCATGGTGAACGTCGCCCCTCACGCAGGGGCGAGAATTGAAATTTCTCGTTTAGAATTCCCGCAATGGAGAATCCACGTCGCCCCTCACGCAGGGGCGAGAATTGAAATGGGCATACACAACGGTCAATGTTGCCTCTACTGTCGCCCCTCACGCAGGGGCGAGAATTGAAATATGCTGCTGGACTGATTCCACTTTGGGGCGGGCGTCGCCCCTCACGCAGGGGCGAGAATTGAAATAAGAAGGCCGAGGCCAACAAGGAGCAGGCTGGCAGTCGCCCCTCACGCAGGGGCGAGAATTGAAATACTGTGCAAGGAGTGTGTCAGCCGGTGTGTCAGTCGCCCCTCACGCAGGGGCGAGAATTGAAATGCCTTTGTCGCCCTTGTCGCCCTTGATTTTGTACCGTCGCCCCTCACGCAGGGGCGAGAATTGAAATGCCTTGCTTAACTTTGCAATTTTCAAAAAGGAGGGTCGCCCCTCACGCAGGGGCGAGAATTGAAATGATCGGTAGATCTTTGGTTCGGAACTTCCCGGACGGGTCGCCCCTCACGCAGGGGCGAGAATTGAAATGTTTCCTCCTCGGTATTTATTCCCGTTTCGGCCCTGTCGCCCCTCACGCAGGGGCGAGAATTGAAATAAGCCCTAAACCACGATTTTTTAAAGAACGCCATGTCGCCCCTCACGCAGGGGCGAGAATTGAAATCTCCCGGTCCTTCTCACTCTCCCGCCGCAGCTTCGTCGCCCCTCTCGCAGGGGCGAGAATTGAAATTGGCCTGCGCCGGGTATCGAGCCGCAGTTGTAAAGTCGCCCCTCTCGCAGGGGCGAGAATTGAAATATGGAAGCTTTTGATTCCACCCCCGCCGAGGAGGTCGCCCCTCTCGCAGGGGCGAGAATTGAAATCTTCCGGAACATCCATTTATCGTAGTCGTCCTCCGTCGCCCCTCTCGCAGGGGCGAGAATTGAAATACCGTGATATTATTCACCCTGTTTTCAGGGCAGGTCGCCCCTCACGCAGGGGCGTGAATTGAAATTGGGTGCATTTTACCTCTGCCCAGATGGGCTTCCGTCGCCCCTCACGCAGGGGCGTGAATTGAAATTCTGGGCGGCGTGGCGTACATCATCCCGGCGGCGGTCGCCCCTCACGCAGGGGCGTGAATTGAAATAATGATGGCCGGGATTGCGCCCTCTATCCGGGTAGTCGCCCCTCACGCAGGGGCGGGAATTGAAATACCTACGCCAACGCCACTTTCTACCCCAAGATGGTGTCTCCCCTCTCGCAGGGGCGTAAATTGAAACCAAAATATTATTCCTGTTTCCCCGCTTCTGGATTTTCACCAGCTCTTTCAGGTACTCCACTTCCTTTTCCAGCACCTCATTCTGCTTCGCCAACCGCTCCACCTGGTCCCCCTCCCGCACACGCTGGGAGAAGCGGATGTCCGGATTTGTCTTGTCAAAAGTGCCGATGTTGTCTGTAGCGGACTTTACCTGCTCTGGATGAAGTGCAATGTAGGCATCTGTACTCCTGCCCCAGCTGCCTTTATCAAACTGAATAATCACGCCGTCATAGCCGTGGCTCTCCAAGTCCCGTGTAATTGCCTCTTTAGATCGCAGCTCTACCTTTCTCGCCTCGGCTTCCCATTCGTCCAGAATGTTGTCTTCCGCATTATAAACATCGGTAAAACCCGCATCATCATAGAGAGCCGTTCTGGAGGCATCCGGATGTGCCTTTCTCCATTCTACAATGTAGTCACGGAAAGCTTTCGTAGCATCGTCATATTTCTTTTGATACGCATCATTCAGCTCATGCAGCTCGTCAGCGGCCTTTACATACTCCGGGGAGATCATTTTGAGCTGGTATATCAGGTCTGCTCTGTCAACAACTGTCAAAGGATTCACGATTTTTGCATACAGTGCCATTTGCTTTTCGCCGTTCAGCCCAATGTTCTTGTCGCTGGACTTCATAAAAATTCCAAAGGGCGTGTCAGAATCTCTTGTGCCAGCCCCCTGGTGTCTCGGCTCAAAAATCGTAAAGTCTTCCGCCGTCTGGTGATACAACACTTTCGGTGTCCCGTCCTCGTTCACAACCTTGCTCGCCCTGGTCGGGTCATTCTGCCAGTCACCGAACCATTTCTTGAAATTCTCTGTTTCCGTCTGGTCAGAAAGGCTATTGACATTTCTGCTGCTTTTGCGTATACTGTTATTGGAAACCGTACTACTGTTCGCTTCGGGCGTATTGATAGGGGCTTGTTCACCTGTCGGCGTAGCAAGGTTTCCTTTTTTTTACGTTGGTGTATACCGTTTGTACAAACAAATCAAGCCTCTTATCAGATACAACAGCAACGACATTCATTCGACCATTGTGGTCACCGCTGAAAATGATAGCGGGTTTTCCCATATAATCTTGATTGGAAAGCTTAATTTCTGTCGGATTTAAGACAATATCTGTAATATATCCAAAATCATCCGCAACAATCGCCCGCTGTCCCCTTGCTGCTTCTTTTGCTGTATTACCATGGTCTTTCAGTATCTTTCTGATTTCATAAGAGCCGAGTGACAAATTAAAGTTTTCCACATCGATACCAGTATCAGTCTTTATTCTTGTGGCAAGGTCAGTAGGAATTGCACCAAAGTACATTTTCTTGTCCATTGTTTTATTTGCAATGGAATCAGATATAAACTGTGAAAGTTGCTCTTGATTGTCGTATATTACAATCCGCTTGCTGCTTTCCCAGTTTTTCTTCTGCTGCTCAGTATACCCTCTCAAAGAATACCGCTCGCCCTCCCGGGCGTTCTTTTTTTGCCCGTCCTGCAGTTGGTAATTCTCTCCGGCATCCACCACCGCACTGGCCCAGGCTTCCGCCAAGGCCTCGTTGTCCTGGATTGCCCGCTTCAGAATCTTGGCGATCTCGCTGTCCGGCGCCGCATCCTGGTAGGCATTGCGCAGCTTTTCCACAAGCCCTGTGAAGAAGTCCTTGATTTTCTCCCACAGAGTTCTATCCTGGTTTTGAAGCTTCCCGGCGATCCGGCCCACGGTATCCGTGACTGTCGGCATCATCTGCCACACCGCCAAACTAAAAGAAAGGATCGGCCGCCAGGTCGTCGTTACCAAAAACAAAGACGGCAAAAGCACGGCACGGACCGTTACACAATGAATCACCGCCCAGGCCCCCTGCCAAAGGGGGCCTGTTTGCATTGGTCACAGCCGCTGCCGCACCATCATCAGGGCGTAGCCCAGCAGGTTTTGTCCGTTCCACTTGCTCCGGTCCAACCGTTCCGGGTCTGTCATGGATAATCCGATGCCCCAAATGCGGTCTTTGACGGCGCACTCTGCCACAGTCAGCGATTCCATCATTTCCTCCCCTTAAAATCCCGGTCGATCTCCTTCTTCCAGTCTGCCCGCAGCGGGGCGGCGCAGGTGCGGACCTGGCAGACGGCTTCGGCGAGGGATTCGTAGATCACTTGGGTGCCCCGGCTGTCGGCGTGGTAGTCGGCGGCGCATTCGGGGCGGATGCCGAAGCGGCCGGCCTCACAGGCGGCGTCGATGTTGGCCCCCAGGAACAGGAATTCCCAGCCGTACCGTTCCTGCTGGCGGCGGATCATGGCCTTGACCCGGTCGTAGTCATAGCGGCGGCTGGCGTTTTCCATGCCGTCGGTGGTGATGACGAAGAGGGTCTTTTCAGGCACATCCTCTTCCCGGGCGTATTTGTGGACGTTTCCGATGTGCCGGATGGCGCCGCCCACCGCGTCCAGAAGGGCCGTGCTGCCCCGGACATAGTATTCCTCTTCCGTCAGAGGCCCCAGCTCCTCCAGGGGCACCCGGTCGTGGATGACCTGGGTATCCTGGTCAAAGAGCACCGTGGAGACCAGGGTCTCACCGGGCTCCCGCTTCTGCTTTTCCATCATGGCGTTAAAGCCCCCGATGGTGTCCCCTTCCAGCCCGGCCATGGAGCCGCTGCGGTCCAGGATGAAAACCAGTTCTGTCAGATTCTTCTTCATAGCGCATTCCTCCGTAATATGTAATGAGGCCACAGGTGTTTTGTAACCTTGTGGCCTCATTATACGCTTTTCTTCCCGGGCTTTGGTCTCCCGTTGGGAGACCTTAGCACCCCAGGCAGATCTGGTCAAACTGGTAGAGGGCGGCGTTGATTTCGTAGATGTCATAAATGCCCCGGCGGATGTAAAACTCGATGATCATGTCAAAGGTATTGCTGTGGGACAGAGAAAAGCCCACGGTCCGCAGCAGGCCCTCCGTCTCCTCCAGGGTCAGCTCCAGGGCGATGGCAAAGGCCAGCACCGTTTGCTTGCTGGGCTTATACTTGGGCTCATTGTTGATTTTCCAGAAGGTCTTTTTGCTGACGTTGGCCCGCTTGTAGCACTGGACCTCCGTCATGTTCTTCCGGTCAATGAGCTTTAAAAGGGTCACCGCAAAGGAATCATCCTGTTGTTTCAGCCACGCCCCCAAATCTTCCGGAGCCTCACAGGACTTCTCTTCGCAGGGCAGGGCCTCATAACAAAGAGAGGCCTCTTCCCGGAGAATACAGCTTTTGGTTTTCGGGAACTGTTCTTCCCTTGAAATGCGAAGAAAGCGCTCCAATTCCCCTCTTCTGCTGATTTTGTAGGCATCCCGGTCATAAATGCAGAGGTAAACCGCCAATTCTCCATCCGTTACTGTCAGATAATCCCGGATGGCCGCCGTGGCAATGGAGAGTACCCGGTCCTTGGGGAAGCCAAAGGTCCCGGAGGAAATCAGGGGAAAGGCAATGGACTGAAGCCCCAGCTCCCCGGCCTTCAGGAGGGCATTGAGATAGCAGCTTCGCAGCAGCGTCGCCTCGTTCTTCCGTCCCCCGGCCCACACCGGCCCCCGGGTGTGAAACACGTATTCACAGGGCAGTCCAAATCCCGGTGTCACCCGGAGCTCCCCCTGGCCCAGAGGCTCAAATTCCCCGCAGGCCTGCCGCAGTCCGGCCCCCGCCGCCTGATGGACGGCACGGTCCACCCCGCCGGAGCCGGAAAACCAGCTGTCCGTTGGATTCACAATGGCATCCACCGGGAGCTTCGTAATATTCTCCCGAACGATTTCAAAAGGCATGGGTGGGACCTCCTTGTATTTTCCGGCGTATTTTCCGCTTTTCTGTCTGTATTCTACCACATCCGTTCAAAGAATGAAAGCGCCATTCCGCAGCGCCTTCTTTCCATTTTTTCAAAACTGTGTTAGTATCAAATGAAACAATTGCCCCTCCCGGCACGTGTTGTATATGAAAGGAGATGATCGCTTGCAGGAAGAACGATTGTCAGAAGCCATGGACCGGTATGGCGACGCCGTCTACCGTCTCGCCCTGTGTCGGCTGCAAAATGTCCAGGACGCGGAGGATGTCTATCAGGAGACCTTTCTCCGCCTGTTTCAGGAGGACGCGGCGGGCTGGGATGAGGGGCACCAAAAGGCGTGGCTGCTGCGTGTGGCCCTGAATTTATGCCGGGATGTGGGCCGGAAACGGAAAACCCGGGGCTGGGTTTCCCTGGAGGATGTGGCGGAGATCCCCGGCGGGAAAGTGCCTGAATATGCGGAGTTGTGGGACGCGGTAAACCGTCTGCCGGAAAAATACCGGACGGTTTTTCATCTGCACTACGCCGAAGGGTGCAAAACAGAGGACATCGCCAGAATTTTGAGGATACCGGGGGCAACGGTCCGGGTGCGGCTGTCCCGGGCCAGAACGATTTTGCGGAAGGAGCTGGAACTCTATGACCTATGCTGATTATCAAAAACTCAACGACTGTATTCACGCTCCGGCGCAGCTGAAAGAGGACGTGCTTCAAAAAGCCCGGGCCAGGAAGCCCAGACGTTCCAAGGTGTTACCCCGGCTGGTGGCAGCGGCGGCCTTGGCGGCGGTGATCCCCCTGTCCGTATTGGCCGTGACGAAAATGCCCGGTCTGCGGGAATACCTGACCCGGTTCGGTTTCAAAAATCCGGAAGCGGTGGAGCAGCTGGTGGAGAAAAACACCCAGGAAGTATCCCACAGCAATGATTTGGCCCACTACACCATTGAGGAAACCCTTTGTGACGGCAACGCACTGTATGTAACGGTAAAAATCACCCCCAGAAACAGCAGCCATTTTCTGGTGCCGGATTACACCATGCTCTCGGACAGCATCCAGTCCCTGAACCTGGAGGGCCCGGAGGGCCAGACGGTGGGGGAATACCTGAAATCCGTCAAGAAAGAGCCTGTATTTGCCGGCGTGTGGCTGGGAACCAACGGAGAGGGGTCTCAGGGCTGGTGCGACCCCCAGGGCAACCTTTATTACTATATTACCGCACAGATGCCGGCAGACGGCATTCTTCATGTATCCGGAACTGCCAGAACCAAGCAAATGAAAGAAGTCTGCCGGGTGACTTTTGAGCAGAAAGTGGAAAGCAAAGCCTCAACCCAGGAAACCACGGCGGGCAGCTGTGACCCCCGGATCACAGAATCCGGCATCCAGATGGAGCATATTCAGGTGGAAGAAACGGAGCTTGGGTATTATGTAACCTTTACTTGGCACAAACTCTATGAGAATCGGTCTGTCAGCCTGAGCCTGACGGATGAATCCGGCGAATACTTGCCCGGTTTGCCGACTTTCAGCAGCGGGCAGACCCTGAACGCCGATGGCAGCTATACCCAGACCCTTTCCGCGCAAAAAACCGTCGGCATGGAAGAACTGTATTTTGTGATCCAGTGGGGGCAGCCCTTTGGGCCGTACCCTGTGCTGGCAAAGTAAGGAGGAAGAACCCATGAAAAAGATATTGCCCGTTTTACTGGCTTGTTTGATGCTCTGGGGCTGTGGTGCCAAGGAAGCCCCCGCCCCTACTACCGTGGTGACAGTGGCGACAGAGGCGGCAGAAACCACCGTGGCAACAGGACCCGTAGAAACAGAACCGATCCCGGAGCATTTGCAGCTTCGCCCTAAGGAAAATTATAACGTGGATGCCGAGGTCTTTTCCCACGGGGTCACATCTGCCGCCCCTGTGGAAATGGCACCGCTGGGCCTGACAGCGGAGCAGCTGCTGTCCATCCTGATGCCCGAGGACACCTCCCAGCGGACGGCAGAAAATGTGGAATTCAGACGCATTGTGACCACGGAGCAGGGCAGCAGCCTGACATTCACGGACAGCTATTTCACTGCTTACCGGGGCGGATACGAACGTCAGGATTTATGGGAAATGGAAACCCTGCTGTCAGGCTGGGCCGAGGAACACCCGGAGGACGCGGTGCATCCCCTGGATTTTATGTCCCCGGAGGAGGCCCTTCAAAAGGCACAGGATGTATTGAAGCAGATGAACGTGGGCTATGAACCGGTGGTGGATGTCTTTGCGGCCCTCACCGGCCCGGAGATCAATGCCTACCAAGAGGTTTGCCTGGATGACCCCATGTATACGGAATTTGGGAAATTCCACATGCTGCCGGAACTGGCGGATGCCTATGATGCCTATTATCTCCACTTTTCCTTTACGTTCAATGGCATTCCCCTATCCGCCCCAGGTGTCATGAGCAACACCTACGGCGCGGTATTCGTTCCCGATGCGGCCATGCTCATCACCCGAGAGGGCATTGCGTACTTTTCTTGCCTGGGTCTGCAGGCACTGAAGTCCGTAGGGGAACCCCAGCCCCTGATCACGCCGGATGAGGCCATTGAAGCCATGGGGAAGGTGGTGCAGGACCGTTTTTACGACCAGGAAGTCTATCGCACTTCCCGGCTGGAACTGGATTATCTTCCCTTGTGTGCAGAGGGAAAAACCACGCTGATCCCCTATTGGGGCGTAGAAGTGCGGACCTCTCCAGTCCCAGATGACCTGCCGCCTCAATACCGTCCTCAGATCAGCAACTGGTTCAACGGCTTCACCGGTGCCTATTTTACGGACGAATAAGGACCGCACCCCCCCCGACATGTCATGAGGCGCGGTACCACGTTCCGCATTGCAGGAACAACAGGCACAGAGGTACAACCTACCAACGAAACCGTAGGGAACGGCCTGTGTGCCGTTCCGTTACGTTGCAATTACAACCCGTGTGGTTGAATGGTATTACGCCAGTAGGGGTAGTGCTCCGCGCAGCGAATTAAAAACCAATGATTGCCGGTGGCAATCACACATTCATTTATCGGCTACTAGCCGCCCGCTACGTTTCGAATACAACCTGTGGGGTTGAATGGTATGACGCAATGTAGCGGCGATGATTCATCGCCATACAACGTGGCAATTATAACCCGTGTGGGCAAAACTGAACCACCCACCGGCATGTCATTCCGAGGGAGCGCAGCGAATCGAGGAATCTTCCCAAGTAGCTGGTTTTATCTTGTGTTAGTTCATTATCCAACGTGGTGGATTCCTCCACTCCGCTTGCGCTCCGGTCGGAATGACATAACGCGGAAACGTTTCTACGGATTCGCCCATTGTTTCTACAAAGTTTCACGCTGCCCCGCAGCCCTCATCAGGCTCGCCCAGGCGAGCCAGCTTCCCCCGAGGGAAGCTCTTGTACCGTGCTTTTGGGGCTCTGGTTTTCCGGTACGGCGTGAAGGTCCGCACCAAGACCTTCCCCTTTGGGGCAATGTCATCAACTTAAGCCTTTTTTAGGCTAAATCACCAAAATGGCGTTCTAAAAATCAGCGAAATGCCCAT
>CAKTNS010000014.1 GCA_934589225.1 uncultured Oscillospiraceae bacterium
ATTCCTCCCATCTACTTCCACCTGCCGGACGCTGCCATTGCCAAGTACTGGAATGACATTTCCTCCGCTGCCCCCAATACCGACTTCATCATCTACAACATCCCCCAGCTGGCCGGTGTGGCCCTGAACCCGGGCCTGCTGTCCACCATGCTGGAGAACCCTCACTGCATCGGTGTCAAGAACTCCTCCATGCCTGTAGAAGACATTGAGAAGTGGGTACACTGCGGCGCCAAGGTGGTCTTCAACGGACCCGACGAGCAGCTGCTGGGCGGCCTGGTTTCCGGCGCTACCGGCGGCATCGGCGGCACCTACGGCGTGATGCCCGAGGTCTTCCTGAAGATTTACGAGCTGGCCACCACCGGCCGCGACCTGGCCAAGGCCCGGGAGCTGCAGCAGGATGCCTGCCAGATCATCTACAAGATGTGCTCCGGCAAGGGCAATATGTACGCCATGATCAAGGAGATCCTGCGTCTCACCGGCGGCCCCGACATCGGCGGTGTTCGGGATCCTCTGCTGAACCTGGTGGAGTCCGACAAGGCCATTGCCAAGGAATGCGTGGAGATGATCAACGCGGTCAAGGCAAAGCTGTAAAAAAATACCTTCCTTATGGGACGGCTTCGGCCGTCCCATTTTTGCACCCCGGCGGGCCTTTGACCTGCTGGGGTATTGCCTTCTGTACCATTTGCTTTTTGACAAGGGGTAAAACCACCAAAAATTGGAAAGGCACTTTGTTTGTTTTGCTGTAAAATCCATCTGTCCTTAACAGAAAATACATATTTTGCAATTTGACGAAAAAACAATTGAAATTGGCACCGGTTTCGTGTATAATGTCATTTGTCGGGTGAATTGACCACACCCTCATTTTACCTCTGGAGAGCCGGTGCTCTCCCGAAAGGAGTAACATTGACTATGTATACTGTAAACGCCATTCGTAATATCTGCCTCCTGGGCCACAGCGGCAGCGGCAAGTCCGCTCTGGCAGAGAGCCTTCTGTATATGACCGGTGCCATCGACCGGATGGGCAAGAACGCCGACGGCAACACCGTCAGTGACTACGACCCCGAGGAGATCCGCCGTAATATTTCCATTTCCACCTCCGTCATCCCCGTAGAGTATCACAACACCAAGATCAACATCCTGGATACCCCCGGCGGCTTTGATTTCTCCGGCGCGGTCATGGAAGCCCTCCGGGCTGCCGATGCCGCCATCCTGGTGCTCTCCGCCAAGGACGGCATCACTGTAGGCTTTGAGAAAGCCTGGAACTACTGCGAAGAGCGGAATATGCCCCGTTTCGTCTACATCTCCAAGGTAGACGAGGACCATTCCGATTACAACGCCACCTTTAACGCCCTCCGGGAGCGCTATGGCAATAAGATCGCCCCTGTCATCGTCCCCATTTGGGACGCTTCCCACAAGGTCACCGGCATCATCGATGTCCTCAACAAGCGGGCCTACGAGATGCAGAACCTGAAGCGGGTGGAGATCGAAGTCCCCGAGGACAAGGTTTCCGTAGTGGAAGAGTTCAACGATGCCTTGAAAGAAGCCGTGGCCGAGACTGACGAGGCCCTGATGGACCGGTTCTTTGAGGGCGACAGCTTTACTTACCGTGAAATGATCACGGGCCTGCACCAGGGCGTGCGGGAGCTGAGCCTGTTCCCGGTGCTCTGCGGCTCCGGCGTCAACTGCCTGGGCAGCCTCATGCTCATGGACCACATCGTGGACCTGTTCCCCAACCCCGTGGAAGGCAACTACCACAAGGCCACCACTGCCGACGGCAAGGTGGAGGAGTTCGTGGTTTCTCCCGGCGGCGTGCCTGCGGCTTTCGTGTGGAAAACCGTTTCTGACCAGTTCGGCAAGTATTCTTTCATTAAGGTTCTCTCCGGCGAGATCACTCCGGATACCACTTTGGTAAACGCCCGCACCGGCGATACCGAAAAGCTGGGCCGCATGTATGTCATGTGCGGCAAGAAGAGCACCGAGGTCAAGGTCCTCGCCTGCGGCGACATCGGCGCCATCGGCAAGATGGACAAGGTCAAGACCGGCGATACCCTGTGTGACCCCAGAAAGGTGGTCTCCCTGAAGCAGATCCCCTATCCCAAGCCCTGCTATTCCATGGCCATCGCTCCCAAGACCCGGGGCCAGGAAGAAAAGGTGGGCACCGGCCTGAACCGGCTGAACGAGGAAGATCCCTCCTTCACCGTGGTCAATAACCCGGAGACCAAGCAGCTGGTCATCTCCGGCACCGGAGACCAGCAGCTGGATGTGCTGGTTTCCAAGCTGAAATCCCGCTTCGGCGTGGAGGCGGTGCTGACCACCCCCAAGATCGCCTACCGGGAGAAGATCAAGAAGACCGTCCAGGCCCATGGCCGCCACAAGAAGCAGACCGGCGGTTCCGGCCAGTTCGGTGACGTGTGGATTCGTTTTGAGCCCCAGGAGGAGCAGGACGACATGATCTTCGCCGAGGAAGTCTTCGGCGGCTCCGTGCCCAAGAACTTCTACCCCGCCGTAGAAAAGGGCATTCAGGAAGCGGTCCAGAAGGGCCCCCTGGCTGGCTACCCCATGGTCAACCTGAAGGCCGTCCTCTATGACGGCTCCTACCACCCTGTGGACTCCAACGAAATGGCCTTTAAGATGGCCGCCATCCTGGCCTTCAAGGAAGCCATGCCCAACGCCGGCGCCACCCTCTTAGAGCCCATCGGCTCCCTGAAGGTCACCATTCCCGACAGCTACATGGGCGACGTCATCGGCGACCTGAACAAGCGCCGTGGCCGTGTCATGGGCATGAACCCCGACAACAAGGGCAACACCGTGGTCGAGGCCGAGGTCCCCATGGCGGAAATGAGCGGCTACGCCATTGACCTGCGGGCCATGACCCAGGCCAGAGGCTCCTTCGAGCTGAACTTCGAGCGCTACGAAGAAGTCCCCAAGGCCAACCAGGCCAAGATCATCGCTGACGCGAAAGCAGAATAATCCCAAAAGCCAGGGGCACCACGTCCCTGGCTTTTAACATCACGGCATTTCAAATATAAGGATGACAACACACACCGTTTTTACATTTTTATAGACGAAAAACGATAATAGATACGTAGAAAAATGGTAATTCGGAACAAATGTATTGTAGGGGCGGCAATCTGCCGCCCGCCACGTTCCGAATACAACCTGTGAGGGTGAATGGTATCACCCCATATACGGAACAATGTAGCGGCGTTGACCCAACGCCATCCAGCCCCGCCAGGGGCTGGCACCATAACAAATATAACCCGTTTTGTTGAACGGTATCACCCAATACAATAACAAACGTTTATGTGTTGGACGACACAGATACAAACGTACCACGATTCCGGCCCTGCGGGCCGGATGGCGGCAGATTGCCGCCGCTACAGTGGGGGTACCATGATTTTGGTCATACCATTCACCCCCACAGGTTGTAATTGCAACGTGGCGGGCGGCAGATTGCCGATGGAATTATGGTGTGATTGCCCCCGGCAATCAATAGATTTTGATTCGCTGCGCGAAGCACCGCCCCTACGTCAACGTACCACGTTTTTTAGATTTTACGGACATCATTCGATTGTAAATACGTTCAATATACGGTAATACGAAACAAATATTTTGCATCGGCGGCGAACCTGCCACCCCTTGTCCTCCCACCCCCTGCCAACTCTGCAGAGGATGACCCGCAAGGAGGATACCGGACGGTTCAAAACCGAAAAAGTGAAAATAAAAAATCAGTTAGATATTGCAAATTTATGACTAAAATGGTAGAATATAGTCAAGTGCGCCATAAAGATAAAAATATTGATTTTACGAGTAAACTATGATTTCCTGTTGCATAAAATGGAAATTCAGAGAAGGGGGCCTTTTCTGTGGCTTATATGCGTTTGGGCGATCTTTTGATCTCCGCCGGGGTCATTGACCAGGACCAGCTGCGGGATGCCCTGGCGATTCAGAAACAGACAAAAGAGCGTTTGGGTGACGTGCTGATCGGCAGCGGCATCATTACGGAGCAGCAGCTGATCGAAGCCCTGCAAATGCAGCTGGGCGTGGACTTTGTGGATTTGACGGCGGTGTCCATTCCCTTGGAGCTGGCCAAGTTCGTCCCCCGGGCCATTGCCAGAAAATACTGTGTGGTGCCGGTGAAGCTGGTGAAGGACGAGCTGTTTGTTGCCATGCCGGACCCGCTGAACTTTGTTGCCCAGGAGGAGATCAAGTCCGCCTCTCATAAGCAGGTGGTGCCCATGATCTCCACCCGCCGGGCCACGGAGCAGGCCATTGCCACCCTCTATGGCAACGAGGGCACCGCCCGGGCCATTGAGGAAATGAAGCGGGAGGCCGGTTCTGCCCAGCCGGATATTGTGCCGGTGCAGATGGCGAAGTCCGTGGATACCTCCGCCGCCGAGGCCCCCACCATCCGCTTTGTAAACTCCGTCATCGAGCGGGCCATTACGGAGGATGCCTCCGATATTCACTTAGAGCCCCAGGACGGGGAAATGGTGGTGCGCATGCGTATTGACGGCGTGCTCCGCCGGGTGTTTACGGTCCCCGCCAATTTGCAGCCCACGGTGATCTCCCGCCTGAAGATCATGGGCGGCATGAACATTTCCGAGCGGAAAATCCCCCAGGACGGCCGGGCCATGGTCACCGCCAAGGACAAGGAAATCGACCTTCGTATCTCCTCCATCCCCACGGTTTACGGCGAAAAAGTGGTGCTGCGGCTGCTGGACAAATCCGCAAACCGCATCAACCGGAAGACCATCGGCCTGGAAGGGGCCGACGAGCGGGCCTATGATGCCCTGCTTCAGAATAGCTCCGGGGTCATCCTCATTGTGGGCCCCACCGGCTCCGGTAAATCCACCACCATGTGCGCCATGATCCGGGAGCTTTGCCGGGAGGAGACCAACATCATGACCCTGGAAGACCCGGTGGAATACAACATCCCCGGGGCCAACCAGTGCCAGATCAACGAAAAAACCGGCATGACCTTCGCCGTGGGCCTGCGCTCCATTCTGCGCCAGGACCCGGATGTGATCTCTGTAGGCGAGATCCGTGACGGCGAGACCGCCTCCATTGCGGTCCGGGCCGCCATTACCGGCCACCTGGTGCTCTCCACCCTCCACACCAACGATGCGGTCTCTACCATCGGCCGCCTGGTGGACATCGGCGTGGAGCCCTATATGATCGCCAGCGCCCTCCGGGGCGTGGTGTCCCAGCGGCTGGTGCGGAAAATCTGCCCCCACTGCCGGAAGCCCTATACCCCCACCGCCGACGAAAAAATCATGCTGGGCATTGACGAAGATGCCGACGTGCAGTTCTACAAAGGTGAGGGCTGCCAGGAGTGCAACCACTTAGGAAACCGGGGCCGCCGGGCGGTGTTTGAAATCCTCACCGTAGACCGGCCCCTCCGCCGCCAGATCACCGATGACCCGGATACCGACAAGCTCAAGGCCTTGGCCCTGCGGCAGGGTCTCGTCACTATGAAAGACAATTGCCGGGAGCTGGTGCTTCGGGGGGAGATCAGCTTCCCGGAGGCTGCCAGAGCCATTAGCTCCATGACCTGAGGAGAGCGTACATGACCGCATTAGAAACTCTGATAACCATGGCCCGGGAAGCCCGGGCCTCCGATATTCATCTGGTGGCGGGCCTGCCGGTCCGGGTGCGGGTGGATGGGGAGCTGCAAAACCTGACCCAGGAGCCCTTGACTTTTCATGACTGCGAGGACTACGGAAAGGCCCTGGCCCAGTCCCGCTTCTCCGAAATCGAATCCATGGGGGAGCTGGACCTTTCTTTGAGCTTCCCCGGAAACATCCGCACCAGAGTCAATCTATTCCGCCAGCAGGGCAGCCTTTCCGCCGCCATCCGTCTGCTGGCCCAGGGCATCCCCACTTTGGAAGAGCTGCATCTTCCCCCGGTGGTGGCCTCCTTCCCGGACTATCGCTCCGGCATCGTCCTGGTAACGGGGGAGACCGGCTCCGGCAAATCCACCACTTTGGCCGCCATCTTGGACCGCATCAACCACACCCGCCCCGCCCACATCATCACTCTGGAAGACCCCATTGAGTATGTCTACACCCCGGACAAGTGCGTCATCAACCAGCGGCAGATCGGCTACGACACCGCTTCTTATGCCGCGGGCCTCCGGGCCATCCTCCGGGAAGACCCGGACGTGATCCTGATCGGCGAAATGCGGGACCTCAACACCATCGAGACCGCCCTCACCGCCGCGGAAACCGGCCACCTGGTCTTTGCCACCCTCCACACCAATTCCGCCGCGGACTCCGTGGACCGGATGGTCAATGTCTTCCCCCAGGAGCAGCAGCGCCAGGTCCGCATCCAGCTGGCGGCCACCCTCCGGGCGGTGATTTCCCAGCAGCTCCTGCCCAGAAAGAGCAGCCGGGGCCGGGCGGCAGCCTGCGAAATCATGGTGGTAAACCCCGCCATTAAAAACCTCATCCGGGAGGGCAAGACCCCCCAGATCGAAAGCTTCATCGGCATGAACGCCCAGCTGGGCTCTGTTCTTATGGACGATGCCCTGCAAAAATTGGTCCGGGAGGGCACCGTGGCCCAGGCCACCGCCCAGCGCTATGCCCGGGACCCGGAGCGGTTTCGGGGCCCCGGCCGTTTTTGACCATTCCACAGCAAAATTGAGGTGAATCACCCTTGACGACCTTTAAATACCGGGGCCTGACCCCGGAGGGGCAGAAGGTTTCCGGCGTGGTCAAGGCCTATAATGAGTATGAGGCCGTGACCCAGCTCCGCGCCACCTGCGCCGTCATCACCGCCATTGCCCCGGTGAAGGAGCAGAAGAGCATCCTGACCCGGGAGATCGGCACCCATAGAATCAAAGAAAAAGATTTGGCCATGATGTGCTCCCAGTTTTCCATCATCCTGACCTCCGGCCTGCCCATTGTCCGGTGCGTGGAAATGGTGGCGGAGCAGTCCGCGGACAAATACCTCCGGGAAAAGCTGCGCCTGGTAGCTGAGGACGTTTCCGGCGGCTATTCTCTGGCCCAGAGCTTTGAGACCCATTGCCCGGGGCTCCCTCCAACCTTTATAGAGACCGTCCGGGCCGGGGAGGAATCCGGCACCCTGGAGGTCTGCTTCGGCAAGCTCTATACCTATTTTGACAAATCCGCCAAGGTCAAGGGCAAGGTGGCCAGCGCCATGACCTATCCAATCATGGTGATTTTCGTGGCCATTGTGGTCTTTATCATCGTCATGGTCAAGGCCGTCCCCGCCTTTACCTCCACCTTTGCCGAGCTGGGGGTGGAGCTCCCAGGCATTACCAAGGGCATGATGGCGGTGTCGGACTTTATGGTCCACAAATGGTGGGCCTTGGCCCTTCTGGCCCTGGCCCTGGTCACCGCCCGGATTTTGATCAAACGGAATCCCCGGGGCAGGGCTTGGATGGATAAAAATAAGCTGACCTGGTCCCCCTTCCATAAGCTGCATATGATGAACGCCGCCGCCCAGTTTTCCTCCACCATGGCCACCATGGTCACCGCGGGCCTGCCCATTGTCAAGGCCCTGGAGGTCACCTCCAACGTGGTCACCAACGGCATGGTCTCCCAGGCCATCCGCAAGGCCCGGCAGGAGGTAGAAATGGGCCGGGGCCTCTCCGAGAGCATGGCCAAAAGCTCCTATTTCCCCAAGCTTTTGACGGAAATGACCGGGGTGGGCGAGCAGTCCGGCAACATGGAGCAGACCCTCACCGTGGTGGGCGACTACTTTAATAACGAGGTCTCTCTGGCCACCGAACGCCTCCTGTCCATCCTGGAGCCCTGCATCACCATCGGCCTGGCCGTTGTCACGGTGTTGCTGCTTCTGGGCGTGTATCTGCCCATGTTTACCATGTACGGGAGCATCGTTTGATTCAATAATTTATTAGATGTTATCCGCCGGACTCTCAACCCGGTCCGGTGAATACATAAAACAACACGATTTCTTCGAAAAGAAGGGAGAACAAAATACTATGAACAAGATCAAGAATTCCAAGGGCTTCACCCTGATGGAAATGCTGATCGTCGTGGCCATCATCGCCGTGCTGGTGGCTATTGCGATTCCTACCTTTACCACCTCTCTGAACAAGGCCCGCGTTGCCGCTGACGAGGCTAATATTCGGTCCGGGTATGCTTCTGTCATGGCTGAGATTCTGACGAATCAGTATGGTGAAAACGGCGCAACTACTGCAACCACCTATGTACTGCAGAAGGACGGCAGTGTTAAGCCCAAGGCTGCTACTGGTACTACTGGTACGCCCTATACATGCTTAGGAGACGCTTCTAAAGTTTTCACTGATACCCCTCAAATTGCTGGTATTACGGTAAATGCTAAGTGGACGGCTGGTAAGAAGGTAGAGTATGTGTACACTCCCGCAACGGAGGCTGTGGGTGCTGGCGCAACTACTGCAGCCGCTAATGTGAAGATTAATATTGTCGAATAATAAGCCCAGCTAACCTTTATTCCCCACCGCCCCCGGAGGGTTGCGGAGTCGGGTCGGGGAACGCACACAACCCAGGCCCCCGGGGAGACCTCTCCCCGGGTGACCGCCCTACATTCAGAAAACCGGTAGCGGCGGCAAGGTGAAAAAAGGACCTTCTGTCCTAAAAAAACGGAGAACGAGACAACTATGAACAAGATCAAAAGTTCCAAAGGCTTCACCCTAATGGAGATGCTGATCGTCGTGGCCATCATCGCCGTTCTGGTAGCAATCGCGATCCCCACCTTCACCACCTCTCTGAACAAAGCCCGCGTCGCCACCGACGAGGCCAACATCCGCTCCGGCTACGCCGCGTTTATGGCCAAAATCATGTCCGAGGACGAGGTGCCGGCGAATGGTGCGGAGTATTATCTAAACAAAGACGGTACGCTTTTTAGTGATTTTACCGCAAATAAGGGCTATCAGTGTGTTGGAGAACAGACTGAAGATATTTCGATTGCTGGTCATCATGTCGGCACTTGGAGCAAGGGCGATGCTGTTAAATACGTGCTCACTTTCAATTCTGATGGCAAGATGACTGTCGATATCGAGATAGATGATACTATCGACCAACCTTGACAAAACCCGGGACCAACGTGAGAGAACGGAACCACGCAATGTAGCGGCGATGATTCATCGCCATCCAGCCCCGCCAAGGGGCTGGCTACGTTGGATGTTACGAATACGAACATCCAACGAGTGGCCTTACGGCCAATGGCGGCAGGTTGCCGCCGCTACAGTGGGGGTACCGTGTATCGGGTCATAACATTCAACCCCACAGGTTGAATCCCCCATGTGGCGGGCGGCAGATTGCCGCCCCTACGTCAAAATTGTTCCGTATTACCGCATATTAAACGTATCTAATTGGAATTTGCCCCATAAAAACGGAAAACCACCCGACACCCAAATAACTGTCAACTGTCAACTGTCAACTGTCAACTGAAATTCCCCCCGAAAGGAGCCCCCCATGCTGTATTCCACCCCCTACATTACCGCCTACTGCCTCACCCTTGCGGCGGTCCTGGGCCTGTGCGTGGGCTCGTTTCTCAATTGCCTGGCCTGGCGGCTGGTCCATGGGGAATCCGTGCTGAAAGGCCGCTCCCATTGCGATGCCTGCGGCCACGTTCTGGCCCCCCGGGATCTGATCCCCGTGGCAAGCTTCCTCCTGTCCCGGGGCAAATGCCGCTACTGCGGGAAAAAACTCTCCCGCACCCATCTGGCGGCGGAGCTCTCCACGGCGGCGGTCTTCCTGGCCCTGCTGTTAAAATATGATATTTCGCTCCAAACCCTCGAATACGCGCTGTTTTCCAGCACTCTGCTGACCTGCGCCTTCGCGGATTTGGAGGGGTATATGATCCCGGACCGGTGCGTTCTTTTTGGAATCGCCCTGCGTCCGGTGTTCCTGCTTCTGATGAAATCCCCGGTGTCCATGTGGCTTGACAGCCTCTTGGGCGGATTCCTGGTGGCGGGCAGCCTCCTGGCCCTGGTGCTGCTCTACGAAAAGCTCCGCAAGGTCGATGCCATGGGCGGCGGCGACATCAAGCTCCTGTTTCTCACAGGCCTCTACCTTGGCTGGAAGGGAAACCTTCTGTGCCTCTTCGCCGCCTGCATCCTGGGCATCCTCTTCGGCCTCCTCGCCACCCGCCGCTCCGACACCCCCCTCTTCCCCTGGGGCCCCGCCATCACCGCCGCCGCCATTTTGACCCTCCTCTTCGGAGAGCCTGTCCTGGAGGCGTATTTGGGGTTGTTTGTGTAAAAAACGTGGTACGTTGATGTAGGGGCGGCTACCAGCCGCCCGCCACGTCTCGAATACAACCTGTGCGGGTGAATGAAATCACGACCTTGCCTCTCCCTATGGGAGAGGTGGCCGAGCGCAGCTCGGACGGAGAGGGTCAACGTTGAAGACTTTCAATGGACGTTTTCATTCAAAACAAACACTGCAAGGCCCTCTCAGTCTCGGCTTTGCCGAGCCAGCTCTCCCAAAGGGAGAGCCAAGGAGGGCTGCGCCCTGGTACATAGGGTGCTGGTGTGATTTATGAAGCGTATCTTGCAAGCGACTCTTGCCTCTCCCTATGGGAGAGGTGGCCGAGCGCAGCTCGGACGGAGAGGGTCAACGCTGAAGACTTTCAATGGACGTTCTCATTCAAAGCAAACGCCGCAAGGCCCTCTCAGTCTCGGCTTTGCCGAGCCAGCTCTCCCAGAGGGAGAGCCAAGGGTGCTTTTTTGATGCGTTTCTCTAAAATATAGACTGTTCAACTATTGATTTCCACTGTCAACTGAAAACAATTGTCCATTGTCAATTGTCAATTCTCCCCGCCCCGCCCCCCGTTGGGGTAGGCGTTCAGAGCTTTCCAACTTCGTCATTTACAGGAGGTCACTCTATGTTTAAAAATATAACCGCGTTTGATATTGGCGAGAGCCAGGTGAAGGTCGTGTCCCTTGCGGGGGGATTTGTGAAACGGGCGGAGGTGCTGGAGCTGCCGGACAATGTGGTGTCCGGGGGAACCGTCGTTTCCATGGATGCTCTGGCGGATTTTCTGCGGGAGAAGAAGCTGGGCCGGGGGCGGGCCGGGGTGATTTTGCCGGATCGGCTGGTGTTCCGGCGGAATGTGACCGTGCCGCCTATGACGGACGCACAGCTTGCCTACAATCTGCCTTTTGAATTCAAGGACTATCTGACCCAGGAAAAGGGCCGGTATTTCTTTGACTATGCTCTCCAGGGTCTTGAGAAAGACGACGAGGGTCAGGTGGAGGGCATGGAGCTCTTCGCCTGTGCTGCCTTAAAGACCACGATTGAAGACTACCGGAATATGTTCCGCCGGGCGGGCTTTCATATGAAGCTGGCCATTCCCGAGGAATGCGCCTTCGGCAATCTGGCAAAGTTCCACGCCCAGCAGAACCCGGGCCATGACGGGGACGTGTGCATTGTGGACATCGGCCACCGGGGCACCCGGATGTACATTTACCGGGAGGGCCGATTCCGCACCCGCCGGGCGGTGGACTTAGGGCTCTGGGATCTGGTGCAGCAGCTCTCCGCGGACCGTGGGGTGGATGCCCATATCGCCCACACCCATCTGCTGACGGACTATCAGCAGGCCCAGAACCAGGAGGCCGCCCAGGAGCTTTATAACCGCTTGGCGGTGGAAATCATGAAAGCCGTCAACTTCTATAACTATAACAACCGGGAGCAGACCCTCCGGGGAGTCTATCTCTGCGGCGGCGGTGCCGCCCTGGAGCCCCTGAAGCGTGTCATTTCCCAGGTCACGGACCTGGAGCTGTGGGACATTGCCCAGCTTTTGCCCGGAGGCGACAAAATCGAGGAGCCCTGGCTCTTCGCCAAGGCCATTGGCTGCGGACTGTAAGGAGGATTCACCATGAACGCAATAGAAACGAAAAAACCCTCCAAGGTCCTGAAGCTGCCCACCAAGACCACCATCAACCTGGCCCAGCGGGAGTCCCGCCGGAAGGATGTGCTGACGCTCACCATCGGCGGGGCGCTGATCGTTCTGCTTGCCGGTTCCGTGGCCAAGTTCGGCGTGATCGACCAGCTGGACCGGCTCTCCCAGGCGGAGAGCTCCTATAACCAGGTCCACAGCCAGTATCTTTCCACCCTTCAGGCCGTGGAGGACTACCCGGAAGTGGAGGAGCGCTACCGCACCTATTCCAGAAGCTGGATGAACGCCGGGGACCAGAATGGCCTGGTGCGGGTAGACAGGCTTCAGGTGCTGGACCTGGTCCAGCGCTGCATGATGCCCCGGGGCCAGGTCGATTCCCTGTCCCTGCGGGATAGCATTTTGGTGGTGTCCATGTCCGGCATGAATCTGCGGCAGATTTCTGACATGGTGGAGCTTATTCGGGCAGAGCCCATTGTGGAGTCCGCCGCCCTGAATCTGGCCTCTACCGAGCGTGACAGCAAAGAGGCCCTGCTGGACTTTACCCTGACCATCGCCCTACAGCCCAAAGAGGAGGCAGCGGAATGAATCGAGCCTTTACCAAACGAGAAAAGGTCATGCTGGTGATTTTGGTGGTGCTGATCATCGGCATCGGCTATTTTAAATTCCTGTTGGAGCCCATCAACGCCGGTATTGAAAACTATCAGCAGCTGGAAGCCATGGAGCAGGACCAGATTTTGCTCAACGCCGCCCTGGTTCAGGAAAAGCTCCAGATGGAGCGGGAGCTCACAGAGCTCTTTGACTCCGGCGACCCCAGCCCCATTCCGGAGTATGACAACTCCGCAAGCCTGCTGGTGGAGCTCCACAAAATTCTGGACGGCTCCACGGAGTACACCCTGAATTTTACGGGCACCAGCCCCATGGACGTGGCGTATCTCATTCGCCGCCCGGTGAACCTGACCTTCCGCACGGCCTCTTATTCCGCCGCCCGGAAGATCATCGACCAGCTCCACGACAGCAGCAACATCAATTCCATTTCGGACCTTTCCATCCAGTTCGCTGCGGACAACAGCCGGGTCATTGACTGGAACGATTCTACCGAGGAGACCGCGGAATATCCCATTGCCGTCTCCCTGACCATCACCTATTACGAGCGCACGACAACCTGACAAACCCTTGGAGGAACCCATTATGCGGCACGAAACAGCTCACTTAAAGACAGATAAAAAGCGGAGCGGCTTTACCATGGTAGAGCTGCTGCTGGTCATCGCCATTTTGGGCGTGCTGTTTTCCTTGGCCGTGGGGGGATTGCTGGAGACCCGGAAGAAGCTGCGCCAGCAGGAGCTGGATGCCAAGGCGGAGATCATCTATGCCGCCGCCCAGAACCGGGTGGCCGAGCTCCGGGCCGCGGGCTACGGCGACAGACTGACAGACGACAAAATCTACACCCTGAACCCCATGGCCCTGCCGGATGATGCCCAGGTGGACGTAACCAATACGCCCCGGTTTTACTATGTCCAGTCCCAGGACAAAGAGAAGGCAAAAAGCCTTGCCGGGGAGATCCTTCCCGAGACCTGCGTGGACCCGGAGCTGTGGGGCAACCACTGGCTCATTGAATACAACGGGGACACGGGCCTTGTGTATGCCGTGTTCTATTCCGAGACCCAGGACATCCCCACTGAGGGCGATACAACCACCGACGGCCGTAAGGATCTGCGCAGCCGGGCAGGCCGCCTGTCCGCCGGTGCCCAGATCGGCTACTACGGCGGCGACATCACCCTGGGGGGCAAGAGCTACACCCTGACTCCTCAGTTGACCATTGAAAACGGGGAAGAGCTGAAGGTCCTCATGCGCTGCACCAGCCCCAATGTGGGAAACAACGTGCATCCCACCCTCAAATTCTCCCTGACGGTCCAGGATGTGCTCAGAAAGACGGCTGTGACCATTCCCGAAAACCAGATTCGGGTCACCTCGGAAGGGGACCTTTATAAGGCGGAGCTGATTCTGGACAGCGCAAATAAACACTTTGCCGCCCAGTTTCCGGATTTGATCCCGGGCAACAATATTGCCGTGACCCTGACGGTCCGGGCGGACAGCATCGGCAGCAGCGAAAACACCGTGGCCCCCAAGTCCGTGACCCAGGAGGACAACAGCCTCTTTGCCTATGAGCCCTACAAGAAAAATACTCTCGGGAAGATCGAAAACGACAACAAGGCCTATATTGCCGCCCGCCGCCATCTGCAAAACCTGGATACCGCCACATCGAAGGTGAAAGAGGATATTATCGAGGCCTTCCTGACAACGGACCTGGATTTCCGCACCCCTTCCGGCGGCTCCTATCCCTTTACGCCCATTACCAATGACTGCCTTTTGACCTTCACCGGCCAAGGGCAGGAAAACACCGATGAAATCTACAGCATCAAGAATCTCCATATTGCGGATACCAACAATGCTGCCCTTTTTGCCACTTTTAATAAGGGCACCAAAATCAGCCACCTGATTCTGACGGACCTCCATCTGGGCAAAAACATCACCAATGCCGGCGGCATCATCGGCACGGCTTCCGGGAACACCACCCTGGAAGACTGCCGGGTCTACCTGACGGCGGCCCAGACCGGGAAATATAAAACCCTTGCGGATGTCGCCCAAAATGCCAACTATCTGGCCCAGTCCATTGCCGGCGGGCTAGTGGGCGTGGTGGATGCCCAGGCGGAAGTGACGATCGTAGATTCCTTTGCCGCCACCACCCTTTCTGCCACCCGTGCCGCAGGCGGTGCCGTGGGCATGGTCCGAAGCGGCGGCAAGGTCACCTTCCAGAATTCCTATACGGATTGCTATCTGTCCGCCGCCCGTACCGGCGGCGTGGTAGGCCTGGCCCCCCAGGGGGCGACCGTCACCGTCAACGATTTCTATACCGCGGGCTACCAGAAAGCCACGAGCTTTGCCGCCGGTGTCGTACCGGGGGACAGTGCTATGGTTTCCATGGGCAACGGCTATTGCGCCGTCAGCTATGAGGTGGGGGAAAGGGCTACGGTGTATACTTCTGCTTACCCTAATAGCGGCACCAAGGTCTATGCCATGAACCCCACCAACCTGACGGATGATGCGCAAAGCACTGTAACAGTAATAAACGTGAACAACGACAGCTTGGTTTCCGGCGAGGACCTGGCCAAGGATACCATGGTGGGGAACGGGAAGCTGGAGAGCACCGTCTTTAAAGCCGAGCAGAACGGCGCGACCTCTGCCTACAACCTGCTGAACCAGAACCTCAGCAATTATCCCTACCCCCGTCTGAACAACATGCGCCACTACGGCGACTGGGAAATGACCATCCAGGGCATGAGCTTCGTCTACTATGAGCGCTACCAGGACGGAACCTACGGCGTTTCCAGCCCGGGCTTCCGGCTGAATGACACGAAAGAAATCGTCGGTGACGGCTACGGCATCCTGCTGACGGAGAAGCCCCAGAAGGGAAGCTTCCAAATCACCTACAACGAAACGGAAAAGGTGAATATCGCTGCCAAGGGAAATACCCTCTACCATGAAGTGACGGGCAACAACGGGCAGAAGTATTACCTTCTTTCCGTCACCCCCCGCATCCAGAAAAAAGGGACGGGAGAGACCGTCCTGGCTACCCCAAGCATTCTGGGCAGCATCCGACCGGAGGAAAACAGCTTCTATTCCAAGCTCGAAATCCGCCTTGACACCGATGATACCCAGGGGAAGACCTATACCTATTATTTTAATCCCCATTTCGCCAAAACCGTGGTGGCCTCCGATACCCTGCCGGGAACGCCCCATACGGTCTCCCTCCGGACCCCCCGGCATCTGGCGGCCTTGAGCGAAGCCTACCAGGATTCGACGGGCACCTTCTGGGAGCTCTTCGGAAATACCGGTGTCGCAAGCTTCACCTTCCAACAGGAGCGGACGCTGGACTTCGCCGGGAATTATAACTGGGACCTCTATGCAAATAAGACCAAACCCACGTCCCTGGCCCCCATCGGCCGGGCCAGCAGCCCCTTTGCCGCGACCTATGACGGCCAGAGCCTCGAAATCAAGAATGTGTCCATTGTGTCGCAGAAAAATTTGCACACCGGCCTCTTTGGCCATATTACCGGCTCCGGTGTCGTCCAAAATATGCTGCTGGTAGGGGATGATCATAACAAAACGGTGATTTATTCTGCAAGGAATAGCAATCTGACCCTTTTGCGGACCACCGCCGACCAGCTGGCCATGGGCACCCTGGCGGGCTACAACGGCGGCAGAATTACAAACTGCGCCGTCTCCGGCTATACCGCGAAGGTGGCGGGCTTCTCCCAGAGTGCGGCTTACGTTGGCGGCCTCGTGGGCATCAATGCGGGCACCATCGAAAACTGCGCCGTGGATTCCCCGAATTTTTCCCTCCGCTTTACCAGCTCCACCGGCAGAATTGGCGGCCTGGTGGGCAGCAATCTGGCCTCCGGCTCCGTTACCGGCTGCTATTCCCTGGGCCATATGGAGGTCACGGAGAATAAAAACGGCAATGTCCGCCTGGCGGGCTTCGTGGGGGAGAACTACGGCTCCGTGGCCCGCTGTTACAGCGGCTGCGCCCTGGAAGCCGCCGGTACCACCGAGCTTTACGGTTTCGGCAGAAAGGACATCGGCGCTGTCAAGGGCTGCTATTATATTGACGGCGGCACTTACAGCTATATGGATGGCCTTTATAGCTTCAATGCCTCCAACAATGCCTACAAAGAGAATGCCGCAGGTGAGGCCATTACCGGTAATGACCTGAAAAACAAGACCCAGGAATTGGGCATGAACTCTGTGGCTAAGGCGCAGACCTACTACCACACAAAAACCACCACCGCTACCAATTGCTATGACTACCCCGGTACGGTGACTTTGGCGAGCGGGAAGGCCCACTTCGGCAACTGGCCCAACCAGGAAAAGGATCTGGGCACCCTGGGCCTATTCTACTGGGAGTATGAACAGGGCGGCTCCAACTCCGGCTACCACCTGTATTACCTGGGCACCACCGGCGATGGCGGCAGCATCAAGACCATTGACGGCTCCACCCTCTGCGCCCACCACGATGACGGCGGCGTGATCACGGAGTATGGCTACGGCTATTTCTGCCACCCCACCACGAAAAACGGGGATATTAAAAATGTAGACCTGGAATACGACGACAACAAATTCCTGGTAGGGGAGCGAAACTCCCAGGCAGAGAAAGCCCTGCAAAAGCAGCTGCCCCAGTATCAGTTCGTGGCCTACACAACGGGTATCGATACCCTGCGCCTTAAAGACGCGGACGAAAACGGCACTTGGACACTCAAGTATAACGAAAACACCTATACCTACTCCCTGTGCCCCTTCTTTGCCAAGGCCATCAGTCTGGACAGCTATGAAATCGGCACACAGAAGACAGAGGTGCCCGGTGCCCAACCTGGGTACAGTGAAAAAGGGGCTTATCAGGTTCGCTCCATCCAGCAGCTACAGTATATCAACTGGAACTATCAGACGAAGGATACGGCGTATTCTATTGCGCAGCGTAACCAGCAACCAAATAAGACGTTCCCCTATCTGCTGTGTGAGGATGACAGCAACGCAGGTAAAAGCCTGGTCAAGGACCTCTATTGGAGCCAGACCCACGATTTGGATGCGGCCAAGGAACGTGTTGAAAACTTTACCCCTATTGGCAGTATGTATGACCAGGCTGCAAACGACGAGAATTCCAATGCAGACATAGCAGCCTTTTCCTCCACCTATAACGGCCAGTCCTACGCCATTAAGAACGTCAACATCACCTCCAACGCCGAGTGCGTGGGCCTCTTTGGCATCACCACCGGGGCGAAAATGAGGAACATTGTTCTTTATGCGGATCAGTTGGGCCGTGGCATTATCCAGGTAAATGACCGGAAGAATGGCGAATGGTACTGCGTTGGTGGCCTGGCAGGTCTGGCGGGAAACAGAGACGATAAGGACAGCGCCTTTACGAACTGCACCGTCTCCGGCTGCACCATTATTGACGAGCGCACGCAGTCCCCCGGTTGGGGCGGCGGCTGTGTGGGCGGCCTGGTTGGTGCTACCAACATGAATCTGACCAACTGCACGGCGGTGTCTACCATTCAGGCAAATATGAACTATACAGGTCAAGGTGCAGACATATATAAGAACTGTCGTGTAGGCGGTCTGGTGGGCAGCGGTAAGGGTAATATTACCAATTGCTACGCAGGAGGTAAAATCGAACGGACGGTATCTGACAGCACCGAGTCCAATATTTGGGTAGGCGGCCTGCTGGGCGGTATCGTCCTGAGAAACACGGGAACTCTGGCAAATGTCCTTGGGCCTATAAGCGGAAAGATTACCACCGTTGAAAATTCCTACTCCTATGTGGAGTTGCCAAGTGTTCAAGGGGCCATCAAATCCGTCTACGCCATTGCCTCCAATGGTGAGATGCAGAGTCAAGCATTTAAAGATGTGCAAGATGGTTATGACAAGGTAAAAATCATCAACTGCTATGCCCTGCAAAGCGCGGTTTCCCAATCGGAGGATTACCGAGAGTTTGGAAACAAAAATGACACATACTTCCAAAACGGGCAGGACATCAATGTACACCAGAACAGGAAAACAGAACGTGCCATAATTCTGAAAAACGACCGCAACCCCTACCTGACCTATGAGCAGATGCAAGGGAAAATGGGCGAGTGGCTTACAGATGCAGGCGGGGATTTCGGCACGGTCACCACCATAGACCCGGATACCGGTAGTGGAGTTGGCGGCAAGTACAGCTACCCCGGCACGGATGGGGACTTGCAATACCTGAACCTGCCCTATCCCTTCCCCACGGTGCTCAAGCAGGGGGACAGTATCAACGTTCACTACGGTGCGTGGCCCAAGCATGGCCTGTACTGGGAGGCAGAGATCGGCACCATCGACCTGATGGTGGATCGGCAAGCGGTCACCCAGACCGCGGCAGACCCGGCAGGGGAGACCCTTTTGGAAAAGACCCCGGAACAGGCGGATGAAGCCGCGGAAGCCGCCCAGGATGGGGCCACCCAGGAAGAATCCACCCAGGAGGAGACCCGCCAGCAGCAGGAAACCTACGTTTACCGGAAAACCTTTAAGCTCAAACGAATCGATTTGACCGGTACGGGGGTAGGCAGCGCTGACACTCTGGAATTCAAGTATTATACAGAGGACGGTGGGGAACTGACGGAAGCGGAATCCCCGGTGTTTGAAGTCAAAGCCCAGCGTGGCGGCTTTGCAGCCGACGGAACGGTGGCCATCACTCTGGAAGCCCGCCGCCCGGGCACCGTGGTGGTGGAGGCCCGCGCCAATAAGGGCCAATACACCGCAAGGCTCACGGTGATCGTCACGGCGGAGCTGAACATTGTCATTCAAGAGAGCGACAAAACACCCTCCGTCTACGAGGGCGAGAGCAAAACCGTTCCCGTGACCCTGCAAAACAAGGACGGGAAGGCCATTGAAGGCCTGTCCAAAGAACAGCTGACCTGGACGCTGCCCCAGAATACCCGCAATGTCTCCTGGATCATCCAAGAGGATACGAAGACCCCCGGCTCTTACATCCTGACCGTCACCGGCGTCAAGGCCGGGCCCAAAACCCTGGAGCTGAAGGACCTGGTTCTGACGGCCCACTATAAGCATGACGACAGTACCACAGCCGTCTTCGATGCCTATACAAGACTTGGGGTGGAGGTCAAGCCCAGCATCGTCCTGGGCCTGGGCGCCGGAAAGGCCTATGGCCTTGGGGACGGGAAAACCATGACCCCGGAAGACTACAACCAGGTGTCGGTGCCCTTCCTCCAAATCGCCAAGACCTACCCCGCCGCGGTACCCACGGAGGAAGATGTAGCGCCGCTGGCCTTGGAGAATGTGCCGCTGTACCTCTACATGGTCCGGGGAAGTGCGAACTATGTAGAACTTGCGAATATGGCCATTGCCCCCATAAAGCTGGAACAGGAACCAAACCCCAGTGTGCTGTTGAATATGGCTGATGGAAACCACCTGCTGATTCGGCAGGAAGCCATCACCCAGGAGGATGCGGAAAACCCGGAGGAGACCCCCGGAACGCCGGAATATGCCTTGCGGGAGCTTCGCAAGAGACTGACAGCCGGGCAGGAGCTGTACGCAGCCGACGGTTACGCCCTGCTGGTGGATGAAATCAAGCAGGAACAAGGGGAAAGCTACCGGGCCTTGCAGCTTACAGCGCTTGCAACCGGCGAAGCACCGGAAGAACAGTGGACGCTGGAGCTGCTGCTGACCCGGACGGACGGGGATCAGAAGGACGAATACTTCCGTCTGACCTACAGCCGCCCTAATACCGTCACCTTCCTGGCTCCGAAACCGGAAGGACAGGAGGGACAGGAAGATGTGATTCTGCTGACCAAGCGTCTGCCCCAGGGAGAAGGCATTTCCGAGGAGCTGGAGAGCATCAGCTGGTCGCTTCAGGAGAAAGTCCAGGATGCGCAGCGGGAAGCGGGCTATTACTGGAAATGGGAGCTGACAGGCGTTCCCACCGGTAATATGACGCTGACCCCCAAAAAAATCGGTATTCCCTTTGAAATCCACTATAACGGCAACTTTGACGAATGGGATACCCACGCCGTTCCGACCCACCAGTCCTTGACCTACGGAAGCATTCCGGAAGGAACAACGCTGAAAGATAGCGCATGGACGAGAGCCGGATGGACCTTTGTTGGCTGGTACGATGCGGAAAAGGATGGCGGCAGCAAGGTGAAGCTGAGGAATCAGACGCTTTACAAGGGCGATGATCCCTATATCCCCACGGAGCTTCATGAGAAGCTGACCCTCTACGCCCACTGGAAAGCCATGACTTACACCGTGAAATATCCCGCTCCGGAGACCGAGGACCGGTTGGCTCTCGCTGCAAGCTGCACCTTCACCTACGGTGCACCCGGGGAAAACTGGATACCCCAGGTGCCGGAGGACAGGCTGGGCTACACCTTCTCCGGCTGGACCTACGGCGACGGGCAAACCCTGGCACCGGACACCCCCTGGCCCTGGGAGACCTATGTCCCCGGTGCAGACGGGGAGACCGTGACCCTGAAGCCCCGGTGGACACCCATCCCCCTGGAGCTGACCCTCATGGCCGGGGAAAAGTCGGAAACGCAAACCGTTACCGCCGAAACCTACAATGGTCAGCTGCCGGATTACCCCCAGGCCTGGAAGGACCTGGGAACCTTTGAAGGCTGGTTCTATGAAGAGCAGCCGGTCAAGACCTTTGAAGAGCTGCTGACCCTGCTGCGCGACCGGCGGGCCGCCACCCTGACGGCCAAGCTTACCCCTCCGGCCGACCCGGAAGACCCGGAGGAGGAAACCCAGCCCTCCGAGAGCACCCCGCCCAAGAAGGAAGAACCGGAAGCGGACATGCCAAAGGATGATCTCCAAACCCAGAAGCCCCCGGAGCCTCCGGCCCAGGAATCCACGGAGCCCACCGAACCCGTTACGGAACCCACGGAACCCGTTACGGAGCCAACGGAACCCGTTACGGAGCCCACAGAGCCCGCTACGGAGTCCACGGAACCCGTCACGGAGCCCGCCCCGGAGGACTCGGGGGAGAATCCGGAAGAAAACACTTAAAAAGGAGGTGGCTCCATGAATGCCGCCCAAAAGAAATTAAAAAGCGGTTCGGGAGCCACCATCCTGATGGCCCTGCTGTTTTTCCTGGTGGCGGTCATGGTCAGCACCGTGATCATTTCCGCCGCCATCACCGCCACACAAACCCTCCGCTCCCGCCGGGAAGCCCAACAGGCCTACCTGACCTGCAGCTCCGCCGCCCAGTACATCCGGGACGTGCTGCTGGAACAGCCGGGCTACCGGGTGGAGTTCAAGCAGCCGCAGGGCAGCGGCACCAGAGAAGAAAAGAATGAAAACCAGGACCGACAAGCCCAGGACATTGTTTCCCTGGTGGATACGCTGTTTAAGGGCCAGATGGACGGCCCCACCAGCCAAGTGCTCTTTACGGACCTACAGCCCAGCACAAAAGCCATCCTTCTCCAGGTAGTGGATTGCGACCCGGTGCAGGTGACGCTGACCCTGAAAAGGGCCGACCCGCAGACCACCCACCGGGTGTATCTGCTGACGGCAGACTGCCGGGTGGGGCAGGGGGGGGAAGCCTCCTGCCGGATGGTCCTTCAGATGTACTGCACCGTTACGGAAAAAACCGTGCAGTTTTCCGAAGCCGGAGGAAAGTATAATCAGCGGAAGATCTATCAGGCGGTCTGGCAGAAGGACAACACCGCCATTACCCGGGGCGAAACGGAGGGGACCACATGAAAAAACTGCATTGCGCCCGGGGAGAGACCCTGATCGAATCCCTCTGCGCCATCCTCCTGGTGGCCCTGGTGATGCTCTTCCTCTCCACCGCCATCGCCACCGCCGCCCGCATCAACCTCCAGGTAAGGGATACGGATATCACCTTCCGCACGGATGGAGCCACGGCAACGGAGGCTTCAATCCAATTCTTTGACGAGAACGGGATGGAGCTGCCCGGATATACCGGCACAGTCCAACTCTATACCACCCAGGATACCGCCTACCGGTATTTTCGCATCCCGGAGGTGACAAAACCGTGAAAAACAAGAAGACCGCAGGCCTGACCCTGACCGAAATGCTCTGCTGCGTGGTCATCATGCTGCTGGTGAGCATCGGCATGGTCAACGGCGTTTCCCTGGCGGTGCGCAATTATCAGAGCTCCCTCATGGCCTCGGAATCCCAGCTGCTGTGCTCCACCATCAGCAGCCTCGTGACCGACGAGCTGCGCTACGCCGGGGCGGTGGATTGGGGAAAAGACCCCATCCAGTTCGGAAGCCCCAGCTACGGCCGGTGTTTCTTTTCCCAGAACGATGAAAAGCAAGTGACGCTGAACACGGTATCAGAGGCGGGGATAGATACGGGCAAAAGCTACAAGCTCCTTCCCAGCCGGGCCTACCATTTTGGCATGGAGGCGAAGGTCACCCTGGCAAAAAAGGATGGAAGCCCCAATATCTTTTCCGTCACCATCCTGGTCTCGGCCCCCAACAATGGGCCGGAGCTGGCCAAAAGCCAATTTGACGTAGAACAATTGAACCCAACATAAAAAACCGGCCCCGGACTGTTTTTAACAGCCTGGGGCCAGTTTGCCATTTTAAATCAATCGTCCGCATCCTCTTCACAGGCGCAGTGATGGGGGTCTTCGTTGGTCAGTTCGTTGAGGCGCACCCGGCGGCGGAGCTTCATTTCCTCCACGCCCTTGTGCAGCCGCTCTTTGACGGCCAGGGGGTTCCGGATGTTTTTCATCACCAGGGTGGGGCAGGTTTTGTCCGAGGACAGCACCGTCACAGTGCCCACCCCGAAGAGCCGCTGGAGAAGGCTTCGGCTGGTGGAAATATCCCGGACACGGTACAGTAGGATTTCGTCATCCCGGACGTTGAGCAAGCCCTTGGACAGAAACAGCCGATCCTCCGACAGCTTATACCGGGTAAAGGACAGGGGCATTCCCAGAAAGCGCTTCCGGTCCTGCCAGGTGTAGGCGATGGTTTCTTTTCCCATAGAAGAAGCCTCCTTCGTATAGTTCTTGCTTTTATTTTAACCCCCGGCTTTTAAAATGTCAATCCTACAAAATAATACACACCAGCCCCGTGGCCCCTTCGTTGACGATGCGGCCCAGGGTGCCCCGGAATTTGCCCCGGACCTCCTCCGGCAGCCGGGAGAGCTTGGCGTTGAGGCCCTCCTGAATCATTTCGTATACGGACTTCCCGAATATATTGCTCTGCCACAGGGTCTCCGGGGCTTCCCCCCGCAAAAAGTCGATGAGCTCCCGGGATTGCTTTTCGTCTCCCACCATGGGGCTGATCTCCGTGTCCACGTCCACCCGCATCAGATGGATGGAGGGGGCCGTGGCCCGGAGCTTCACCCCGTAGGTGCCGCCCCGCTTCAGTATCTCCGGCTTTTGCAGCTGCAGCTCCTCCGGGGCGGGCTTTACCACCCCGTAGCCCGTGGCCTTGACGGCATTCAGGGCATCCTGGAGCCGGTCATATTCCCGCTTGATGCGGCCCAGCTCCGTAAAGCGTTCCAGCAGCTGGCTGTCGCTTTCCACGGCAATGCCGGAGCGCTCCGAGAGGATTTCATAAAACAGGCTTTCCGGGAAATCCACCGCCACCGCCGCCGTGCCTGTGGCGGGCCGCAGGGCCTTGAGGCTGTAGCCCCGGACCTGAGGGAGCTCCCCGAGCTTTGGCAGCGCCGCCTCCGCCTGGCCAAGACTGGGAATGCTCTGGGCCAGCTCCAGGAGCCCTGCAAACAGTGCCGCCTTCACTGGGTGCCCTGCTTCCAGGGCATCCATCCACCGGGGGAGATACACCTCCATGGCATTCATGGGGAAGCTATAGAGCATGGCGGCAAAAAGCTGCCGGATGTCCTCCTCCGATGCCCCCTGACAGTCCAGGATCAGGGCATTGATGCCGTATTCCCGGTCCAGCTCCTCCTTTAATTCACGGGCCTGGGGGCTCTGGGGGTCCCGGGAATTGATGACCACCAGGAAGGGCTTCCCGGTGGCGGCCATATCCAAAATGGCCTTTTTTTCCGCCTGGACGTAGTCCTGCCTTGGAATGTCCGTAATGCTGCCGTCGGTGGTCACCACCAGGCCCATGGTGGCGTGGCCCTCCATGACCTTTTTGGTCCCCAGCTCCGCGGCCTGGGTCATGGGGATCTCCCGGTCAAACCAGGGGGTGGTCACCATCCGGGGGCTGCCCTCTTCCTCTGCCCCCATGGCCCCGGGGACCATATAGCCCACGGAGTCGATCATGCGGATGCGGATTTTGGCGGTGCCGTCCGGGGAGACCTCTACCGCCTCCTCCGGCACAAACTTGGGCTCCGCCGTCATGATGGTCTTGCCGGAGCCGCACTGGGGCAGCTCATCCCGGGCCCGCTCCGCCCGGTAGGGGTCGGAGATGGCGGGCAGCACCAGCACCTCCATAATGCGCTTCACCAGCGTGGACTTCCCCGTCCGCACAGGGCCTACCACGCCCAGATAGATATTGCCCCCGCATCTTACGGCAATGTCCCCATAAATTGTTTCCATAGCCAGATCCTCCTTCGGCAGGTTTGGGACCTGCCATGGTTTGTTTCCATGGTATGCGCCGGGGCCAGGGGCTAGAACAGGGGAGAGGCGTTATGCAAACGGAGCAAATTTTGGGATTTTCCAATTATTTTGAAAATAACATTTGACAAAACGGGAAAAAACCTATATAATACGTTAGCACGACTTTGAGAGGGGGGAAGATTATGCTGTTGGGGCTTTCCAAGATCATTGATTGTCCCGGCGCGTCCCTTCCCTTTTCCACCAGCGTGGATCTGAGTGATCTTCGTTACGGCATCAGCTGCCCGGTTTCCGAACCGGTAGAGGCCCAGGGCATTGTCCGCAATACGGCGGGGGTGCTGGTGATGCAGGGTTCCCTGTGGACCACCATTCACGGCATCTGCGACCGCTGCGCGGGAGAGTTTCACCGAAAGGTGGAGTTCCCCATTGACGTATGCCTGGTCACGGAGCTTCATAACGAGGAGAACGAGGACGAATGGGTATTCCCTCTGGAGGGAGACAGCGCCGATCTGGATGACATTGTGCGGACCGTGTTCGTGCTGAATCTGGATTCCAAGCTGCTGTGCAGGGAAGATTGTAAGGGCCTTTGCCCCCAGTGCGGCAAAAACCTGAACGATGGCCCCTGTGGCTGCCGGAAGGAGCTCGATCCCCGATTTGCTGCTTTAAAGCAGCTTCTTGAGAAGTAAATCCATATTGATGCTGTGAAAAGCAGTTTTACCAAGGAGGTGTCACCATGGCTGTCCCTAAGTGTAAAGTGTCCAAGGCCCGCCGCGATAAGCGCCGTGGCTCTAACTGGAAGCTGTCCGCTCCCAGCGTTGCGGTTTGCCCCAAGTGCGGTGAGCCCGTAATGCCCCACAGAGCTTGCAAGGCTTGCGGCACCTACAACGGTCGTCAGGTCATGACCGTTGAGGCTGAGTAAGGCAAAAGCGGAAAAACCAGAGGAAGGCAATCGCCTTCCTCTTTTTCCGTTTTCCGGCCATTTTGCCTTGCTTTTTTAACATTTGTATGCAATAATAAACCGATAATGATTTTCAATTTATAAAGAAAGGTCGTGTTGCTCATGGCAAAACCTTTGGTTGCCATTGTTGGCCGCCCCAATGTGGGCAAATCCATGCTCTTTAATAAGCTGACGGGTCACCGAACCTCCATCGTGGAGGACACCCCCGGCGTTACCCGGGACCGGATCTATGGGGACTGCGAATGGTGCGGCCGCACCTTCTCCCTGGTGGATACCGGCGGTATCGAACCCAGTACCGACAATGATATGCTGAAATTCATGCGCCGTCAGGCGGAGATCGGCATTGAACTGGCCGATGCCATCATCATGGTCACAGACGTGCGCAGCGGTGTCACCGCCGCGGACCAGGACGTGGCCACCATCCTGCGCAAATCCGGCAAGCCTGTGGCGCTGGCGGTGAACAAGTGCGACTCCATCGGCCCTGTGAATCCGGATGTGTACGAATTCTATTCCCTGGGCATCGGAGACCTGTTTGAAACCTCCGCCGTCCACGGCCACGGCACCGGAGATTTGCTTGACTGGGTGCTGGAAAACATCCCTGAAGACCAGGAAGAGGAGCAGGAGGACGACATCATCAAGGTCGCCATTGTGGGCAAGCCCAATGTGGGCAAGTCCAGCCTCTTAAATAGGATTTTGGGGGAGGAGCGGGTCATCGTCTCCAACGTGGCCGGTACCACCCGGGATGCCATTGACTCCTATTATGAAAACGAAACCGGGAAATACTGCTTCATCGACACCGCCGGTATGCGCCGGAAAAGCAAGGTGGACGATGCCATTGAAAAATACTCCAACATGCGCTCCGTCAGCGCCATTGACCGGGCGGACGTGTGCCTGATCCTCATCGATGCCAACGACGGCGTGACGGAGCAGGACACCAAAATTGCGGGTCTGGTTCACGAGGCGGGCAAGGCTGCCATCATCGTGGTCAACAAGTGGGACGCGGTGGCCGACAAGGAGACCAACACCATGCGGGACATGGAGGCCAAGGTCCGCCAGGGCCTGAGCTATATGCTCTACGCCCCGGTGATCTTCCTCTCCGCCCTCACTGGTGCCCGGTGCGACCGGCTGTTTGACGCCATCCAGGAGGTTTACAAGCAGAACACCAGCCGCATCACCACCGGCAACCTGAACGCCGTGTTGGCCGATGCCACCGCCCGGGTTCAGCCCCCCACGGACAAGGGCCGCCGGCTGAAAATCTACTACATGACCCAGGCCGGCACCAAGCCCCCCCATTTCGTCATTTTCTGCAACGATGCCAGACTGTTCCATTTCTCTTATCAGCGTTATCTGGAAAACCAGATCCGGGAGGTCTTCGGCCTGCAGGGAACCCCCATTCGAGTCACCATCCGTCAAAAGGGAGACAAGGAGGAATAAATCATGATCCTATCCATTTTACTGGTCTGTGGAGTCAGCTATCTTTTGGGAAATCTCAACGGGGCGATTCTCCTGTCCCGTCTGGTGGAAAAGGATGACGTGCGCCGCCATGGCAGCGGCAACGCCGGATTTACGAATTTCTTCCGCAGCTACGGCAGGGCCACTTCCTTGCTGGTCATTTTGATCGACGGCCTGAAGGCCGCCGCCGCCTGCCTGATAGGCGGGGCCCTGCTGGGCCAATACGGACTGCACACCGAGGGCATGCTGTTGGGAGGCCTGACGGTGACCCTGGGCCACGACTTTCCGGCCCTGCTGGGCTTTCATGGCGGCAAGGGCATCGTCTGCGGCTTTGCCGCGGCCCTGGTGACGGATTGGCGCATCGGCCTGATCCTCCTTGCGATTTTTGCCGCCGCCTATTTTAGCACCAAGTATGTGTCCCTGGCCTCTTGTTTAAGTGCCCTGGGCTTCGGGGTGTGCTTCGTGCTGTTCTATCCCGGTCATCCGGTCGTCTGGGTGCTGGCGGTCGTCATGGCGGCTCTGGCACTGTTTCTCCACCGGGAGAACATTGACAGGCTCCTCCATGGCAAAGAGCGGAAAACCGATTTTTTCAAAAAAGAGGGGAATAGCAAATGAAAACCGCTGTCATCGGTGCCGGTGCCTGGGGCACGGCCCTGGCCATGCAGCTGTGCAAAAACGGCCATGAAACGGCCCTGTGGTTCCGGGATCCCCAAAAGGCGAAGGCGGCCCGGGCGCTCCGGGAAAACCCCAGACTAAAGGGCGTTCGCCTGCCGGAGGACCTGACCCTGACGGCAGACCCCCAGTGCGTCCGGGGCTGCCGGTTGGTGGTCATTGCGGCCCCATCTTTCCCCATCCGCTCCGTGTGCCGTACCGTGGCGCCTTACTTGGAAGACGATGCGGTGATGGTCTCCGTGACCAAGGGCATTGAGCAGGGGAGCCTTCTGCGCATGAGCCAGGTGGTGGCCCAGGAGTGCAGCCGCCCGGTGGTGGCCCTCTCCGGCCCCTGCCACGCGGAAGAAGTGGCGGTGGGGGTGCCCACCGGGTGCCTGGCCGCCTGTGAAGACAAGGCATTGGCGGAATTTGTCCAGGATGCCTTTATGTCCGATTCCTTCCGGGTCTACACCAGCCCCGATGCCGTTGGCGCGGAGCTGGGAGGGGCTTTGAAAAACGTCATTGCCCTGTGTGCCGGTGTGGTCACGGGCCTGGGCTACGGGGACAACACCAAGGCCATGCTCATGACCCGGGGTCTGACGGAGATCGCCCGGCTGGGGGTCTCCATGGGCGCGAAAAAAGAGACCCTGGCGGGCTTGTCCGGGGTAGGGGACCTGATCGTCACCTGCACCTCCGGCCACTCCCGCAACCGCCAGGCCGGCATCCTCTTAGGTCAGGGCCGCACCGTCCCCCAGGCCATGGAAGAAGTAGGCGCCGTGGTAGAGGGCTACTACGCCACCGCCTCCGCCTGGGAGCTGTGCCAGAAACAGGGTGTAGAAATGCCCATCGTATCCGCCGCCTACCAGGTCCTCTACCAGGGGGCCGACGCCAAAGACGTGGTGGCAAAACTCCTCTCCCGCCAAAGAAAAGCCGAGTCCGAGGACTTGGGCTGGTAAACAAAACCCACAGACCCGCTCAGTAGGGCCTGTGGGTTTTCGACATCCGGAAACGGAAGAAAAATTGACAATTGACAATTGACAATTGACAATTATTTGGACGACGAACGTGTCCGTTTTTGGAATACGTTGGTTCAAAAATACACCAATCAGCGAAACCGTAGGGAACGGCCTGTGTGCCGTTCCGGGGACGTTGCGAATATATAACGTGCGGCTGAATGGTATTGCGCCTGTAGGGGCGGCAAATCTGCCGCCCGCCACGTTGCAAATACAACCCGTGCGGTTGAACGGAACCACCTACCGACATGTCATCCCGACCGAAATGAAATGGAGTGGAGGGATCTTCCCAAGTTGCAAGCTTTAACCTACGCAGGTTATTTTGCAACTTGGGTGGATTCCTCCACTCCGCTTTGCTCAAGGCCTGAATGACATACGTTTCCGGTATAGAGAATAAAAATATTGACAGCAGAGAATAATTGTAGTACAATGTATTACAGAAAGGGGATGAACTACATGAGTTTTTCCATCAGATTGACTTCAGAGGAAAAAAACCTTGCAGAGAGCTATGCGAAGCTTCACGCAATTTCCGTTGGGGAGGCGTTTAAGAGGGCGCTTTTTGAACGGATCGAGGATGAATACGATGTTGCGGTTGCCAATGATGCTTATTCTGAGTATATAGATGGTGGCAGCAAGAGTAGGCCAATCTCCGAATTGTGGGATGAGTTGGATTTATGAGGTATCGTGTAGAAACAACAACCAGGTTTGACAAGGAGTTCAAGAAGCTTGACAGGTATACCCAGCGAATGATCAAAGGGTGGATCGACAGATACCTTATTGGAACAGACAATCCTCGTTGTCATGGCAAAGGCTTGACTGCAAACAGAAGCGGCCAATGGCGATATCGGATAGGGGATTATAGATTGCTCTGCCAAATAGACGATGGGAAACTTGTTATTCTTGCACTGTCAGTTGGCCATAGAAAAGAGATTTATGAAAGCTAGGTAATATGGAATCATTTGGTTAAAGCCTCTCCGGAAAGGCGGGTGTCCGTAACACAGTAATTCTATGAATTATCTATTACGGCATCTGTCTTGCAGGGTTGGTAACACGAAAATAGGCGATACCTGGTCTTTTCGACTGGGTATCGCTTATTTTTTATGAAAGGTGTATCTTGATGCGTATATTTTAGATTTCACATCGTTGTTTGAAATGCCACTGAGTTTTTGATAGTGATTACTCAAAAGGGTATTCTGATACATACTTCATGGTGATCTCAAGGTGTTCATAGGAAGCGATAATGGATATTGCTTCTTTTTCTGAGATAGGCTCCAATGTAATATCCTGTCCAGTCAAATCCGGGCTGCGAAACCACGGATTATCAGGACTTTTATCCACATCGTAGCGCAAATACTCGATTAACTCAGCCTGATCGCCTTTCAACTGATAATAGCGATATGTTTTATTAACCGGACCATAGTGCTGGACTGCTTCAATAATACCATTCTGGCACGGGGCGATACTGCCATCACTCACCATTCTGTAAGGACGAACCCCACCATCAACCATGGTATAGATTGTAACGCGTCCGTCTTCGCTCCAAATCAGTTCATCTATGCCATCATCATTCAGATCCTGAATATTATATTTCCAACGGGGCCACTGTTCTTCTGGAGAAGTTAAGCGCATTAGGATTTTCTCTTCGTAATTGTTGAATTCCTCAACATAGTTTCCATTTCCTTCAGAGAACTGTACTTTCTCATTCAGGGGATATTCTGTCAGAGGCAGGAAGGTGATTGGTACTCGTACGAAGGAGTTCATAATGCTTTCAAATTCTTCCTTCGTGATAACCTCGTACTTGTTCCAAGACTCCATATCACCCTTTTGGTATTCTCCCTCTGGATGACCAGGAATATATTTCAAGTTTGCAACACCATTCGTAGTCCCGTTATCGGCATGGGTAAAGAAATAATTGGTGCCCCAGGGTACCAGAACATAACCGACTGTCTGATTCTCGCAAGGGAATAGAATCGCAGCCGCATTGACAAACTGTTCTGTTTCTCCATCTACTTCCCAGTAAATTGATAAGCAGTAGCCATCACGACCAATCAGCAGATCGTCTACACCATTGCCATCAATGTCATAAAAAGCATACCCTAAATCATTTACTTCGTCGTAAGTTCTACCTTCGAGGGCTTGCCGAACCCATGCAGAGAAATCTCCTTTCTTCAAGGAATCTTTCCACGGGGCTTCTATTTTGAGCCACTCCTGATATTCTAACGCATCTAATCTCTGAATTTCATTTTTCGCAGATTGCCACTCGTCTGGCGAAAGTGTATGAGGAACAATGGAGAAATCAAATAGGTCTGCAACCATTTCTATGGTTTCTTGTGTCATAGTAAAGATACCCACATGGGGATCAAAATGTACGCAGAATGTGCCGTTTTTGCGCTCTGCTATGATCAATGCATCATCTTCACCCAACGCCAAAAGTGCGGTTTCTCCATCGGGCATTGTATATATCCACTCTTGGAAGCTATCTAGATTTTCAACGCAAATATAATGATATTTGAAATATCCTTTTTGGTAATACTGGAAGTCAGCGTGGATGGTGTAAGGCCACTTCAACAGTTCGTTGTCTGGTTCAATATCTACGCTGATATCAAAGGTTCCCTCCGGATGGAAAGTACCACCTTGATACTTTATTCCAGCATAAGGTTGGGACTTACAAACACCGGGAAGATGCAAGGATTCCAGCAGAACATATCCTTGATTATAGCTTACATCAATACCATCGCTTAGCATTTTCAAGCCGTATTTTTGTGCAATCTCCTGCATTTTTTCTGTATTGGTTATATTATCTCCACTCGTGGAGTCGATATAGTCCCTGAATTCCTTCACCGCTTGTTGATTTGGACTGTCGGAATAACCTTGTACAGATAGAACTTCAATAGTTTTCTCTTTTGCCTCAATAACTTCCCAGTTGGGACCATAGTGTTCTGGCTTTGTTACAGAGTACTCACCGATCTTCATATCATGCAAGCTCAACACATAAACGACAGCACAGCCCGCCAAAAGTAGCGTCAGCGCAATCACAGCGGCAATCAACCATATCTTCCGTGTGGACAGACGCTTGATCCGTGCTTTCTGCTTACCCTGACGGAATTCCTCCGCACTGATTACATACGAATCGTTTACGCTTCCAAAGCCAACCAGCAAATCCATTGCTTTCATACATATCCCTCCTCGCTGAGCTTTTTCCGCAGTTTCCCACGCAGCCGATGGAGCATGGAAGTCACCTTGCTCTGGCTGAAACCGGAAACCTCAGAAATGGTCTGGATGGAATCCAGATACCAGTACCGGCACAGAAACACATTCCGTTCTGTCTCCGGCAGGGAAGATAGGAACGCATTCAGAACCCGTGTCAATTCCTTTTTCACCAGTTCGGTTTCCACATTGTGGGTGTCCACGCATTCTTCCAATTCATCCAGTGCGAGAATGATCTCCCCGCCGCCCCGCTTTTTTGCGCTGAGCTTGCGCCAGCGGTCAATGGAAATGTGCCGGGTCATTTTGGCAAGAAAAGCGTTCAGAAAGTTGGGACACCTGGGCGGAATCGTATTCCACGCCGCCAGATATGTATCGCTGACGCTTTCCTCCGAATCTTCCCGGTTAGAGAGAATGTTATAGGCAATGCTGTAGCAGTACCCGCCGTACTTTTTGTCTGTTTCTTCAATGGCCTGTTCAGACCGCTCGAAGAACAAGGCAATGATACCCTGATCCTCCAAGGAATCACCTCCAGTGTTTTTTCGTTTCACTTATATAGGCGTAAAAAGGGAGGAAGATATTGCATGGGATTTGGAAAAATTTTGTGAGAGTATTTTACCACCGAAGCGCAGGTTCTTCAAGCATGCTTCACCACAGAAGATCGGCAGTCAAGAGGAACGGGACACCCGAAGTCCCTTAGGATACTAAGGGCGCACTTCTATACGGGTATTCCCCGTATGTGCGCTCTGCGAGACCGAACAGCCCGGACACCGGAATATCCGGGCTGTCAACAAAGCGAAGGGCGAACGGGGTGTTCCGCTGACCACCAATGTTCCCTATGTGGGCATTGAGGAGCTTGACCCCTATGCCCTGAGAGAACTGGTGAAGGCAATCTATGTGGATGCTCCGGTGAAAGTCAACGGCAAGCGCACCCAGCACATCCACATCCAGTATGACGGTATTGGATTCATCCCTCTGGACGAACTTCTGAAAGAAGAAACGGCGTGACCGAAGCCACGCCGTCCCACGAAAACCAACGGTTTTCAGATTTTTGAATTTAACTGTCTTACGAATACCCCGCTAAACAGAGAGGCTTTTTTGGTGCCTATTTCACACGCCGCAGGCGTATTTCACGCAAATTGTGCATTTCACAAATCCAAAAAGGATTTATTTCGATGAAAAAACCACATTTGCTGAATAGCAAATGTGGTTTTTTCTTGGCAGAGGATGAGGGATTCGAACCCCCGCAAACGGAGTCAGAGTCCGGTGTGCTACCGTTACACAAATCCTCTATTTTGTTGGCCGCTCGTGTTTGCTCACAAGCAACATGGGTATTATAGCACGGAAAATGAAAATGTCAAGCAATATTTTCCCTTTTTTCAAAAAACTTTTCAGTCGGGGGAGTCGGTGGCCGGAAAGGGAAAATATGTATCAAAAATGAGAGAAAATGAAAAAAGCTCTTGAAAAATGGAAATGGGAATGGTACTATTAATTTGTAACATTTTGGAGCGGCCCGGCCTGGGCTCCTTTGGCAGTTTTTGACGAGAGCGGGGCTATTTGCGGCGGCTTCTATAAAACCATGGGAGGTTTTTGAAATGGACAAAATTAAATTGCAGCAGGCCAAGGCCTGGACCGAGAAGGAACTGGCGGTCTGCGCGGATTTCTGGCTGAGAAACGGTATGGACCGGGAGCACGGCGGTGTTTACACCTGCCTGGACCGGTACGGCCGGGTCTACTCCACGGATAAGAGCGTTTGGATGCAGGGCCGCTGCGGCTGGATCTTCGCCTACCTGTGCCACGTATACGGGCCCAAGAAGGAATGGCTGGAGGCTTCCAAGAGCTGCCTGGACTTTATGGAGAAGTACTGCATCAATCCCGATGCCGACGGCAGAATGTACTTTACCGTCACCGCTGACGGCAAGCCCCTGCGTCAGCGCCGGTATTATTTCTCCGAGGCCTTCTATGCTATCGCCAACGCCGAGTATTACGGTGTCACCGGCGACAAGGAGTGCCTGGAGCGGGCAAAGAAAGCCTATAACATCTATTGGGACCTGTGGCACGGCGCCAAAGACCCCACGGGTCTTGGCCCCAAGACCGAGCCCCAGACCCGCAGCGGCCGGGCCTTCGGCCTGCCCATGATCTATCTGAACGTGACCTCCGTCATGCTGCGGGTAGACCCGGAGAACAAGGCTCTCTACGAAGAGCGGGCCCAGGGCTGCGTGGATGACATCTTCAAGTACCATGTCCACCCCGAGCTCCACTGCGTGCTGGAGAACGTGGGCGTAAACGGCGAAGCCAACCTGGACTACACCGACGGCCGCATCGTGAACCCCGGCCACGACATCGAGGGCGTGTGGTTCCTGCTGGAGCATGCCAAGCGCACCGGCAACAAGGAGCTGGTCGCCAAGGCCGAGGAGATCTTCAACTGGGCCATCAAGGCCGGTTGGGATGAGGAGTATCAGGGCCTTCTGTACTTTGTGGACTGCCTGGGCAATCCTCCCGAGGCCTACGAGCACGACATGAAGCTGTGGTGGCCCCATGACGAGATCCTGATTTCCTCCCTGATGCTCTACCGGGATACCGGCAAGGAGGAGTACCTGGATTGGTACTTCCGCACCATGGACTACTGCAAGAAGTACTTCTCCGATAGCGACGGCGGCGAGTGGTACGGCTACCTCCGCCGGGACGGCAAGCCCACGGAGCCTTCTACCAAGGGTTCCACCTTCAAGGGCCCCTTCCATCTGCCCAGAATGCTCATTATGACCGACATGATGCTGAAGGAACTGCTGGAGCGTTAAATAAGTACTAATGCCGGGACCGTCCGTCGGCCCCGGCATTTTTAACAGGAGATAGGAAGATGGAAGAGAAGCAGCAAAGTGTGATTTTGAAGATCGGCAGCGATTATTATTCCCTGACCCCGGCGGAAAAGCGGCTGGCGGATTTTATTCTGGCCAACCAGGAGAAGGTGGTCCAGCTGTCCATTTCCGAATTGGCCCGGGCCAGTGCGGTGGCGGAGGCGACGGTGTCCCGGTTTTCCCGGCACATGGGCTACAAAAGCTTTCCCCTTCTCAAGCTGGCGGTGGCCAATGCCACGGCCCAGGCCCGGCTGGGGGACACGCCCCTCAGCGGTCAGGTAGAGCCCCAGGATGATTTGCCCACCATGGCCCAGAAGCTCTACAGAGCCAATACCGAGGCCATGCTGCAAACCATGGAGGTGCTGGACCTGCATGTGGTGGCCCAGGTGGCAACCCTCTTTCAGCAGGCCAAGCAGATTCTGTGCATGGGCCAGGGAGGCTCCATGCTCATTGCCCGGGAGGCGGCCCATCTGTTTTCCACCGTCAGCAATAAGTTCCGACCGGTGGAGGACTCCCATATGCAGGCCATGGCGGCCTCCGTTATGGATGCCGGGGAAGTGATTTTCTTCTTCTCCTACTCCGGCTCCACCCGGGATGTGCTGGAGATCACCTCCATTGCCCAGGCCCGGGGGGCCAAGGTGGTTCTGGTGACCCGCTTCCCCAATTCCCCCGGGGCGCTGCTGGCGGACTTCGTCTTGCAGTGCGGGGCCAACGAAAGCCCCATGCAGTCCGGCTCCATTGCGGCCAGGGTGGCCCAGATGTATCTGTTGGACGTGCTGTTCTCCGAGTTCTCCCGCCGGGATTTGGACCGGGCCCGGGATTACCGCCGCCGCATTGCGGAGGCCCTGAAAAGCAAGCATACATAATTTTTGCGGAATTTGCGCAAAAAACACCGTGGGAGCGGCCGAGGCTACCCCCACGGTGTTGTATTTCGCTGCTTATTCCGGCTTGCTTTCCGGGTTGTTTTTCGGCTTTTTAGGTTCTTTCGGCCCCTTTTTCCTGCGGAGGCGGCGAATGAGGACCACCGCGGCCCAGATCAAAAGACCCAGCACCACCAGGTAGGGAAGGGAAATGATCAGGAACGACAGCACATCCAGAATCAGGTTCCAGACCCCGCGGATGCTGCCAACAAAGCCCTCGGTGATTTTCTCCCACCGGGTCTTTTCCGCCACAGGGGTGTACTCCTGGACTTCGGACAGGCTCAGGGAAACGGTGGCGTAGTCCACCTGGTTGGAAAGGACCTTCAGCTGGGAGGTATAGCGCTCCAGATCGCCCCGGACCTCTGTCAGCCTGGACTCGATTTCCAACAGGTCTGCCATGGTTTCGGCCTGCTCCATCAGCTCTAAAAGACGGGTCTGCTCGGTTTTCAGGGCGGTGATCCGGCTTTCCGTGTCCACGTATTGCAGGGTCACATCCTCGGTAGACCGGGAGGAGGAGACCACATTTCCCGCTTCCTCCACGGTGGCAATCAGCTCCGGGAGCTTGTCCGCGGGCACCCGAAGGGTCAGGCTGGCGTTGCGGTAGCGGCGGCCGGAATAGAGGCTGCCGTTATAAATGTACTGGTCTTCCACATAGCCCCCCAGAGCGGTGAGCCGGTCGGTGACGGTTTGCAGGGCGGGCTCCAACTCCTGGGCCTCGGCGTCAATGTCCATGCGGATAATGAATTTCCGGCCCTGGGGCAGGTTGTCCAGGGTATCTTCGGAACTGGTGGTTCCCAGAGTGTCTTCTCCGTAGCCGGAATCAAAGGCCCCGGCCCAGGTCTCGGCAACGGTGTCGGATTTCATGCTGCTGCTTCCGCAGCCGGTCAGCAGCAGGAGCAGGGCCAGCACCAGACAGATCCATTTTTTCATAAGGCATTCCTCCTTTTTTATTATAATTTCAGCATACCATGGGGAAAGCCGAATTGCAAGAGGAACACCGGGAAATTAAAGAAAACTTCAACTTCCGGTTTTGGTAAAATTCACGGAATTGTGCTTGCATTGCCCCCTGATTTTCGGTATAATGGGGGAACAGTAGGAGAGGGAGGAACCGCTCAATGGCAAAACTATACTTTAAGTACGGGGCCATGGGGTCCAGCAAAACGGCCCAGGCACTGATCACCAAATACAATTATGAGGAAAACGATTTGCGGGTGTGGCTCTTAAAGCCCAGCGCGGACCTGCGGGACGGGGTGCATATGCTCTCCAGCCGCATCGGCCTGTCGGCCCAGGCGGATGTGCTGCCGCCAGAAAAGGATGCCTATGGCTGGTTCTGCCGGGAGCACAAGGATTCCTGCGATGTCATTATTGTAGACGAGTGTCAGTTTTTAACGGTGGAGCAGATCGACCAGCTGCGGTCCATCGTGGACGATTACAATGTGCCCGTTATGTGCTTCGGTCTGCGGACGGATTTCCAGACCCACCTGTTCCCCGGGTCTCTGCGGCTCATGGAGGTGGCGGATACCATTCAGGAAATCAAAACCATCTGCGACTGCGGGGCCAAGGCCACGGTCAACGCCCGAATCGACAGCCAGGGCCATATTGTGACCCAGGGTGCCCAGGTGTTCCTGGGGGGCAACGACAGCTATATCGCCATGTGCCACAAGTGCTATGTCCGGGGCATCCGGGAAAACAAGATCATCAAACTACACAATCACTAAAAAAGGAATGAGAAACCATGGAACTGAAAGATATTCTGGCAAAATGTGACCACACCCTGCTGACGCAGACCGCTACCTGGGAGGAGATCAAGGGCATCTGCGACGACGGCATGAAGTATCATACCGCCTCCGTGTGCATCCCCGCCTCCTTTGTAAAGCAGGCCAAGGAATATGTGGGGGAGAAGCTGCCCATCTGCACGGTCATCGGCTTCCCCAACGGCTATGACACCACCGCCGCCAAGTGCTTTATGGCCTCCGATGCCGTGGACAACGGGGCGGACGAGGTGGATATGGTCATCAACATCGGCTGGGCCAAGGAGGGCAAGTGGGAGGACATTACCCGGGAAATCGCCGCCATCAAGAACGCCTGCAAGGGCAAGCTCCTGAAAGTCATTATTGAAACCTGTCTTCTGACCGATGAAGAAAAAATCGCTCTATGCAAGTGCGTTTCCGACTCCGGGGCGGACTTTATCAAGACCTCTACCGGCTTCTCCAAGGCCGGTGCCACCTTCCATGATGTAGAACTCTTTGCGGCCCATGTGGCTCCCCATGTTCAGATCAAGGCAGCCGGCGGCATTTCTAGCCTGGAAGATGCCGAAAGGTTTATTGAGCTGGGTGCCAGCCGCCTGGGCACCAGCCGCATCGTCAAAATCGCCAAGGGCCTGGAAAACGACGGGACCTACTAAGAAAAGGAGTGTTTGATATGGCAGAATTTGCGGTAACCCCTCACATCCGTGTGGAAAACCCCATTGGCTTCGGCAAAACCGTGCTGATGCCCGGTGATCCTCTGCGGGCAAAGTTCATTGCGGAAAACTTTCTGGAAAACCCGGTGCTGGTCAATAATGTCCGGGGTGTCAATGGCTATACCGGCTTTTACAAGGGCGTGAAGGTCTCCGTCATGGCCTCCGGCATGGGTATGCCCGCCATCGGCATTTACTCCCACGAGCTGTTTAATTTCTTCGGCGTGGAAAACATCATCCGGGTAGGCTCTGCCGGTTCCATTCAGGAGCATATTCACCTGTACGACCTGGTTATTGCTCAGGGAGCCTGCACCGATTCCAATTTCGCCGCCCAGTTCCATCTGCCCGGCACCTTTGCCCCCATTGCCAGCTTTGAGCTGGTCAGCGAGGCGGTGAAGGCCGCAAAGGAAAACGGGGCCACCTACCATGTGGGCAACGTCAATTCCTCCGATGTGTTCTACGGGGACCATGTGGGGGTTCCCGAGGGCCTGGACAGTGTCTACGGCCTGAAAAAGATGGGGGTCATGGCCCTGGAAATGGAGGCCGCCGCCCTGTATATGAATGCCGCCCGGTACGGCAAGCGGGGCCTGTGCATCTGCACCATCTCTGACCATGTGATCACCGGTGAGGAGACCAGCGCCGAGGAACGGCAGAATTCCTTTACCACCATGATGAAGGTGGCCCTGGATGTGGCCGTTGCCATGGACAGCAAATAAGGAAGAAAACACTATGAAACGTATTTTTCTGATCGTACTGGATTCCTTCGGCATCGGGGCCATGCCGGACAGCCGGGCCTTTGGGGACGTAAACGTCAATACCCTGGGCTCCTGCGCCGCTTCTCCCAAGCTCCATATTCCCAATATGGTGGCCGCCGGCCTGGGGAATATTGACGGGGTGGAGTGCCTTCCCAAGACGGAGAACCCCACCGGGGCCTATGCCCGGCTGACGGAGACCTCCATGGGCAAGGATACCACCATCGGCCATTGGGAAATCGCCGGTGTGGTCTCGCCCCAGCCCCTGCCCACCTATCCCCAGGGATTTCCTCAGGAAGTGCTGGATGCCTTTCAGCAGGCCACCGGCCGGGGCTGGCTGTGCAACAAGCCCTATTCCGGCACCGATGTGATCCGGGATTACGGCCAGGAGCAGCTGGATACCGGCAAGTGGATCGTCTATACCTCTGCCGACTCTGTGTTCCAGGTGGCGGCCCATGAGGAGCTGATCCCCCTGGAAGAACTCTATGATGCCTGCCACAAGGCCCGGGAAATCCTCCGGGGCCCCCACGGCGTGGGCCGGGTCATCGCCCGCCCCTATGTGGGCAATGCCAAAGAGGGCTTCCGCCGTACCGCCAACCGCCACGACTATTCCTTAGAGCCGCCCCACAAGACCATGCTGGATGCCATCAAGGCTGCGGGGCTAGACAGCATCGCCGTGGGCAAGATCCACGATATTTTCGCGGGACAGGGGGATACAGAGTTCGTTTACAACAAGTCCAATGCCGACGGCATGGCCCATACGGACCACTACGCCGCCCAGGATTTCCACGGCCTTTGCTTTGTGAACCTGGTGGATTTTGACATGCAGTTCGGCCACCGCCGGGATGTAGACGGCTACGCCAACGCCCTGACGGAGTTTGACAATTGGCTGGGGCACTTTGTAAAGACCCTGGGCCAGGAGGACCTGGTGCTGATCACCGCCGACCACGGCTGTGACCCGGCCTATACCGCCACCACGGACCACACCCGGGAGTATGTGCCGCTGCTTGCGCTGGGCAGTCAGGTGCGGCCCGGCTCTCTGGGTACCCGGGCCTCCTTTGCGGATATTGCCGCCACGGTGACGGAGCTGCTGGGTGTCCCCTATGAGACCACCGGCAAGAGCTTTGCCAAGGAGCTGCTGCGATGACCGGCCCCAAGGAACTGGCCGCCCTGGCGGTGGAGGCCATGGGCAGGGCCTATGCCCCTTATTCCGGCTATCAGGTGGGAGCCGCCCTGCTGTGCGCCGACGGCACGGTGTATCAGGGCTGCAATATTGAAAACGCCTCCTTTTCCCCCACGGTCTGCGCCGAGCGCACCGCCTTTTTTAAGGCGGTTTACGACGGAAAGCGGGATTTTGTGGCCATTGCCGTCTGCGGCGGCAAGAACGGCGTCATGACCGGTTCCTTCCCACCCTGCGGCGTTTGCCGCCAGGTCATGCGGGAATTCTGCGAGGACGACTTCCTTATCTACCTGGTAGAGCCGGAGGGCCGCTGGGAAACCACCACCCTGGCAGAGCTGCTGCCCCGGAGTTTCAGTGCCAAAAAGCACATGGGTTAGGGCAACTACAGCAAAATGCCGAAACTGTTTAGGGAAACTCTGAATAAATCGTCTGCGACTGAGCGGCGAATCTTTTGCCCCTAGACTGCGTTTCTAAAAGTGGGAAATACACAAAGTATTCCTCCACTTTTAGAATCTTGCCTGGAGCCAAAATCTTTCGCCGTCAGTTCTTGCCGATTTAATCAGAGCTTCCCTGGGATTTCTTTAGATTTCCTGTTGCTTTTTTTGCCAAAATATGAGACAATGTTAGACGGTAGGAATACCACTATAATTTTCATGGAGGAATGAAAAGTATGAAGAAGATGCTTTCTTTGCTGCTGGCTCTGGTCATGGTTCTGTCCCTGGCTGCCTGCGGCGCATCCGACACCCCCGCAACGGAGGCTCCCAAGGCTGATGCCAAGACCGATGCCCCCGCAACCGAGGCCCCCAAGGCTGAGGAACCCAAGACCGAGTACAAGGTGGCCATGATCACCGACTACGGTGACATCACCGACCAGTCCTTCAACCAGACTACCTGGGAAGCCGTCGTTGCTTTCGGTAAGGACAATGGCGTGGAGACCAAGTACTACAAGCCCACCACCAACGATACCGCCGGCCGTGTGGCTTCCACCGAGCTGGCCATTGCCGAGGGCTACAATGTCATCGTCATGCCCGGTTATGCTTTCGGCGGCACCATCGCCGAGATTTCCGGTGACTACCCCGACGTGAAGTTCATCGCTCTGGACGTTTCCGCCGGTGACCTGCTGGAAGGCGGCGTTGCGCTGAAGGGCGAGAGCTATGACTACAACCCCGACAACTGGACTCTGACCGACTATGTCTACATGGACAATGTCTACTGCGCCATCTACCAGGAAGAGCTCTCCGGCTACATGGCCGGTTACGCCGCTGTGAAGCTGGGCTACACCAAGCTGGGCTTCCTGGGCGGCATGGCTGTTCCCGCCGTTGTCCGCTTCGGCTACGGCTATGTCCAGGGTGTTGATGCCGCTGCCAAGGAGCTGGGCATCAATGTGGACATGAAGTACGCTTACGGCAACCAGTTCTTCGGCGATGCCGACATCACCGCTGTGATGGACACCTGGTATGCTGACGGCACCGAGATCGTCTTCGCCTGCGGCGGCGGCATCTGGGCTTCCGCTGCGGAAGCTGCCAAGAAGACCGGCGGCAAGGTCATCGGTGTTGACACCGACCAGTCTCCTGTTATCGACGGCCAGTACGGCGAGGGCATCACCGTCACCTCCGCCATGAAGGGCCTGTACCCCACCACCGTTGACACCCTGACCGATGTGGTCATCAACGGCAAGTGGGCCGACTACGCCGGTAAGGTTGACACCCTGGGCCTGGTCTCCGCCGACCCCGCCGCCAACTACGTCCAGCTGGCCAGCACCACCCACTTTGAGGACGGCAAGTTCTCCGAAGAGGACTACGCGAACCTGGTAAAGGACATGTTCGAGGGCAAGGTCACCGTGTCCAACGACATCACCGCTGAACCCGCCACCACCAACGTCACCGTTGCATGGCTGGGCAACCTGAAGTAATAAAATACCCCACCAAAGGACGGGCTTCGGCCCGTCCTTTTTCGTTGAAAATAATTGCAATTTTGACAGAATTCTATTTGAAATTTCTGTGACTATTGTGTATAATACGAACGTATATATCGTTTTACAGAGATCGGCGGAGTTTTCATGCCGACGGTGGGAACGGAGAAGGAGGTAATTGGATTGCAAGAGACACCTTACGCAATCGAGATGGTGAACATCACCAAACGGTTTCCCGGAATCATTGCCAATGACAATGTGACGCTCCGGCTGAGAAAAGGAGAGATCCATGCGCTGTTGGGCGAAAACGGCGCAGGCAAGTCTACGCTTATGAGCGTTCTCTTTGGCCTGTATCAGGCGGAGGAGGGCGTGATCCGCAAGAACGGCGTGGAAGTGACCATCAACAACCCCAACGATGCCAATGCCCTGGGCATCGGCATGGTGCATCAGCACTTTAAGCTGGTGGAATGCTTCTCCGTTCTGGATAACATTATTTTGGGCGTGGAAGACACCAAAAACGGCTTTTTGCAGCGGGAACAGGCCCGACAGAAGGTCATGGCTTTGTCTAAGCAGTACGGCTTGCAGGTCAACCCCGACGCGCTGGTTGAGGATATTTCCGTTGGTATGCAGCAGCGTACCGAAATCCTCAAAATGCTCTACCGGGACAATGAAATCCTGATTTTCGACGAGCCCACCGCCGTGCTGACCCCCCAGGAAATTGAGGAGCTGCTGCAGATCATGAAGAATCTGGCGGCAGAGGGGAAGTCCATCCTCTTTATCTCCCACAAGCTCAATGAGATCATGGAGGTGGCGGACCGGTGCTCCGTCCTGCGCAAGGGCAAGTATATCGGCACCGTGGACATTCCCAACACCACCAAGGCGGAGCTCTCCCGGATGATGGTGGGCCGGGACGTGGAGTTTGCCGTTCAGAAGAAGCCCAGCACCCCCGGGGAGGTGGTACTGGATGTGAAAAACCTGACGGTTGCCTCCAAGGTCCACAAGAACAACGCCGTGAAAAACGTGTCCTTCCAGGTCCACGCCGGAGAGATCGTCTGCATCGCGGGCATTGACGGCAACGGCCAGAGTGAGCTGGTCTTCGGCATTTCCGGCCTGGAGCCCGTAAACGGCGGCACCGTGACCATGCTGGGCAAGGACATTACCCATGCCCCCATCCGCAAGCGCTCCCTCATGGGCATGAGCCACATTCCCGAGGACCGGCACAAGCACGGCCTGGTGCTGGACTACACCCTGGAAGAAAACCTGGTATTGCAGCGGTACTTTGAGCCGGAATTTACCAACAAGGCGGGCTTCCTGCGGCAGAAGAACATCCGCACCTATGCCCAGCGGCTCATTGACCAATACGATGTCCGCAGCGGCCAGGGCCCCATTACCGTGACCCGGGCCATGTCCGGCGGCAACCAGCAGAAGGCCATCATCGCCCGGGAGATCGACAAAGATCCCCAGCTGCTCATTGCCGTCCAGCCCACCCGGGGCCTGGACGTAGGCGCCATCGAGTATATCCACAAGCAAATCGTGGCCCAGCGGGATGCGGGCAAGGCGGTGCTGCTGGTGTCGCTGGAGCTGGACGAGGTCATGACCGTGTCCGACCGGATTCTCGTCATGTACGAGGGGGAGATCGTAGGCGAGCTTGACCCCAAGACCACCACCGTAGAAGAGCTGGGCCTGTATATGGCCGGCGCGAAGAAGGAGGGTAAGCAGTGAAAAACGAGAAAAAATCCCTGATCCGCTCCGAGAGCTTCCAGACCCTGCTGGCGTCCTTGGTCTGCGTGCTGGGAGGCCTGCTGGTGGGCTATATCGCGCTGCTGATCATTGAGCCCAGCGGTGCCTGGCGGGCCATTACCGCCGTCATGAAGAGCTTCTTCAATTACCCCGGAAAGCTGATGCTCAAGTATTTTGGCCAGACCCTGACCCGGACGGTGCCCCTGCTGATGTGCGCTTTGTCCGTGCTCTTTGCCTACAAGGTGGGCATGTTCAATATCGGCGTGGCCGGTCAGTATGTGGCCGGTGCCTGCGGCTGCCTGTATGCCGCCCTGGCCTGGAACCTTCCCTGGCTTCCCTGCCTGCTCATTGGCATGGTGGCGGCGGCTCTGCTGGGTGCTGTTTGCGGTGTACTGAAAACCAAGTGCAATGTGAACGTGGTCATTTCCGGCATCATGCTCAACTGGATCACCCTGTATCTGACAAACCTGATTCTTGGCACCGTGAAAAGCCCCACCAGCCCCTACACCAAGGGCTTGCAGGCCACAAACCCCTCCGCCTTGCTTCCCCGGATGGGCCTGGAACGGTTCTTTAACAATGAAAAGAGCGTGACCATCGCCATCCCCTTGGCGGTCATTATGGCGATCATCGTCTGGGTGGTGCTGAACAAGACCAAGTTCGGCTACGAGCTGAAGGCCACCGGCAACAACTACAACGCCGCCCGGTACGCCGGTATGAAGGAAGACCGGAACATCATTACAACCATGCTGATTTCCGGTGCCCTGGCCGGTATGGGTGCGGGGCTGCTGTTCCTCACCGGTATCGAGGACTGGGAGACCACCGTTTCCGCCGTCCCCGGCATGGGCTTTAACGGCATCGCCGTGGCCTTTCTGGGAGGCCTGAGCCCCATCGGCTCCATTCTCTCCGCCTTCTTTATCCAGTATATCACCACCGGCGGCGGCAATGTGGATTTGCAGGTGTATTGTGCCCAGATTTCCAGCTTGATTTCCAGCCTCATCATCTATCTGTGCGCCTTTGTGGCCTTCTTCAAGCTGTTCATTCAGAACCGCATCCGGGCAAACGACGAAAAGAAAGCGGCCGCGGCTGCGGAAAATAAGGAAGGAGGCCAGGAGAAATGATCCTTCTGCTGCAATATACCCTGATTTTTGCCTCTGTTCTGATGCTGGTGGCCCTGGGCGGCTGTTTTGCCGAGCGCAGCGGCGTCATCAACATCGGTCTGGAAGGTATTATGGTCATCGGTGCCCTGGGCGGCGCCCTTGTCATGAAATTCCTGCCGGTTTCCGTAGGGGCCTTTGGCATGGTCAGCCTGACGGTTCTGGCCAGTGCCCTGTTTGGCATGATCTTCTCCCTGCTTCTGGCAGTGGCGGCCATCCAGTTCAAGGCGGACCAGACCATTACCGGTACGGCCATGAACATGCTGGCCACTGCCGGGGCCACCGTGGCGGTGAAGGCCATGAACACCGCCGCCTCCGGAGGCAACGACGTATCTTCTGACATCGTCTACACCCAGGCCAAGGACCTGTTTGTGGTGCGGCTGGGGAATTTCGAATTCAACTGGTTCATGGTGCTGGCCCTGGTGTGTCTGGTGGTGTCCTATGTGGCCCTGTACAAGACCCGCTTCGGTCTGCGGCTCCGGGCCTGCGGCGAGCATCCCCAGGCGGCGGACTCCGTGGGCATCAATGTCTACAAAATGCGCTATGCCGGTGTGCTGATCTCCGGTCTGCTTGGCGGCCTCGGCGGCATCGTGTATATCACCGCCGGTGTGAGCCTGTGGAAATTTGAAAACGGCGTGGCCGGTTTCGGCTTCCTTGCTTTGGCTGTTATGATTTTCGGTGCCTGGCACCCCTTGAAGATCGCCCTGGCGGCCCTGCTGTTCGGTTTCCTCCGGGCGCTGGGCAACGTCTACTCCGGCCTGGGCTTTATGATGGCCCTGAACATCCCCAGCGTGGTTTACAACATGCTGCCCTATGTGATCTCCCTGGTGGTTCTGGCCTTTACCTCCAAAAAGTCCCGTGCCCCCAAGGCCGAGGGCATTCCCTACGACAAGGGAACAAGATAAGTCCTTTCGCACCCGTCCGCTTTTGGACGGGTGCGTTTTTGAACTGTTTTCGCATCTTTTACGAAGAAACTGTAAATTTTTTACATTGATCAATGGGTATGCCCCTATGGGCCGGAAAAACGATTGACAGTCATAAAGATGGATGGTATCATACACGGGTATGGGCACAATGCCCGATTTGAAGAAATGGAGCGTTTTATGATGACAAAACTTGTTGCGGATTCCTCCTGCGATGTATATACCTTTGACCGTGTTGCCTTTGAGGCCGTGCCTCTGACCATTGCTACGGATACGGAGTCCTTCCGGGATGATTCTGGCCTCAATGTGCCGGAAATGCTGGAGACCCTGCGGCAGCACAAGGGTCGGTCCTATACCGCCTGCCCCAATATCGGCCAGTGGCTGGAAGCCTATCAGGGGGCAGACCGGGTTTACGCCGTGACCATTACCAGCGCCCTGTCCGGCTCTTACAATGCCGCCATGGCCGCCAGAGAAATCTACCAGCAGGAGCACCCGGAGACGGACATCCATGTGTTTGACTCCCTGTCCACCGGTCCCGAGTGCCTGATGCTGCTGGAAAAGCTCCGGGAGCTGACGGAGGCGGGCCTGTCCTTTGAAGAAGTGGTGGAGCAAATGGAAGCCTACCAGCAAAAGACCCGTCTGTTTTTCAGCCTTCACAGCCTCCACAATCTGGCCCAGAACGGACGGGTCAGTAAGGTGGTGGCGGCAGCGGTGGGCGTGATGAACATTCGGGTCATCGGCACCGCCAGCCCGGAGGGCACCCTGTCTCCCATCGGAAAGGCCCGGGGGGACAAGCGGGCCGCCGCGGAGCTGGTAGAGCAGATGGAGCAGGCCGGGTACCGGGGCGGCAAGGTCCGGGTGACCCATGTGCAGAATCCGGAGCTGGCCCGGAGCTTTGAGGAATTCCTGCGGAAGGACTATCCCGATGCGGACATTCAGGTCCACTGCGCCGGGGGCCTTTGCAGCTATTACGCGGAAAAGGGCAGCCTGATGATCGGCGTGGAAACGGAATAAGCGGAAGCATTCGGGGCATATTGAGAATGAAGGAGATGCCTATGAAACGACTGATGCCTTTGATTCTGGCGGGGCTCCTGCTGCTGTCCGGCTGTTCCGGGAACACCCGGGAGCTAGAGCAGGAGATCACCCGGCTGAAACAGGAGAATAATGCTCTGCAAGAGCAGGTGGCCGCCTTGCAGGAGCAGCTGGGTGCCATTCAAAGCACCAGCCTGGACCGCTTTACCCTGACGGCCACCGGCACCACCCAGGAAGACCCGGTGACCATTCGTGCGGAGCTCTGGCCCGGGGAACGGCCCCAGGGGCAGAAGGCCCAGCTTCTCGTGACATTGGAGGGAAAGCAGGTCCTTTTGGAGGACTGCCTGTGGGACGGGTCTTGCTACGCCGGGAGCTTCTCTTTGGAGCCCGCCGACGGCTATAGCTATTACTGCGTCCTTACCGCATTGGATGGCACCCAGGAGCAGATTCCTCTAAGCACCCCGGAAAATCCCAAGGTCCCCAGACTGACCTATCTTCTGGGGAGCCTCAGCGCCTACGCCAATGCTGTGGCAACAAACGCTTCCATGGAGAACGGGATGGTCCGGGCGGATGTGACCGCCTCCGTGCAGGTGCCGCTCATCACCGGAGACGGCAGCCCCGCCACCCCGGTGGAAACCAAGCTGGGCTGGTATTTAGGCGGCACTGTTCTTTCGGAAGAGCCCCTTGCCATGACGGAGGGGGAGGCCGAGGGAAGCTATACGGCCCAAGCCCATGCGGAGCTTCCGCTTCCGGAGCTGAACGAGGGCGACCAGATCGATCTGATCCTCTCGGCGGCCCTGCCTGACGGCCGGGTGCTGGCGGGGGTGGCCGGAAGCTGGGTATACGGGGAAAACGGCCTGGAATTCTCCGTGGGATAAGCGAAACACAACGGTATAATTTCTTGTGCATTTCGGGTACTTTGCCTGAAATGCACAATTTTTTATAAAAAAAGAAAATACAAGAGAGCAAAATTCACAATTATTTCCCGCAAAAGAATTTCTTTCTGGGCAGTCTTGAAAAAAATATGATTTTTGCGTTTTTTTTCATTGATTTTAGGCAGGAATTGGCTTACAATAGTGCTTGTATGGAATGGGGTCAGCCCATCCGCAAAACTTTTCGTCGAGGTGAGGGCAATGCTGAATGTGGTGCTGGTGGAGCCTGAAATTCCACAGAACTGCGGCAACATTGCCAGGACCTGTGCCGCTACCGGCTGCCGCCTCCATCTGATCCGTCCCCTGGGGTTTGACATTTCCGAGAAGGCCGTCAAACGGGCCGGGCTGGACTATTGGAATCTGGTGGAGGTTCTGGATTACGAGAATCTGGAAGAGTTCTTTTCCAGGAACCGGGTAGAGCGCATGTGGTGCCTGTCTACAAAAGCGCCCCGATGCTATACGGAGGCGGAATACCGGGAGGGGGATTACCTGTTTTTCGGCAAGGAGACCAAAGGTCTTCCCGAGCCCTTTCTGGAAGCCCACCGGGAAAGCTGCGTCCGTATCCCCATGCGCCAGGAAGCCAGAAGTCTGAACCTGAGCAATGCGGTGGCCATTACGGTGTATGAAGCTTTGCGGCAGCTGTCCTTTCCACAGCTAAAAGATTTTGGAAAAATGCGGAGCGACGGCTCCAGTAATTTGGAGGAATCATTATGAACTACAACAAGAAGTCCATCGAAGACGTCAACGTGACCGGCAAGCGGGTTCTGTGCCGCTGCGACTTCAATGTCCCCACCAAGGACGGCAAGATCACTTCCGACAAGCGCATCGTGGCCGCCATGCCCACCATCAAGTATCTGGTTGACCACAAGGCCAAGGTCATCCTGTGCTCCCACATGGGCAAGCCCAAGGGCGAGTACAAGCCCGAGCTGAGCCTGAAGGTTGTCGCTGACCGGATCTCCGAGCTGCTGGGCCAGCCCGTGATCATGGCCAAGGACGTGGCCGGTGAGGATGCCAAGGCCAAGGCTGCTGCCCTGCAGGACGGCCAGGTCATGCTGCTGGAGAACACCCGCTTTGAAAAGGGCGAGACCAAGAACGACCCCGAGCTGAGCAAGGCCCTGGCTTCCATGGCAGACCTCTTTGTAAACGATGCCTTCGGCACTGCCCATCGTGCCCATTCCTCCACTGCCGGTGTGGCCGATTACCTGCCCGCCGTCTGCGGCTACCTGATCCAGAAGGAAGTTTCCATCATGGGCAAGGCTCTGGCCGATCCCGAGCGTCCCTTCGTTGCCATTCTGGGCGGCGCCAAGGTTTCCGACAAGCTGAACGTTATCAACAACTTGCTGGAGAAGGTGGACACCCTGATCATCGGCGGCGGCATGGCTTTCACCTTCCTGGCTGCCAAGGGCTACAATATCGGCAAGTCCCTGGTGGACTCCGAGAAGATCGACTACTGCAAGGAAATGATGGCCAAGGCCGAGGCCAAGGGCGTGAAGCTCCTGCTGCCTGTGGACGCCGTGGTTGCCGATTCCTTCCCCAACCCCATTGACGCGGAGATCCCCGTGGAGACCGTGGCTGCCGATGCCATCCCCTCTGACAAGATGGGCCTGGATATTGGCGAAAAGAGCCAGGCTCTGTTTGCCGAGGCTGCCAAGACTGCCAAGACCGTTGTCTGGAACGGACCTATGGGCGTGTTTGAGAACCCCACTCTGGCCAAGGGCACCATTGCTGTTGCCCAGGCTCTGGCCGAAAGCTCTGCCGTGACCATCGTCGGCGGCGGCGACAGCGCTGCTGCCTGCGAGCAGCTGGGCTTTGCCGATAAGATCACCCACATTTCCACCGGCGGCGGCGCTTCCCTGGAGTTCCTGGAAGGCCTGGAGCTGCCCGGTATTGCCTGCCTCGAGGATAAGTAAGAAACCTTTATCGGCCTTGGGGCGGCGACCTGCCGCCCCGGGGCAAATCAAATCAGTCGATTACATTCAGAATTGAGTGTAGACATATAAGCAACAAGGAGAAATTTAGAAATGAACAGAAAGTATCGCAAGACTGTCATCGCCGGTAACTGGAAGATGAACAAGACCCCCTCCGAGACCAAGGAGTTTATGACCCAGCTGAAGGCCATTATGCCCAGAGGCCGTTGGTGTGACGTGGCCCTGTGCGTTCCCGCTGTGGATATTCCCGCCGCTGTCCGTGCCGTTCGGGAGACCCGGATCGGCATCGGCGCTGAGAACTGCAATGCCAACGCTTCCGGCGCTTACACCGGCGAAATCGCTACCAACATGCTGGTAGATGCCGGCTGCAAGTACGTCATCATCGGCCACTCCGAGCGCCGCGCCATGGGCGAGACCGATGCCGATGTCAATGCCAAGGTTCTGGCCGCTCTGGAAGCCGGTCTGACCCCCATTATGTGCTGCGGCGAGACTCTGGAGCAGAGAGAGTCCGGCATCACCACCGAGTGGATCACCATGCAGATCAAGCTGGGTCTGGCTGGCGTTCCCGAGGAGAAGATCCGCAAGGTCATCATCGCCTACGAGCCCATCTGGGCCATCGGCACCGGCCGCACCGCTACTCCCGAGCAGGCTGAGGAAGTCTGCGAGAGCATTCGTACCGCTGTTCGCAAGCTGTACTCCTCCAAGAATGCCCGGGCCATCTCCATTCTGTACGGCGGCTCCATGAACGAGAAGAACGCCTTCGAGCTGCTGGCCCAGCCCGACATCGACGGCGGCCTGATCGGCGGCGCTTCCCTGGTTCCCGAGAAGTTCGTCAAGATCATCGAGGCAGCCAACCAGCCCAACGAGTAATTTTAAAGGGCAACACCTGAATATATTCTCACAAAAAGAGGGGGGAGAAAACGCCGCAGGTGTTTTCTCCCCTTTTTGAGGAAAACGATATGGATACTTTGTATTTATCCGCCGATGCCCCGGAAACTCCGGAGATCGCGGCGAAAATCATCCAAAAGGGGGGGCTCGTGGCCATCCCCACGGAGACGGTCTACGGCCTGGGGGCCAACGGCCTGGATGAAAACGCGGTGCTGAAAATTTTTGAAGCCAAGGGCCGCCCCCAGGATAACCCCCTGATCCTCCATGTGGCCCAGCCTCTGGAAATGGAGCGGTTCTGCCATGATATTCCCAAGGCTGCCTACCTTCTGGCGGAAAAATTCTGGCCCGGCCCTCTGACCATGGTGCTGCCCGCCCGTGATACGGTGCCCAAGCGCACCACCGCAGGGCTCTCCACCGTGGCCGTCCGGTGCCCGGACAGCCTGGTGACCCGGAAGATCATCGCCCTGGCAGGGGTGCCCATTGCGGCTCCCTCCGCCAATATTTCCGGCAAGCCCTCCACCACCACCGCCCAGCATGTGCGCCATGACCACGACGGGAAAATCGACGCCATTGTAGACGGCGGCCCCTGCCGGGTTGGGGTGGAGTCCACCATTGTGGATTTGACCGAGGACCGGCCCCGGCTGCTGCGGCCCGGCGGTGTCACCCCGGAGCAGCTTCTGGAGGTTCTGGGGGACCTGGTCATCGACAAGGCGGTGACGGCCCAGATCGACAAGGACGCGGTGGTCAAGGCCCCGGGCATGAAATACCGCCACTATGCCCCGGCGGAGCCCGTGGTCATCGTCTCCGGCAGCCGGGAAAAGGCGGCGGAATATATCCACCGGCACTTTGCCCCCGGGGACCGGGTGCTGTGCTTTGAAGAGGAGCTGCCCCTGTACGCCGACTGCGCCCCTCTGGCCTACGGCAAGGAAAGCGACGTGGATACCCTCAGCGCCGGGCTCTTTGCCGCCCTGCGGATTCTGGACGACCCCACCATCGGCAAGGTCTATGCCCGGTGCCCTGTCGGGGGCGGCGTGGCCTATGCCGTGCAGAACCGGCTTAAAAAAGCCGCGGCCTTCCACATTGTGGACGGGGAGGAAGAACCATGATCCTGGGGATCACCGGTGGCACCGGCTGCGGGAAAACCACCCTGCTCTCCTGCATCGCCGCCCTAGGTGGCACGGTGCTGGACTGTGACGAAATCTACCATGACCTTCTAAAAAGGGATCATGAAATGCTCTCGGCCATTGAAAACCGCTTTCCCGGCTCGGTAACGCCGGAGGGCCTGGACCGGAAAAAGCTGGGAGCCCTGGTTTACAAAGACCCCCAGGCCCTGAAGGACCTGAATGCCATCACCCACAGCCGTGTTTTGCGGGCGGTGGAGCGGGCCTTGGAAGCCAAGCCCAGGCTTGCGGCCATTGATGCCATTGCCCTGTTTGAAAGCGGGCTGAACCGGCTCTGCCACAAGACCGTGGCGGTGGTGGCGCCCCAGGAGACCCGGGTGGCCCGGCTCATGGCCCGGGACGGCATTGACGAAGCCTACGCCCGCAGCCGCATCGCCGCCCAGCATGAAGAAGGCTGGTTTCGGGACCGGTGCGACTTCATTCTGGAAAATTCCGGCACCAAAGAGCAGTTTCGGCAGAAGTGCCTTGCTTTTTTGAAGGAATTGGATATAATGGAACAAGACAATAAACAAACAGGAGGATGTACAATGAACGCTGAAGAACTGCGCGAAGCGCTGCTGTCCAGCCCCAAGAACGGCTTCGTGGGCCTGACCCAGGAGGAGCGGGCTGAGATGGAAGCCTACTGCAAACGCTATGCCGCTTTTATGGATGCCTGCAAGACCGAGCGGGAGGCCACAGCCTGGGCAAGCCGTGAGGCCGAGAAGCACGGCTTTAAGCCCGCTGTCCCCGGTATGGAGGTCAAGCCCGGCGACAAGATTTACATGAACAACCGGGGCAAGAGCTTTATGATCGCCGTGGTGGGTACCGAGAGCCTGGCCCAGGGTGCCAACATCTGCGCCGCCCACGTGGATTCCCCCCGGATGGACTTGAAGCCCCAGCCCATGTATGAGGATTCCGAGATCGCCTACTTCAAGACCCATTACTATGGCGGCATCAAGAAGTACCAGTGGACCTGCGTGCCTCTGGCCATCCACGGCGTGGTCTGCAAGAAGGACGGCAGCCAGGTCACTGTGACCATCGGTGAAGAGGAGACCGATCCCATCCTGGTGGTTTCCGACCTGCTGATCCACCTGTCCGCGGACCAGATGAAGAAGACCCTGGCCGAGGGCATCGCCGGTGAGCAGCTGAACGTGATCCTGGGCACCGAGCCCCTGGAGGGCGAGGGCAGCGACCTGGTGAAGCTGAACATCATGCGGCTGCTGAACGAGAAGTACGGCATCGTGGAAGACGACTTCCGCACCGCCGAGCTCACCGTGGTCCCCGCCGGCAAGTGCCGGGAGGTGGGCCTGGACCGGAGCCTGCTGGGCGCTTACGGCCATGATGACCGGGTCTGCGCCTATGCCGAGCTGGAGCCCATGCTGACCCTGCCCACCCCCAAGCACACCGCCGTGTGCATTCTGGCCGACAAGGAAGAAATCGGCTCCGTGGGCATCAGCGGCATGCAGAGCCATGCCTTTGAGTACTTCATGGAGATCCTCTGCGACGGCCAGGGGGTCAAGCTGAGCCATTGCTTTGCCAATTCCTTCTGCCTGTCCGCCGACGTGTCCAACGCCTTTGACCCCAACTTTGCCGAGACCTGCGACCGCCGGAACAACAGCCAGCTGAACTACGGCGTTTCCATCTGCAAGTACACCGGCGCCCGTGGCAAGGGCGGCGCCTCCGACGCCTCCGCCGAGGCTATGCAGCACGTCCGCTCCACCCTGGACGCCGCCGGTGTCAAGTGGCAGATCGCCACCCTGGGCAAAGTAGACCAGGGCGGCGGCGGCACCGTGGCCGCCTACATGGCCAACCGGAACATCGTCACCGTAGACGCCGGTGTCCCCGTTTTGTGCATGCACGCCCCCATAGAGATCGTCAGCAAGCTGGATTGCTACGAAACCATGAAGGCCTGCAAGGCCATTTATCTGGCGTAAAGCTTTCAATACAAAAACCGGCCCGAGGGCCGGTTTTTTGTATAGACCAATGCAAAGGACCGTCCCTGGGATAACGCACCAGGTTTTTCCTGTTTTCGAAATATAATGATAAACGTGCGAAATTACGCAAATTCGCAAGAAATATATCGTAGGGGTGGTGCTCCGCACAGTGAATCAAAATCTATTGATTGCCGGTGGCAATCACACCATGATTCCATCGATGAATCATCGCGGCTACATTTGGTTCCGTATATTGGGTAGTACCATTCAACCGCACAGGTTGTACATGCGACGTGGCGGGCGGCAGGTTTGTATAGAGTAGTAACATAGGTAACAGGTAGAGAAGAGACATAGGTAACAGTTTTTGC
>CAKTNS010000015.1 GCA_934589225.1 uncultured Oscillospiraceae bacterium
CAAAAACTGTTACCTATGTCTCTTCTCTACCTGTTACCTATGTTACTACTCTATACAAATCTGCCGCCCGCTACGTTGCAAATATAACCTGTTTGGATAAACGAAATTACATACCGATATGTCATTCCGACCGCAGCGTCAGCGGAGTGGAGGAATCCACCCAAGTTGCAGAAATAACCGACGTAAGGTAAAATCTGCTGCTTGGGAAGATCCCTCCACTCCATTTCATGACCGTCGGGATGACATGTCTGTATGTGATTCCATTCAACCATACAGGTTGTAGTCGATACGTTGCTTGGCGATGAATCATCGCCGCTACATTGGGTGTACCGTGTATTGGGCAATACCATTCAACCCCACAGGTTCTATTCGGAACGTGGCGGGCGGCAAGATTGCCGCCCCTACATGCCGCTGTGAGGTGATGCCATTCATCCCCACGGGTTATATTCGCTGCGCATCCGGAACGGCACACAGGCCGTTCCCTACGGTTTCGCTGACAGGTCCGTTTTTTCAACCGCCGTGGTTAAAAACGGACACGTTCGTCAACTTGATTACGGAAGCAGCCCGCCAAATCCAGGCGGGCTGTTTGTCATTTTACGATGGCCTGGGGTCTTACTTCTGGGCTCCGTTGACCAGGCCGTTCTTCAGGCCGTCCTTGGTGCCGTTGACCAGGCCGCTGGCGAGACCCTGGACCATGCCGTTTGCATAGCCGTTCACAAAGCCATTGACCTGACCGTTCTTGAGGCCCTGGGACATACCGTTCGCATAGCCGTTCACAAAGCCATTGACCTGACCGTTCTTGAGGCCCTGGGACATACCGTTCGCATAGCCGTTCGCAAAACCGTTCACCTGACCGTTCTTGAGGCCCTGGGACATACCGTTTGCGTAGCCGTTCACAAGGCCGTTGACCTGGCCGTTTTGCAGGCCCTGGGTGTAGCCGCTCTTGAAGCCCTGGGTCAGGCCGTTTTTCAGACCGTTGGGCGCGTCGGCGCTGGCGGTGACGGCGCCGCAGGTGGCGATGGAGACGGCGGCGATAACGGATGCGATCATTCTTCTGGTTTTCATGGTAAATATACCCCTTTCGTGTTGTTGGGAAGCACCTTCCGTGCTTCGTGATACCAGTATACCGCCTGTTCCTCAAGGGAACCTCAAAGGCAGAGGCGAAAACAATGAATGATTAAAAAAGCTGCTCCGGGGCTTTTTGAACCCGGAGCAGCTTTTTTAGTCACTTCCCTTCCAGCCAGTCCATCAGGCCGTAGTCGCCCAGATAGGCCTGGGAGGGCACGCCGAAATGGTCCGTTTCCGGCAGCTCTGTGAGCTTGGCATCATACCCGGCTCCAATCAGAGCGCTTACAAATTCTCGGGTGGCTTCGGGCTTTACAATGGTGTCATCGGTGCCCACAAAGGCATAGACCTGGGTAGAGGCAAAGGCCCTTACGTTTTCCGGCGTATTGCGGATGCTGCCGGACAGCGGGGCCACCCGGGCAAAATAGCCGGGGTGGGCGGCGGCAATGGCCCAGGCACCGGTGCCGCCCATGCTGTGGCCCGTCAGGGAGATGTTGGCGGTGTCGATGTCGTATTCCCGGACAAGGACCTGGATCATGCGCATCAGGGTCTCATCCATATCGGTCCATCCTTTATACGCCGAGGGCAGCTGGGGGATCAATACATAGCAGGAGAGGGCCCCCAGGCTGCCGGACTGAAGATACTGGGGGAATCCGTCTGCCTGGGTGATCAGATTCAGGTCGCTGCCCTTGCCGCTGCCGCCGTGGAGGTAGACCATGAGCCCGGGGCAGCCGGAGGGAGCCTCCGGGGTATAAAGCCAGCAATCGACATTTGTCCCGTCGGACAAGGACAGGGTGGTCTCCTTCAGTCCGGCGGCCCCTTTGGTCTGCTGGGCGGTGCCCCTTGGGGACACCGAGCGCTCCCGGGCCGGCGCATTAGGCCCGTCAGAAGGTGTCTTGACGGGAGCTTCCGTAGGGGCCCCTGTTGGTGCTTCCGTAGGAGGTTCTAACGGTGCTTCCGTGCTTTCGGGGATGCCGGTTTCCTCCGGCTGGGGAGCCTGTGGAGCCTTTACAGGGGCGGTTTCCACCGGTGAGGTGGGCATGGTAGGAGGCGGCTCGGTGGGGCGGGTATTTTCCAGCCAGGCCACCTGGACGCCGGAGGAATCCAGCCTGTTCCCTCCGGCACAGCCGGAGAGGACCAGGAGCAGAATAAACAGGAGTATTTGAATTCTACGCATCATTGTTTCCTTTCAAAGAATAACGGTCACGGCGATCTCCCGGGGGCCGGGAGACCCAACGGTAAGCTTGCCGCGGTGCCGTTGGGCGATGGACAGGGCAATGGACAGCCCCAGGCCGGAGCCGGTGACGGCACCGGCGGTGCTGCCCCGATAGAACCGCTCCGTGAAATGGGGCAGCTCCTCCGGATGAATGTTTTCCGCGGTGTTGCGGACCTCCAGGCACAGCCCCAGCCGCTTTTTTTCCAGAGAAAAGGAGACGCTGCCTCCGTCGGGGCAGTAGCGGAAGGCATTGTCCAGCAAAACGGTCATCAGCTCCCGCAGGGCCTTCTCGTCCCCCCGGTAGGAAAGACCCGGGGCGATGCACAGCCCAAAGTCCAGCCCCCGGCCGGAGGCAATGGCCTGGTAGGAGGCGGCCACGTCCTCGGCGGTATCGGAAATGGGGAAGCGCAGGAAGCTCCCCTGACTTTTCCCCTCCTCCCACCGGGCCAGGGTCACCAGAGACTGGGTCATTTCCGTCAGGCGTTTGGCCTGCTTTTCAATGTCACGGAGCCATTCATTGTCTTCATATTCCATTTGCAGCAGCTGGGCATCTCCCAAAATCACCGCCACGGGGGTTTTGAGGGCATGGCTGGCGGAGGTGACGAAGGCCTTCTGCTGTTCGTGGGCCGCCGCGATAGGGGCCACCACCCGGCCGGAAACCAGGCATAACAGTCCGGCGGAGAGCACCAGGCCGGAAATACAGATTCCGATCAGCACATTTCTCGTGTCCCGAAAGGTTTCCAGCGGCAGTTTCCGGGAGAGAAACACCACCCGAACCCCCTGGGGGCCCCGGGTCACGGCGTAGCGGTACCCTTGAAGATAGCCCCGCCGGGAACCGGCCTCCAGGGCCTGACGGCCCAGATTCAGGGCAGGCTTCTCCTGCATATAGCCGGTATGGGACAGGTCTGCCCGGGCGGTATGGGTCTGGGGGTCCAGGGTCACGGTAAAATAATGGGCATCCGCCAGCTCCTGGGAAGCCGGTTCCCGGTCAATGAGCTCCAGCAGATGGTCTGCCTTTTGGGTGATCTGACTGTAGCTGCGCAGAAGGACCACGCAGACAATGACACCAAGCAGCACCGCCGCCGCCAAAACAGACAGCAGCACAAAGCGGACCTGCAAACTCCGCTTCAAAGATGGGGCCCGATCCTGCTTCATGGCTTTTTCTCCAACTGGTACCCGGCGTTTCGCCGGGTGGTGATTTGCAGGTCCGAGCCGATGGCCGCCAGCTTCCGCCGCAGATAGGAAATATAGGTCCACACCGTGTTGTCCTCCGCCCGGCTGTCCGGGTTCCAGATATTTTCCAGGAATCGGCTGGGGGGCAGCAGGACATTGGGGTTGCGCATCAGCAGGGCCATGGTCTGGTATTCCTTGTTGGCAAGGCGGTAGCTGCCTCCGGGGGCGGAGAGTACAAAGGAACCGGCATCCAGCCGGGTGTTTCCAAACTCCAGAATATTCGTCTGCCGTGCCTCCGAGGGCCTGGTCAGCACCCGGAGCCTGGCAAGCAGCTCCCGCAGGTCAAAGGGCTTGGTCAGATAGTCATTGGCCCCCAGGTCCAGCCCCGTGACCTTGTCTTCAATTTCCGCCTTGGCCGTGAGCATCAGCACGGGAACGGTGTTTTTCTCCTGACGGATGGTGGAAAGCACCTGAAATCCATCCATTTTCGGCATCATAATATCCAAAATCGCCCCGTCATAGCCGCCGACCCGCAGATATTCCAGAGCTTCCAGACCGTCCGCCACCGCGTCGGTGCTGTAGCTGCTTTTTTCCAGCAGTGCCACCAGCACCCGCCGCAGGGAGGGATCATCCTCCGCAATCAGTATTTTCATAGCAACGCCTCTTTTGTCAATTGAATCCAATTAAAGTATAGCATAGCCCCGGCGGAATGACTACAGGAAGTTACAAAAATAAGCTTCCAGCTGCCCCAGAGACAGGGGCTCAAAGGTCCGGGCGGTGATGTCCATGCCAAAGGGGAAGCCGTAGCCCTCATAGCTCCGCATGGGCCCTACGACCACCAACGGGATCTGGGGCGCTGCCTGACGCAGCCGCAAAAGAAGGGCATTGGCCTCCGGCAAGGCAGGGGGCAGGTCCGTAAACACCGCGTCAAACGAAGCCGGGGCGGCCTCCAACCGACGAATCAGCGCCTGCCCATCCCTGCAAACCGTTACCCTCGTGCCGACGGATTCCAATAGCGTCGTCAACGCAGCCTCACAGGAAGCGGTTTCCCGTGTCATGAGCATATGCAGCCCCCTTAAATAGGAAAAACAAGTATCCACAGGGAATCTTCCTTTCTCATTTGCTGCCTTCAGCATCCCACAGAAACCTTAATGCAGCCTCAAAAAGAAGTTCACCGATTCCGGGAATTCCTTCGTTGGAAATACCGTTTTTTATTTTTCGCACACATGTTTGCGGGACATAATTTTCCGTTCCACACTTCTCCACCGGCTTGTCCACAGGAGTTATCCACATTGTCCACAGGTTTCTCCACAGGCTCTTTGGGAAAAACCCTGGTTTTTCCAGGGTTTTTTGGGAAGGCTGTGAAAAAAACTCCACAGCTGTGTGAACAGCTGTGGAGAACTTTGGTTTACAGAACGCAGTTATTAACAGAGTTATGTGTATTGCAGTCTGGCGGAAAAGACCCGGTGGTCTTCGCCGTCGGCGGCGCGGTGGAAATCCACCTGGACGCAGCCGTCTTCCAGAATGTCGTAGTGCATGTCGATGAGATCCTTTTCCCGGACCTCGGACAGATAGCAGGCGGTGAACTCCCGCAGGGTGTGGTTTTTGTGGAAGGCGCAGTCGTAGAGGTCGTCGATCCAGTCCATGTAGCGGGTGTTGTTCATGTGGCCGTTCCGGTCGATGTCCGAGTAAGCCACCCGGCGGAAGCTGGAATTGACCATGTCCCGGGGCACCAGGCCCTTGGGAGAGGACAGCTCCAGGCCCCGGAGGGTGCCCGCCACCTGGATGTCGGTTTTCCCCGGCTGGATCATGACCCGGGTGTCCAGGGTCATGAGCACCCAAAGGGTAATGGAGCGGAAGCACTCCCGGCCCTCCCCGTCATAGGCCACCACGCTTCTGGGGTAGGCCACCCTGGTGGTGGGCATGGCCCAGGTCTCTACCCGGATGGTCTCACCGGACCGGGGCATCCTGGTGATCTGCACCCGGTGCCTTGTCACGGCCCAGAAAAGCCCCCGGCCTGCCAGAGCCTCGTAGCTCAGGGACAGCTCCTTGCAATGCTTCGTGCCCATATCCTGGGCAATGAAGAGGATCTGTGCGGGCTTTAAATTCCCGAAGCAGTCCACCATATTGTCCCGGATCTCATAACGCTGCGAATATACCATTTCCATTATTCATTCCTCCTGTGCTTCATGGCTTCAGCCGGTTTTGCCCCGGCTTTCCGTCAGAGTTACGGTAACATCTCCCTGGCCGCCGCCCCGATAGATGGTCAGCACCATGGTGTCCCCTACGGCGTGGCTGTAGAGCAGAGAGGTGAGGTCGTCCATACTGGATACCGCCACATGGTCCGCGGCGGTGAGAATGTCCCCGGCCACCAGTCCCGCGGCCTCCGCCGGGGAGCCGGACTGGACGGCGGTGATGCAAATGCCCCGGGGCACCCGGTAGAACCGCTGGTAGAAGGAGGAGAAGCCCTCCCCCTGGATGCCCAGCCAGGGCCGGCCGGACACATAGCCCTGGGTGATGATCTGATTCACCACATCCTGCACCGTGGCGCTGGGAATGGCAAAGCCCAGACCCTCCACCCCGGAGCTGTCGGAAAAGGTGCCGATTTTCATGGTGTTGATGCCGATGACCTGGCCGAAGGCGTTGATGAGCGGCCCGCCGGAGTTGCCGGAGTTCAGGGCGGCGTTGGTCTGGATGAGATTCATGGACCGGCCGTCTACCTGGACGTTCCGGGAGATGGCGGAGATGATGCCGTTGGTCATGGTGCCCCGGAGCTCCACCCCCAGGGGGTCACCGATGGCCACCACGGAATCCCCTACCCGCAGGCTCTCCGAGTCCCCGAACTGGGCGGGCACCAGATCCGCTGCCTGGATATAGAGCACCGCCAGATCGGACAGGGGGTCGGTACCCACCACCTGGGCGGTGAGCTCCCGCTGGTCCGTCAGGGTGATGCGCAGCTGCCGGGCGCCGCTGACCACATGGTAATTGGTCACCAGATACCCGTTTTCCGACAGCACCACCCCGGTGCCGGTGGAGGTCTCGTGAATTCCCTGGGCGGTGACGGACACCACCGAGGGGATGTTCTGTTCATAAATTTCTTGCAGGCTCAAGCCGTTCTCCCCGGTGCCGGACTGGATTTTTGGGGCGGCGTGGAGGTCCAGGGTCGGGCCGTCCAGAGCCTCAGTGGGGGCCTGCTGCACCTCCGGCTGGGTCTGCTGCACGGCATAGGCCACGGTCAGGGCATCCTCTTCCCTTTTCCGAAGCTCCCGGAAGAGCCGGACATTGAGAACGCTCATACAGGTGGCAATGCCCCCCAGGAAGATCACCGCTACCAGCAGCACCCCAATAAATGTCCGATGGCTTTTTGGAGGCTGGGTGCAGCCGGTGCCGTAAACCCCGTCATCCCATTCGTTGTCCAGAGGATATCGTTTGTCGTACATGGCCCTCCTCCTTAGTTTACCAGGGGCATGGTAAAGGTAAATTCCGTCTTCCCATCCCGGCTGGTCACACCGATGTTTTCCCCGTGACTGCATACAATGGTTTTTACGATGTAGAGCCCCAGACCCCAGCCGTCCCGGTTTTTGGAGCGGCTCTTGTCCAGCTTGTGGAACCGGTCAAAGACCAGGGGCAGCTCCTCCGGGGGGATGGTGTTGCCCTCGTTGGACACGGACACATAGGCCTTGGCGGCCCCTTCCTTGATTTTGAGCCCCAGAGTGCCCCCTACAGGGCAGAATTTCACCGCATTGTCAATGAGGTTGTAGATCACCTGGGTGATGTAATCCTCGTTGGCAAAGGTGAATACCGGGTGGTCCGGCATGTCCACCTCTACGTTCAGCTTCTTGTCGTCGATCTTCTTTTCAAAGGTCAGCAGCACCCGGCTGCAGGCATCCTCCAGATCAAACTGGATCTTCTTTTCGTCGGGAATGCCCCCCTGGCTCTGGAGCTGGGAAATATCCAGCATGCTCCGGACCAGCCGGGACAGCCGCTTGGTCTCGTCGGAGACGATCTGCAAATAGTGGGGCCACTTTTCCTCGGGGATGGTCTTGTCCAGCATGCCGTCTACATAGCCCGCAATGGTGGTCATGGGGGTTTTCAGCTCGTGGGACACATTGGCCACAAACTCCTGGCGGCGATACTCGCTTTTTTGCAGAGAGGAGGCCATGTTGTTAAAGGCCAGGGCCAGCTCCTCCACTTCCTCGGAGTAGTTGTCCTCGATCTTCACCCGGGCCTCCAGGTCCCCGTGGCCGAAGGCGTTGGCCACCCGGGCCATGTCCTGCAAGGGCCGGCTCTCCCGCCGGGCAAAAAGGGACACCGCCAATACCGATACCAGCACCACCACCGCCGCGGTGGTCAGGAAGATGTTGGAGATCTTGGTCAGCACCGCGTTGACCCCCGCCAGGGGGCAGGAGACGATGATGATGCCCAGATTCTGCCCCTCGCTGCCGCTCAGAGGCAGGGCCACCAGGAAGCGCTCTTCCTCATACAGCCCCTTTATGAGCCCCGTGGCCCGGTCCGAGCCCTGCTGCACCACCTTGTTGAGGTAGTCCTGATTCACATACAGCCCCACGTGCTTGCAGCCGAAAAGACTGTCGGAGCAGATGACCACCTTGCCCTCCCCATTGCACAGCACCGCATCAGAGCCGGAGACCTTGGAGGCAATATCCAGGTTCATCATAAACTCCCGGGAACCCAAATTCTCGTCCTCTAAATAAGAGGCCGCCAAGTCCGCGATCAGCTGGGCATCCTTCTCCAATCGCCCATAGGTCGTATCCATCAGATAGTCCTGGACCATCATCTGAAAGGATCCCCCCAGCACCGTCAGCGCCACCAGCAATATCCCCGCGAACACGGAAAAGCTGCGGCCAAAGGATGATTTCATGTATCCACCTCTCAAAATTTCTTACAAGAAATTATACCACAGAATCGGGGGTTTGCAATAAATGACGAAAAAAGTTTACAAAACCGGCCCGGAGCAGCGCCCCGGGAAACGTCGGCGGACCATTCTGATCCCGCAAGAGCAGCATCATTTCGCAAACAGGCTGACGGGGGTGAAAGAGAATTTGAAGGAGGTGATTGATTTTACGATTGAATTGAAAGCAATCGTAAAAATTTACGACCGAAATTGCGTGCGTTTGCGTACTTAAATCTTCCTGATAAAGATCGATGTTTTCACCGGCAAAGAGTGTTTTTAAAGCATGCAGCTTTCCCAAAAAACAAAAACAAGGTCGGATAAGCATATAAAAAAACAAAAAAGAAAAATACAGCCGAAAAGCAATCGAAAATTCAATCATAAAAATTTACGATTGAATTTTCGACGTTTATGAATATAATAGAATCAATGAGATGGGAAAGGGTGAGATTATTATGCGTGAGACGAGAACACTGGAGTTTAAGGAAACGATCACAAATACTTTTCTGAAAACAGTCAGTGCCTTTTCAAATTACGATGGAGGAACAATTCTTTTCGGTGTAGATGACGATGGAAAAGTAAAAGGTTTACCGGATGTAAAACAGGCTTGTCTGGATATCGAAAATAAAATCAATGACAGCATATCCCCCCAACCGGACTATACACTTGAAATACAAAATCATGATCAGACGATAAAGCTTACTGTAAAAAGTGGTCTTCAGAAGCCCTATTTATATAAAGCAAAGGCATACAAACGAAATGATACAGCAACGATCGAAGTAGATACTTTGGAGCTTTCGAGGCTTGTATTGGATGGGAAAAATATCAGATTCGAAGAACTGCCTTGTGAAGATCAAGAATTGTCTTTTGAAGTTTTACGTCGGAAACTGAAAGAAAGTGTTCACATCGAGACTTTTAATCGGGATACCCTGAAGACGTTGAATTTGTATGACGATAGAAACGGATTCAATAATGCGGCGGGAATTCTGGCAGATCAGAATCATTTTCCGGGAATTGATATTGTAAAGTTCGGAGAGAGCATCAGTATCATTCAAAAGAGAGTGACCTTCGAAAGAATATCGGCCTTGGATGTATACGAAAAGGCGATAGATGTATTCAGAGACTATTACCAATATGAAGTAATACAGGGCGCTGACAGAAAGAAGATGGAGCAGATACCGGAAGCAGCTTTCAGAGAAGCAATTGCCAATGCTCTGATTCATAGGGTGTGGGACGTGGATTCACAAATCAGGGTTGCGATGTTTGATGACAGAATTGAGATACTTTCCCCTGGCGGGCTGCCATCCGGAATAACGGAAAAAGAATATCTGTCAGGCAAACTTTCTGTTTTAAGAAATCGAAACCTTGCAAATGTGTTTTACAGATTGGGATTCGTAGAGATATTTGGAACAGGCATTACAAGAATAAAACAGCTTTATACAGAAGCCCTGATCAGGCCGGAGTTTGAAGTGTCAGAGAATGCGATAAAAATCCTCCTTCCGATATTTGTAAAGAACGCGAATTTGACCGAAGACGAAAAAGAAATCTACAAATTTTTAAGCAAGACGATGTTAAAACCAATAAGTGAAATTGCGCCATATATACCTTTTGGAAAATCAAAGACCACAAAACTGCTGAAAGATATGGAGCAGAAAGGTGTGATTGCAATTGAGGGAAAAGGACGAGGTACAAAATATATAATCAAGTAGTACCCGCCAAACCGCAGCAGCCTGTTTTCTCGATTTTGGCTGCATTTGATTGCACTGATTTGCCTCATTTTGTGATGAAAACTGAAATCTGATAGGAGCCGACAGCAGGAGAGACGCTTTCTCCTGCTGTGCTGGAAAAGCGTCATTCTGTAATAATGTGATAACGGCACCGTAAAATCAAAATAATTATGTGATTGGGTTCCCGAAAATATCCAGGAGCCGGAAGTACCGTCCCTCTCAGCCAGCAAGGGAATATGAGGACGTGCTGAATATCCCGCTGTTTATGGCGGGTCAAGCGGACCGGTTGATTGGGCTTGCACTGAACCGGTAAAGCGGGAACAAATAGGACTATAGAATTTAGCAACAGGGGGAGGGTTTTCCTCCTGTTGTTTTTATATTGTTCCGATAATCCATAACATGTTATTCCGAAAGGTTGCCAATGTTCCGCAAAAATGCTATAATGGAGTAAAAATCTACATCAAAAGGAATAAAACAATGGTAAAAATCTTATTTATCTGCCACGGCAACATCTGCCGCAGCGTCTCCGCCCAGTATATTTTGGAGGAGCTGCTGCGGCGGCGGGGGGTTACCGGGGTTTTGGCGGACTCGGCGGCGACTTCTCGGGAGGAGATCGGAAATGGAATTTATCCGCCCATGAAGGCGGCGCTGGGGCGGATGGGGGTGCCGGTGGGGGATCATCGGGCCCGGCAGATGAAGGCGGAGGACTATGAGGCCTATGATCTGCTCATCGGCATGGACCGGGAGAATCTATACAACATGAGGCGGATTCTGGGGGCGGACCCAGAAGGAAAGCTGCACTATCTGATGGAATACGCCGGCCGCCCCGGGGAGGCGGTGGAGGACCCCTGGTACACCCGGAAATTTGACAGCTGTGCGGCCCAGATCGCGGAGGGCTGCGCGGGACTATTGGAGCACATTCTAAACGACCCCGCATTTACCTGTTCCGCCTCCGGGGCGGCTCTCTGATCGCTGGGGCAAGCGGTCCACAAACAACACCGATACGGCCCGGGATGACCCTTTTCGTCATTCCGGGCCATATTTTTGGCTTTGATAACAATGGACGGGTTTCCCGCAATTTGAAAACGTATTTGGAAAGGAAATTTCAAAGGATGTTTCTTTCCGAAACAATTTTGCAAGGAATCCGCAGACGGTGCGGGAAACGCCAGAATGAATGATGGCATTATGCACAAAACAGGACTTATAAAACTGTGCGCACATAACAAAAATACGTGGCAGTTTCAAAATGGAACAAAAACAGGGTTTTCAAGTTTGCGGGATTTCTGAAAACTGGTTATGATTGAAACAGAAAAAGGAAAGACGCCGGGGAAAACAGAGAAGAACTGGGAGACATTGGAGCTTCCCCGGCAGTCTGAATTTCATTTTGAAACAGAAACGAGATGAGAGCAAACCATGATACGATTGCTGATCATAGCGGATGATTTTACGGGCGCGCTGGACACGGGCATTCAGTTCCGGGGAAAGCAAACCGCCCTTCGGTTCGGTCAGAGCCCCGGCAGTTATTTGAAGGGGCTGGCCCCGGGCACCAAGGTGCTGATCATCGACGCGGAAACCCGGCACCTGTCCCCGGAGGAAGCAGCCGCCGTGGTGGGCAGGATCGCAAAGGATGCCGCGGACACCGGCACGGAATGCATTTACAAAAAAACCGACTCCGGACTCCGAGGAAATATCGGCTCGGAACTGATGGCTGTGCTGCAGGGCACCGGCGGAAAGGCCCTCCACTTTGTGCCGGCCCTGCCCCAGCTGAACCGGATCACCAAAAACGGTGTACAGTACATTGACGGCCTGGAGGTGGCGGACAGCGTCTTTGGCAAAGACCCCTTTGAGCCGGTGACGGCCTCCCGGGTGGCGGACATCATCGGCCAGCAGACCCGGGTGCCGGTGGTCTTCCCGGAGGAGGACCGGCCCGGCCCGGTGATCATCCTCCACGACGCGGAAACGGTACAGGACCTGGAGGCCATTGCCCGGGACCTGAAAGAACAGGGCGAAACGGCTCTGCTGGCGGGCTGCGCGGGCTTTGCCCAGATGCTGCCGGAGCTGCTGGACATCCCCACGGGGGCGGCAGAGGTGCCGGAGCTTCCCCAAAAGCTGGTAACGGTCTGCGGCAGCATCAACCCCATCACCCTGTCCCAGATGGACCGGGCGGAGCAGGCAGGGGTACCCCGGCTCCGGCTCCGGGTGGCGCAGAAGCTGGACGACGGCTGGCGTGGGACCCATCAGTGGCGGCAGGATGTAAACGCCATGGAGCAGACCATTCTGGACCACCCCAACGTGATCGTCGAGTGCGACGGCCTGGGAGACCCGGAGGGGCTGGAAGCCTGCCGGGAAAAGCTGGGGATGGATCTGGAAGGGATGCGGCAGCGGATCTCCGGTGTCATGGGCTCCCTGCTGAAAACCTTCCTGGAGGACGGCCTGGAGGCCACCTGGATGGTCACCGGCGGCGACACCCTGATGGCCTTTATGGAGCTGGCGGACCTGCACGAGCTGACCCCCATCTGTGAGTATCTGCCCGGGGTGGTGCTGGCAAGCGTAGAGCTGGAAGGCAAAACCGTCTATCTTTTGACAAAATCCGGCGGCTTCGGAGAACAGTCCCTGCTGCTGGATCTGGAACAAAAACTGCATCAAAATACAACCGGTAAAGGAGAATGAACATGCTTACACAATACAGTCTGAAAATGCCCCATGCCGTTTACGGCGGGGAGAACGCCATGGAGAACATCGCCGCCATCATCAAGGCCCGGGGCTCCAAGCGTGTGGCCATGTTTACGGACAAGGGTCTGCGGAGCCTGGGGCTGTTTGACATGGCCGAAGAGGTGGTAAAGTCCACCGGCACCGATTACTATGTGCTGGATGAGCTGCCCCCGGAGCCCTCTTACATGGCGGTGCAGAAGATCGTTGACGAGTTCAAGCACAGCGGCGCGGACCTGATCGTCGCCTGCGGCGGCGGCTCCGTCATGGACGCGGCCAAGCTGGCCTCCATCCTGGTCACCGACGAATACGGTGTCAAGGAGCTGCTGGACAACCCCGGCATGGCCAAGAAGTGCGTGCCCATCGTGCTGATCCCCACCACCGCCGGCACCGGCGCGGAGGTCACCCCCAACGCCATTGTGGGCGTGCCGGAGAAGGAGCTGAAAATCGGCATCGTCAATGAGAACATGATCGCGGACTACGTGATCCTGGATGCCCGGCTCATCAAGAACCTGCCCCGGAAGATCGCCGCCGCCACCGGCGTGGATGCCCTGGCCCACTGCGTGGAGTGCTTCACCTCCAACAAGGCCAACCCCTTCAGCGACATGTACGCTCTGGAGGGTGCGGACCTGATCATCAACAACATTGAAAAGGCCTGTGACGACCCCACCGCCATGACAGAAAAGAACCGGATGCAGATCGCCGCTTACTACGGCGGCCTGGCCATTACCGCCTCCGGCACCACCGCCGTCCATGCCCTGAGCTACCCCTTGGGCGGCAAATACCACATTGCCCACGGCGTTTCCAATGCCATTCTGCTGGCCCCGGTCATGCGCTTCAATGCCCAGGACCCGGCCTTCCGGCAGCGGCTGGCCCTGCTGTATGACCGCTGCTGCCACGAGGAGACCAAGGTTTCCACCGTGGACGAAAAGAGCGCCTGGATGATGGCAAAAATGGAGCACATCGTCCGGCACCTGGAGATCCCCACCAGCCTGACGGAGTTCAACGTCCCCAAGGAGGACCTGGAGGGCCTGGTAGAGGCCGGTATGCAGGTCCAGCGGCTGCTGGTGAACAACATGCGCAAGGTGGAGCCCCAGGACGCCAGAGCCATTTATCAGGAAATTCTGTAAAGGAGTACGGATATGAAAAGCTGTGAGATCAAGGGCATTATCCCTCCCATTCTGACCCCCATGAACAACGACCAGGAGCAGACCGTGAACCATCAGGAGCTCCGCAACCAGGTGGAGCGGCTCCTTGCCGGCGGCGTACACGGCCTGTTCCCCTTCGGTACCAACGGCGAGGGCTACATCCTGAGCCTGAAGGAAAAGGAAGAGGTGCTGGAGACGGTCATCGACCAGGTCAAGGGCCGGGTCCCCGTCTATGCCGGTACCGGCTGTATCTCCACCGCCGACACCGTTCGGATGTCCAAGCGGGCGGAGGAGCTGGGCGCGGACGTGCTCTCCATCATCACCCCCAGCTTCGCCCTGGCCAGCCAGAAGGAGCTGTATGACCACTATGTAGAGGTGGCCAAGCATGTAAATATCCCCATCGTGCTCTATAATATCCCCATGCGTACCGGCAACAAGCTGCTGCCGGAGACCGTTGAAAAGCTGGCCCGGGATGTGGACGTCATTATGGGTGCCAAAGATTCCTCCGGCGACCGGGAGAATCTGAAGGCCTACATCGACCGGACCCGGGACCTGGAGAAGCCCTTCTCCGTACTGGCCGGAAACGACGGAAATATCCTCTACTGCCTGGAAAACGGCGGCACCGGCGGCATTGCCGGACGGGCAAACATCTGGCCCGCCACCGTGGCTTCCATCTACGACCACTTTGTGGCGGGAGACCTGGACAAGGCCCGGCAGGCCCAGGAGGCCGTGGCCAAAATCCAGCCGGTCTTCAAGTTCGGCAACCCCAACACCATCATCAAAAAGGCCGTCAGCCTCATGGGCTACCCCGTGGGTGACTGCCGCCGTCCCTTCTGCTACCTCTGCGACGAGGGCCTGGAGGCCCTGAAGCAGGTGCTGGAAGAGACCAAGGACCTGGGCTGATGTTCCAAGATCAACGAAAAGGAGAACGCGATTATGAATAAACCCATTCTCGGCATTTCCATGGGCGATCCCTTCGGCAACGGCCCGGAGATCACCGTTCGGGCCCTGGCAGACCCCAAGATCTATGACCGCTGCCGCCCCCTGGTGGTGGGCGACGCTTCCAGCATGGCCTATGCCTTGAAGGTTGCCAAAAAGGTCTCCGGTGTGGACCTGGGGCTGCACATTTGCAAGGATGTAAAGGATGCCGCTTTCTGCTACGGCACCGTGGATGTGCTGGACATGGGCCTGGTGCCCGCCCAGTCCATTCCCGATACCAGTGACCTGGAGGTACCCAAGCCCTTCGGCGTAGGGGCCTGCGCCTTGGGCGGCGAGGCGGCCTTCCAGTATGTGGTGAAGGTCATCACTCTGGCCATGAACGGGGAGATCGACGCCACTGTGACGAACGCTCTGTCCAAGGAGGCCATTAACATGGCCGGGCACCACTACTCCGGCCATACGGAAATCTACGCCGACTATACCCATACCAATAAATACACCATGATGCTGGCCCACGAGAATCTGCGGGTGGTCCATGTTTCCACCCACGTCTCCCTGCGGGAGGCCTGCGACCGGGTGAAGAAGGACCGGGTGCTGGACTGCATCCGCATCGCCAATGCCGGCTGCAAGGCCCTGGGCATTGAGAACCCCAAGATCGGCGTGGCGGGCCTGAACCCCCACTGCGGTGAGAACGGCATGTTCGGCACCGAGGAGATCGAAGAGATCCAGCCCGCCATCGACGCGGCACTGGCCGAGGGCATCAACGTTCCCGAGAAGAAGCCCACGCCCCCCGACACGGTCTTCTCCAAGGCCTTGGGCGGCTGGTATGACATCGTGGTGGTCATGTACCACGACCAGGGCCACATCCCCCTGAAGGTCAAGGGCTTTGTCTACAACAAGGCCGAAGGCCACTGGGATGCGGTGGCCGGTATCAACGTGACCCTGGGCCTGCCCATCATCCGGGCCTCCGTAGACCACGGCACCGGCTTCGGCCACGCGGGCAACGGCCACGCCAACGAACTGAGCCTGGTAAACGCCATGGATTACGCCATTACACTGGCGAATCACAAGCAGTAAAGAAAGGGAGAAGCTGCAATGAAATTTGTAATGACTCAGGCCGTATGCCCCCAGGGCATGGAGTTTTTGAAGGATATTGCCCAGGTTTATGTGGCCGACAACGGCGACCCCAACAACTACCTGGATGAAATGCGGGACGCGGATGCCCTGATCGTCCGTATCGCCAAGTGTGACGGCAAGGCCATTGCCGGGAGCCCTGCCTTAAAGGTCATCGGCCGTACCGGCGTGGGCTACGACAGCGTAGACGTGGCGGAGGCCACCAAGCGGGGCATCCCCGTGGTGATCACCCCCGGTGCCAACAACCGCTCCGTTGCCGAGCACGCCGTGGCCATGATGTTCGCCCTGTCCAAGAACCTCTATGAGGCCCAGACGGAAATGCTCCGGGGCAACTGGAAAATCCGGGATGCCAAAAAGGCCTTTGAGCTGGAGGGCAAAACCGTGGGTGTCATCGGCCTGGGTGCCATTGGCCGGGAAACCGCCAAAATCTGCCAGGGCTGCGGCATGAAGCTGGCGGGATACGACCCCTTCCTCTCCCGGGAAAAGATCGAGGCCCTGGGGGCGGACTACTACGAAAACTATGAGGACCTGCTGAAGGTCAGCGACATTGTGACCATCCACGTCCCCCTGACCGAGGGCACCCGGAATATGATCTCCAAGCCCCAGCTGGAAATGATGAAGGATACCGCACTGCTGATCAACTGCTCCCGGGGCGGCATCGTTAACGAGCAGGACCTGGTGGAGGCCCTGAAAAACGGCACCATCGCCGGAGCCGGTACCGATGTGTACTGCAGCGAGCCCCCCGCCGCCGACGACCCCCTGCTGAACTGCCCCAACCTGATCGTCAGCCCCCACTCCGCCGCCCAGACCAGAGAAGCCGTAATCAAAATGGCCCAAATGTGCGTCCGGGGCTGCCTGGCCGTCTGCCAGGGCAAGAAGTGGCCCTATGTGGCTGACAAGTCCGTATACGATCACCCCGCCTGGGCCGGTAAGGATTGGGCTGAGGTTTAAAGAAAGGAGATCACCATGAATAAACTTGTACAGGGGATCATCACCCCCATCCTCACGCCTATGTATGAGGACGAGAGCATCAATTTTGACGAGCTGCGCAATCAGGTAGAGCGCCTGATCCGGGCCGGTGTCTCCGGACTGTTCTGCTTCGGTACCAACGGCGAGAGCTATATCATCAGCGAGGAAGAGAAGTACGCGGTCCTGAAGGTAGTCATTGAGCAGACCGCCGGACGGGTGCCGGTTTATGCCGGTACCGGCTGCCCCGGCACCAAGGATACCATCCGCATGAGCCTGAAGGCCAAGGAATTGGGCGCCGATGTGCTGAGCATCATCTGCCCCTACTTTGCCGCCGCCAACCAGCAGGAGATTTACAACCACTACGCGGCAGTGGCCCAGGCCGTGGACCTGCCCATTGTGGTTTACAACATCCCCGCCAGAACCGGCAACGCGGTGGCCCCCGCCACCATCGGCAAGCTGGCCCACACCTTCAAGAACATTGTAGGTGTCAAGGATTCCTCCGGCAATTTCCTGAACATGCAGCAATACATTGAGGAAACCCGGGACCTGGAGGATTTCAGCGTCCTCTCCGGAAACGATGCCCTGATTTTCGACAATCTGGTCAACGGCGGCGCCGGTGCCATTGCCGGTTGCAGCAACATTTACCCCAAGACCATTTGCAGCATCGTCTCTCTGTACCGTGAGGGAAAGCTTCAGGAGGCTTTGGAGGTGCAGCGCAGCCTTGTAAGCCTGCGGGATACCTTCAAGTACGGCAACCCCAATACCATGATCAAATACGCCACCAAGCTCATGGGCTACCCCGTAGGCGATTGCCGCAGCCCCTTCAACAGCATCAGCGGCGACGGAAAGGAAGCCCTGAGAAAGGTGCTGGAGGAGAACAAGGCCAAGGGTATGGAATAAAAGCCCGGGCCGGGAAAGGAGAAACCAATGGGAAAATACTTAAAAGACAGAGATGTGCTGACCGCCATCTTCTTCCTGATTTTTGATGCGGTCTATCTGGGCGTGGGTATCAAGATTCCCGTGTCCGATTCCTCCAGTGTCGGCGCCGGATTTATGCCCCGGGTTTACGGCTTCGTGATGCTGGCGGTGGCCCTGATCCTGCTGTTTACCAGCATTGTTCGGGTTAGAAAGCGCTCCGAAAAGGAGCAGGCGGAAATCGCCGCCTCCATGTCCATTGACAAAAAGGATGCCATGCGGATGCTGGTGGGCTTTGTGGCCATTCTGCTCTATGTGCTGCTGCTGACCAAAATCGGCTTCATTCTGTGCAGCATCCCCCTGCTGTTCCTGCTGGTGCTGCTGCTGACACCCCAGTACGTTGTGGACAACTATGTGAAGCACAACTGCTGTGATGACCAGGGCAACCTGCGAAAGGAATGCACCAACGCCAAGGGAACTGTAAAGTTTAAGTGTATGCTGAAATACTACGGCAAGGTCCTGCTGTTTGCTGTGGTCTTCACCGTTGCCGTGTATGCCCTGTTTAATTACGCATTGGGTCTGAGAATGCCCCAGGGTATTCTGAAGAACATCCTGCCGTAAAGAAAGGAGAAAAGAATGCTAGAAACATTTGCAGTGGGCTTGTCCAGCATTGCCAACACCGCCTGCCTCATTTCCATTATCGGCGGCGTGTTCATCGGCATCATCTTTGGCGCGGTCCCCGGACTGAGCGCGACCATGGCACTGGCCCTGTTTTTGCCCATCACCTATTCCATGGATTCCGTCACCGCCGTTGTTCTGCTGACCTCTTTGTATGTAGGCGGTATTTCCGGCGGCCTGATCTCCGCAATTCTGACCGGTATTCCCGGCACCCCTTCCTCTGTGGCCACCTGCTTTGACGGCTGGCCCATGACCCAGAAGGGTCAGGGCGTAAAGGCCCTGGGCGTCGGTGTTGTGGCCAGCTTCGGCGGCAGCATCTTCTCCACCATCATCCTGATTTTCGCCGCCCCCGCTCTGGCCGCCATTGCCATTCGCTTCGGCAACTATGAGTATTTCGCCATTGCCCTGTTCAGCCTGAGCATGATGTGCGGCCTTTCCGGCGACAACCTGTGGAAGGGTCTGCTCAGCGGCCTCATGGGCTGCATGTTCGCCACCGTGGGCCTGGATGCCATCGGTGCCGTCAAGCGCTTCACCTTCGGCAGCCGTCTGGTGCAAAGCGGCTTCCAGACCCTGCCCGTTCTGATCGGCCTGTTTGCCGTTGCCGAGATCATCTCCCGGATCGCCAGCGCCCGGACCACCAAGCCCGAGCCTCCCGTTGATGTGAATATGAAGGGCATCAAGGGCTTCGGCTTCAGCCTGAAGGAAGCCGGTGCCCAGCTGAAAAACTTCCTGATGTGCTCCGCCATCGGCACGGCCATTGGCATCCTGCCCGGCATCGGCGGCGGCGCGGCCAACGTCATGGCCTACGGCGTCAGCAAATCCACCAGCAAGCACCCGGAAAACTACGGCAAGGGCGACCCCGGCGGCGTTGTGGCAACGGAATCCTCCAACAATGCGGCGGTAGGCGGCGCTCTGGTGCCCCTGCTGTCCCTGGGCATCCCCGGCGACACGGTAACGGCCATGCTGCTGGGCGGCCTGACCCTCCACGGTGTCACTGCCGGTCCTCTGATGTTCACGGAGCACGCGGACATTGTGTATTCCATTTTCCTGACCATGATCGTTGCCTCCGTGGTAATGCTGTTCATGGAGTTCTACGGCCTGCGGGTATTCGCAAAGCTGCTGGCGGTTCCCAAGTACTATCTGCTGCCCGCCATTTTCATGTGCTGCGTCATCGGTGCCTACGGCACACGGCACAACATGTTTGACGTATGGAGCGTCCTGGTCTTCGGTCTGGTGGGCGTGGTGTTCTCCAAGCTGAAGGTGCCCAGTGCCCCCTTCATCCTGGGCTTTATCATCGGACCGCTGGCGGAAAACAATCTGCGCCGGGGCCTGATGTTCGCCAAGGGCGATTTCGGAATGTTCTTCACCCGTCCCATCGCCGTGGTGTTCTTCATCGCCGCCGCCGTCAGCCTGATTTTGGGCATTGTCAAGAGCGTCCGTCCCAAGAAGCAGACCGAAGCCGAGAAGCTGGCCGCCGAAGCGGACCTGTGATCAAAAAATCCGTATTCAAAGTTGCGTGACAACTTAAAAACAAAAAAAGAAAAGGAGATCATTATGAAAAAGACCATGAAGAGAATCGCTGCTGCCTGCCTGGCTCTGATGCTGTGCTTCGGCCTGGTTGCCTGCGGAAGCTCCGACAACACCCAGACCACCGCCGCTGCCGGTTCTGACAGCGCCGCCCCCGCCACCGATACCGGCTGGCCCAAGAAGGACATTACCATTGTTGTTCCCTTTAACGCCGGCGGCGACACGGATTTCCACGCCCGTCTGCTGGCCCAGTACGCCGCCAAGAAGCTGGGTGTCAACGTGATCGTTGAAAACGTAGCCGGTGCCAACGGCTCCCAGGGTATGCTCCAGGTTATGGACAGCGACCCCGACGGCTACACCGCCCTGTTCTTCCACGACTCCATGCTGACCAACAACCTGGTGGGCACCTGTGAGTATAACTACACCGACATGAAGCTCTGCGCCGCCACCATCTCCGACAACAGCTACGTGCTGGCCGTCAACAAGAAGAGCGGCATGACCACCTTGCAGGATGTAGTGGATGCCGCCAAGGCAAAGCCCGGCGATCTGCTGTACGCTTCCAGCGTGGGCGGCTACAGCTACTACCTGGGCCGGAAGTTTGAGGTAGAGAACGATGTGGACTTCAATATTGTTGACGCGGGCGGCGGCACCGACCGGAACGCCGCGCTGCTGGCCGGTACCATCGACACCAACTGCAACCCCTACGGCGTTATGAAGAGCTATTTCGATTCCGGCGACTTTATTGCCGTTGCCAACCTGGCCGAAGAGCGGAATCCTCTGTTCCCCGATGTTCCCACCGCCAAGGAGCAGGGCTTTGATTGGGTAGCCGAGCGGCACTACTTCCTCAGCTTCCCCAAGGACACCGATGATGCCATTGTCGCCAAGATGGAAAGCGTCATTCAGGAAATCTGTGCAGACCCCGAGTTCATCGCCGCCACGGAGGCCGCCTACTGTGTAACGCCTACCTTCATCGGCTCCGCTGACCTGAAGGCCACCCTGGATGCATACTTCGCCGACTTCAGCAGCCATATGGAACTGATCAACGGCTGATCTGTTTATTCATTCCGCAAAACCACAGGGGCTGCCGCTGTTTTCAGCGGCAGCCCCAGGCCTTTTTAGAGAAAGGAATATGCAATGGAAACAAAGCTTCAGGGAAAGGTCGCCATCGTCACCGGCGCTTCCAGCGGCATCGGCGCGGCGACCGCAAAAAGCCTGGCCCGGGAAGGGGCAAAGGTCCTGCTTACCGCCAGACGGCAGGAACGCTTGGAGGCTTTGGCCGCCGAGATTCGGGAGCTGGGCGGGTCTGCTGCCTGTCTGGCAGGGGATATGGCCAGTGCCGCATTCTGTGACGAGCTGGTAAAATTCGCCGTACAAGTCTTTGGAGCCGTACACATTCTGGTGTGCAGCGCCGGTATGGCCCTGCGGGAGAGCAGCCTGGATATGACGGAGGAAGCCTGGAATCAGGTCCTCACCGTCAATCTGACTGCCCCGATGCTGTTGAGTCAGGCCTGTATCCGGCAGTTCCTGGACCAGGGAATCGGGGGGAAAATCGTCTATATTTCCAGCACCGCCGGAAAAAACGTGAACATGGGTGCTTCCCCCAGTTATGGAGCCAGCAAGGCAGGGTTGCTGTATTTGACCCGTCACTTTGCCACGGAATTTGCGGGGGCGGGCATCTACGTCAATGCCATTTGCCCCGGCCCGGTCGATTCGGAGATCACCGGCACATGGACACCGGAGCACCGGCAAAGCGTGCTGCGCAATCTGCCCCTGGGCCGTATGGGAACACCCCAGGACATTGCCGCCCTGGCGGTATTCCTGTCCAGCGCCCTGAGCGATTATATCACGGGAGAATCCGTCCTGATCAATGGCGGCAGATACATGGAATAAAGAAACCGCACAACCCCACTCACGGCGGGGGAAGAGCATTGACAAGGGCCCCCATGATCATCTATACTGGAGGAAAGGAAACGGGAAACCATGGAAAGAAGTGATATGATGGCGGAGAAACCCCGGCTGTTGTGTATTGCGCCTTATGAAAATATGAGCGCCGTTATGAAAACCGTGGCGGAGGAGTTTCCGGTGGAGCTGACGGTGTATGTCGGTGACCTGGAGGCGGGCCTGGAGCTGGCGCTGCGGGATTTTCACAATGACTATGACGCGGTGATCTCCCGGGGCGGCACGGCGGCCATGCTGCGCAGGCGGCTGACCCTGCCGGTGGTGGAGATCCCCGTGACCATGGTGGAGATCGTCCGGGCCATTCATCTGGCGGGGAATCTGTCCCAGCCCATTGCGGTGGTGGGGCATCCCAATATTACCGAGCAGGCCAAGAACATCCAGAATCTTCTGCGCATCCCCGTGGCGGTGTTCCCCATTGAGGGGGCGGACCAGGCCCGGCAGCGGCTGGAGGGGCTGGGGGACCGGCGCTATACCCTGCTGTGCGACATGGTGGCCTACCGGATGGCCCAGGAATTGGGGCTCAACGCCATTCTCATCACCTCGGACCCGGACAGCGTCCGGGCCGCCTTCCAGGAGGCCCTGCGGATCTGCGACAACTGTCGGCGGCTCCAGGAGGAAAACCGGTTTCTGCGCCGCCTGGTGTGGAACCAGGTCAACAGCACCGTGGTGTTCACCCCCTCGGGAGAGCTGTTTTTCTCCACGGTCCCCGACGGCCAGACCGCCATTGTGAATTACCTCCGGGAAAAGGCCCTGGAGCCCCGGGAGGAGCAGGACCACTACCTGAAGCAGATCAACAACGTGATCTACAACATCCGCCGCCGCTATGAAGGCTACGGCGGCACCCTGTATACCACCTTCTATTTTTCCGAAAGCCGGGCCTCCGCCCCGGAGATCCGCCAGGGCATCCGGTATCTGGACCGGGAGGAGGCGGAGGAAAAATACCGGGCCAGCTTCTACAGCCTGACAAACCTCATGCGGGGCCTGCAGGACCAGATCCAGAAAATCAACGGCAGCACCCAGCCCCTGATCGTCTGCGGCGAGGAGGGCACCTGCAAAGAGCAGGTGGTGTGCCATATTTATGCCGCCAGCGCCTGGCGGAAAAACCCGCTGGTTATCGTGGACTGCTTTTTGCTGGATGAAAAGGGCTGGACCTTCCTGACGGACCACCACAATTCCCCTCTGGCCAAAAGCGACTGCACCGTCTTTTTGCAGGACGTGGACCTGCTGCCCCCTCAAAAGCAGCACCAGCTGATGGTGTGCCTGCTGACCATGGAGGTCAGCAAGCGGAACCGGCTGATCCTGTCCTGCGTCTGTCCCCCGGGGAGCCGGATTTCCCAGGAGGGCATGGCCTTTGCGGAAAAGCTGGAATGCCTGAATCTGTTCCTGCCCCCTCTGCGGCAGCGGCAGCAGCAGATGGCGGACCTGGTGGCCTTCTACTTAAACCACCTGAATACCCGGCTGGAACAGCAGACCCTGGGGGCCGACGACGGGGCCCTGCGGCTTTTGCAGGAGTACAACTGGCCCCACAACTATTCCCAGTTCAAGCGAGTCATGCACGAGCTGGCCCTGGCCTGCCCCAACCGGAGCATCGCCGAGCCGGAGACCCGGCAGATCCTGGAGCGGGAGCGGTCCATGACCGCCGTAGAGGCCCGGCCCCAGGGCGGCGCCGCCCTGAACCTCCGCCAGCCCCTGGACCAGATCAACCGGCAAATCGCCCGGCAGGTCCTCAGAGAGGAAAACGGCAACCAGACCGCCACCGCCCAGCGCCTGGGCATCGGCCGGACCACCCTTTGGCGGATGCTGAATCAGGAATAACCGGAACCCGCAAAACGGAGCCCATGGGGGGCTCCGTTTCATTTTGAAAAAGGAAAGGCGGTTTGGCGTTGCATTTTTGCCATTTTTGGGCTATAATGGGTGCAAGTCTAAGAAAGGTGGAATCGGTCGAATCATGAAACGGTTCGAGAAGCTATACGGCGTATCCCTGACGGCAAAGAAGCTGCGGCAGATGGTGTGGATGCTCATGGGCCTGGAGGCGGTGTTTGCCTTTTCCTATCTGGGCTATATTGAGCTGCCCAATGTGTCCACCACCACGCTGCATGTGCTGGTGATCGTGGCGGCCATGGCCCTGGGCTGGCGGGGCAGCGTGCCGGTGGCCTGCGTGTTTGTGGCCACCTCCATGTGGGTGGGCTCCTATTCCGACGGGCAGCTGGACCGGATGTTCTCCCCCTTTGTCAGCGGCAACCCCCTGGGCTCTTTGGCCTTGGCCGGGGCCAGAGTGGTCTTTGCCCTGGGGTCTGCGGGGCTGTACGAGCTGTATTTCCGGAAGCCCCGGAAGCACCCCTACCTGGGCATCGGGGTCATTGCGGCGGCCTGTACCTTCCTCCACGGTCTGTGCATTCTGGCGGCCTTCCCGGTGGCCTTTCCCGGGATGCGGGAAACCCTGATGGACGATCTCTTCTCCTATCCCATGTTCCGGGACTGGATGTCCTATGCCGTGGCCGTGGCGGGCTGCTGGGCTATCCATTGGGTGCTGTCCAAGGAGAGAATTCAGAAATACCTGCGGGTGCTCTGCGAAGACCAGGACCCGGTCCAGGAAAACGGTGTGAGCCGCTTGCTGCTCGGGGCGAAAACCGGGGCGCTGATCACGGGCATCCTGTGCATCCTGTATCTGCGGAAGGTCATCCTTGGGGAGCTGGAGCTCCGGGGCTGCCCGCTGGTGGGCACCGTCAACCGGAACATCACCGCCTTTCTGACCCAGGAGTTCATCGCCTTCATGGGCCTGTTTGGCATTGTTGGAATTATTATACAGTGGATTTACGAATATTATACGGTCCTGCGAATCAAGATGAACCAAAAGCTCCTGGAGCAAAGTGTGAAGATCTCCATTGACCCCCTGACCGGGGTATTCAGCCGCTTTGCCTACCACGAGGCCATGGAGCGCTCCCCCACCCCCCTGCCGGAGGACTTTACGGTCTTCCTGATGGACATCAACGGCCTGAAAACCGTCAACGACACCCTGGGCCACGAGGCCGGTGACGAGCTCATCCGGGGTGCCGCCGCCTGCATCACCCAGGCCCTGGGAGACCGTGGCCGGACCTACCGCATCGGCGGTGACGAGTTCGTCATCTTCGCCGCCCTCTCCACCGCCCAGACCCAGGCCCTCCGGGCCGCCCTGGACCGGACCGTCAGCGCCTGGACCGGCACCAAGGTCCCCCACCTGAGCCTCTCCACAGGCAGCGCCGCCGCCAGAGATTACCCGGGCCGCACCGTAGAAGAACTGACCAAAGAGGCCGACCGGGCCATGTACATGGAAAAGCAGGCCTATTACCGGGAAAAAGCAAAGAACCCGAAGCCGTAACGCCCACCGGGCCCGGTACCGCCACGTTGCGAATACAACCTGTGGGGATGAATGAAACCACCCGCCGACGTGCATGTAGGGGCGGCTATTAGCCGCCCGCCACGTTGCAAATAGAACCTGTATGGTTGAATGAAACCACCCCCCGACATGTCATTCCGACCGGAGCGAAGCGGAGTGGAGGAATCCACCCAAGTAGCAAGAATAACCTACGTAGGGTAAAGCTTGCAACTTGGGTGGATCCCTCCACTCCATTTCATTTCGGTCGGGATGACATGTCGGTATGTGGTTTCATTCATCCGCACGGGGTGTATTCGTTACGTTGTCATGGCGATGAATCATCGCCGCTACATTGGGTATTCCGTTGTACGTAACGGCTGTAGCGGCGGCAATCTGCCGCCATATACGTTGTTCATTTGAATTTGTACCAACCAACGCAAAAAACGTCTGTCATTCCGACGGTCGCGTCAGCGGAGTGGAGGAATCCACCCAAGTTGCAGAAATAACCTACGTAAGGTAAAACTTGCAACTTGAGTAGATCCCTCCACTCCATTTCATTTCGGTCGGGATGACATGTCGGTAGGTGGTGCCGTTCATCCGCACGGGGTGTATTCGTTACGTTGTCATGGCGATGAATCATCGCCGCTACATGGGGTGTACCGTGTATCGGGTGATACCATTCATCCACACAGGTTATATATGCTACGTGGCGGGCGGCTACTAGCCGCCCCTACAGACACACCGGTGGGGGGTACCGTTCATCCACACGGGTTGTATATGCAACGTGGCGGGCGGCAGGTTGCCGCCCCTACAGGCGTGATACCATTCATCCACACGGGTTGTATTCGTTACGTCCCCGGAACGGCACATAGGCCGTTCCCTACGGTTTCGCTGATACGTCCGGTTTTTTAACCGTCGTGGTTTAAAAACGTCCGTTTTCTGGCATGTGCGGACAACCGGGACTGCGCCCCAAAACGCGGAATTGTCAATTGTCAATTGTCCATTGTCAATTGATATCTGTACAACCGCCCGGGAATGTGCTATACTGACCTTATCCAAACATATACATAAGGATGGTGCTTTTTATGACCTATCAGGAAGTAATGGCCAATGCCCGGGGGAATATGGGCAAGTGTAAGGCCTGCCCTGTTTGCAATGGGTTGGCCTGCCGGAATACGGTGCCCGGGCCCGGGGCCAAGGGGGTGGGGGATACTGCCATTCGGAATTACGATGCCTGGCAGAAGATCCGGGTGAATATGGATACCCTGTGCGCCTACGGCGAGGCGGATACCCGCTGCACCCTCTTTGGGAAGACCTTTGCCGCGCCCCTGTTTGCCGGTCCCGTAGGGGCTGTGACCATGCACTACAGCGATCAGTATAACGATGAAACCTACAATGCCGCCCTGGTCAGCGGCTGCGCCCAGGCGGGCATCGCGGCCTTTACCGGCGACGGACTGGATGCCAACGTCATGGTCCAGGCCACCCGGGCAATTCATGCCGTGGAGGGCCTGGGCGTGCCCACGGTGAAGCCCTGGAATCTGGAGCTGATCCGGGAGAAAATGGACCTGGTGAAGGACAGCGGTGCCTTTGCCGTGGCCATGGACGTGGATGCCGCGGGCCTGCCGTTCCTGAAGGGCATGGAGCCTCCCGCAGGCAGCAAGACCGTGGAGCAGCTGAGAGAGATCCGGGAAATGGCCGGCCGGCCCTTTATCGTCAAGGGCGTCATGACCGTGAAGGGGGCCCTCAAGTCTCTGGAAGCCGGGGCCGATGCCATTCTGGTCTCCAACCACGGCGGCCGGGTGCTGGACGGCTGCCCCGCCACGGCGGAGGTGCTGCCGGAGATCGTGGCGGCGGTGGAAGGCCGGGTGCCGGTACTGGTTGACGGCGGCATCCGCACCGGTACGGATATTTTCCGCGCCCTGGCCCTGGGTGCCCAGGCGGTGGTGGTGGCCAGACCCTATGTCTGCGCCGTCTACGGCGGCGGTGCCGAGGGTGCCGTGGCCCTGACCCAAAAGCTCCAGGCCGAGCTGGCCGACACCATGCAGATGTGCGGTGTCCACTCTCTGAAGGAGATCACCGGAGACTGCGTCCGGGTGTTCTGATTTTAAAACGAAATTTAAACGGAGGGCGCTTCCTGAGTCGAAGCGCCCTCCGTGTTATTTATCCCTGTTCCAGAATCTCCCGGATGCGGCGGCTGGCCTGGCCGTCGCCGTAGGGGTTCTGGGCTTTGGACATGAGTTTGTAGGAGTGGGGATTGGTCAGCAGCTCCCGGCAGGCGGCGTAGATGCCGTCAAAGTCGGTGCCCACCAGTCGCAAGGTTCCCGCCTGAACGCCCTCCGGCCGTTCGGTGGTGTCCCGCATGACCAGCACCGGCTTTCCCAGTGCCGGGGCCTCCTCCTGGATGCCGCCGCTGTCCGTTAAAATCAGGTAGCTGCGCTTCATCAGGTTGTGGAAGGCCACTACGTCCTGGGGCTCCGTCAGCAGTACTTTGGGGCAGTCCCCCAGCTCCCGGCGGGCGATTTCCCGGACTTTTGGGTTTTTGTGCATGGGGTAGACCACCTTTACATCGGGAAATTCCTCCGCCACCCGGCGGATAGCCCGGAACATCTGGGCCATACGCTCCCCCAGGTTTTCCCGGCGGTGGGCCGTCAACAGCAGCAGCCGGGAGCCCTGGGCCCAATCCAGAATGGGGTCCTGGAAGTCCTCCCGGATGGTGTAGTTCATGGCGTCGATGCCCGTGTTGCCGGTGACAAAGATGTGGGCCGGGTCCTTCCCCTCCCGCAGCAGGGCCTGGCGGGAAAGCTCCGTAGGGGCAAAATGGTAGGCGGCGGTGAGGCCGATGGCCTGACGGTTGAATTCCTCCGGATAGGGGGACCAGATGTCGTAGGTCCGCAGCCCCGCCTCCACATGGCCCGTGGGGATCTGCTGGTAGAAGGCCGCCAAAGAGGCGGCGTAGGCCGTGGAGGTATCCCCATGGACCAGCACCACATCCGGCTTTTCCTGCTTCAGAACATCCCGCATCCCCAGGAGCACCGCCACGTTTACATCCGTCAGATCCTGGCCCTGCTTCATAATGGCCAGATCAAAGTCCGGCACCACGCCGAAAATATCCAGGACCTGCTCCAGCATTTCCTTGTGCTGGCCCGTGACGCAGACCTTCACCTCCAATTTGGGGCTTTTTTTCAGCTCCAAAACCAGGGGGCACATTTTAATGGCCTCCGGCCGGGTGCCAAATACCAGAATGACTTTTTTCATGTTTTTTCTATCTTCCTTCCGTGCGGTCATAAAGGTCTACAAAATGCTCGTCCAGGAATTCCAGCCGTTTCTGGATCATGGTGTTCAGCTGCTCCATGGCTTCTTCATAGCTTGTGATGTCCCGGTCGCTTCCGTCGGCCCGGGAGCCTACCAGAAGATGCTCCGTAAAGGAGGAACCCCAGACTTGGAAATTCCGGTCAATGGCCTCTCCCAGCTGGTCCTGATAGCTCTTCAGAAGCGCGTCAATGTGCTCCTGGGATAAAGTGGTTTCCCGCAGCTGCCGGTACCGCTCCACCACCCGGTCAATAAACACCGGGTCCTGACTCACCCGGTCCAACCAGGAATTGTTGATGGTTTCAAAGCCGGTGCCGTCCAGAATGTATTCCGGGTAATTGTCAAAGCCGTTGTTAAAATCCCAACAGGCCAGCTGCAGCTTGCCCTCCATTTTCTTGTAGGCGTAGGTGGACAGATTTCCCGCGTCCCGGATCATGGCGAACTCATTGATGATGAAGTAGTCCACCCAGCTGTCCATGTCGATGTAGTTCCGGTAGCCGGTGTATTCGTCCAGGAAGTCTTCCCCGTAGAGTACCCGCTCAAAGGCGGAAATATCCTCCCGGATGTATTGCTCCTGCCTTTCCGTCAGATTGGAAGAGCTGGGATAGTCAATGTACATGGACAGGTTTGTGTAGCCCATTTCCTTGCCGTAGGTCACCAGGGCCTCGTCTACAAGGGAATCCCGGTTCCGCTCCACCAGGTAAGGAGTCTTGCCGGAGACCAGGCCGAATTTGGACAGCCGCAGGCGGCTGTCACCGTTGGTCACGGGCTCAATGGCCAAATAGACGCCATGGTATTCTCCATCCACAAACAGCTCACAAAACCGGCTGTCCGGGGCCCACTGGCCTGTTTCCCGGGCCAGATCATAAATCAGCTTGTTGCGCACCAGGGTCTTATCCAGATAGGGGCCGTTTAAGACCCATTCGCTGTTTTTCCCCATGCCGCACAGGGCCACATTCCGGGCCTTGTCGGAATGGTCCTTCAAAAACTTGATGCGGTACTGCTTTTTATCAAATTTACTGTAGGAGGAAGCCCCCCGGTAGTTGATCCGGGCCCGGTAAAGGGCCTGGGGCATGGCCTCAATGGAGTGGGGCTTTCCGTCATCCACCCCCAGGGCAATATTGCATTCAATTTTGTTTTCCTTGCCGATCTGCTGGCCCTGGGTGTTGATGTAGATCACCGGCAGGGTGGTCTTGAAAACCGGCAGCCCGTAGAACTCCAGATAGTCCCGGTCCGGCGCGTCCCACCGATCCAGCTGTTCATTGGTCAGGGGCTGGGCTTGTTTCTTTTCTTTGGGCGTTCCGGCGTTTACCACGCCGTTTCCCAGCACCGTCACCGTCAGCACCGTCAGCGCCGCCAGCAGGCACAGCAGCAGTTTCTTGATCCCGCGCAAAGGCTTCACCTCCCTTTTTTGGCGTGTTCCTTACTGGCTCAGCTCGTCCTTCTGCTCCACCAGGTTTACCCGCCGGACCCCGGAAATGCGGATCAGGGACTCGGTAATGTCCATCTGGTTTTTCTTGGAGGCTTTTTCCAGCATCCCCTCGGGAATGGAGAAGACCAGCTCGCAGCTTTCCTCCGTCATGTTCCGCATGGAAGCCTTGACTTTTCCATCAAAGAAGTCGGAAACCGCCGCCTCGATCCGGGACAGGGCCTTGCCCTCCCCCTGGACCACCAGCATCTGCCGGTAGGAGGAGAAGCCCTTACCTGTCAGCTGCAAAAATACCAGCAGGAACAAAGAGCCAATGGCAATCAAAGCGTACTGGGACACGCCGCAGCCGATGCCCGCGGCAATGGCCCAGAAAATATAGGTGGCATCCCGCACATCCTTCACCGCCGTCCGGAACCGGATGATGGACAGGGCGCCCACCATGCCCAAAGACAGGGCCACATTGTTGCTGATGATGCTCATGATCATGGTGGTGATGATGGTAATGGAGCCGATGGCCACATTGAACCGCCGGCTGTAGGCGGTGCCGGTATAGGACAGCTTGTAGGTGAACATGATGAAAAAGGCCATGACAAAGGATACGGTGTTATTCAGCAGTATCACCGCCAAATCCAAAGACTGTGTGTTCGTCAGATTTTCCAGTATGTAGGCTCTCATAATTTGCGCCCTCCTCTTATAAATTCAGCAGTCGTGCCTGCAAGTATTTGCTGTTGCTGGTTTGCAGGCTGTCCGCCTCACGCAGAACATCCACCAGCAGCTGGGGGATCAGCTCCGAGTATTTCACTTCCATCAGCACATATTCCGTGGTGGTGATGGGGAAGGTCCCCAGGGGTTCAAAGAGCCCCCAGGGGCACAGGGAGCCCCGGATGTCCGTATCAAAGGTGATGCGCACATCCCCCGCGGGGTATAACAGGGCCTTGCGCCAATATTCCACAATGGTTTTGGGCCGGTAATTCCCTTCCGTAAACCGGAAATAGACTTCCCGGGCCAAATCGGAGTCCATATGGAGTAGAAATGCCGCATCCCCCCGCTCCATGGCCAGGGCCTGTTCCCGGGTCACGGTCAGGGAGCTTTTCAGACTGTCCAGACCCCACTTCTGCTTCCATTCCAGCTTGGCTTTCTCTGCGTCCAGGGAGTAGACCCGCAGCCGCAGCTTGGATTTTTTCCAGACCCCTGCCAGATTGTCCGTCAGGTCCCGGTCATACAGGGAGTCAAAATATTGAGAGCGGATAAAATACCGGCCCTCCACCCCGTTCCGGTCCAGGGCCATGATCCCGGAGAGCTGCCGTTCCAGCTCCATGGCGTTTTTCCGGGGCAGGATGTACTTTTTTTCCTTCCGCAGCACCTGGATCATGGCTTTCTCCCCGCCTTTCGCCGCTCCAGCCGGTCCTGGAACCGGTCCGGGATGCATTTTGTAAAAAGCTTCTGCTTTTTCCCGAAGAGGGCATATTGGGCCCCGATACCCACGGGCATCAGCGCCCAGCACAGCCACCCGGGAAGAACTCCGGAGCCAGAGAGCAGGAGCCCCCCCAGCATGGCGCTGCCGGTCAGCACCCCCGCCAGGGGAAAGAGCCAGGCCGCCGCCCCGAAAAGCAGCCCCAGAAGGCCGCTTCCCCACCAGGGAAGGCCCAGGGTGTACAGGGGCACCGCCGTTACAAAGCCGCACAGCAGGGCGGCATCCAGGGTTTTAAAGCTGAAAAACATGGCGGAAACCAGCAGGCCGATGAGCACAAAGGCGGTGACGGTTTGCTGCCACCCGGCCCTTCCCCGGAGCCACAGGGTCATGGCGGCTGCCACCCCCAGGAAGACCCCGAAGCTTACAAGCCCCCGGTACAGCCGGATGCCAAGCAGCAGGAAGGCCACCCCCAGCACCAGATACAGCTGGAAATCTGCCAGAATGTCCAAGGAGAGCTTCCCGGTCAGCCCGGTCAATTCCGTGAACGTAACAAGTGTGTTTTGAATCCATTGCACCATGGCCTATCTCTCCCCTCTGACAAACGGGTTCAGGGCCCGCATATAGGACTGGTTTCCCATATGGTTTTCGGTGGCGGCGTAGATCACCGTGTCCGCCCCGATCTCCTCCAGGATGCCGGGCAGGTCCTGGGCGAACGCCCGGTCCTCCTGGACATTTACCACATAGACCCATTCATACGCTTCACTTAAAAACGGCGCCAGCAGCTTTCCTGCCTGGTCCGTCACCAGGACGATGCTCCCCTGGCCCTGGCCGCTTACCATGCTGTGGAGAAAATGGTTGCCGCCCACAATGCCGTTTGGCCCCAAACTGTTCATGCGGACGGTCCGGCGGGCAAAGGTCTGGGAGGTGCCGTCTTCCTCATTCCCTTGGGTCAGCTTTTCCCGATTGGGATTTCTGCCGTTGATATAGAGAACATAGGGATCATCCGGGATTTCCCACAGCTGTTCCAGCAGCTTTTCTGACTTACACTGGGCTTTCTGGGCCGTAAGAACGCTGCCATGGAAGTCACCGAACAGATATTTCCGGTAGCCCAGCAGATCGTCTGGCTCCATGCCCAGCTTTTCCAGAATGGCCTGGTAGCCGTAAAAGGCCCCCTCCATGGTCCAGCTGCTCTCCGTTCTGAAAAACAGGTTTCGGCCGCCGTTTGCTTCCAGCTGGGGGAGCACATTGATGACGTTCCCTGTTTCTTCGAGTTCTTCTACAAAGCCTTCAAACTGTTCGGTCTGTTCCGGGTAATCCGGCTCCAGCACCGCCCGGCCGGGGATGGGCAGCAGATACACGTTTTTAACCCCGGGGCAGGCGTTTTGCAAGGCCTTGGCTGCCTGCAAGGCATACCCGGCTTGCTGGTCAGAAATGCTGAGGAGCCGGAAAACCCGGTCCGTATAGGCAACGGCCGTATCGGTTTCCATAATTCTTCTCTGGGAAAGGTTCGTCCCCGGGGCCAGTCCGTTTTGACCGTACTGATCCCATTTTTCCGGTACATAGACCCTATGGGCCTCCTGTACCTCGATGGGAATGGCCTGGAGGAACAGGCACAGCGCCAGCAGGGGCAGCAGCAGGAACAGCGCAATTAAGTAAGGTGCTTTCCGTTTCATGGCGCTTCATCTTCCTCTCCTGTCAGTTTTCCGCCGGTACCGGCGCTGACGTAGCCGTAGATTCGGTTCTCTCCGGCGCATTCCATTTGGAGTCTGGCGATCAGGGAGGAGATCTCCCCGGGCATGCCCACGCTTGCCCCCTTCCCCAGGCGCACGCTGCCCTGGGAGAAGATGTTGCCGTAGACCCGGGCCCCTTCCTCTAACAGCACATCGGCACCGGCAAAGATGTTGCCGTAGACCACGGCGTTTTTCATGACCCGCACGCCCCAGTCCCCGCTGATGTCCCCTTCCACCGTCAGGCCCTCCAGGATCCGCAGATTGTGGCGGGTGATGAGGTTGGCTTTCAGGTGGCCTAGTTCATCGGTCTGATGCTCGGAAACGCTGCGCAGGTCGTGGAGTATTTCCATATGCCGCTTGGAGGGAAGCACCTTTGGCACCGCCGGGGCCGGGGCCTCCGGGGAGAGGGCCAGCCGTATCTCCGGGGCGTAGAGCCGCTGAAACCGGGTCCGGGGCCGGAGGGTCAGAATCTTTCCCGCCGAGGCGCTGAGGCCGAGGTCACAGTCCGGGGCCACGGTCAGGTTTTCTTCCCCGTCCACCCATCGAAGGCACCGGCAGCCCGGGGCCAGGGTGATATTTTTCTCCCCGCAAAGGGCCCGGAACCGGGTGTTTTCCGGTAAGGCCGCATCCCCGGCGGCGTAAATCTCTTTTTCAAAGATGTAGGATTCCTGGGGGGCAAAGGCCTCTTCCAGCGCCAGCACCGGCTCTTTGACGGTGGGCTCCTCCGGATTTATGTCCCCGGGGAACAGGCAGTGCTCCTGCCGGGAGAGCTTCAGCATCCGGTCCTCCCCCACCGGCAGGGCCGCCCGGACTTTTTTGCGGAAGCTGTTTCCAAAATACCGGGGGTCCCGGACGTAGTCCTGCTGAATGTGCAGCACCCTGCTGGGCCTGAATTTACAGTACAGCGCCGCCAGCACCAGAGGCAGGCTGAACAGCAATACAAAGGAGAAAAGCACCCATTTCATTTGACTCCCTCCTTACTCTGGGCAAACCGCACGGTTTTGTCCCACATGGCCGCCCGGCCCGTCAGCACATCGGCAACGGCATCCACAAAACCCAGGGAGATATGCCACATGTAAAAGAAGAAATTAAACATCAGCAGGGGCAGCAGCAGGGCTTCCTTCGGGGTGCCGTCTAAGACCATGGAGGTGCCCACCTCAAAGAAGGGGGCGAAGTTTCCGAAGGAATCGTAGACACCCAAAAAGAGGATGACCCACCAGCCGCTCATAATGTTCATTTCCCCCAGGAAGTAGAGGGCCATGGATACCAGCCACCCCACCAGGGTGAACATGGGCACGGCATAGACAAAGAGGAGAAATATTCCGTCGATTTTCTGCATCAGGGTCATGTAGGGGGTCCGCAGGGTGGGGATCAGGTAGTGAAACAGCACCTGATTGTGGCCCCGGGACCAGCGGCGGATCTGCCGCCCCCGGATGTTCCAGGTCTCCGGGGATTCCTCGTAGCACTCGGCGGAGTTGGCGTAGAGCACCTTCCAGCCGTTGGTAAACAGCCGGTAGGTCAGCTCCGTGTCCTCCGCCAGAATGTTCTCCCGGAAGCCGCCGGTCTCCAGCAGATAGTCCTTCCGGAAGCCACCCACGGTGCCGCCGTACTGGGGCACCGCCCCCAGGTTATACCGGGCCTGCTGGTCCACCTGGTAGCCGCCGGAGCGCTCCAGGGTGATGAGGCGGGTCAGCATGTTTTTGTTGGTGTTGTAGGGGATGACCCGGCCCATGACCGCCCCCACGTGGGGGTCCTCAAAGCCCAGGCTGATCTGCTTTAATAGGTTCCGGGCGGGCCGGTAGTCCGCGTCGAAGACCACGATGATCTCCCCCCGGGCCAGCTTCATGGCGTCGTTGAGCCCCGAGGGCTTTCCCCGGCGGCCGGTGTAGCGGTGGAGGGGCCGGATAAAATCGTATTTGGCGTGATACTCCTCCAGCATGTCCCCGGTGCGGTCCGTGGAGTGGTCATTGATGGGGATGATCTCCATAAGCTCCCGGTCATAGTCGCATTCCAGCAGAGCGTCCAGGGCGTTTCGCAGCACCAGCTCCTCATTGTGCATGGGGATCAGCACCGAGATGGTTTTCATCCGGCTGGTGACGATGTCGCCGTAGTACAGCCGCTGTTTGCCCAAAAGCCTGATCACCGTAAAGGTAAAGTGCCGCAGGGTATAGAGCAGCATCACGGTGATGATGAAATACATATACCCCTTTAAAATTCCTACGACCATTCCCATTCCTCCTTTCCCTTGGCAGAGTCATAGAGGTTGACCATGCGGTTGATAAAAAGTCCGTAGAGTAGGACTAAGTACAAAAAATCGAACATGGGCCCGAAGGTGAAGTACATGACGGTCATGTAGAGCATGGAATACCGGCTGAGCAGATACAAAAACAGGGTGTAGCGCACCAGGCCGAAGACCCAGCTGTAGGCAAGGACCCCACCGATGGTCCCCAGCTTGAAGCCCAGGCCCCGGTCTCCTAAAATGGAAGTGACCCCGGCGGTCATCACCAGAAACACCACCCAGATGCCCACCTCCTGGATCATATACAGCTGGGAAAAGTCCTCCAAGTCATAGGGAAACAGGTCCCCGGCAAAGAGAAACCAGAGGCTGGCCACCAGATGGATGCCGGCGTTGATGGTGATGTAAATGCTCACCGGCCGATTCCTGGTGGGAAGGGTCAGGCACAGGACCATGATGGCCAGGCTCCACAGACCGTTATAGATACACAACTGGGCAGCAGGGCTCCCGGCAGTACCTTTTAGATAATGGATCTTGCGAAACAGGGGATTGGGCCACACCCCGCGGTAGATCACCAGGCCTTGTTTTTGCAATATTTTACATGCAATATTGCAAAAACATCCGGTAATTTCCGGCATGAAGAGAATCAGAAGCAAAAGTCCCGGAATTACCACCGACAGAAACAAAGTAAGACTCCGCTTGGGGGTCACCCGCAGCTTCCGGTAGGTTCTGGAATAGTATATTTTATCTTTTGTCACAGCCCTTCCTCCTTTCGTCCCCATCGCAAAGCATATGCACATGCGACCGCCCCAATGCCGGGGGCGACGCTCTTTCGGCGTTTTTTATATAAAACGACTATATGTGTGGTTTTATAGTACCATACCCGCAGGGATTTATCAATGCCGTCCCGGAAGTTTTGTGCAATATGTCAATTTTCCACTTGCGGATTTTCCCAACAGGCCACACTTTCCGGCCCAGCCCCCCGAATGCAAAAATCTTACGGATAGAAGTCTCATAATGGGGGGATTCCGGCCGCCGGGACGCCTTTGGCAAAATGCACAAAATTTAAGGCTCTTCGGCCCCTTGGTTTCCATATCCCCCCTGGGGGCTTTTAAAAACGAAAAAGATGTGCTATGATGAAAAAAATCTCCCCGGCGGCCCCGGGGACCGGAAGGAGCTTCCACCATGGATAAAAACGAGATGATCGCCTATTTTGACCGCCGCGCCCCCTACTGGGACCGGGAAAACCAGGCTGACCCCGCCGTCATCCGGGCGATTTTAGACAACGCCCAGGTAGGCCCCGGCCAGGAGGTGCTGGACGTGGCCTGCGGCACCGGGGTGCTGTTCCCCTTTTACTTAGAGCGAACCGTCGGGAGCCTTACCGCCATCGATCTCTCCCCTGCCATGGCGGCCCTCGCCAAAGAAAAGGCGGCAGATGCCCCCAATGTCACGGTGGTCTGCGGCGATGTGGAAACCTGGAAGCCGGATCAAAAGTTTGACTGCATTGTGGTCTATAATGCCTTCCCCCACTTTCCCTACCCCAAGCGGCTGCTGAAAACATTAGCGGGGCTTTTAAAAGAAGGGGGCCGCCTGACCGTGGCCCATGGGGCCAGCCGGGAGGCCATCAACGTCCTGCACGAAGACAAAGCCGCCGTCTCCCAGGAGCTCATGGAGGCCCAGAAGCTTGCCCGGCTGTTTGATGCCCACTACGACGTGGAGGTCATGATCTCCAACGACCGGATGTACCAGGTGGTGGGCCGGAAGCGGGACCTGCTTGCCCACGAGCACTGCGGCGTTCCCCACACCCACGGCGGCCTGACCCACAGCCACACCCACGGGGAGCTCCCCCACACCCACACCCCCGAAGCCGGGGCCACCCCCCTGGTAGAGCTCCTGACCCTGATGAAATACCTGGTCAGCCACAACGACGCCCACGCCCAAGAGGTAGCAGACCTGGCCGGAGAGCTCCTCACCGCCGGCAAAAACGTGGCCTACGACGAGATCATGGACGCCGTGGCAGACTTCGACACCGTCAACGCCAAACTGGCCGCCATCTTAAACCAGCTGTCTACCGACGACGACCTATAAATTCAGCCCCTCCCAGGGAAGCGGGAGGGGCTTTTTGCCGGCAGAACCCATTTTTAGAACATTGCCTATTCATGATTTGTTAAAGAATTATTCATTGAAGTTTTACTATTTTGTGCTATAAAAATAAGAATAATAATTGTTCTTACAAATCAAGGTGAATTCAGTGAAGAAAGAAATCCTCGCGCCGCTGATGGTTTTGCTGCTGGGCTTGTGCTTTGTAGGTGCCGTTGGGCACCGGATCGACAGCCACGAAACAGCGCAGCGGCACGCAACGGCCCAATTAAACGCAGTCACCTACGGTGAACGGGTCAAGAATGAAATTGCCGGTGGAATGGAGATCACCCAGGCCCTGGAACAGGTGCTGATCAGCGGAGACGGCCAGATTCAGAAATTTGACACCATCGCTCAAAATCTGATGTCGGATTCCACCGAAAGCATCCAGCTTGCCCCGGGCGGGGTCGTGACCGATATTTATCCGGCGGAAGGGAATGAAGCCGGGAAAATCGATTTGCTCCAGGACGAAGACCGGGGAGAAATCTCCCGTTATGCCCGGGACAACCGCACGGTCATCACCCAGGGCCCCTTTGAGCTGAAACAGGGGGGCTATGGCATTGCGGTCCGTGACCCGGTCTATTTGAAGGATGTAAACGGGCAGGAATATTTCTGGGGCTTTACCGTGGCGATCCTGCGGGTTCCGGATATTTTTTCAAATTCGCTCCAGGCCCTGTCGGGTTTCGGATATGAATACAGAATACTAAAAACCGACGCGCCCTGGACGGACACCTATACCGTGGTTTACCAGTCGGAGGGGCCCATGACAAGCCCTGTTTCCTATGATTTTTCCATTGGGGAAGATTCCTGGAAAATCGAGGTGTTTCCCGCCTCCGGATGGAGAAATGAGGGGCTGATTGCCGCGGTCTGCGGATTTTTAACCGCCATTTTCCTGATGCTGGCGGTGCTTGTCTGGGTCTGGCTGGTGGCCAAGGCCCATAAGAAAGAATTTCAGGTCCTGGCCCGTACCGATGCCCTTACAAAAATATATAACCGCTACGGATTCGATGAACTGGCGGAAAAAAGGATTTCCAAAAATCCCCACACCCACTTTGTGGCCGCCCTTCTGGACATCGATGACTTCAAGCAGATCAACGACATCTACGGCCACGGCTGCGGAGACCGGGCCTTAAAGAGCCTGGCCGACAGCATGAAGGCCTTTTTCCCCTCGGACGTGCTGCTGGGAAGAAACGGCGGCGACGAATTCTGCATGCTGCTGCCGGACTGCACCGCCGAGGAAGCGGGAGACCGGCTGCGGCAGTTTACGAAGCTCCCCAAGACGTTTTCCTATCTGGGCAAGGAACATCCCTTTCATATTTCTCTGGGGTATGCGGAATATCCGGCCTTTGCCTCCAACCTTTCCCAGCTCATGCGCTGCGCCGACGCGGCCCTTTATGAAATCAAGCTTCACGGCAAAAACGGGTGCATGGCCTACCGGGAAGGCCTTCAGTCCGGCGCCCGCAAGCAGCTGGGCTTTGCGTTCAAGGACATTTCCGAACATCTCCCGGGGGCCTTTATCATCTACAGCGCCCACAAAGAAGACGATGAACTGTTCTACGCCAACAGTGAGTTCCTGCGCATGGCGGGGTACAAGGACCTGGACGAGCTGTTCCGGCTTACGCAGAAGCGTTTCCGCAACCTGATCCGGGAGGATGAACGGCAGCAAATGGAACAGAGCATCTGGGAGCAGATCGGAGACGGCAATGAAAATGACTATATCCGATTCCACCTCCGAAAAGCCGACGGAACATACATTTCCGTCCTGGACCACGGAAGGATCGTAGACAGCCAGCAATACGGAAGAGTATTCTACGTCCTGTTTGCGGACCGGGAAGAGATGAATCTTCATTATAACGAACAGTTTCCCCAATAAAACATTTAAAACCTGCTGAAAGCCTTTGGCATTTCAGCAGGTTTTTGTATACCCAGCCGTCTTAATAATTGATCCGAAAATAATCCAGATAGGCCTTAAAATATTCCAGGTCTTACCGGCAAGAAACGCACCGGCCACACGGCCTTGGGCACAGTAATTCCGGACGCTGCGCTCCGACATGTTCCACTTTTTCGCTATTTCCGCCACTGAAAAGTATGACATTTTCCGTCCCTCCTCCAGAATTTAGCAACATTACTCTATCCAAGAGTATACCACATTATCGGCAAAAATACAAATTGTTTTTGCTGTCTATATCCTTGATTTTTGCCGATAAAAAGTTGTTCCGAAAAAACGCCGGACTCCACGATCGTGAAGTCCGGCGCAGGGGCGGCAAAGGCTTACCCCAAAAGGATGGCGTTGAAGCTTTCGGTCAGGGTGACCACCTGGGACCTTGGCAGGGTGCATAGGGTCTTCCCGTTGGCCTGGGCCAGGACGGTGGTGCCGTCTTGGCGGTAGAAGGTCAGGGTCAGGGTGTTTTCCCCTTCCTGGTCCAATTTGACGGTGAGGGACAGCTCTTCCTTGCCCGTGGGGGCCTCTGTCGTAAAGGTTTCCGCGGTGAGGTTTTTCAGGGCGGTCTGGATGTCCGTCAAATCCACCTGCTCCTCTCCTAAATACCAGGCAGGTTCCTCCTGGTCCTGTTCCTCATAGGTAAAGACCCGGGTGCTGCCCTCTAAGGTCACGGTCAGCTCCTTGGCCAGGGAAAAGTCCCCGGTGAAGAGGTTCTGGTGCCGCAGGTCGTCGTAGCCGCAGGCGGTAAGGGCCTGATACTGGCTTTCGCTGATTTTATAGAGAATGGGGGAATCCCCTACCCGGGCGTAGGCCTGCCCGGGCTCCTCTTCCGACTTGTCCGGGGCCTTGCCCAGGTGCAATGTAAAGGTGGCGGTGTCTTCCTCTTCCTCTGGCTTGTAGGTCACGGTGACGGTCTGGGCGGGGGTATCCAGATAGCAGTTTTGAATGTCCTCTTCCGTGGCCTTATAGGTCACATAGTCTGCAAGACTGAAATTTTCCAGGGTATACAGGTAGTTTTCCGTCAAATCCGTATCCAGGGGGCCGCCGTCGGAATCCCGGAAGTATTCGTCCTCCTGGCAGAGGCTCTGGCCCTGGGTTTTGCGGAAGACACCTGTTTGGTCGCCGGTCAGGGTGATGGCTTCCACCTCGGCAAAGGCCGGTACCTGGTCCTGTTGGATGAGGTCTGACAAGCCCACATCAAAATCTTCCACAGGGTCGTGGCTGAGCAGATACACATTGCCGTCTCCCAAAGAGGCATACCGCTGGGCATCCATTTTGCTGTAGTCCCCCAGCTCCAGGGTCCGGGTCTCCTCCCCCTGGGTCAGGGTGATGGTGCAGCTGGGCTTTTCCAGGCCGTACTGGCCGTAGTCCTCCACGTCTTCAATGGTAAAAGCCGCCCCCAGGTCTTCAAACTGGGCAAGAAGCTCCTCTATTTTCTCCTGATCCACCGGGAAGGCGGTGTCCTCCGGGTAGACCCAAGTGTCGTCGTTTTTTTGGAAGGCATAGCTGTTTCCTTCATAGCTCCAGCTGACGGCGGAAATATCGGACCACTCCAATATGGTTGCGGGCGTGTTTTTGATCTTCTCCTTGGTCTCCTCCCGCCGGACCACCACCACCGTCACGGCGCTGACCAGCACCAGGGCGGCCAGCATCACCAGAAGCTTTTTCTGCTTGTTCATCGCTGCATCCTCCTTTTATCCCACAGGGCGGCCCCGCCCATGGCCAGATACAGCATGGGCACCAGGCCGATCATCACCAGCTTCAGTAGAGAGGCGGCGGAGTCGCTGATGGTCAGATAGTTATAGTTCAGGGATTTGCTGCGGATGGACATGGCCTGCCGCTCTCCCAAAAGGCTTGACAGGGCGTTCATTACCAAATCGCTGTTGGCACCGGAAGAATAGGCGTTGTACATGTCTTCCAAGAGATAGGAAGAGGTGAAGAACACCAGCTCCCCGCCGTCGGCAATGTCCACGCCCAGGGCAAAGGGGCCGTCAATGTCCCCATCTTCCTTTTCATAGGTGGTCTGGCTGTAGCCGGATGTCTTACTGTAAGCGCTGTCCGTGGTGGTCAGCAGGGCGGTGACCCGGCTGTCGTCTCCCAGCTGCAAGCCCGCCGCCACGGGGACGATGGCGTAGTAATTCTGCTCCGTCAGAGGGGCGGTGATGTCCGAATCCCCCAGCTCCGGCAGCAGGATGTAGGGGGCCTGGAAGGCATAGTGGCTCCGGTCCCCCTCGCTGACGATGCCCTGGGCCGCCGTGATGCCGTAGGTTTCCAGAATGCCATAGAGATTCGTCAGTTCCCCATCGGCCACCGGCCCCGCCAGTACCAGCAGCTTCCCGCCTTTTTGGACGTAGCTTTCCAGCATCTGGGCCTCCTCCTGGGAAATGTCCGAAGAGGGGGCATAGAGCAGCAGGGCCGCAGCATCCTCCGGCACTTCATCCACTGTCAGCAAAGACAAATTTTCCGTTTCCAGGTTCTCCTTTTCCAGCTGCTCCTGAAAACTCTCCGGAAGCTGGGATTCCCCATGGCCCTCCAACAGATAGAGCTTTGGCAGCTCTGTGCTTACCACATAGTCAATGGCGGAGGTAATGGCCCCCTCGCCGTCAAAGGAGGTGGTGTAGGAATAGGAAAACTGGCTGCCCTGGGTGACGTAAATGTCCGAATAGGGCACATACCGGTATTTTTCCCCGGAGACCACCACCAGGGAATTGTTGCTGACGGTCTCCTGGGTATACTGCTGGGCAAAAGTGGGGTACACATCCGGGTTTTTCTTCTCCACATGGAGGAAATCCGAAAGGCTGTCATATTTGGAAAGCAGGTTTTCAATGACTGCGTCCTCCTGGCCGGATTGGACGATCCAGTAAAGGGTCACATCCTGCTCCAGGGCATTCACCACGGCCTTGGTGTTGCTGGTGATGGAATAGAGCTTGGAGGAGCTGATGTCCAGCTTGGTAAGGTTTGCGGGCAGGGCTCCCGCCAGAATGTTCACCACGATGAGCAGGGCCAGCACCAGCACCGTCAGGGCAATGGCGTAGCTGCCCCCTTTCAGGGCTACGGTTTTTTTCATCAGTTATACCTCCGTTTTTCCAGGGATTCCACCGTCAAAAACAGGAAAAATAGGGTGACGGACAGGAAATATACCACATTGGTCAGGTCAAACACCCCGTTTACAAAGGTGTAAAACCGCTCAAAAAGGGAGATTTTCTTCATGAGGCCAGGCAGCAGCCCCTCCAAAGCGGTGCTGTCCAGGGCGTAGCAAAGGCCCAGACCTACCAGAAGCAGAAGGCTTGCCCCCGCCCCCGCCGGGGTGCTGCGGGTCAGGGCCTTGACCAGGAAGCCCAGGGCGGCGATGAGCACCACCAGGGCAATGGCCGTCCCCGCCGCCGTGGAAGAAACGTACTCCGAAAGGCTCACGCAGTAGTAGTTAAGGAGGATCACCCCAATGCCCAGCCCCGCGGCCAGACCCTGGTTGTCTGTGAGGGAAGAAAGAAACACCCCCACCGCCAGCAGCGCTGCCCCCAGCAGGAAGAAGGCCGCCAGGGAGCCATAGGCCGTGGGCAGATACACCTCCCCAAACTGGGCAAACATTATTGGATACAGGGCGATAAAGCACAGGGGCAGGAGAAACACCACCAGCACCGCCCCGTATTTCCCCAGCACCACCTGGGTGGTGGTAATGGGCAGGGAATAGAGCAGCTGGTCGGTTTTCTGCTTCCGCTCCTCGCTGAGGCACCGCATGGTCAGCACCGGCACGATGACCACAAAGACGATGGCCGCAAAGCTCAACACAAACTCAAAATTGCTGACGGCGGACCGGAGATTATACAGCATGGAGCCGATGCCGATGAACAGCAGCAAAAAGGCCCCAAAGACATAGGCCGTCATGGATTCAAAATAGAGCCGCAGCTCGTGCTTGAAAATGGCTTTCATTCCGCTTTCCCCTCCTGTTCTTCTTTGGTTTCCGGCTCTTCCGCCAGCTCCAGGAATACGTCTTCAAGCCCCACCTTTGTCAGCTCCAGGGCCGCCAGGGGCGTTTTCGCCTGGGAAAAGACTTCAAACAGGGCCTGGGTGGTCTCATACCCCCGGCCTCCCGTGAGGGTCAGGGTGGTGTAGCCTCCGTCCTCTTTGGCGCTTTCCACCAGAAGCCCCGGGACCTTGGCCGCCACGGGCTCCAATGCTTCCGGGCTTCCCTTGGCGGTGAGCCGGATTTTCTGACCGGCCCGAAGCTGGGCTTCCAGGTGCGCCGGGGTGTCAAAGGCCGCCAGACGGCCCCGGGCGATCATCAGCACCTGGTCGCAGACCGTCTGGACCTCCGACAGAATATGGGAGCTGAAAATCACCGTGTGCTCCTTCCCCAGCTCTCCGATCAGGGCCCGGATGTCCAGGATCTGGATGGGGTCCAGGCCTACCGTGGGCTCGTCCAGAATGATGATCTCCGGGTCCCCCAGCAGGGCCTGGGCAATGCCCACCCGCTGCCGGTAGCCCTTGGACAGGCTCCCCAGGGCCTTCCGGCATACATCCATGGTGCCGGTGCGGGACAAGGCGGAAAACACCTGGTTTTCAAGGGCCTGCCCCCGCAGCCCCTTGGCCTCCCCCACAAAGCACAGATAGTCCCAGGGGCTCTCCTGCAAATACAGCGGCGGCTGCTCCGGCAGATACCCCATATGCCCCTTGGCCTTTTTGGGTTCCTCCAGAATATCGTGGCCGCAGACCGTCACCGTCCCCTGGGTGGGGGAGAGGCAGCCGGTCAGAATATTCAGCGTGGTGGATTTCCCCGCGCCGTTGGGCCCCAAAAAGCCGTAGACCCCATGCTTCTCAATGGAAAAGCACAGATCCTCCACAGCCCGGGTCCCACCGTACCATTTGGTAAGATGCTCGACAGTGATCATACGGTTCCTCCTCAAGTTGATAACGGAGCCACTATACCGCCCCAAACTGAAGCGGCCCTGAAAGCACCGGCGGGAGACTGTGAATTTTTTGTGAAGGATCGCCTCACCGCCCTTTAGGAATATTGATATAGAATGTCACGTTCTTGCACTTTGAAACACAGAACCATCAGCAAAAAGCAAACGAAAGGACCTTTCTTTCCGGGACTTATGCCGGATGCACAAATCAGCAGGAGAAAAACTGACAGAAATGCCGAAAAGCTTGGAAGCGCAACATCTATAAAGTATTTCGCAACATTCTTGTTGAGTCTGGCGAAATAAATCGTATACTAAGGGTAGGCGCAATTCTATATTCACAAACCATCCCAAAGAACTTTTTACAGGAGGTTTTTTCTATGTCTGACGCAAGAAAAACAGGCCGGGTCACCATCCCCACGGACCTGGACGTGGTACCGGAAACCCTGGAGATCATGAAGCGCTGGGGCGCGGATGCTATCAGAGACTGTGACGGCACCGATTTCCCCGCGGAGCTTCAGGGGCAGAATGCCAAAATCTACTCCACCTATTACACCACCCGGAAAGACAACGCCTGGGCCAAGGCCAATCCGGAGGAGGTGCAGCAGTGCTATATCATGACCGGCTTCTATACCGCCGCTGAAGAATCCCTGGAAATTCCTTTGATGAAGGGCATTTCCCCGGAGCTCATGCAGGTCAACACCCGGGATGACATCAAGCGTTGGTGGGAAGTCATGGACCGGACCACCGGCACCCCCATTGCCCCGGAGTGCTGGGACTATAACGCCGAAACCGGCTGCGTGGTCATTCACAACCCCCAGACGTTCCATGAGTACACCGTGGCCTTCCTGGCTTACCTCATCTGGGACCCGGTGCACATGTACAACGCCGTGACCAACAACTGGCAGAATTTTGAGCATCAGATCACCTTTGACGTTCGCCAGCCCAAGACCCACAAGTTCACCATGGAGCGGCTGCGGAAGTTCATTGCGGACCACCCCTACGTCAACGTCATCCGCTACACCACCTTCTTCCATCAGTTCACTCTGATGTTTGACGAGCTGAAGCGGGAAAAGTTCGTGGACTGGTACGGCTATTCCGCCTCCGTCTCCCCCTACATCCTGGAACAGTTTGAAAAGGAAGTGGGCTACAAGTTCCGGCCCGAGTTCATTGTGGACCAGGGCTATTACAACAACCAGTACCGGGTACCCTCCAAGGAATTCAAGGACTTCCAGGCCTTCCAGCGCCGAGAGGTTGCCAAGCTGGCCAAGGAAATGGTGGACATCACCCACGAGCTGGGCAAGGAAGCCATGATGTTCCTGGGAGACCACTGGATCGGCACCGAGCCCTTTATGGAGGAGTGGAAGACCATCGGCGTGGATGCCGTCGTCGGCTCCGTGGGCAACGGCTCCACCCTGCGGCTGATCTCCGACATCCCCGGCGTCAAGTACACCGAGGGCCGGTTCCTGCCCTACTTCTTCCCGGATACCTTCCACGAGGGCGGCGATCCTGTGAAGGAAGCCAAGGAAAACTGGGTCACTGCCCGGCGGGCCATTCTCCGCAAGCCCATTGACCGCATCGGCTACGGCGGCTACCTGAAGCTGGCCCTCCAGTTCCCGGAGTTCATTGACTATGTGGCTTCCGTGTGTGATGAGTTCCGGGAGCTCTATGAAAACATCAAGGGCACCACCCCCTACTGCGTCAAGACCGTGGCCGTGCTGAACAGCTGGGGCAAAATGCGCTCCTGGGGCTGCCACATGGTTCACCACGCCCTGTATCAGAAGCAGAACTACTCCTACGCCGGCATCATCGAGGCCCTGTCCGGCGCGCCCTTTGATGTGAAATTCATCTCCTTTGACGACATCCGGAAAGACCCCGCATTGCTTGACACCATTGACGTCATCATCAACGTAGGTGACGGCGACACTGCCCACACCGGCGGCGCGGAGTGGGAAGACCCTGCCGTTTCCGCGGCGGTGCGGAAGTTCGTCTACCGGGGCGGCGGCTTCATCGGCGTGGGCGAGCCCACCGGCCACCAGTACCAGGGCCATTATCTGCAACTGGCCAGCGTCCTGGGCGTGGAAAAGGAAACCGGCTTCACCCTGAACTACGACAAGTACAACTGGGAGCAGCACCCGGACCACTTCATCCTGGAAGACGTGGCCGACCAGGTGGACTTTGGCGAGGGCAAGAAGAGCATTTACGCCCTGGACGGCACGGAGATCCTGGTCCAGAAGGACAAGGAAGTCCAGATGGCCGTCAACGCCTTCGGCAATGGCCGCAGCGTCTACATTTCCGGCCTGCCCTACTCCTTTGAAAACAGCCGTGTCCTCTACCGGGCCATCCTGTGGTCCGCCCACAGCGAGGACGCCCTGCACAAGTGGTTCTCCTCCAACTACAACGTGGAAGTCCACGCCTTTGTTGCCAACGGCAAATACTGCGTCGTGAACAACACCTACGTTCCCCAGGACACCACCGTCTACACCGACAGCGGCTCCTTCCCCCTGCACCTGGAAGCCAACGAAATTCGCTGGTACAACCTGTAATAGAAAAAACGGTAAAAAAGCACCCCCGCATCGGTTTTGACCGGTGCGGGGGCTTCTTGATCGTCTTAAAGTCCCAGAATGGTTTTTGCGAACAGGAAATAGACCAGCAGGGACAAAGCATCCACAATGGTGGTAATGAAGGGGGAGGCCATGACGGCGGGGTCAAAGCCCAGGCGTTTGGCAAGCAGGGGTAGGGTGCAGCCCACGATTTTGGCGATGACCACCGTCACCCCCAGGGCCAGGCAGATGACCAGGTCAACAGAGAGGCTGATGCTGGTATTGCCCATGAGGAGCCGGTCTATCAGCAGCACCTTGGCAAAGCACAGCACCGCCAGGGTCAGACCGCAGAGGACGGCGGTGCGGATCTCCTTCCACAGCACCGTAAACACATCGGAAAGCTCCAGTTCATCCAGGCTCAAGGCGCGGATCACGGTGACGGAGGACTGGGAGCCGCAGTTGCCGCCGGTGTCCATCAGCATGGGGATAAAGGCGGTGAGGGCGGGGAGCAGAGCCAGAGCGCTTTCAAAAGAGGTGATGATCATGCCCGTAAAGGTGGCGGAGACCATCAGAAGCATGAGCCAGGGGATGCGGTGCTTATACAGCTCCACAGGAGAGCTTTTCAGGTAGCTTTTTTCGGAGGGGGTCATGGCGGCCATGATCTCCATATCCTCCGTGGCCTCTTCTTCCATAACGTCCATGGCGTCATCGAAGGTGACGATGCCCACCATGCGGTTTTCCTTGTCTACCACCGGCAGGGCCAGGAAATTATACTTGGAGAACATCTTCGCCACTTCTTCCTGGTCGTCCTGGGTGGTGACGGAGATGACGTTGGTGGTCATGATCTCTTTGATCTGGGTGTCGTCGCTTTCCGCCAGCAGCAGGTCCTTGACGGTGACGATGCCCTGCAGCGTCCGGTCCTTGGCCAGGACGTAGCAGGTGTAAATGGTCTCTTTGTCCACGCCCTGACGGCGGATGCGGAGGATGGCCTCCTCCACGGTCATATCCGGCCGGAGGGACACATACTCCATGGTCATCAGGGCCCCGGCGGAGTTTTCCTGATAGCGCAAAATCTGGTTGATGGAGCTGCGCATTTCCGGGTCGGCCTGGGTGAGAATACGCTTAACAACGTTTGCGGGCATTTCCTCTACCAGGTCCGCCGCGTCATCCACGTAGAGTTCATCCAGCACTTCCCGCAGCTCATTGTCGGAAAAACCCTGAATGAGTAGCTGCTGGGCCTCCGGGTCCATTTCTACAAAGGTCTCCGCCGCCTCCTCCTTGGGAAGCAGCCGGAACATCAGGGGGATCTGCTTTTCCTCCAGGCCGTCAAACAGTGCCGCCACGTCACTGGGGTTCATGGTCACGAGAATATCCCGCAGAGAGGCGTACTTCTTGTCTTCCAGCATTTTCAGGAGGGCTTTTTCAACGATTTCAAAACGTTCTGCCATTTTGTTTCCTCCAATATTCAAAAAATATTGGCACAAAGCAGACTAGCTTGCCCGCAGGATGACGGGCAGATTTCTACTTCGGCCAGGTATATTGCCGCTTCCGCCGGCATCCATGCTTACTCCCCCTTGTTTACACAAATTTGCTTTTATTGTATCCTTAAAAAGAAAAAAAGTCAACCTTGACAGCAGATTTCTTTGGGCCTAAAATGGTACAAAAACAGGAAGGAAGGGCCCTAAAAATGATTCGTTTCGCCAGGGAGTCCGATGTGGAGGCCATGCTGGCCATTTACACCCCCTATGTGCTGGAGACCACCGTGACCTTTGAGTATGTGCCGCCTACCCCGGATGAATTCTTGGCCCGGTTCCGAAGCATCACCCAAAAGCTTCCCTGGCTGGTGTGGGAGGAGGAGGGGGAGGTCCTGGGCTATGCCTATGCCAGCCTTCCTTTTGAGCGGGCGGCCTATGCCTGGTGCGCCGAGCCCTCTATTTATCTGCGCCGGGATGCCCGGGGCCGGGGCGCCGGAAAAAGGCTGTACCAGGTTCTGGAAAATTTGCTGCAAGCCATGGGCTATGTTGTGAGTTTTGCCATTATCACCGGGGAAAATGCACCATCTTTGGCCTTTCACCGGGCTCTTGGGTACAATCCATGCGGGAAAATGATAAAATGCGGACAGAAGTTTGGACGTTGGCTGGATGTCTGTTGGTTGGAAAAACGGCTGAATTCTGTCGAAATTCCCAGGAATCCGCCGGTACCCTGGAGGGAGTTTAGAGAAAATCGCCAAAAGATTTCTGATATTTTAGGCAAAATGTCACTTTCGGAAATGCAAAAAATATGATATGTTATCCGTGGAAGAAAATACGATTTTTTGACCAATGTTCTTCCGTCTTCCCTTTGTTGATCCAAATGACAATATGAGGAGCTGTGACCATGTACTTTCAGAAAAAACGCTGTATTGCCATGCTTCTGGCCGGTGGCCAGGGCAGCAGACTCAAGGTCTTGACCGAGAAGACCGCCAAGCCCGCCGTCCCCTTTGGCGGAAAATACCGCATTATTGACTTCCCCCTGTCCAACTGCGTCAATTCCGGCATCGACACCGTTGGCATCCTGACCCAGTATCAGCCTCTGGAGCTGAACGAATACATCGGCAACGGTCAGCCCTGGAACCTGAACAAGACCCACTCCTGTGCCCAGGTTCTGCCCCCCTACGAGCGCCACGATAAGAAGAGCGGCTGGTACAAGGGCACCGCCAACGCCATTTACCAGAATATCGACTTTATCGACCGCTATGACCCGGACTATGTGGTGATCCTCTCCGGCGACCACATCTACAAGATGGACTACGCCGCAATGGTTGAATACCACGAAAAGCACGAGGCCTCCTGCACCATCGCCGTGCGGAACGTGCCTCTGGCAGAGGCCCCCCGGTTCGGCATCCTGAACACCAACCCCGACATGTCCATTTATGAGTTCGAGGAGAAGCCCGCCCGGCCCAAGTCCACCAACGCCTCCATGGGCATCTACGTCTTCAACTGGCAGGTGCTGAAAAACGCCCTGATCGAGGACGAGGAAGACCTCAAGTCCTCCAATGACTTCGGCAAGAACATCATCCCCAACCTCTTAAACCAGGGCCACAAGATGATGGCCTACCCCTTCGACGGCTACTGGAAGGACGTGGGAACCATCCAGTCTTTGTGGGAAGCCAACATGGACTTGCTGGGCAAGGACCCCGTCTTCAACATCCGGGGCGAGCGCTTTAAGATCTACGCCCGGAACAGCGCCATGCCCTCCTCCTTCATCGCGAGCTCCGCCACCACCGTCAACTGCTTCATCGCCGAGGGCTGTGAGGTAGAGGGCGAGGTCCGCCACAGCGTCATTTCCGTAGGCTGCAAGATCGGTGCCGGCGCTGTGGTAGAGGACAGCGTGGTCATGCCCGGTGTGGTGGTAGAGCCCGGTGCCATTGTCCGTCACGCCATTCTGGGTGAAAACAGCCGGGTGTGCAAGAATGCCGTTGTAGGCGGCGCTTACGCCCCCGGTGAGGAAATGCTGATCAGCGTGACCTCCAAGGGTGCCGTGGTGGAAGAAAACGCCGTGCTTCGGCCCGGCGACATGATGTAAGGAGGCGGACGCTATGAACGCAATGGGTATTATCTTCACCAATGACGCCAACATCGGAGAGCTGACCGCCAAGCGGTCCATCGCCTCCATCCCCTTCGGCGGCCGTTACCGCCAGGTGGACTTCGGCCTGACCAATTTGAGCTGGGCCGGTGTACACCACGTGGCCATGATCTCCCGGTTCAACTACCAGTCCCTGATGGACCACATCGGTGACGGCGAGGAGTGGGGCCTGGAGCTGGGCGAGGGCGGCCTGCAATACATCACTCCCTACTCCACCTCCGAGACCCACAGCTACCGGGGCAAGCTGGAATCCCTGAACAACGCCATGGCCTTCTTAGAATACAGCGAGGAAGACGAGTATGTATTCCTGGTAGACTCCGCCGTGATTTCCAACATTGATTTGAAGCGGGTGCTGGCCGACCACATCCAGAGCGGCAAGGACATCACCGTGGTGGTCAAGTCCGGCGTGGCCAACAGCAAGAAGGTGCTGGATCTGGCCGTGACCCTGGACGAGAACAAGGAGATCAACGACATCGTGGTAGACTACGCCGCGGGCCCTGAATACCTGGCCTCTATGGACATTTTCGTCACCACCAAGAAGTGGCTCATCACCATGGTCCGGGAGCGCATCGCCCACAACTTCTTCCACATGGACCGGGATCTGATTTTGGGCGGCTGGAACTCCGGCAAGGTCAGCGTCAACGCCTGCGTCTTTGACGGCGTGGCCCTGTACAACGACAGCGTGGAAGAATACTTCCAGAACTCCATGGCCCTGCTGAAGCCCGATGTCCACAAGTCCATTTTTGACCGGAAGCACCCCATCTACACCAAGGTCCGGGACCGGGTGCCCTCCTACTACGGCGAGGACAGCAGCATCGACAACTGCATGGTGGCCGATGGCTGCATGCTGGAGGGCTCCGCCAAGGATTCCATCCTCTTCCGTCAGGTGACTCTGGCCAAGAACGCCCACATTGAGGACTGCGTGGTCATGAACGACACCGTCATCGGTGAGGGCGCGGAGCTCAAGAACGTGATCCTGGATAAGAACGTCACCGTCCGTCCCGGTGCCAAGCTCATCGGCACCCGGACCAATCCCATTGTCATTAAGCGGGGGGACACTGTATGAAAATTGCCATCTGCGCGTCGGAAGCGTCGCCTTACGCCAAATCCGGCGGATTGGGAGACGTGATGGAGGCGCTGCCCCGGGCTCTGGCCAGAATGCCGGGCAACGAGGTAACGCTGTTCCTGCCCTACTACAACAAGATCAAAACCAATACCGCCTATGAAGTGGAGAAGGTGGCCCAGTTTCGGGTGCAGATGGGCTGGCGGCAGCAGTTCGCCGGTCTAATGAAGCTTGTCACCGCCCCCGGCGGTGTGACCGTCTATTTTATCGACAACGACTATTACTTTGGCGGCCGTACCGGCGCCATCTATGGCGACATGGATGACGGCGAGCGCTTCGCCTACTTCTCCAAAGCCTGTCTCGATGCCCTGGTGGCCCTGGACAGCGCCCCGGATGTGATCCAGTGCAACGACTGGCAGACCGGCATGATCCCCGTCTATCTCAAGGCCTGCTACCGGGACTCCATCCTGAAAAAGACCCGGTGCATGTACACCATCCACAACATCGAGTATCAGGGCTGGGCCAACAGCAACTTCTTCGATGACACCCTGGGCCTTCCCTGGGAGTATCGGGGCTGCATGGACATGAACGGCTCCGTGAACATGATGAAGGGTGCCATTGAGACCGCGGACCTGGTGACCACCGTCTCCGAGACCTACGCCCGGGAGCTCATGTACCCCTACTATGCCCACGGCCTGGACGGCATTCTGGCCAGAAACGCCTGGAAGCTCACCGGCATCACCAACGGCATCGATACGGATATTTTTAACCCCGAGACTGACCCCGCCCTGGTGGACCATTACTCCGCCTGGGCCATGCAGCCCGGCAAGTCCCGGTGCAAGGTGGCCCTGCAAAAGGAGCTGGGCCTGCCCCAGGACCCGGATGTACCCATGATGGTCATGGTCACCCGGTTCGCCGGACACAAGGGCCTGGACCTGCTGTGCTATATCGCCCGGCGGCTCATGTGGGAGGAAAATGCCCAGCTGGTGGTTTTGGGCACCGGCGAGGCACAGTACGAAAACTTCTTCCGGGATTTGCAGAAGCAGTTCCCCGAGCAGGTTTCCGCCCAGATCACCTTTAATTTAGGGCTGGCCGCCAGAATCTACGCCGGCGGTGACATCTACCTGATGCCCTCCAAGAGCGAACCCTGCGGCCTGAGCCAGATGAACGCCATGCGCTACGGCACCGTGCCCGTGGTCCACGCCACCGGCGGCCTGAAGGACACCGTGCCCCCCTGCAACGAGCAGGGCCAGGACGGCCTGGGCTTCACCTTCCAGAGCTACAACGCCGACGACTTCTACGCGGCATTGAAGCGCTGCCTGAACCTGTACCTCACCGACCGCCCCGGCTTCCAGGACCTGCAGAAGCGGGACATGGAACAGGATTTCAGCTGGAACGTCCCCGCCCAGAAATACATGGAGCAGTTCCAAAACATGCTGGCCTGGTAAGCCCGCTTCCCCAAGGCGGAAACCATACGATGTGGTTTCCGCCTTTTTAAGTGCGGCGGCCCTTGCCTCTCCCTTTGGGAGAGGTGGCCGAGCGTAAGCGAGGACGGAGAGGGTCAACGTTGAGGATACCATGGACGTTCTTATTAAAAAAACGCCCCAAGGCCCTCTCAGTCTCGGCTGCGCCGAGCCAGCTCTCCCAGAGGGAGAGCCAAGTGCGCTTTTTCGATACGGTACAAAAGCTTCCCTTGGGGGAAGCTGGCTCGCCTGGGCGAGCCTGATGAGGGCCGCGGGGCGGGGTGAAATGTTGTAGAAACAGCAGGCACAAAGGTGTAACCTATGTAGGGGCGGCTATTAGCCGCCCGCCACGCAACGAATACAACCTGTGGCGGTGAATGGAATCACCCAATATACGGAACAATGTAGCGGCGGCAATCTGCCGCCATCCAGCCCCGGCGAGGGGCTGGCCCCGTTGGACGAAACAAACACGAATGTACCACGATTCCGGCCCTCCGGGCCGGTTGGCGGCAGATTGCCGCCGCTACAGTGGGGTATACCATATTTGGGGTCATACCATTCACCCCCACAGGTTATACATCCAACGTGGCGGGCGGCAGGTTTGTATAGAGTAGTAACATAGGTAACAGGTAGAGAAGAGACATAGGTAACAGTTTTTG
>CAKTNS010000016.1 GCA_934589225.1 uncultured Oscillospiraceae bacterium
TTTTGTTCCACGTGTTCGCTAACATTGCAGCTGCCATGGTTTTTAAGGTTTTCAACTCTTGATTAGCATTGTCAATTGTCCATTGTCAATTTGAAAATAACTGTCAACTGTCCACTGTCAACTGTCAACTCGTCCCCCGTTCTCTCCCTCGATCCGTTCCGCCAACTCCGTCAGGTACAGCCAGCGTTCGGTTTTGGTTTCCAGTTGGGCTTCCAGGCTCTTTTGTTCCTCCATAAGGCCCTGGAGCTTTTCAAAATCGCTGCCGGAGTGCTCCTGGGCCTGGCGGTTTTCTTCCAGGGCCTGTTCCAGGGCGGCGATGTCGTCCTCGATGGTTTCAAACTCCCGCTGCTCCTTGAAGCTGAATTTGAGCTTCCGGGCCCGGGGCTTTTCCTGGGGGTCGGCCTTCTTCTTTTCCTGCTTTTCCGGCTTCCCCTGGGCCTTTTCCAGGTAGTCGGAGTAGCCGCCTACGTATTCCCGGACCTGACCGTCAGGCTCCACCGCGAAAATCCGGGTGCAGATGCGGTCCAGAAAATACCGGTCGTGGGATACGGCCATAATGGCTCCTGGAAAGGTTTCCAGGTAGTTTTCCAGCTGGGTCATGGTGGGAATGTCCAAGTCGTTGGTGGGCTCGTCCAACAGCAATACATTGGGGGCCTCCGCCAGAAGCCCCAGCAGGAACAGCCGCCGTTTTTCACCGCCGGAGAGCTTGCCGATGAGCCGGTGCTGCAAGGGGCCGGAAAACAGGAACTGGTCCATGAGCTTTGAGGCGGTCAAGGTCCCCTCCGGGGTCTCAATGCGGTCGCCCCGGGCCTTGACGTAATCCAGGGCCATTTCCAGGGGGTCCAGCTCCTGGGCGTGCTGGGAAAAATACCCCAGCTTGACGGTATCGCCCAGGGTAACGGTGCCCTCGTCCGGAGGAAATCTTCCGGCGATCAGGTTTAAAAGGGTGGATTTCCCCGCCCCGTTGCCGCCCACGATGCCGATGCGGTCCGTCCGCTGCAAGGTGAAATCAAAATGCCGCAGCACAAACCGACCGTCAAAGCATTTGCCCACATCCCGCAGTTCAATGGTTTTCTTTCCCAGTCGGGAGGTCAGGGCCTGGACCTTCCCCAGGCTTTCCTCCGTCTGGGGCGGCTGCACCGCTTTCAGGGCCTCATACCGCTCCAGCCGCTCCCGGCTTTTGGTGCCCCGGGCGCAGGGGCCTTGCAGCACCCATTGCAGCTCCCGCCGCAGCAGGGACTTCCGCTTTCGCTCCGAGGCGGCCTCCATTTCTTCCCGGCGGGCCTTGCCCTCCAAATAGGCCGAATATCCGCCCTCATAGAGGTAGAGCTTGCCGAAGCTGACCTCCGCCGTCCGGTCCGCCACCCGCTCCAGGAAATACCGGTCGTGGGTCACCAGCAGGATGCCGCCGGTGAAGCGCTGCAAATAGGCCTCCAGCCAGCCGATCATTTCCGCGTCCAGGTGGTTGGTGGGCTCGTCCAGCAGCAGCAAATCGCAGGGGTGTACCAGGCAGGCCGCCAGGGCCACCCGCTTGCGCTGACCGCCGGAGAGGGTGCCCATTTTCTTTTCCGTGTCCGGGATGCCCAGCCGGGTCAGGATCTCCACCGCCTCATACCGGGCAATCTCCCGGGCGGTGGGGTCCAAGCCCGCCTCCACCTGCTCCATAACGGTCTTCTCCGGGTCATACTCCGGGGTCTGGGGCAGGTACCCCAGCCGCACATTGGGGTCGTAGGAAACGCTGCCCCGGTCGCACCGGTCCTTTCCCGCCGCCAACCGGAGGAAGGTGGATTTTCCGCAGCCGTTGACACCGACAATGCCCACCCGGTCTCCGGTCTTCATATAAAAGGTCACATCGTCCAAAAGCGTCCGGTCCCCATAGGTTTTGCAGACGCCCTCCATATTCAGAAGCATACCGTTCTCCTTCGCTGATTTGGAACCATCATAGCACATTTTCTGTAGAAAAGCCACTAAAAAAGAACTGCCGCCCCGGATGGAGCGGCAGAAAATTCAAATAGATACCCTTTGGAGCCGTTCTGGCCCTCTTGGCGTTACAGCCGGACCTTGAACACGCACTTCCGGGCCTGGGCCGGGGCATCCAGGCAGATGCCGGGGGCATGGGCGTCGCCGGGGAACAGCACGGCAAACTTGCCGGGGGTCAGGGTCACATAGTCCATGGGGCCGTTGTAAAACCAGATGTCGTTTTCGGGCTTCCCGCTTACCTGGGTCATGTCCTCCAGGGCGCCGACGCCGATTTTTTCGGCACCAACCAGCACCGCCTGAATGTCAGCATACTTCCGGTGGGCCTCCGGGGTGTCGTTGTCCGCCTTGGTTTCATAGCTCTGGAGGAAGTAGAATAGGTCCCGTCCCTCCACCTCCACGGTGCCGTCTTCCATTTTGGAAAAGTCCGTATCCCGCAGAATGGTCAGGGCCTTATAAAGGCCGGGGTGGGTGGTTTTGTACTGGTCGATATGGGCAAGAGAATCAAAGATCATGGTGAGAACCTCCCAAAGATAATATGGAATATACCCTCATTATACTCCCTTTCGGGGCGCTTCACAAGGGGGCAACCGGAATTTGCCCGGCTTCAGCCGGACATCTTTTCCAGCTTTTGCAGCACCTGGGTAAAATACTCCGGCAGGGGGGCGTAGACGATCACCGGGCGGCCGTCCCTTGGGTGGCGGAAGGACAGGGCTCCCGCATGGAGGCACTGGCTGTCCTGGCCCAGCTCCGGTTTTTTCCGGCCGTAGACCGTATCCCCCAGGATGGGGTGGCCGATGTAGGCCATATGGACCCGGATCTGGTGGGTCCGGCCGGTTTCCAGGTGGCAGCGGACATAGGTATAGCCGGGGTAGCGCTTGACCACTTCCCAATGGGTGACGGCGGGCTTGGAATTGCGCTGGGTCACGCACATTTTCTTCCGGTCCGTAGGGTGCCGCCCAATGGGGGCATCCACCGTGCCCCGGTCCTCTTTCAGGTTGCCGCAGACGATGCACTCGTAAGTCCGGGCCATGGTGTGGTCCTTCAGCTGGGAGGCCAGCACCGCGTGGGCCAGGTCGTTTTTGGCAATGGCCAGCAGGCCGGAGGTATCCTTGTCAATGCGGTGGACAATGCCGGGCCGCAGTTCTCCGTTGATGCCGGAAAGGCTATCCCCCATGGCGTAGAGCAGCCCGTTTACCAGGGTGTCCTCCTGGTGCCCCGGGGCGGGGTGGACCACCAGGCCCTTGGGCTTGTTGATCACCGCCAGGTCCTCGTCCTCATAGACAATGTCCAGCTTCATTTCTGTGGGTACCACGTCTACGGCTTTCGGCTCTGGGATGGTCAGGGTCACCTGGTCCCCGGGCTCTAAGCGGTCATTCTTTTTGGCGGGTTTTCCGTTCAGCAGCACGTTGCCCTCCGCGATCAGCTTCTGGGCGGCGCTGCGGCTCAGGCCCTCCGGGCAGCGGCTGAGAAAGGCATCCAGCCGCTCGCCGCTTTGGTCGGCAGTCAGGATCATTTCTTCCCATCCTTCCAAATCTCTTTGTTGCAAAGACCCAGGCTGATAAAGAGGGCCAAGCAGCCGCAGGTGATAAAGCAGTCCGCCACGTTGAACACCGGGAAATCCACAAACAGGGTCTCGATCATGTCCACCACATAGCCCAGACGGAGCCTGTCGATCATGTTCCCCAGACCGCCTGCATAAATAGCGGCGATCATCCACCGCTCGAAGGAGGAAAAGGGCAGCTTCTTCCGGAAGTATTCGTAAAACAATGCTCCTGTAAACACCAGAAAAATCAGGGCAAACATCCACTGCATCCCCTCAAAAGAGGAAAACGCCGCGCCGGTGTTCCGCAGATAGGTAAAATCCAGCACCCCCGGCAGAAAATCCACATGGCCCCCCAGGGGGATGTGGGCCACCACCAGGGCCTTGGTCACCTGGTCCGCCGCCACGATCCCGGCGGCAAACAGGCAGTAATAGAAAAATTGCATCATGGGTTCCTTCCCTTTTGTTAAAATAGAGGGCCCGGGATGTTCCCAAGCCCCGAAGGATGGTTATGTTACCAGCTGAGCCCCTTTGGATAGAAAAACCGAAGCTTTTCCGGAGCAACGGACATGTGGATCTCCGTTTCCATCCGCAGTTCTCCGTCTAAGTTCACCGCGGTGGGGGTGGGGCTGTGGATGGTCAGCTCCTTGGTGCGGTAGTGGGTGATCAGATGGGGCAGCTCCTTGTAGCGGCCGGCCTTGTATTTGCCGATGAGCCCCGGCACCTGGCGGCGGGTGACCTTGTCCACCACCAGCACATCCAGCAGCCCATCCCGGGGGTCTGCCTCCGGCACGGCGTAAAAACCGCCGCCGTAGTACCGGCCATTGCAGACGCAGACCATGGTCATTTCCTTGTCCACCGCTTCTCCGCACAGTTCCACGTGCAGAGGCTGGCTCACCCCACGGACTACATTGACCACCGCCGAGGCGGCATAGGCCCAGAAGCCCTGAAGCAGGGGGATCCGCTTGTAATTGGCCACATCTGTGCCGATGCGGGCATCCAGGCCTACGGAACAGATGTTGAGAGCCAGGGCATCGTTGCAGCGGATCATGTCAAAGGCCGTTTCCTCCGCGTCCAGCAGCCGCTCCAGCTGCTGAAAGGCCTTGGGTTCGGAGAAAATACGGACAAAATCATTGCCGCTGCCTCCGGCCCAGACCGTCACGGCGGCGTTGGGATAGCCCGCCGCGCCGGAGGCCACTTCGTTCAGGGTGCCGTCGCCGCCGCAGGCATAAATGCGGTATTCCTCTCCGGACCGGGCTGCCTCCCGGGAAAGTCTCTCACAGTCTCCGGGATTCTGGGAAATCTCCACCCGGTAGTCCAGCCCCCGGCATGCTTTCACAATGGCGCTGCTGCATTCCAGCGTCCGGTCCCGGCTTCCGGCGGCGGGGTTGATGAGGAATAGATGCTTCATATCATTTCTTCTTTCTCTGCTCGTTGAGATACATGTAGTAGTCGCACTTGATCATGCCGTTGTAGAGCTTCCGCTTTTTGTCCGCCCGGGTGCCAAAGTAATGCTCAAACTCCGGCTCCGAGGTGATGATGTACTTTTTCCAGCCGTCGGCGTATTTGAGATGCCGCCCCAGGGCTGCGTACAGCCGTTGGGCGCTCTGCTGCTCCATCATTCTCTGGCCGTAGGGAGGATTGCAGACCAGAATGCCGCTGTCACTGGGCAGACTCATTTTGGTGGCGTCCCCGTCCCGGAAGTCGATCAGATCCCCCAGCCCTGCCTTTCTGGCGTTGGCCATGGCCAGGGAGACGCACTTGGGGTCGTTGTCAGAGCCCATAATGCGGTAAGCGCCGTGGAACTCCCGGTCCTTGGCTTCGGTGCGGACCTGACCCCAGACCTTGGGTTCTACCCAGGCGAAGGCCTCGGCGGAGAACCGGCGGAAGGCACCGGGGGCCTTGTTCTTGGCGATCATGGCCGCCTCAATGGGAATGGTGCCGCTGCCGCAGAAGGGGTCCCAGAAAAATTCCCGGCCCCGGTAACGGGTCAGCATCACCATGGCCGCGGCCAGGGTCTCCCGCAGGGGGGCGTCGTTGCCGTTGGCCCGGTAGCCCCGCTTGTGGAGCCCCGGCCCGGAGGTGTCCAGATACAGCTGGACCCGGTCGTTCATCAGGGAGAATTGCAGCTGATATTTGGCTCCGGTCTCCGGCAGCCAGGAGACACCGTAGGTCTCACCCAGCCGCTTGGAGGCGGCTTTTTTGATAATGGCCTGGCAGTCCGGCACGCTCATCAGGGTGCTGTTCAGGCAGTGGCCCTTTACGGGGAAAGCACCGTCTTTGGGGATGTACCGCTCCAATTGGGTCTTGTATACTCCTTGGAACAGCTCTTCAAAGGTGGTGGCCTTGAAGTCTGCCAGAACGATCAGCACCCGCTCGCCGGTGCGAAGGCAGACGTTGGCCTTGGCCAGAGCCGTCTCGTCGCCGGAAAACAGCACCCGGCCATTTTCCACCCGGACGTTCTCCATGTCCAGCCGCCGCAGCTCGTCCCCCGCCAGGCCTTCCAGGCCAAAGAGGCAGGGTACGGAAAATTCCATTTTATCCATGCTTTACTCACTTTCTATCGATCAGGGAATGATCTTGCTTTTCTTCAAATACCGTTCTTCCTCGGAGAATACGCAGCCGCAGTATTTCTGGATGTAAAAGCCCAGCTCCCGGGCTTTTTCCTGTCCCGCCCGGAAATAGGGCCGGAAATCCCGGTACAAAAACTCCACATCATATTCCGCGGCAGCCCGCTGGGCCACCTCTTGCATGAGCTCGTGATTCTGATAGGGAGAGATGAACAGGGAAGAGGTGAAGCTGTCAAAGCCCCCCTCCTTGGCCTGCCGGGCCGCCTCATACAGCCGGAACTCATAGCACTTGACGCACCGGTGCTCAATGTCCTGGGACACCGCCCGGACAAAGGGCCGCAGACCGTAGTCGTTGCGCTCGATGAGGGGCAGCTCAATGGTCTTAGCATACTCCCGCAGACAGTTCCGCCGGGCCCGGTACTCCGTAAAGGGGTGGATGTTGGGATTGTACCAGAAGCCGGTGACTTCATAGTGGTCCCCCCGGAGCACGTCAATGCACTGATTGGCACAGGGGGCACAGCAGATATGCAAAAGGGTATTCATAGGTTCCTCCCCGAGAAATTGGTCTATCCTGGAGAGTATACCATGGTTTCCGGGCAGATGCAATGAATAAATTCGAATTTTTCCCCAAAAGCGGACTTTTCTCCCCGGAGCCTCCCAAGGCACCGCCGGAAATCCAAGAGCCCCTGGGGCCGGGCCTGGGGGAGATAAAATATTTTGGTTATGAATACATGGTAAAACCCTTATGATAAATTGGAAAAACACAATAATTTTACAAATAAAAGGGTTGAAAAATGTCGGAAAAGTGCTATAATCCTCTCGAAAGAGGTCAGCGCAGGCATCACCGCCAATTCTCTCCTGGACCTCTCAGGAGTATCCTCTATGGCACCTGACAAATGCTTTTCCACGGCCGCGGTTGTCGGCGTTCCCAACCGTAACGGCTTTTTGAGCTATGCCATCGAATACCAGCGGTGGCTGAATTTCTACCGCGCCACCGACAAAACCACCCTCCCCCAGGAGCTCTCCGCCCTTCCCACCCCCCAGTCCCCCCGCTACGCCGCACTGAAGCGGGTCCTGCGGGAAGAAAATTTCCAAAAATAAAGCCTTGACAATCCTGCCCCCCTATGCTATAATGAGCAGGCACTCAAGGAGTGCCACATATCGCGGAGTAGAGCAGTTGGAAGCTCGTCGGGCTCATAACCCGGAGGTCGTAGGTTCGAGTCCTGCCTCCGCAACCAAAAAATAAACACCACCTGTCGGGTGGTGTTTATTTTTTTCCCAGTGACAGGATTTGAACCCATCTAAATGCCAAATGCCGGTGGCATTTGGCGGCAACCAGTTCAAAACTTAATTGCAACCATATGACTTTGCTCCGCAAAGTTAGCAATCGAGTCCTGTTGCCCCCTTTCAGTGACTGCCACCCTGTGAGTGGCGTTCTTCTTTGGTGCGGAGGCAGACTGTTTTGCTTCATCAATATAACACATTCCTCTAAATATTATCAGAAATGAGAAAATAATAGAATCAGATAATGATTTATAGGGTGATGGTACTCTATGGAGCTGGCGGAAATCGTAATGAATCCTGTTCGGCAGAGGATCTTTCAGTATTTTTTGCTTCACGAAACCGGCACGGTCAAGGAGCTCCGGAAGGCGCTGCCGGATGTTCCCGGTGCAAGCTTATATCGGCACATCAGGATCCTTGCGGATAGTTCCATTCTCACGGTGGTGGGCGAAAACCGAATTCGGGGCACCGTGGAAAGCGTTTATCAGCTCAACAAGGATGCCATGGCCACGGAAGATGAAAACGGAAACGCGGTACAGATGTCACTGCTGAGTATCTGCGCTTCCTTTGCAAAATACTTTTCCACCGGCCATGCCGACCCCCGAAAGGATATGCTGCTGCTGACAAACTGTACCCTGCTGCTGACGGACCAGGAGTTTTCGGAATACCTTTCGAAAATCAACCAGTTGACGGTCAAGTACATGAAGCAGGCGCCCTCCGAAAGCAGCAAAATGCGGAGGATCACCCTCATCTCCGCCCCGACGAACGAGTAGGTATTCGTTATGGAAAAACAAGGGCAATGGCTGTTGTGCCCCTATTGTCACGGGAAAACCCGGGTGTGGATTCGGGAGGATATCGTTCTTCACAACTTTCTCCTCTTTTGCCCCAAATGCAAGCGGGAGGAATTGATCGACCTAAAGCAATTTCATATAACGCTATTGAAGAAGCCAGACGCAAAGACGCAGAGCTGAACCTGATGAGAAATCAGATTCGCTCTGCGTCTTTTTTGGTGAACCAGCCCGGTCAAAGGAGGAAACATGAGTAAATACCATGCGCTTTGGGCATACGTACAAAAGCAAGGCACCCAGCAGTTGACACTGACCTTTGACGAGATCGGACAAATCGCAGGCATACCGTTGGATCATTCTTTTCTGAAATACAAGAAGGAACTGTCTGATTATGGATATGCGGTTGGAAAAATCTCAATGAAAGATCAAACCGTGTTTTTTATCAAAAATACAGATAAAGGAGAATGAACATGAACACACGTCATTATATTCAGAAGCTTTCCAAGTTTGTGGAGGGAAGCACGAAAAACACGAACCAACTGATCGGCTGCTGCGGGCTGGACTGCGAATCCTGCGATGCCAGAATCGCAACGCTCACGAACGATAACACCCCGCATGAAAAAACCGCCGCCCTGTGGACAAAGCTCAACGAGGTAACGATTCTGCCTGAAATGATCAACTGCACCGGCTGCCGCCGTCTCGGTAGCCGCGTGCCTCGCAGCCACAGCCATCCCATTGCGTGCCATTTCCAGAATGAACATTGTGAACTCCATTGAAACAGGCGAGTGACCTCAGCGAAAATTAATTTTTGCTTCTTGACAAGTAACCACTCGGTAACTATAATGAGAGTTACCGAGTGGTTACCTGCAAGGAGGAATATTATGGCTGGAGATACGAAAGAACGAATTTTGGAAACAGCGCTGGAATTGTTTGCGCAGAACGGCTACCTTGGGACATCTATGAATGATATTGCGGCGCAGTTGGGGTTCACAAAAGCCGCCTTGTATAAGCACTATACCAGCAAACAGGAGATTTTGGACAGGATTGTAGAACGCATGAATGAGATGGACTATGAACGCGCGGAAAGCTATGAAATGCCGGAGACGGAGCCGGACGGCTTTGCGGAGGCTTACCTGCACACGCCGATTCCAAAAATCCGCGCATACAGTATGGCGCAGTTTGACCATTGGACAAAGGAGCCGTTTTCCTCTAATTTCCGTAAAATGCTGACACTGGAGCAATACCGTGATCAGAAGCTTGCCCAGCTCCATCACGACTACCTGGCGGGCGGGCCTCTGGAGTACATGGCCGCAATTTTTCGTAAGCTGACAGATACTGACGAAGCCGCCATGCAGCTGGCGCTGGAATTCTATGGGCCAATGTACCTACTCTACAGCGTCTACGACGGTGCGCAGGATAAAGATTCCGTTGCCCCCTTGCTGGATGCGCATATTGAGCGGTTCATTGCCAAGGTTGAATCCTGTTACAGAAAGGACAGGGAGACGATATGAAGGAACTTGAAGAGAAAAAACATGAAGAAATCTTTGATACAAAAGCTTGGGCTGCTGGGCGTTGTCAGCTTTCTTTCGTACACAGCGGCGGTGGTATTTGCGCCGCTGGCCTATCCCGGCTATCACTGGATGGCACAGGAAGCCCTTGCTTACGGGCTGATCGACAAAATTATTGACAAGAGATAAGGAGAAACACCATGTCAGAAAATATTATTACCATCCGTTTGGAAACGAAAGATGACTATCACAAGGTTGAAAACCTGACCCGCGAGGCCTTTTGGAATGTCTACCGTCCCGGCTGCATGGAGCACTATGTGCTGCACTGCTATCGGGATGACCCAGCTTTCGTGCCGGAGTTGGACTTTGTGATGGAGCGGGACGGTGAACTGATTGGGCAGGTCATCTATGTGCGGTCAGAAATTGACTGCTATGACGGGACAAAGGTGCCGATCATGACCTTCGGCCCCATCAGCATTGCGCCCGCATACAAGCGGCAGGGCTACGGAAAAAAATTGCTCGACTATTCCATGGAAAAAGCCAAGGAAATGGGTGCAGGGGCACTTGCTATCACCGGAAACATCCTGTTTTACGGTAAGTCCGGCTTTGTGCCTGCCAAAACAAAGGGCGTTCGGTACGCTGAAGACCCTGAAGCGGATTATTTTCTCATCAAGGAGCTGACACCCGGCTTTTTGGACGGCATTTCCGGCACCTACAAAGACCCGGAGGGCTATTTTGTCTGCGAGAAGAATCCAGATGCGTTTGAGCAGTTCGAAGCGACCTTCCCGAAGAAGGAAAAGCTGAAGCTGCCGGGACAGCTTTGTTAAACAGGAGAAATAATGGCATCCAGTAAAGAGTATCTTCATTTCATTTTAGAACAGCTATCCGATTTGGACGATGTTTCTTACCGTCCCATGATGGGGGAATTTATCCTCTATTACCGCAGCAAGATCGTCGGCGGGATCTATGATGATCGGTTGCTTGTCAAGAAAACAAGATTCGCTTTGGAACTTATGCCCGCAGCAATTTGTGAGTTTCCGTATGAGCGAGCGAAAGAAATGCTGCTGGTGGATGAGATTGACAGCAAAGAGTTTCTTACAAGACTGTTTGAGGCAATGTACGATGCGTTGCCGTCGCCAAAACGAAAGAACAACGGCATTGGAGGAATAACCGATGAACTATATTCGGATCACAAAAGAAAATATTGACAAGGAACATATCTGCTGCGCCATGTCCGGCCAGCAGAGCGTCGCAAAAAAGGAATGGCTGCGGCAGCGCTTTGATGATGGACTTGTTTTCTATCGCAGCGAGGAGCGCGGTAAATGCTTTATCGAATACATTCCGGCTGAAAACGCATGGGTGCCTATTGAGGCAGAGGGCTACCTCTACATTAACTGTCTCTGGGTATCCGGTTCCATGAAGGGACATGGATACTCAAACGATTTGCTGGAGGAATGTATCCGGGACGCTAAGACACAGGGGAAGAAAGGCATTTGCATTCTGTGCGCAGAGGGCCGGAAGCGGGAATTTCTCGCTGACCCGAAATTCCTTAATCACAAGGGGTTCCGTGTGGCAGACATCTCCGACTGCGGGATCAATCTCATGTACCTTCCCATGGAACCGTCCGCACAGATGCCAAAGTTCCGGGAATGCGCAAAGCATCCGGCGATTGAGGAAAACGGTTTTGTCCTCTATTACACCGACCAGTGTCCCTACACCTATTATTGGGTGCCAAGGGTGCAGGAGGTGGCGAAGGAACACGGTATGCCGTTCAAGGTCATCCATATCACTGATAAAGCATCTGCGCAGAATGTACCCGCACCGGTCACGACCTATGCCCTGTTCCGGGACGGTCAGTTTCTGACACAGAGTATTCAGTCGGATAAAAAATTTCTGGCGCTGGCGGGCTTGTAAAACGGATCGTAGCGAGATGCAAGCATGCGATGCTGCCAAAAAGATAGCGGGAGGCAATAACCATTGCAATACGAAAAAGAAATGATCTTAAAGAACGGCGCGAAATGCCTTCTTCGCGGAGCGGGTGAAGCTGATGCCGCCGAAGTGCTCCGCACTTTTGATCTCACGCATGCAGAAACGGACGATCTTCTGACCTATCCGGAGGAAAATTCGTTCACCGTCCAAGAGGAAGCAAAATTTTTGAAGGCGCGCAGCGAAAGCAAAAATGCCATCGAAATTGCGGCATTCGTTGACGGCAGAATCGCCGGAACAGCGGGCATTGATCCGATCGGTGACAAGGCAAAGATTCGCCACCGTGCAGACTTCGGCATCGCTGTTGAAAAAGCCTACTGGGGGCGCGGCATCGGGAAAGCCCTGACACTTGCGTGCATCGAATGCGCGAAGCAAGCGGGATACCTGCAAATAGAGCTGGAGGTCGTAGCGGAGAACGCATCTGCTGTCCGATTGTATGAATCGGTCGGATTTCGGGAGTATGGTCGCAATCCCAAAGGTTTCCGTGCAAGAAGCGGCTGGCAGACGCTTGTTCTTATGAGGCTTGAACTCGATTCTTAACCAAGGCTTTAATCAACCAATAAAGCTATTGGCTGTGTGTTGCTGAGTGGTGAGCTTGTTATGTTCTATGCGTTCGCTGCGAAAAGGCAAGGAAAGTCGAGAGATCATTCTCCCAACACAGTATAATGCCTCTGTAAGGAGTTGAGAAGAATGACGGAACAAGTATTGGCTGTCCAGCGGATGCAGGACTACATTGAAAAAAACAAAACAGAGGAAATCAGCTTGTCCGATCTTGCGCGGGCATCGCTGTTTTCTCCGTGGTATTCCTATCGTCTGTTCCGGGACTGCCTTCGCTTGACACCAACCGAGTATATCCGCAAATACCGACTTACACAGGCGGCAAAGCAGCTTCGTGGCGGTGAGGTCAAGGTCATCGACGCGGCCTACGATGCCGGGTTTACCAATGTGGATACTTTCACGCGGGCATTTTACCGGGAGTTCGGGCTGAATCCCAGCGACTATATGAAAAATCCCGTTCCTGTCCCGTTCTTCATTCCTTACGGCGTAAAATATCGTGAACTGAGAAAGGAGAACATCGACGTGTCCAACATTCAACCGATTTTCATTCAGGTCGTCCGCTTGAGGTATTTTTCTCCGTGTTCACGAATAGTCCCTTTTTATTGGACAGGATCCTGGTATAATAGAGATGGAAGCTCCGGTGGGGATCACCTGCGGAGTGGAATCAACACAAATCAGGAGGAATCGCAAATGACAATGTCCATTGAAGAATTCAAAGAAATCTACAAAACCAACACACCAGAGCCGAATACATCCGAAAAACAGGCAGAAGAAATCACTCAAAAAGAAATCGACTATCCGAACAGTACATATATGGTCGTTTCCAAAATCGGCTATCTGATCGGCGTGCCCAAGGAGGTTTTTGACCGGGGGCAGCTGGATGGGGAGCATTATGTCAAAATGAATCAGAACAAAAATGCACGGATCATCCGGAACCTGTGCCTGATCCGAAACGGCATTGAGCGGAACTACACCAAGATCAGCGCGGCATTCTATCACGACATCAAAAATCTGCACACCCTTCCGGAGTACATTGACCAGGAAGCGATTCGGCAGCTGGGCCAGGACGGGATTCAGATCATCAAGGCAAACTATGCCCTGGATAAATATGTCATGGACATCAACCGGGAAATTGCAAATCGGATCAACAATGTCAAGAGCCTGCTGCCGATCTGGCTGAAGTGGGACTATGTCCGGCCGCTCTTTATCATGCCCAACGGCACCAAGCCGGAAGGGGTGAAGGCTGCGGGCAGCGAGTACAATGCCCATCGCGGGGACTATCCCTTCCAGGTCTACATCAACTGGGGCGGAAGCGGCCAGGGAAACATCCTCTTTAACGACAAAAAGTTTGTGAGCCTTCTGTACGAAGAACACGAGGACTGCTTCCAGGACATGAGCAAGGTCACCGATGCCGGGAATATTGCCAAGGACGGCATCTATGCCTTCCTGAATCAGGCCCGGCAGGCGGCGATCGTGGTGGACTGCGAAAACTCCGATCCCTACAAGCTCTATGCCATGCTCAACAATCTGGATCAGAATGCGCTGCTGAGCAAAATCAGCAAAATCCTCCTCTTTGACGATGTCCACGCCAGTTCTGCCTGGGAGGTCCTGAACGAGTTCACCGAGATCCCGGTGGAGCGGATCTTGCTGCAGCGGGTGAAGGATGAGAAATCCTTCCTGGATATCCGGCTTTCCGTGGGCGTGTGCAAGGAGTTCTATCAGAATCAGATCGACTCCTTCATCCTGGCCTCCTCCGATTCCGATTACTGGGGCCTGATCCCCACGCTGGAAGAGGCGCGGTTCCTGGTTCTCGTGGAGGAAGAAAAGGTCAGCGGCGCCATCCGGCACACTCTGGAGGATGCAGGCATCACCTACTGCTATCTGGATGATTTCTGCACCGGCAACAGCAACCAGATCAAGGAGCGGGCCCTGCTGAAGGAGCTGCGTCAGCGTCTGGAGGAAGAGGTGAACTTCAACATCCGGGAGATCCTCAGAGAGGTTTACGAAGTGACCCGGGCGGACATGGCCGCCGGTGAAAAGGACCAGTTCTATGCCCGCTACATTAGGCCCATGCACATTGAGATCGATCAAGACGGTGAAGTGTATCTTCGTCTTGGGGAGAAATGAGGAAACACCCGTAACAGACAGAGAAAAGTTACCCGCCTATAAAGCGGTCCGACCCGATTCCCTGCGCCTGACCGTACGGTGAGTGAAAATAGCTATTGACAGTTCCGGCTTTCAGGTGTACAATGACCGTAATTTCATAGAAAAAGCGATGACGAAGACGGATTTGACCGTACAGCCGATAGAGAGCCGGGGATGGTGGAAGCCCGGTGGACTGCCTTCAAAATCCCATCCCTTCCGAGCCGGAGTCCCCAAAGCGTCGCAAGTAGGGGCTTTCGCGCAGGCTGCGTTAGTGCCTAGGGCTTGTTGGAGCCTGAAATGAGGGGTGCGCCTTGGCGCACAATTTGAGTGGTACCGCGGGGATTTTGGACCCGTCTCAAAGAAATTTGAGACGGGTCTTTATTATTTATTTAGGGTCTATCTGAAAACCGTCATATTTCCGGTTCTCAGATAGGCCCCAAGAGAAGCTCTGATTACAATGTCAAGAGCTTCCCCAAAAGAAAGGACGAAAACGATGAAACTGGGAAAAAGAAATCTGTTGGTTGTAAGCGTCATGCTGTTTGCGCTGTTTTTTGGAGCCGGAAATCTGATTTTTCCGCCCTTTTTAGGACAGAACGCCGGCACCCACACTCTGGCGGCCATGGTGGGCTTTCTGGCCACGGCGGTGATCCTGCCGGTGCTGGGGGTGGTGGTGGTTGCCCGGTTTGACGGGCTGGAAAAGTTGGGGCAGCAGGTGGGAAAGCGGTTTTCCCTGGTGTTTACCCTCCTCATCTACCTCTCCATCGGTCCGGGACTGGGCATCCCCAGAGCCGCTTCCGTGCCCTTTGAGATGGCGGTGGCCCCTTACTTGCCCCAGGGGGCACCTCTAAAAGTGTGGATGGCGGTTTACTCTCTGGTGTTTTTCCTGGTGGCCCTCTGGCTCTGCCTGAACCCGGGAAAATTGGTTGACCGGATCGGCCGGGGGCTGACACCGGCCATGCTGACCCTGCTGACATTGCTCTTTGTATGCTTCCTGTTCCGGGGGCAGACCCAGGTGGCCCAGCCCCGGGAGAGCTACGCCGCCGCCCCGCTGCTGAAAGGCTTTACCGAGGGCTACAACACCATGGACACCATTGCGGCGCTGAACTTTGGCCTGGTGATCTCCACAACGCTTGCCTCCTTCGGCCTCCGGGAAAAGCGGGAGAGAATGCGCTATACGGTTCTGGCGGGGCTTCTGGCGGGGACGATCCTGGCCCTGGTCTACGCCATGCTCTCCTACATGGGCATGTGCAGCTCCGGGGTTTATGATCTCCAGGAGAACGGGGCCTGGACATTGCGGTGCATCGTCTACCAGGTATTCGGCGGCCCCGGGGCGGTGCTGCTGGCGGCGATTTTTACCCTGGCGTGCCTGACCACCTGCGTGGGCCTGATCAATTCCATCTCCCAGTATTTTTCCACCCTTTTTGCGTCGGTTTCCTACCGCACCTGGGTTTATGTCATCACCTTTTTCTCCCTGCTGGTCTGCAACCTGGGCCTCAACATGATCTTAAGCATCTCCGTGCCGGTGCTCAATGCCATTTACCCCGTGTCCATTGTGCTGATTTTGCTGGGACTGAGCCACGGCCTGTGGAAGGGGAATCGGTTCGTCTACCCCATGACGGTGCTGGGCACCGGGGCGGTCAGCGTCCTGTATGCCCTGGGAGATGCGGGGGTGCCTCTGGGGGGCCTGGGGGTGCTGCTGCACAGACTGCCCCTTTATAAAATGGGCTTCGGCTGGCTGGGGGTGGCAGTTGCCATGCTGGCTCTGAGCCTGCTGGCCGGTGCTTTCACAAAAGCCAAGGAAAGCCCGGCAGTCCGGGACTGCCAGGCGTAAACGGAAGAAAAAAAGCGGAGGGATCCGCTCAAACTGCAGCAATGACCTGCGTAAGGGAAAGCTTGCAGCTTGGGGGAATCCCTCCGCTTCTTTTTTAGGCTCAAATAACAGCCCAACAAAAAAGTAGGAGAAAGAAGGAGGATTGCATTGTGGCATCAATTGTGTTAAACTGATACAAAGGGCGCGTAAAAATCTTGTAAGCCAGTAAAACTTCCACTCCGGCCCGATGAAAAGGATGGATGGGTATGAAAGAAAAGGAAAATTCCGTTAAAAATTATCTGATCTACGCGGGGATCCCGCCGGAAAAGTACAAGGTGGTGGAGCCGGAGATCCACCGGGAAAACAGAAACTGTCTTCTGGCCTTTTCCGCCGTGGCGGTGCTGGGGCTCATGGAAATGTATTCTCTGTCCTATGCCCTGGATGGCCTGTACCAGGTCCGGAATATTTTTTTCTCCGCCATGATTCTGGCCCTTATGCTCTGCCTGCTGACCTATTGCGTAAAATACGAAAAGCGGCCCTGGCTCATGCTGTTCCACGTCTACGGCTTTGTGGGGATCATGTTCCTGGTGGGCATTCTGCTTGGCACTGTGACCCGGCCTCAGGAGCCTGCCGTTTCCTTTGTGGCCCTGGTGCTGACGGTGCCCCTGCTGTTTACGGACCGGCCCATCCGCATGTGCACCGCCATTTTCCTGGGCTGCGTTGCCTTTGTGGTGACGGCGGTGGAGGTGAAGGACCCGGAGGTCCTGGTGGGGGATCTGGTAAATGTCTGCCTCTACGGCGGCCTCAGTATGGTGGTTTGCAGCTATATGATGTGCCTCAAATGCCAGCGGTTTTTATACGCCCGGGAGGTCAGCCGCCTGAGCGGGGTGGACCTGCTGACGGGCCTGCGGAACCGCAATTCCTATGAATGGAAGCTCAAAACCTATGCAGAATACCGGAAAGGCCCCTTCTCCTGCATCTATGGGGACATCAACGGCCTTCACGAGCTGAACAACACCAAGGGCCATGAGGCGGGGGACGAAATGCTCCGCTTCGTGGGAAAAGCCATGCAGGAGGCCTTCGGGGAGGAACACACCTTCCGCATCGGAGGCGACGAGTTTGTGGCCCTGATCCCCGGGAAAGCCCCTGAATGGGTGGAGCGACAGCTGGAAACGGTGCGGCAGCGCATTGAAAGGGCCTCCTACCACATGTCTGTGGGCTGTGCCCACGGAAATCTGGAGAAAACTTCAGTGGGCGGGCTGGTCAGCACAGCGGAAAAAAGAATGTACGCAGCCAAGCGGGCCTTCTACCAACAGGAGGGGAAGGACCGGCGGGCACGTTGAAATAACACTGAGGTGACACACAATGACAAAATGGCAGGGGCCGGACTATTTTACCAGCCTTATGGATATGGATTGCTACGGCATCCTGATTTACACCGTGCCGGATTATACCATCCGGCAGATCAACGCGGAGGCGCTGCGCCTGTTGGGCTTTGCGGACATGCAGGATGCCCAGGCCAATTTCGGGGGCATTCTCAGGGGGACAGTTTTCACCGATAAACTGACGGTCAAGGAGCTCCGGGAGCTGCGGAACCACGACGGCCCCATGACCTATGAGTGTACCCTCCGGGCAAAGGACGGAACACTGACCCAGGTCCAGGCCCGGACCGTCTCCGTGATGAATCCCCAGGGGGAGCGGGTCATCATCACCACCTTCATTGATATTTCCAACAACAAGGCCCTGAGCCGGGAAAGAAACGTGCTGGACTCCGTCACCGTGGACTATTCCGCCATTTTCTATGCCAACCTGGATAAAAACACCATCTACGCCGTAAAGCAGAACATGAAGGACTATACCATGCAGGGCCTTCAGGCTCTGGGCGGGGAGTACAATGACTATTCCAGCCACATGCGCTATTTCTATGACAAGTATGTGATCAAGGAATCCGCCCCGGATTTTCCGGAGAAGGTCAGCAAGCCCTTCCTGGAAAAATATCTGGCAGACCACGAGCGGTTTGCCTATCGCTTCCAGTGCGTTCCCAGCCCGGAGGGCCACCGGTATTTTGACGTGCAGATCGTGCGGCTGAAAACCGAGACGGATTTCTGCGTAGTCATGGGCTACCGCTACATTGACGATCTGGTGGCGGCCCAGGAGCGGCAGAAAAAGGCTCTGCAGGATGCCTACCGGGCGGAGGCCAACAAAAACGAGGTCATCGAGGCTCTGGCGGAGTTCTACGAGTGCATCTGCATGGTGGACCTGGTCCGGAAGGAATATGTGGTGGTTTCCGGCAAGGACAAGAAGTTTTCTTGCCCCGAGACCCTGTCCTCCTTCCGGGAAACGGTGCTGCAAAAGTATATTTGTCCGGAATCCTGGCCGGAGCTGTGGGAATTCCTGGACTTTGACACGCTGGCCCGGCGGATGGGAAACCGGAAGGTCATTTCCATGGACCTGAAAGCCACCAACCGGAAATGGTATACCCTGTCCTTCATCGTAAAAAGATGTGACGGCAATGGCACCGTCACCGATGTGCTCATGACCATTTCCGACATTGACGAGCAGAAAAGCTATGAGATCGCCGTCCGGGAAAAGCTGAAAGCCGCCGCCCAGGAGGCCGAGCGGGCCAATATGGCCAAAACCAACTTCCTGCGCCGCATGAGCCACGACATCCGCACCCCCTTGAATGGCATCATCGGCATGATCAAGCTCTCGGAGCAGTATGATGCCGACCCGGAAAAGCTCCGGGGGTATAAGGAAAAGGTGCTGTCGTCCCTGGACTACTTGCAGTCCATTCTCAATGACATTCTGGATATGAGCAAGGTGGAGTCCGAGACCCTGGTCATGGAGGAGAAACCCTTTGACCTGGTGGATGTGGTCACCAATGTGGCAAGCGTCATTGAGACCACCGCCCTCAACCGGGGGCTGACCTTCCACGGGGGCAAGGATAGGAACACCATCCGCCACCGGTATTTCCTGGGAAGCGCCGAGTATTTAAACCGGCTGTTCATGAACATCGCCTCCAACGCAGTCAAATACAACCGCCCCGGGGGCAGCGTGACGCTATACTGCCGGGAGCTGTCCTGTGACGGGAAGGTTGCCAATTACGAATTTGTCTGCGCCGATACGGGCCTTGGCATGAGCGAGGAGTTCCAGAAACATGCCTTTGAGCCCTTCGTCCGGGAAAATCGGGAGGCTGCCTACGGCACCGGCGGCACGGGCCTGGGCCTTGCCATTGTAAAGGACCTTGTAAAGATCATGGGCGGCACCGTACACTTTGAAAGCCAGGAGGACGTGGGCACCACCTTTACCGTGAACCTGCCCCTGAAGCTGGACCCCAACCCCAAAAACCTGAAGAAAAACCAGGGGGAAAAGCTGTGCCTGAAGGGGCAAATGGCCCTGCTGGTGGAGGACAACGACATCAACCTGGAGATTTCCCAGATGCTCCTGGAAAACCTGGGCCTCACCGTCCAAACCGCCCGGGACGGCCGCCAGGCAGTGGAGGCTTTTGAAAGATCCCGGGAAGGGGAATTCCAATATATCTTCATGGACATCATGATGCCGGTGATGAACGGCCTGGAAGCCGCCAGAACCATCCGGGCCCTGAACCGCCCCGACGCAAAAACCACCCCCATCATCGCCATGACCGCCAACGCCTTCCGGGAAGACATCCAAGAATGCCAAAACGCCGGCATGAACGCCCACGTGGCCAAACCCATCGACGAATCCCGGCTGGAAGAAGCGATCAGAAGCCAGATGTAAGTTGACAGTTGACAGTTTACAGTTGACAGTTATTTAAAATTGACAATTGACAATTGACAATTACCAGGGGACGGACGTGTCCGCTTTTGAAATGCGCTGGTTGAAGAATACACCCACCAGCGGAACCGTAGGGAACGGCCTGTGTGCCGTTCCGGGGGCGTGGCGAAAACAACCCGTGTGGTTGATTGGTATCACCTACCAGCGTGTCTGTAGGGGCGGCAATCTGCCGCCCGCCACGTTGCAAATACAACCTGTGCAGACAAAACGGAACCACCTCCCGACCTGTCATCCCGACCGAAATGAAATGGAGTGGAGGGATCTACTCAAGTGGCAAGCTTTACCTTACGTCGGTAATTCTTGCAACTTGAGTGGATTCCTCCACTCCGCTTCGCTCCGGTCGGAATGACAGACGTTTTTTGCGTTGATTGGTACAAATTCAAATGAACAACGTATATGGCGGCAGATTGCCGCCGCTACACCCGTTACGTCAAACAGTACACGCAATGTAGCGGCGATGATTCATCGCCATGACAACGTAACGAATATAACCCGTGCGGATGAACGGCACCACCCCCCGACCTGTCATCCCGACCGAAATGAAATGGAGTGGAGGGATCTACTCAAGCAGCAAGTTTTACCTTACGCAGGTTATTTTTGCAACTTGGGAAGATTCCTCCACTCCGCTTGCGCTCCGGTCGGAATGATAGACGTTTTTTGCGTTGGTTGGTACAAATTCAAATGAACAACGTATATGGCGGCAGATTGCCGCCGCTACACCCGTTACGTCAAACGGTACACGCAATGTAGCGGCGATGATTCATCGCCATGTCACGCAACGAATACAACCTGTGCGGTTGAACGGAACCACGCAATGTAGGGGCGGCAAATCTTGCCGCCCCTACGGAGGTTCCTTTGCGCCGATACGTTCCCTTATTTCCCAAACAACCGGTTAAAGGCCGTGGTGGTTTTTTCCATTTGCTGGACCGTGGCTTCCAGGGACTTTACCAGTTCGTTCAGCTCCTCGATGTCCAGCTCCTGGAGCTTTTTGGCGGCCTCCGTCAGGGCCAGGATGCCTTCGTTGACGGCGTCGATGTCGGCTTCCGCCAGATTTTCCGCCGCGCCCTTTAAAGAGTCGATGGCTTCATTGATGGTCTTGCTGTCCAAATCTTCCAGCTGGGCGGCGGTGTTTTGCACGGACAGGAGGATGGCGTTGACCTTGTCCAGGTCCACCCCCCGGAACATGCGGCTGACGCGGCCCACCTGCACCCCGGCGAAAATCCCGCCGATCAGCAGCAGGGCAAGAAGTAGCGCCAGGAGCCCTGTCTGGATTTTCATCCACAGCAGCAGGGGATTTTTTTCTTTTGTTTCCGTCAAAGCCTTTTCTTCCATTTTGACCGCTCCTTTTATGTATTCTCTTTCTGTAGGTACTGCTCCATTTCCCGCAGGAAGGTCTGGCCGATTTCGTCCAGCTGGGTGTTTTTTTGCAGGATGTAGCCGATTTCCATTTTGGCGTTCTGGTTGTCCTTGTCCTCCCGGTAGGGGACGGCCAGATAGTCGGTGCCGTTCAGTTCCTGGCAGATGATGCCGGAGCACAGGGTGAAGCCGTTGAGACCGATCATCAGGTTCAGCATGGTGGCCCGGTCCGTGGCCCGGATCATCTGGGGGTATTCCCGCTCGGAAAGAATTTCTTCAGCAAAGTAAGAGGAGCTCTGGTCCCCCTGCTCAAAGCACAGGCAGGGGTACTGACAAAGCTCCTCCATGGAGATGGAGGTATTGTGGGCCAAGGGGTGGCCCTTCCACAAATAGACATAGGCGCTGCATTCAACCAGTGGCTTAAACTCCAGCCGGTTTTCTGTCAAGAGCTTATTGAGAACCGTCCGGTTGTGCCGGGAGCGGAAGAGAATGCCAATGTCGCTGCGGCGCTGGGCCACGTCCAATATCACGTCAATGGTCCGGGTCTCCCGGATGGCGTATTCAAACCGGCTGGCATCAAACTGCCGCACGGTTTCCACAAAGGCCTTGGTCACAAAGGAATAATGCTGGGTGGACACGCCGAAAATCCGCTTTTTGGGCCGCAGGTATTCCTGCTCCATGAGCTCGTACTGCTGATAGATCTGCCGGGCGTAGTGCAAAAACCGCCGCCCCTCGTTGGTCAGGGTCACGCCCCGGTTGCTCCGGTTGAAAATCGTGACCCCTACCTCCTGCTCCAATTCCTGGATGGCCCCGGTCAGCGCCGGCTGCGTCACATACAGCTGCTCCGCCGCCCGATTCATAGACCCGGTTTCGGCAATGGTAAGACAGTAGCGTATTTGCTGTAACGTCATAAAAGCTCCTTCGTAGCAGTTGACAGTTGAAAGTTGACAGTTGACAGTTATAGAGTCCAACGCTGGCAGATGAAAAGAAAGGTTGTTCTTTTGGAAGAAATTGCTAATTTTAAATCATTTCCGAAGGAAATACCATCACTGTCAACTGTCCACTGTCAACTGTCAACTCATTCAAACTGCCGCGTTCAATATGGCCGCCAGCTTTACTTTAGCGCATTCAGCGCCTGGTCCAGGTCCTCCAGAATATCGTCGATATGTTCCGTGCCGATGGACAGGCGGATGGTGTTTTGGTAGATGCCTACGTCGCTTAGTTCCTGGTCGGTGAGCTGGGCGTGGGTGGTGGAGGCGGGGTGGATGACCAGGCTCTTGACGTCGGCCACGTTTGCCAGGAGGCTGAAGACCTTCAAATGGTCTACAAACCGGAAGGCTTCTTCCCGGCCGCCCTTGATCTGGATGGTGAAAATGGAAGCGCCGCCGTTGGGGAAGTATTTTTCATACAAAGCATGGTCCGGATGGTCCGGCAGGCTGGGGTGGTTCACCTTTTCCACCATGGGGTGATGGGACAGAAACTCCACCACTTTTTTGGTGTTCTCCCCGTGGCGTTCCAGCCGGAGGGACAGGGTTTCCGTACCCTGGAGCAGCAGGAAGGCGGCAAAGGGGCTGATACAGGCACCCTCATCCCGGAGAAGAATGGCCCGGACGTAGGTGACAAAGGGGGCCTTGGGGGCGGCTTCCGTAAAGCAGACCCCGTGGTAGCTGGGGTTGGGCTGGGAGAGCCAGGGGTATTTGCCGCTGCCTGCCCAGTCGTAAGTACCGGCATCTACCAAGATGCCGCCCAGGGTGGTGCCGTGGCCGCCAATGAATTTGGTGGCGGAGTGGACCACCAGGTCGGCCCCGTGTTCAATGGGCCGGATCAGATAGGGGGTGCCAAAGGTGTTGTCAATGACCAGGGGCAGACCGTGGCGGTGGGCAATGGCGGCGATGGCATCAATATCCGGAATGTCCGAATTGGGGTTTCCCAGGGTCTCAATATAAATGGCCTTGGTGTTGGGCTGGACCGCCTGTTCCACCTCTGCCAGGTCGTGGACATCCACAAAGCTGGCGGTAATGCCCCACTGGGGCAGGGTGTGGGCCAGCAGATTGCTGGTGCCGCCGTAGATGGTTTTCTGGGCCACGATGTGCTCCCCCTGACGGGCCAGAGCCTGGATGGCATAGGTGATGGCGGCGGCACCGGAGGCCACGGCCAAGGCGGCAGTGCCTCCCTCCAGGGCGGCGATCCGCTTTTCAAAGACCTCCTGGGTGGAGTTGGTCAGCCGCCCGTAGATGTTGCCGGACTGGCTCAGGCTGAACCGGTCCGCCGCGTCCTGGCAGCTGGGGAACACATAGGAGGTGGTGGCATAAATGGGCACTGCCCGGGCATCACTGGCAGGATCGGCCTGCTCCTGGCCCACATGCAGCTGCATGGTTTCAAAACGGTATCCGCTCATAGAGGGTCCCTCTTTTCTATAAAGTGTGCATTTTTTCAAAAAACAGGCAGAAACGGGGGCTTTTCCAAAAAGAACGGCCCGGAAAGTGCCTTGCTTTCGAATTCTTACAACTCCATTATATCGGCCTTGTCCCATGAAGTCAATGCAAGAAATCAAATCGCCCGCTATTATTTGGACTGATAGCAAAAGCCCCGCTGCCGTGGGCAAGACACAAAGCAGCGGAAACTTTGGCAAGACGTTATTGGGGCTTTTATATATTTCAAAGATGCGGTAGAATTGTTCATAGACTTTATGGTATAATTCGGGAGAAGAAGCGGTCAGGAAATCAGATTTTACAGGAGGCGGACTGCATGGACCAATTGAAAAAGAATATCGTTTTCTATCTGCTGTTGCTGATGGATTTTTATATCGTTCCATGGTTTATAAAAGACACAGGAAGCGCAATGCTTGTCATGTTGGTGATGATCCCTCTGATATGCTTCATCATTTCTTTTTTTTACGGAATCAGAAACGGTTTTGACCCTTGCTATATTGGCATTGTCGCAGTGATGTTTGCACCGTCTATATTCATCTTTTATAACGCAAGCGCATGGGTTTATATAGTAGCATACGCAGTTATTGCATTGCTCGGAAATGTAATAGCACTACCGTTCAGAAAAAGATAACTTCCGGCTTGCCAAGCAGAACACAAAATGGAGCAACAAATCGGAATTTGCGGAGGAAGTTCAGATGAAAGAAGAAACGTTGGATACTCGTTGCGGAACGATTCACTATTGGGCAAGCGTGTCAAACCCGGATGGGATCACACTTGTTTTTCTGCCAGGATTGACAGCGGATCATCGATTGTTTGATAAGCAAATTCATTATTTTGAGAACAAGTATAACCTTTTAGTATGGGATGCACCGGCGCACGCTTCCTCCTGGCCGTTTCGTTTTGATTTTGATTTGTTCGATAAGGCAAAATGGCTGAATGATATATTGGAACAAGAAAGGATCACCAGACCCGTCATTGTTGGACAATCCATGGGTGGATATGTGGGACAGGCTTACGCACAGCTTTACCTGGATAACATGACGGGTTTTGTCTCCATTGACTCCGCACCGCTGCAACGAAGCTATGTGACGGCAGTTGAAATCTGGCTTTTGAAACGGATGGAACCGGTATATGCGCACTATCCGTGGAAATGGCTTCTGAAATCGGGGTCGGAAGGCGTTGCCACGTCTGATTACGGTAGAAATCTCATGCGTGAAATGATGATGACTTATGACGGAAACCAGAAACGCTATGCACAAATAGCCGGACATGGTTATCGTATTTTGGCAGCGGCTATGGAAAAGAATCTTCCGTATGAAATCAAGTGTCCGGCTTTACTGATATGCGGCACCCAAGATCACGCAGGTTCGTGTATACGGTACAACAAAGCATGGCATCGCAATGCGAAAATCCCTTTGACATGGATTGAGGGGGCCGGACATAATTCCAATACAGACAAACCTGAACAGATCAATCGTTTGATAGAAAAATTTGTTTCGAATGATTTATAACAGGTGGCTTCTGGCTTTCCAAGCGGAACACAAAATCCAAATACCACCCCCCAGGCCGCCCGCCGGACGCAATGCGCAAAAGCGGGCGGCCTTTTGCTGTCACTGTACCGAAAAGATGGTCACAAAAAAGCCCCCTCTCCGGGTTTGGAGAGGGGGTGTGGTTCAGTTCCCTAGGTTCAGGAAGTCCGCCGGGTCCATGGGCATGTCCTGGTAGGTCACGGAAAAGTGGACGTGAGGTCCCAGGGCCGTCTCTGCCAGGGCGGTGGTGCCTACGGTGCCGAGGGTCTGCCCCAAGTCTACATGGTCACCGGGGCTGAAGGTTTCGGCGGTTTCCAGCCCCGCGTAGGTGGTCTCGTAGCCGCCGGTGTGCCGCAGCACCAGGGTCAGGCCCATGAGGCCGTCGTCTCGTAGGGAGACCACCGTCCCCTCTGCCGCCGCCTTCACCGGGGTGCCCTCCTGGGCGGTGTAGTCGATGCCATTGTGGACCCGCCAGTCCCGGGTGGTCTCGTTAAAGCTTAAGGCATCCATGCTGTAGAGGACTGCCTGGTCCCCCTCCACCGGCGGGGCCGTCACCAGCCCCTTGGGGGCCGGCTTCTGGGTGGCCGCCGGGGCGGTGGGGGCGGTTGCCGCTTTCTGGGGCGGTTTCTGGGTTTCCGTAGGGGAAACCGTGGGTTCCGGCTGGGAAGCGTATTCCAAAACCGGCTGGGTTTCCACCAGGGAGACCTGTTTTACCTGCTTGTGATTGTTCCGGTATACATAGCCTGCGGTCCCGATGGCTGCCGCACACAGGACCAGGGCGATGTAGTAGCCCTTTCCTCCGATTCCGGAGTTTTTTTGATCGCGCATTTTTTTGCACCTCCGAAGGGGAGTATCCCCGGAAATTTTTACATTTAATCCAATAGGATGGGCAAAATAACAAAAATCTTTTGTGAACATTTTATGATGAAAATATCATTGACAATAGGGGAAAATGCGATATAGTTATACTGTCATTTTGCGACAAAAAATAAAGATAGAAACGGGGGAGGATAATGTCCAAGGAACTCATCAGGCTCCGGGATCTTACCATGGAGTTCGACGGGGAGCGCATTCTCGACGGCATCAATCTTTACATCAACGATCACGAATTCTTAACCTTGCTGGGCCCCTCCGGCTGCGGCAAAACCACCACGCTGCGAATTATCGGCGGCTTTTTAACGCCCACATCCGGCACGGTGACATTTGACGGAAAGACGATCAATGATGTCCCGCCTTACAAGCGGCAGATCAACACGGTTTTTCAGCGATATGCGTTGTTCCCACACCTGGATGTTTATGACAACGTGGCCTTTGGCCTTAAAATCCATAAGGTTCCCAAAGCGGAGATCGACCAGCGGGTGCGGGAAATGCTGGAAATCGTCAGTCTCAAGGGTTATGAAAACCGGCGAATAGACGCCCTCTCCGGCGGCCAGCAGCAGCGAGTGGCCATTGCCCGTGCTCTGGTAAATCGCCCCAAGGTTTTGCTCTTGGATGAGCCGTTGGGTGCATTGGACCTGCGACTGCGCAAAGATATGCAGAACGAACTCAAGCGCATTCAGCAGGCCATGGGCATTACCTTTATTTACGTGACCCACGATCAGGAGGAAGCGCTTTCCATGTCCGATACCATTGTGGTCATGGACAAGGGCCGCATCCAGCAGATCGGCAAACCCGAAGATATTTATAACGAGCCCAAAAACGCCTTCGTGGCGGACTTCATCGGAGAAAGCAACATTCTCGACGGTGTCATGCTGGAAGATTTCCGGGTGCGGTTCTTTGGCCGGACCTTTATCTGCGTGGACAAGGGCTTCCAGAAAGACGAGCCTGTGGACGTGGTCATCCGTCCCGAGGATATTGACATCGTTCCTGTGGACCAGGGCCACCTGGTGGGCACGGTGACCAGCGTCACCTTCAAGGGCCTGAACTACGACATCATCGTAGAGTTCAAGGGCTTCAAATGGCTGATTCAAACCACCGATTTCCACGCGGTGGGCTCTACCATCGGCATTCGGCTGAACCCGGAGGATATTCACATCATGCACAAGAGTGAATACTCCGGCATGTTTGGAGACTACAGCTCCTACTCCGCGGAGTATGACGAGCTGACGGAGGATGCCGGGAATGAAGAAGACTAAGTCCCTGCTGCTCAGCGCCCCCTACCTTGTGTGGATGGTGGTGTTTACCCTGATCCCTCTGGGGGTGGTGGCTTACTACGCCCTGACAGACCCGGCCACCGGGGCGTTCTCCCTGGGGAACATCAAAAACCTGGGCATGTATATGCCGGTGCTGTGGAAGTCCATTGTCTATTCCCTGGTGTCCGCCTGCATCTGCCTGGTGCTGGGCTATCCCGTGGCCTACTTTATTGCCCACTGCGGCCACACCACCCAGAAGTTTCTGTACATGCTGGTAATGCTGCCCATGTGCATGAGCTTCCTGCTGCGGACTCTGGCCTGGGTAGGCCTGCTGCAGGATACGGGTATTATCAATTCGCTTCTGGCGGGGCTGGGCCTTCCCCGGCTGACCCTGATCCGCACCCCGGCGGCGGTGGTGCTGGGCATGGTGTATAACTACCTGCCCTATATGATCCTGCCCCTCTACGCCACCATTCTCAAAATCGACCGGCGGCTGATCGAGGCGGCGGAGGACCTGGGCTGCACCCCCAGCCAGACCTTCTGCCGGGTGATATTGCCGCTCAGCATGCCCGGCATCCTTTCCGGCATGACCATGGTCTTTGTGCCCGCGGTGTCCACCTTCTATATTTCCCAGAAGCTGGGCGGCACCGACACGGTGCTGATCGGTGACGTGATCGAGCGCCAGTTCAAGCAGGGCAACAACCCCAACCTGGGTGCGGCCCTCAGCCTGGTGCTGATGCTGCTGGTCTTCGTCTGCACCGGCATTATGAACCGCTTCGGCGGTGACGAGGCGGAAGGCGGTGTGGTGGTATGAAAAGAGCCAACCGGATCATGACGATCCTGATTTTCATTTTCCTCTATATCCCCATGGCGGTGCTGGTGGTGGCCTCCTTCAATACGGGCAAGGACATCACCCAGTTCCAGGGCTTTACCCTGAGCCAGTACCAGCGGCTGTTCCAGGACCGGAGCCTCCTGAAGCTTCTGGGGAACTCCCTGCTGGTGTCCATTCTGGCAAGCCTCATTGCCACCGTTTTCGGCACCGTTTCCGCCGTGGGCATTCACAATCTGAATCCCAAAATGCGGAAAGTGGCCATGACCCTGACGGACATCCCCATGACCAATCCGGACATCGTTACCGGTGTGTCTTTGAGCCTGCTCTTCGTCTTTGTGGGCACAAAAATGCTGGGCCAGCGGAACAGTCTGACCTTCTGGACGCTGCTCATTGCCCATGTGACCTTCAACCTACCCTATGTGATCCTGAACGTCATGCCCAAGCTCAAGCAGATGGACGCCTCCCTGACGGATGCGGCCATGGACTTAGGCTGCACCCCCTGGCAGGCCTTTTGCCGGGTGACCCTTCATGAGATCATGCCCGGGGTGGTTTCCGGTGCCATCATGGCCTTTACCATGAGCCTGGACGACTTCGTCATCAGCTACTTTGTGACGGGTCTGGATTTTGTCACCCTGCCTGTGGAAATCTATTCCTACACCAAAAAGCCCATCCAGCCCAAAATCTACGCCATGTTCACCCTGCTGTTCCTGCTGATTTTCCTGCTGATGACCGCCATGAACCTGATGCAGCTGGCGGCAGACCGGAAAAAGGTGGCCAGCCGGGGCAAGTAAAAACAAAACTATAACTACTACTGATAAAATGGAGAAAAAGTCTATGAAAAAGTTTATTTCCGCCTTCCTTGTCCTGACCCTTGTCGCCTGCCTGTTCGCCGGCTGCGGCAAGTCCGAAGATGTGACCATCATCAATGTTTACAACTGGGGCCAGTATATCTCCGAGGGAGACGACGGCTCCATCGATGTGATTGCCGAGTTCGAGAAGAAGTACCCCAACATCAAGGTCCAGTACTCCACCTATGATTCCAACGAGACCATGTATGCCAAGCTGAAAAACGGCGGCATTACCGTGGACGTGGTGTTCCCCTCCGACTACATGATCGGCCGGATGCGCCAGGAAGGGATGCTCCTGGAGCTGAACTACGACAACATCCCCAACGCCCAGTATATTGACGACGCTTACCGGGGTCTGGCCTTTGACCCGGAGAACAAGTTCTCCGTACCCTACACCTGGGGCACCGTGGGCATCATCTATAACAGCAAGTACGTCAAGGAAGAGAACGTTACCGGTTGGGAACTGCTGTGGAACCCCAGCTACGCCGGAAAGATCCTGATGTTCGACAACTCCCGGGATGCCTTCGGCATTGCCCAGTATATGCTGGGTTACAGCGTGAACTCCACGGATTCCGCCGAGCTCCAGGCCTGCGCCGACAAGCTGGCGGAGCAGAAGCCCGTGGTGCAGCAGTACGTCATGGACCAGATTTTTGACGCCATGGAAAATGAGGAGGCCTGGATCGCCCCCTACTACGCCGGTGACTACCTGACCATGGTAGAGGAGAACCCGGACCTGAAGTTCTTCCGCCCCGCGGACCAGGGCTACAACATCTTTGTAGACGGCATCTGCATCCCCACCTGCGCCAAGGAAAAGGAAGCCGCCGAGACCTTCATCAACTTCCTGATCGACCCGGAAATCTGCGCCCAGAACCTGGACTTCCTGGGCTACAGCGTACCGGAAACCGAGGCCAAGCAGTACCTGGATGCGGACCTGGTCGCCAACGAAGTGGCCTACCCCTCCCAGGAGGAGTTGCGCAACGCCACCTCCTTTGACTTCCTGCCGGAAGAGACCTCCCGTGAAATGGAAAGTCTGTTCATGACCGTCCGGAACGGCTAAAATCAAAAATAGAAACAGACCGCATTTGGAAATTTCCGGATGCGGTCTGTTTTCTTGTTTATACGTTGAACCGGTCGTAGCTGTCGTAGCAGTCCAGACAGGGCTTTGTCATTCCAAGCGAGTGCAACGGAGCCGAAGAAGCTTCCCAAGCGGCAAGCTTTATCTTGCGGTGTCTCCAACGTAGCATTTGTTCCGAATTGCCGTATATTTAACGTTTCTATCATTGTTTTGCGTCCGTAAAATATCAAAAACGTGGTACGCTAATGTAGGGGCGGCAATCTGCCGCCCGCCACGTGGCAAATACAACCTGTGGGGTTGAATGGTACCACCCCATACGCGGAACAATGTAGCGGCGATGATTCATCGCCATCCAGCCCCGGCGAGGGGCTGGCACCGTTGCGAATACAACCCGTTTGGTTGAACGGTATCACCCCCCGACATGTCATTCCGAGCGAACGCAGTGAGTCGAGGAATCTTCCCAAGTTGCAATTTTTATCTTGTGGTGGTTCATTATCCCACGTGGTGGATTCCTCCACTCCGCTTGCGCTCCGGTCGGAATGACAGACGTTTCTGGTTTGGTTGTTACAAATGTAAACGTACCACGATTCCGGCCTTGCGGCCGGGTGGCGGCAGATTGCCGCCGCTACAGTGGGGGTACCATATATCGGGTTGTACCATTCACCCCCACAGGTTAAACATCCAACGTGGCGGGCGGCAGATTGCCGCCCCTACGGCATCGTCCATGGTAATACCGTTTGATTGATACGGCTCAGATATCGAAATGTGGCGGTGGTGCGCCCCAAAAAGGGACATAAAAAGGCATAGCCCCCTTGCGGTGGGCTATGCCAGCGGTTTTCAAAAAGACGGTCATTTGGTTTTGGGGTCTTTGGGCGGTTTATGGCAGCTTCGGCACTGGCCGCAGCTGGCGCAGTTGCCGCAGCACCCGTTCCGGGGGCGGCGCAGCACTGCGACGACACCCAGGACGATCAGCCCCAGCAGGAGGATGCTTTGCACATTCATCGGCTCACACCAGCCCAAAAATCAGCCCCAGGCACCGCACCAGGAAGGCCACCACCCAGGCAATGGCGCATTGGGTCAGGACCGTAAAGGCCGCAGCCTTGGTGCTGCCCATTTCCTGCTTCACCGTGGAAATGGCGGCCACGCAGGGGGTATACAGCAGGGTGAACACCAGGAATACCACCGCCGTATAGGGGCTAAAGAGGGTGGTAATGCGGCTCACGTCCCCGCCCAGCAGCAGCGTCAGGGTGGAGACCATGCTCTCCTTGGCGGTAAAGCCGGTGATCAGGGCGGTGGAGGCCCGCCAGTCCCCAAAGCCCAGGGGGGCAAAGATGGGGGCGATCAGGCTTCCCAGCAGAGCCAGGAGACTCTGTTCCGGCGTGGCGGCCACATTCAGACGGATGTCAAAGCTTTGCAGCACCCAGATGATCACCGAGGCGGCGAAGATGATGGTAAAGGCCTTTTGCACAAAGCCCTTGGCCTTTTCCCAAATCAGCTGGCCCACGCTTTTGGCACTGGGCAGCCGGTAGTTGGGCAGCTCCATGACAAAGGGCACGGGCTCGCCGGAGAAGCTGGTGTGCTTTAAGATGAGGGCATAGACGATGCCGCAGACAATGCCCAGCAGATACAGCCCGATCATGGCCAGGGGCTGCAAGGCCCGGGGGAAGAAGGCGGAGACCAGCATGGTATAAATGGGCAGCTTGGCGGAGCAGCTCATAAAGGGGGTCAGGAGAATGGTCATTTTCCGGTCCCGCTCACTGGAGAGGGTCCGGGTGGCCATGACAGCCGGGACAGAGCAGCCGAAGCCGATGAGCATAGGTACAAAGCTTCTGCCGGAGAGACCCAGCTTCCGCAGGGGCCGATCCATGACGAAGGCCACCCGGGCCATGTAGCCCGTGTCCTCCAAAATGGACAGGAAGAAAAACAGGGTCACAATGGTGGGCAGGAAGCTTAAAACACTGCCCACACCGGCGCAAACGCCGTCTACCACCAGGTCGTGGACTACAGGGTTGATTTGCCAGGCGGTGAGCCCTAAGTCGATCCAGTGGGTGACCCAGCCCACCCCCAGCTCCATGAGGTCCGATAAGGTACCGCCGATGATGCTGAAGGTCATGACAAACACCAGGGCCATAATGCCTAGGAAGCAGGGGATGGCGGTATATTTGCCGGTGAGATACCGGTCAATGGCCATGCTGCGCTTGTGCTCCTTGCTTTCGTGGGGCCGGACCACGGTTTTTTTGCACAGGGTCTCCAAGAACTGGAAGCGCATATTGGCCATGGCGGCCTCCCGGTCCAGGCCGGTCTCCTGCTCCATGATGGACACCAACTGCCCGAAGGCTTGCTGCTTGTCCGGGGTCAGGCGGATTTTTTCTTCCATGAGCCGGTCCTGCTCCACCAGCTTGGTGGTGGCGAACCGCACGGGAAGCCCCGCCCGACGGATGTCTGTTTCCAGCAGCATGGCGGCGGCGTGGATGCAGCGGTGGACCGCACCCACCGGGTCCTTGGGGTCGTCGCTTTCCAGGCAGAAGTCCACCCGCTGGGGCTTCTGCTGGGCCCGGGCCACATAGAGAGCGTGGTCAATGAGCTCGTCAATGCCCTCGTTCCGGGCGGCGGAAATGGGCACCACGGGAATGCCCAGAATGTCTTCCAAAGCGTTGATGCGGACGGAGCCGCCGTTGGCCCGGACCTCGTCCATCATGTTGAGGGCCAGCACCATGGGGATCTCCAGCTCCATGAGCTGCATGGTGAGGTACAGATTCCGCTCAATGTTGGTGGCATCTACAATGTTGATGATGCCGCTGGGTCGGTCGTTCATGAGGAAATCCCGGGTGACGATCTCCTCATTGGAGTAAGGGGACAGGGAGTAGATCCCCGGCAGGTCCGTCACTGTGGCCTCCGGGTGGTTGCGGATCAGGCCGTCCTTCCGGTCCACGGTGACACCGGGGAAGTTGCCCACATGCTGGTTGGCTCCCGTCAGCTGGTTAAAAAGGGTGGTTTTGCCGCAGTTCTGATTTCCCGCCAGGGCAAAGGTCAGGGGGCCTTCTTTGAATGGCACCTCCCGGCCCAGACGGTTCTCGCCCACGCCGGGGTGGGGGATGGGCTGGATGCGGGGTTCCTTGCCGTGGACGGGAATGGGGTCCAGGTGGACGTTTTCAATTTCAATTTGCCGGGCATCCTCCAACCGCAATGTCAGCTCATACCCCCGAAGGGTGATCTGAATGGGGTCCCCCATGGGGGCCACCTTTTGCAGCTGGACCTCGGTTTGAGGGGTCAGGCCCATATCCAGAAGATGATGCCTCAGAGCGCCGTCGCCGCCAACGCTGCGGATAAACGCCGACTGCCCCGGTTTCAATTCATCCATTGTCATAACAGTCACCTCAAGTGATATTTTCTCATTTGCTTGCATTATAGCACCCTGATTTCCGGTACGCAACATAAATTTCCTTGCTTCCCCCTTAGGGGTATGGTATACTTTTGAAAGAAGCAATTTGACGAAATTTTGGAGGCTTGTAATATGGCAACTGTTGCTCCTTCCATCCTTTCCGGGGATTTTGCCTACCTGGGAGAGGATTTGAAAACCATTAAAAACACCGGCTGCCGCTGGGTCCATGTGGATGTCATGGACGGCAATTTTGTGCCCAATATCACCATCGGCATCCCCACCGTGGCGGCCCTGCGAAAGTATACGGACCTGGTACTGGATGTCCACCTGATGATCGACCGGCCGGTGCGCTATGTAGAGGCCTTCTGCAAGGCCGGGGCGGACTACGTGACCATCCACGTAGAGGCAGACACCCAGGAACAGAACCTTTTGGCTCTGGAAAAAATCCACGCCCTGGGGGCCAAGGCCGCCGTGTCCGTAAAGCCCAACACCCCCGCCCAGGCGGTGCTGCCCTACATTGACCGGGTGGATATGATCCTGGTCATGACCGTAGAGCCGGGCTTCGGCGGCCAGAGCTTTATGGAAAACCAGATGGAAAAACTCTCGGCCCTCCGGCAGCTCTGCCGGGAACGGAATCCCCAGTGCCTGCTGGAAGTAGACGGCGGCGTCAACCGGGACACCGCCAAGCTCTGCAAAGCAAACGGCGCCCAGGTCCTGGTCGCCGGGTCCGCGTTTTTTAAAGCGGAGGATAAGAAGGGGTTTGTGGAGGACGTGGAACGGGAAAATAAGTAAATTGACAATGGACAATTGACAATTTTTGGGGGGACGGACGTTTTACCTCTGCGCCCGTTGTTCCTACAATGCGGAGCGTGGTACCGCGCCTCATCCACCGCCTATGGCGGTCCCCCTTCCCCGAAGGGGAAGGTTTTGGTGCGTACCTTTGGGCCGTACTGAAAAACCAGAGCCCCGAAAGCACGGAACAAGAGCTTCCCTTGGGGGAAGCTGGCTCGCCTGTGGGCGAGCCTGATGAGGGCCGCGGGGCAGCGTATAACATTTTAGAAACAGCAGGCGAATCCGTAGAAACGTCCCCCCGTTGTCATTCCGACCGCAGCGTCAGCGGAGCGGAGGAATCCACCACGTGGCAGGAAGTACCAACGTAAGGTAAAATCTGCAACTTGAGTAGATTTCTCGACTCGCTTTCGTTCGCTCGGAATGACATGCTGGTAGGTGGTTCCGTTCATCTACACGAGTTCTATTTGCAGCGCAGCCGGAACGGCAGCGGCCGTTCCCTACGGTTTCGCTGGTGGGTGGTTTCATTCATCCACACGAGTTCTATTCGCTGCGTTGCGTATACCGTTGTACGAAGCGGGTGCAGCGGCGGTAGTGTACTGCCGTTTTTAAAAAACTTCGGGGCAAAGGAACCTGGTTTGGTGGTTCCTTTGCCCCGATGGTTTTATTTTTTCTTTTTCCGCTTTTTCCGCAGGACCAGCAGCAGGGCTGCCAGGGCTGTCAGTGCGGCGGCTGCGCACAGGAGGATGGGGGTGGCGGAGGCTTTTTCTTTCAGGGCCACGTCCAATTCCGTTCCCTGGGCGGGGAAGGTCAGGTAGCTGCCGTCCTGGGTGTAGTCCGTCTCCTGCCAGTCCCCGCCGTCCTTTACATACAGGCGGTAGGACTTGGTCTTGTCCGGCATTCTCAGGCGGATGGTGTGGCTGGTTTCGCCGTCATCGGGCAGGGTCAGCCGGATGCCGAAGGTGGCACCCTGGGGAAGGTCCGTGATCTCCTGGGTGACAATGTCCTCCCCGGAGACAAAGGCACCCTGGGCCAGAGCAATGGGCAGCTGGCCGGTTTCGCTGCCGGTGTCCGCGGCGGCCTGGAGGGCGGTATACTCCGCATTGACCGTTTTGTCAGACTGAATATGCTCCGGGTCAAAGTCCGCCCAGATGCCGTTATAGCCCTCTTTTTCCGGAACTTCCGGAATATCTTTCAGAGTGCCGTTGTAGTTCACCCGGCGGGTGAAGACCTGATTTTCGGCAACAAAGGTCAGCACCATTTTTCCAAAGTATTCCGGCACGTTTTCCAGCTTCATGAGGGCCGGATAGGAAATGGGCTGGGCGCTGCCGTCGTAGCTGATGCCGTCAATGCCCCCCAGGTCCGGGGTCTCCACAAAGAAGTTGCCGCTGGATTCGCCGCCATCGGTCAGCTTGCCACAGATGGCACCGGTATACTCCCCAGGGTTTTCCAGGGTGACGATGGCCCGGTTGTCTTCCAATTGGGAAGCCTCTCCCGCAATGCCGCCTACGAGACTATTGCCGGATACATGGCACTTGGCCCAGTTCTGGGAGATCTGGTTCTTGGACCGGCCGATGATGCCGCCCACCCAGCTGGCATCGGGGGAATCCACGGTGCCGTAGGACTGGCAGGCCACCACGGCCCCCAGGGTGGAGCGTCCGGCGATGCCTCCGGCGCACTGCTTTTTGGCCTGGACCAGCCCCCGGTTCTGGCACTGATACACCAACGCCCGGGTCAGGAACGTAAAGTTCAGAGAGGTCTCGCCCTCAATGGACAGATCGTCCTCCGGGTCTAAGGAATTTTCCCGGGACAACGCTCCCACGATGCCCCCGGCGTTGATGTCTGAGTAGACGGCACCGTAATTGATGCAGTCCCGGATTTTTCCGGCGGAGTCCTGGTTCAGGTCATCGCCAGACACGTCCTGCATCAGGTTTTCGTTTTCTTCCCGTCCGCTCATGACGTTGATGACCCGCTGCATCTGGCTGCTGAGGGATTGCAGATCCGAGATCACCTGGCCCCCCTGCTCCGCGGCGGACTGGCTCACGGAGCTGATCTGCCACACCAGACTTCCCATCTGGTCCCCCAGGGTACCGGCGGCGGCCCAGATCTCGTCCTTGCCGCTGTCGCTGATGTCAAAGTCCGGCAGCCAGTTGTCCTCGTCCGGGGGCGTGATGGTGGTATTGTCCCGGGCCACCCCCAGGAGGTAATCGATGGCGTTCAAGGTGTTATTCATGGAGGCTTCCACATCCACCAGACCGTTTTGAATGGTGGCGTTGGCCTGGCTCGCGTCATAGGCCGCCTGGTTTAAAATGCCCTGGGCGGTTTGCAGTTCCTTTTCCAGCTTTTGCAGGGTGTCCTCGCTGTAGACCAGCATGTTATTGGGCTCCATCTGGCCCAGAACGCCGCCGCCCTCTTTTCGGGCCTGGACTTCTCCGTAGTTCACGCAGTCGGCCATAAAGCCGCTGCTACTCCCCGCCACGCCGCCGATATTATAGCCTGTGTGGGGGTAGCCTACGTTTCCCTCGTTCCGGCACAGCCGGAGCACACCGCTGCTGGCACCGGCCACGCCGCCGATGTCCGAGCCGTTGAGCTTGCCGTCGTCGCTGGTGATCCGGGGAATGGTAATGTCCTCAATGGACAGGGTCTCCGTCGGCAGCACCGTATTGACGTTTGCCTTGTTCACGCAGTTATACACCACGCCCTGATTTTCGCCCACGATGCCTCCCAGGCTCTTGCTGCCCCGGATGTAGCCCTTCATGGTGCAGCTGTCGATCCTTCCGGAGACCTGGTTCACGCCCACGATGCCGCCCACCTGGCTGGCACCGCAGACCGCTCCGTAGAAACTGATGTTCTCCAGGGTACCGGCGTTGACACCCACAAGACCGCCCACCTGGGTGGAGCTGCCCGCGGGGGTCACCCGGCCGATGAGCTGGAGATTTTTCACCGTGGCCCCCTGCTGGATGTACCGGAACAGGCCCCGGGCGGAGCCGTCTTGCTCAATGGCAATGCCGTAAATCTTATGGTTCTGGCCGTCAAAAATGCCGCCGAAGGTGGGGATCATCAGGTTTTCGTGGTCTTTGAGATCAATATCCGCCTTCAAGGTCACCCGCAGGTTCCGGCTGGCGCTGTCCAGACGGCACAGCTCCGCCAGCGCTTCCAGGTCTGCCACACCGGATACGGAATAGTCTGTATAGTCTTGCAGGGCGGTCTGCTCCTCCTGCTGTTCCTCCTCCGCGGGAACGGAGAAGGGCAGCAGCGGAACCAGGAGCAGGCTCATACACAGGGCACTGATGGCCAGGCGTAACTTTTTATTCATCCTTTTTCCCCTCCTCCAATGCTTCATGCTCCTCAACCATCTGAACGTCCCCGGTGGCGATGGAGGCGTTGATCTGACCGGTGAGCACACCGTGAACCTCCGCGTCGATGACACCGCTGATATAGCCCCGGACTCTGCCGTTGACGTGCATGGTGCCGCTGGCCTGCCGGACCTTCCGGTCCAGGGCGGGCATTTCGAAGCTGGTCCGCTCAATGACGGTATCACCCAGCACCAATATCTGGGGCAGCACCGCCAGAACCAGCACAATGGAAATGATGGTGCCCCGGCCCAGGCAGTCGCCAATGGTGGCGATGACGGGGTTGGTGGTCATCACGGCGATCAGGCTGCCTGCCGCCGCCAGAATGGAGCCGGAGGTGAAGATGGTGGGGAAGGAGGCATTCAGGGCCTCCACAATGGCCCGCTTTGGGGGATACTGGCCCTTCATCTCCGTATAGTGGCTGGAAATAACGATGGCGTAGTCAATGTTGGCACCCATCTGAATGGAGTTGACGATCAGGTAGCCCAGGAAGTACAGCGGGGTGTTGCGAATGGCAGGTACCGAGAAGTTGATCCAGATACTGCCCTGGATGACCAGGATCAGCAGCACCGGAAGGCCCGCGGACTTAAAGGTAAAGAGCAATATCAGCATGACGAACAGGGCCGACAGCACGGAGATCAGCAGATTGTCCTCAATAAAGGAGGAGCTTAAGTCCATGGCGCTGGTGCTGTTGCCCACGATGTAGAAGTCCTCGGGGTAGTAGGAGCGCACCAGGTCGTGGAGTTCCTTCATAAAGTCCTCCGTGGCCGTTCCCTCTTCCGGTAAATCCAGGTAGACCACCATTCGGCTGTAGCGGTCGCTTTGCAGCTGCAGTTTGGCTTGGTCCAGCTGGTCAAAGAGGTCATCCAGGGTGTCCTGAATGTCGCTGTCTAAGCGGATGTTGCCGTCCTGCATCTGCTGCTTCAGGAACTGGAACATATCAAACAGGGGCACCTTGTAAGCGCCGATGCCGTTGAGCAGTTCGCCGTACTGGCTGTTGTCCGTGGCGTAGGCGGTGTAGAGCAGCTGGGCCACTTCGTAGTCCAGGCCCGCCAGCTCGGAAAACTGCCGGGGGGTCAGGGCATCGGTCAGCACATAGCCGTCCATGGCCTCGATGTTGGCAAGACCCATGGTGGATTTGACCCTTGGGTCTTTGTCCAGGGTTTCCAGAATGGAGCCTTCCTTGTCATAGTCCCCGGCGGGAACCATGACGGCCACCATGTTGTTGTAGCCGAAGGTGTGCTTGATTTTCTGCACCGCTACTTGCTTTTCGCTCTGCTTGGCGGTGGTCAGCTCGTTATAGCTGTAGGCATAGGGGCACTTGTTGGCAAAGACGCAGGCCACCACGGTAATGGCCACAAACAGGGGCGGCACAATGAAGCGGGTCTTCACGTCAAACTTGCCGATGGCGGTGATTTTGGGCAGCAGCTCCTTGTGCTGGGTTTTGTCGATGCGCTTGGAAAACAGCATGAGAAGCCCCGGCATCAGGGTAAATACAGAAAGAAGACTCAGCAAAATGGCCTTGATCAGCACCACGGCCATGTCCAGGCCAATGCCAAAGTGCATGAAGGCCAGGGCCCCCAGACCGGAAATGGTGGTCAGGGAGCTGGAAGAGATTTCCGGAATGGCCTTGCTGAGAGCCTCAATACAGGCCTCCCGGGTATCCAGTGTGGCGTGTTCCGCGGAAAACCGGTGGCAGAGGATGATGGCATAGTCAATGGCCAGGGCCAGCTGCAGCACCACGGTAACGGAATTGGAAATAAAGCTGATCTTGCCGCACAGAAAGTTGGTGCCCATGTTGAGCAGAGCCGCCGCGCCAAAGGTCATCACCAGCACGGGAACCTCCATATAGGCCTTGGAGGTCAGGGTCAGCACCACCACGATGATCACCGCGGCAATCAGGACGATGACACCCATTTCCTTGGCCAGGTCCGCGGAGGTGTCTTCACCCACGGTGGTGTCCACATAGCTGTCATAGGGCTCCAAAAGGGAATTGATTTTTTCCATGGCGGCAAGGCTCACCTCATCGGTCTCCGTGCCGTCAAAGGACACATCCAGCAGCGCCGCCGTATCCCGGTAGTGGTCCTGGGTGTCGTCAAAGGTCACCCGGGATACCCCCTCCAGCTCGCTTATCTGGTCTGCCAGGGCCTGGGCCCGGGTGGGGGTGATGTTGGAGATCATCACCCGGGCGGAGCCGTAGGTGACAAAGTTGTCGTTCATCACCGTCAGACCCTGCCGGGTCTCCGTATCCTCCGGCAGATAGGTGGTGATGTCATTTTCCACCTCCACCCAGTTCCGGGAAAACAGACTGAACACCAGGGCCACAATGTAGAGCAGAAAGAACAGATTCCGCTTGTCCACAATGAAGGAGGCAATTTTTTTCATGCCCCCACCCTGGGATTTTTCTTCCTTGTCCATAACAAAATTCCTTTCCTAAGAGATTTATTGAGAGGGCTGTGAACGGTGGTACCGTTCAACCAAACAGGTTGTAATTGCCACGTGGCGGGCGGCAGGTTGCCGCCCCTACGTCAACGTACAACGTTTTTTGCATTTTTACGGATGCAATACAGCGATATATACGTTAAATATACGGCAATACGAAATAAATGTATCGTAGGGGTGGTGCTTCGCGCAGCGAATCAAAATCAATTGATTGCCGGGGGCAATCACACCATAATTCTATCGGCAACCTGCCGCCCGCCACGTTCCAGGTGTTGCGCCGTACCGATCAAATGGGATGGCGTTGGACGAATCCAATATGGGCGGCCCCGGCCAAACCCCTCCTATTGTACCAAAACCTTTTGATTGTTTGTTCTAAAGCATACCATAAACCTTCAAAAGAAAAAATAGGCAAATTCACCCAATTGTTGAAAAAACTTTCTCGCATTTCCTGCCTTGCGGACAGGCTCCACCCGTGTTATAATATTAAAATTGTATCGACCCTAAAAAAGGAGGAGCCCTATGTCCAAGGAACGTACCGAAAAGGCCATTATGCACGCCTTTCTGGAACTGCTGAACAACTATCCGTTGGATAAAATCACGGTGAAGGATATTGTAAATGCCTGCGGCATCAGCCGGAATACCTTTTATTACCATTATCAGGATATTTATGACCTTCTGGGGGCCACCTTTGATTCCGTGGCGGAGCTGGTTTTCCGGGAGGACGTGACCACCTGGCAGCAAAGTCTGCGCTCCTGCACTCAGTTTGCCCTGGACAACCGTCGGGCGGTGTACCATGTGTACCGTTCCGGCCACCGGGAGCAGCTGGAGCGGTATCTCTACCGGGTGACCCAGGAGCGGATGGAGCGGCTGATCCGGCATCTGACCCGGGACCTGACCATTTCCGAGGAGGACATTTCCTATCTGACCCTCTTTTATAAGTGCGCCGTGGTGGGCATCCTTCTGGAGTGGCTGAACGCCGACATGAAGGGCGACGTGGACCGGATGATTTTCCGCATGGGAGTGCTGCTGGAGGGAAATCTGCGGGTGTCCCTGGAGCGGGTCTGCGGAGAAGGGACCCCGGTGTGACCATCGGCAAAAATACCCAGATTTTAGGCCTTGGCCTTCGGTTTTTTGATTGACATTGGCTATTGGCTGTGGTAGAATACCTGTGAAAGTAAATACCAGTTTCAGTGCTCCCGGGCCGTTGGGGTCTGGGGAGAGAATAGGGAATCGGGTGCAACTCCCGAGCGGTACCGCCACTGTGAGCGCGGAGGCCCAGACGAAGGGTGAAAGCCCGTCATTGGATTTTTCCGAGAAGACGATGTTTGGGACTTGTGATGCGTGAGCCAGGATACCTGCTGAAACGGCTTGAATGTCAGGCCCTGCAAGTACGGGGTATGGCAGCTTTTGACGCAGAAAAACGGCTGCGGCAGTTGTTGTGGAACTGCCGCGGTTTTTTGATGATTTGGTGCTGTATATGTGGTTTCCCCCTTACCATTTCTTTGCAGATTGCCCGCCAAATGATCCCTGCGTGGAGTCCGGGGGGAAGAAGAAATTCTTCCCCCTTTCTCAAACGAAAATCAGCCGCGGCGGTCTGTAGGGCCGCTGCGGCTTTTGTGGTGATGCTATGGAAAAGACATTGCACCGGGTCCTCCTGGCGGGGACCAACAGCGGCTGCGGAAAGACCACCCTGGTTTCCGGCCTGCTCTTCGCCCTGAGCCGCCGGGGAGACCGGGTCTGCTCCTTCAAATGCGGCCCGGACTATATTGACCCCATGTTCCACGCCTCGGCCCTCCACACCCCCTGCCGGAACTTGGACCTGCAATTCCTCCCCGAAGACACCCTGCGCTATCTCATGGCCCGGGGCAGCCGGGGATACAGTTTGGCGGTGACGGAAGGAGTCATGGGCTATTACGACGGGGTGGGACTGACCACCGCCGCCAGCTCCTACGCTGTGGCCCGGGCGACGAACACCCCCACGGTGCTGACGGTGGATGCCCGGGGGGCCGCCCACTCGGTGTTGGCGGTGATCTCCGGCTTCTTGAATCTCCATCCGGACAGCGGCATCAAAGGCGTGGTTCTAAACCGCTGCTCCCCTATGCTCTATCCCCGGCTGCGGGATGCTATTGTGGAAACCTTCGGGGGCCGGGTGAAGCCTTTGGGGTATCTGCCGGTGATGAAGGACTGCACCCTGGAAAGCCGCCATTTGGGGCTGATCACCGCCCAGGAAATGACGGATCTACAGGAAAAGCTGGGCCTGTTGGCAGACCAAATCGAAAAAAGCGTGGATATTCCCGGCATTCTCGCCCTGGCGGCGGAAGCACCACCCCTTTCCTGGGAAAAACCTGCCTTGCCGTCCCCGGTGCAAAAGGTCCGGGTGGCGGTGGCCCGGGACCGGGCCTTCTGCTTCTACTATCAGGACAATCTGGAACTGCTTCAAGAGTTGGGGGCAGAATTGGTGCCCTTTTCTCCCTTGGAAGATGAAGCATTACCCCAAAACATTCAGGGCCTTTATTTGGGCGGCGGCTACCCGGAGCTGTATTTAAAGCAGCTGGAAGCCAATGAAGCCATGCGGGCCTCCATTCTCCGGGCCCTGACCGGGGGGCTCCCCTGCATTGCAGAATGCGGCGGCTTTTTGTACCTGATGACCCGGCTGGATGGGGCCAACATGGTGGGCTTCTTCCCCGGAGAGGGCCGGAACACGGGAAAGCTCTCCCGGTTTGGCTATGTGACCCTGACGGCCCGGAAGGACAATTTGCTCTGCGCCGCCGGGGAGACCATTCCCGCCCATGAATTCCACTATTATGACACGACTTGCAATGGTGACGACTTCCTGGCCCAAAAGGCCGACGGCCGCCACTGGGACTGCGGCCACGGAAGCGAAACCTTGTACGCCGGGTTCCCCCACTTCCATTTTTACGCCAAGCCGGATATGGCAGGCCGGTTCCTCCGGGCCTGTGAATCGTTTTTGACAAAGGAGTAAAGGCTATGCTGGAAATTGTAAAACCCATGGATATTGAAAAGCGGAGCTTTGAAATCATCACGGAGCTCTTGGGGGATACCCCCATTCCAAAGGAAAACGAGCTGGTGGTGAAGCGGGTTATCCACACCTCCGCGGATTTTGACTATGCCAAAAATCTGGTCTTCTCCCAGGACGCGGTGGCCAAGGGCATTGAGGCCCTGAAAAAGGGCTGCGACATCGTCACCGACACCCAGATGGCCAAGGCCGGTATCAACAAGACCATTTTGGGAAAGCTGGGTGGCCAGGTCCACTGCTTTATGTCCGACCCCGACGTGGCAATGGATGCCAAGGAGCGGGGCATCACCCGGGCCATTGTTTCCATGGAGCGAGCGGCGGCCCTCCCCAAGCCCTGCATTTTTGCCATCGGCAACGCCCCCACGGCTCTCATTTCCATTAAGGAACAGATGGAAAAGGGCCTCCTGCACCCGGCCCTCATCATCGGCGTGCCGGTGGGCTTTGTAAACGTGGTGGAGAGCAAGGAGTTGATCATCGAGTCCGGCTTGGCCCCCTACATCGTGGCCCGGGGCCGGAAGGGCGGCAGCAACGTGGCCGCCGCCATCTGCAACGCCCTGCTGTATCAGATCACAAGATAATGGAGCAATTTGTTGTAAAAGACGGGAAGCAGCTGCGCATGGGCTATACCACCGGCTCCTGCGCTGCCGCCGCGGCCAAGGCCGCGGGGTGGATGCTGCTGACAGGCCGGGCCAAGAACACCATCGGCCTGCACACCCCCAAGGGCATTGACCTGACCCTATCCGTAGAGGAGATCGCTCTGGGGACGGATTTTGTGTCCTGTGCCATCGCCAAGGACGCAGGAGACGACCCGGATGTGACGGCGGGGGCCCTGATTTTCGCCCGGGTCAGCAAGGAAGAGACCCCGGGGGTACGCATCGACGGAGGCTTCGGTGTGGGCCGGGTCACAAAACCGGGTCTGGACCAGCCTGTGGGCAACGCCGCCATCAACTCTGTCCCCCGGAAAATGATTGAAGAAAACCTATTGGAAGTGGCCCGGGCTCTGGATTACACCGGGGGCTTCCGGGTGGAGATTTCCGTGCCCCTGGGCCAGGAACTGGCGAAAAAGACCTTCAATCCCCGGCTAGGCATCGTTGGGGGTATCTCCATTCTGGGTACCACCGGCATTGTGGAGCCCATGAGCGAACAGGCTCTGGTTGATACCATCCGGGTGGAACTGCGGCAAAAGCGGACCCAGGGGGACTATGTACTGCTGACCCCGGGGAACTACGGCTCGGATTTCATCCGGGACAGCCTGGGGATCGACCCTAAAACGGCAGTCCAGGTCTCCAATTTCATCGGCGTGTCCCTGGACATCTGCCGGGAACTGGGCTTCCGAGGCTGCGTCCTCATCGGCCATATCGGAAAACTGGTGAAACTGGGCGGCGGCATGATGAACACCCACTCCAAATACGGCGACTGCCGCACGGAGATCCTCTCCGCCATGGCCGGTGCCGAAGGGGTGGACAAGGAGACCATCCGGGCCATGCTGGAATGCGTCAGCTGTGACGACTGCCTGCGCCTGCTGGGAGATGCCCGGGAACCGGTGCTGGCCCGCCTGATGAATCGCATCCACTTCCACCTGCAATACCGCGCCCAGGACATGGAGATCGGCTGCGCCATGTTTTCCAAGGAGTATGGGCTGTTGGGGAAGACGGAGAACGTGGACGAACTGATCGGGAAAATTGACAATTGACAATTCAACCAAACAGGTTGTATTCTCAACGCTGTTACATTGCGTATATCGTTGTACGTAACGGGTGTAGCGGCGGCAATCTGCCGCCATCCGGCCGCAAGGCCGGAACCGTGGTACGTTCGTATCTGTAACATCCAACGGAGCCAGCCCCTGGCGGGGCTGGAGTGGCGATGAATCATCGCCGCTACATTGTTCCGTATATAGGGTGGCACCATTCACCCGCACAGGTTATATTCGATACGTGGCGGGCGGCTGGTAGCCGCCCCTACGATACATTTGTTACAAATACCGTATATTTAACGTGCCTATCCACGTTTTGCGTTTCAAAAAATGTGAAAAACGTGGTACATTAACGTAGGGGCGGCAACCTGCCGCCCGCCACGTAGCGGATACAACCTGTTTATATAAACGGTATCACCTGCCCCATTTGTAAAAAACTGTCAACTGTCAACTGTCAACTGTCCACTGTCAACTAAATAAAACTGGAGGAACACACATGGTACACTTTGTAGGCGCCGGCTGCGGCGCGGCGGATCTTATTACGGTGCGGGGGGCAAAGCTTTTGTCCCAGGCGGATGTGGTGATTTATGCCGGGTCTTTGGTGAACCCGGAATTGCTCAACTACTGTAAGGAAGGCTGCGAAATTCACAACAGCGCTAAAATGACCCTGGAGGAGACCACGGCGGTGATCGTCCAGGCGGAAGCCCAGGGCAAGACCACCGTGCGGCTGCACACCGGGGATTCCAGCATTTACGGGGCCGTCCGGGAGCAGTTTGACGAATTGATCCCCCGGGGCATTGAATATGACGTGACCCCTGGGGTCAGTGCGTTCTGCGGGGCGGCGGCCTCCTTAAAGCAGGAGTTTACCCTGCCGGAGGTGAGCCAGACCGTGATCATCACCCGGCAGTCCGGAAGAACCCTGGTGCCGGAGAAGGAGAGCATCCGCTCTCTGGCGGCCCACCGGGCCACCATGTGCCTGTACCTCAGCACCCGGCTTACGGAAGAGCTGCAAAAGGAGCTGATGGAGGGGGGCTACCCTGGCTCTACCCCCGTGGCGGTGGTTTTCAAGGCCAGCTGGCCTGACGAGCGCATCTACCACTGCACCGTGGACACCCTCCACAAGACCGTGACGGAAAACGACCTGACCCGGACCAGCCTGATCATCGTGGGGGACTGCATGGGGGAAAAATACGCCAAATCCTTCCTCTATGACCCCAGCTACGAGCGGCCTTTCCATGAGGCGGCCAAAAAATGCGACTGAGCATCCTTAGCTTTACCCGCCGGGGCTGCGCCCTGGCAAAAGAGGTCCAAAAGACCCTTTCCCCGGAAGAATGCCGGATGATGACCATGGAAAAGTTCGCAGAACCTGGATTTGAAATCTACCATCCTCCGCTGACGCAGGCGGTGGGGGACCTGTTTTCCTGGTGTGACCAGCTGGTGTTCATCGGCAGCACCGGTATGGCCGTCCGGGGGATTGCCCCCTGGGTCCGGGATAAGAAAACCGACCCCGGGGTTACGGTGATCGACGAGGGAGGAACTTACGTCATTTCCCTCCTTTCCGGCCACATCGGCGGGGCCAACGCCCTGACGGCCCGATTGGCCCGGGCCATTGGGGCCCAGCCCATCATCACCACCGCCACGGATGTGGAGGGCCGGTTCTCCGTAGATGCCTGGGCAGCAGAGCGGGGCTTTTTCATTGGCAGCATGGCCCTGGCCAAAGCGGTGGCGGGGACCATTTTAGAGGGGGACATCCCCATCTGCGCCGAAAAGCCCCTGCCTCAAGCCCTTCCCGCCGGGCTGGTGCCGGGAGACCAGGGCCCCCTGGGCATCTATGTAGGCATTTACGACCGGTGCCCCTTTGAGCAAACCCTTCAGATCATCCCTCGGGTGCTGACCCTGGGGCTGGGCTGCCGCCGGGGGACGGAAAAAGACACCATCGCCCGGGCCGTGGCCGAATTTTTGGAGGCCCGGGGAATCAGCCCCCAGGCCGTCACCAGAGTCGCTTCCATTGACCTGAAAGCAGATGAACCGGGGCTTCTGGCCTATTGTGCCGAGAAACAACTGCCTGTTCGCTTCTATTCCGCCCCGGAGCTCCGGCAGGCCCCGGGGACGTTTCCGCCCTCGGCCTTCGTGTCCTCCGTTACCGGGGTGGACAATGTGTGCCAGCGGGCGGCGGCCATGGAGGGCGGAAAAATCATCGTCCAAAAAACAGTATGCCGGGGTATCACCCTGGCCCTTGCGGAACAAGATTGGGAGGTATCCTTTTGAAGCTGTATATTGTGGGCATCGGCCCTGGAAATTATGAGAACATGACCATCCGGGCAGACCGGGCCTTGCAGGAGTCCCAGGTCATTGTGGGCTATCCTGTGTATGTAGATTTGGTAAAAGACCGGTATCCGGACAAAGAATATCTGTCCACCCCCATGACCCAGGAGGCGGACCGCTGCCGCATGGCCATTGAGGAAGCCCAAAAGGGCAAGACCGTGGCCATGGTCTGCTCCGGCGACAGCGGCATTTACGGCATGGCAGCCCTGATCTATGAACTGCTGGGGGAGGATGCTTCCGTAGAAGCAGAGGTAGTGCCGGGCCTTACCGCCGCCTGTTCCGGCGGGGCGGTGCTGGGTGCGCCCCTGACCCACGATTTTGCGGTCATCAGCCTGTCTGACCGGCTGACCCCCTGGGAGAAAATCACCGCACGGCTGGAACACGCCGCCCAGGCAGACCTTTCCATCGTCCTCTATAACCCCAAAAGCCATGGCCGCCCGGACCATCTGGCCAAGGCCTGCGACATTCTTTTAAAGTATCTTCCCGAAACCCGGCCCTGCGGCATCGTCCGCAACATTGGCCGGGAGGGCCAGAGCAAGACCATTCTGACCCTGAAGCAGCTGCGGGATTTTGACGCGGACATGTTCTGCACGGTGTTCATCGGCAACGCCCAGACCAAGGTTCTTGCCGGGAACCTGGTGACCCCCAGAGGCTACCGGGATGTATAAGCTGTGTGTATTCGCCGGAACGGCAGACGGACGGGCCCTGATCCGCTGGCTGGCCCCCCAGGCCCAGGTGTTGGCCTGTGCCGCCACGGAGTACGGCGGGGAACTGCTGGAAGAAATTCCTGGGGTGGAGGTCTCCGCGGGCCGGTTGGACCGGGAAGCCATGGAACAGCTGTTCCGGCAGCGGGGGTTTGACTGCGTGGTGGATGCCACCCATCCCTACGCTCCCATTGTCACGGAAAATATCCACAGCGCCTGTGAAGAAACCGCCACCCCCTACCTCCGGCTGACCCGGGACGGCGGGGTGCCGGAAAACTGCCTTTGGGCAGACTCCACCGACCAGGCGGTGGAGCTGCTCCAAACCCTTCCCGGAAACATTTTCCTCACCACAGGCAGCAAGGAATTAAAGGCCTATACCGCCCTGCCGGACTTTGACCAGCGGGTCTATGCCCGGGTGCTGCCGGTGGAAGCAAGTATGGCCGCCTGTCGGGAAGCGGGACTGCCCGCCGCCCATACCTATGGGATGCAAGGCCCCTTTTCCCAGGAATTAAACGTGGCCATGCTCCACGCCTGTGAAGGCTCCATATTGGTGACCAAGCAGACCGGGGCCAAAGGCGGCTTCTGGGAAAAGGTGGAGGCGGCCAAAGAAGCAAACTGCACGTTACTGGTCATCGGCAGACCGGAGAGCGCCCCGGGCTTGAGCTTCGGGGAAACGGTCCGGGAGCTCAGCCGCCGGTTTGATTTGAAAGTGCGGCCCAAAGTCACCGTGGTGGGCATCGGCCCGGGAGACCGGAGCCATGAGACCCTGGCGGCCCGGGAAGCCATTGCCCAGGCGGATTGTCTCATTGGTGCCGCCAGAATGCTGGAGGCCGTGGCATCCCCGGGGCAGCTGAAAGTGGAAGCCATTGCTCCGGAAGCCATTTGCGGGGCCATTGAAAGCCATCCGGAGTGCGAAAAGTTCGCCGTGGTCATGGCGGGAGACGTGGGCTTTTACAGCGGCACGAAAAAGCTGCTGCCTATGCTATCCCACTGTCAGGTGACGCTGGAGCCGGGGCTATCCAGCCTGGTGGTGCTGTGTTCCCGGCTGGGGGTCAGCTATGAGGACGTGTTCTGCCTGAGCCTCCATGGCCGGGAGGGGGACATTGCCGGGGCGGTGAACCGCCACGAAAAGGTCTTTGCCCTGGTTGGGGGCGAAGACGGCATGAAAAACCTCTGCCAGCGTCTGACGGATGCAGGCCTTGGCCATGTAGAAGTGGCCGTAGGCGAGCGGCTGGGCTACCCGGAGGAGCGCATCACCCGGGGCACCGCCCGGGAGCTTTCCCAGGGGCAGTTTGACAAGCTCAGCGTGGCCCTGATCACCGGCGGCGGCCAAGGCGTTGTGACCCAGGGCTTGCCGGATGATGCTTTCCAGCGGGGCAGCCATGCCGACGGTACGATGGTGCCTATGACCAAAAGCGAGGTCCGGGCCGTGGCCCTGTCCAAGCTGGGCCTGACCCGCCAATCCGTCTGCTGGGATATTGGAGCTGGTACCGGCTCCGTGGCCATTGAAATGGCCATGCAAGCCGACCTGGGCCATACCTACGCCGTGGAAAAAAAGCCGGAGGCCCTGGCCCTATTGCAGGAAAACGCCCGGCGGCTCCACGTGGCCAACCTGACGGCAGTGGAAGCCCTGGCCCCCCAGGGCTGTGAAGACCTGCCCGCCCCCACCCATGTGTTCATCGGCGGCAGCTCCGGCAACATGGAATCCATCCTGAAAGCAGCCTGGGAGAAAAATCCCTCTGCCCGCATCGTGGCGGCAGCGGTGGCCCTGGAAACCGTAGCAGAACTGACCCGCCTGACCAAAACCCACCCCGCCCAAACCTTCTGTCTCACCGTAGCCCAGGCCCACAAAGTCGGCCCCTACACCATGATGCAGGGACAGAACCCCATTTATTTGTTTACGTTTAACTGAAAAAAGCTTCCCCTCTGGGGAAGCTGGCAGGGCAGCGTGAAGCTTTCCAAAAACAACGGGCGCAAAGGTATCACGCCCTGTAGGGGCGGCAACCTGCCGCCCGCCACGTGGCAATAATAACCTGTGTCGGTGAATGGTATAACCCGATATACGGTACAAATGTAGCGGCGATGATTCATCGCCACTCCAGCCCCGGCGAGGGGCTGACACCGTTGCAAATACAACCCGTTTGGTTGAACGGAACCACCCCATACAATGACAAACGTTTTTGCGTTGGACGATACAAATACAAATGTACCACGGTTCCGGCCCTGCGGGCCGGGTGGCGGCAGATTGCCGCCGCTACACTGGGGGTACCATGTTTCGGGTGGTACCATTCACCTCCACAGGTTATACATCCAACGTGGCGGGCGGCTAATAGCCGCCCCTACGTCAACGTACCACGTTTTTTGCATTTTTTGGAACACAAAACGCCGCAAGGCCCTCTCAGTCTCGGCTGCGCCGAGCCAGCTCTCCCAGAGGGAGAGCCAAGGTCGCGTTTTGGGTATGTTTTACCTCTGCGCCCATTGTTCCTACAACAAAAAACGTCACTCTAATCTGCATCCGAAAAGAGAAGAAACATGAGAAAAGAAATCCTGATTTCCCTGGTCCTGGGCTTTCTGCTGGATTGCCTGCTGGGGGACCCCCATTCTATTCCACATCCGGTGGTGGCCATCGGCAAACTGATCTCCGGCCTGGAAAAACTATTGCGGCGCATCTTCCCCAAGACGAAATCCGGCGAAATTGCCGCCGGGGCGGTGCTTTGGGTGCTGACGGTGGCGGTGTGCTTCCTGGTGCCGTTGGCCATTCTTTGTGCCTGCGGCCGGGTCGCACCTTGGCTGCGGGTGGCCGGGAGCAGCCTGATGTGCTGGCAGATTCTGGCGGCCAAGAGCCTGAAAACCGAGAGCATGAAGGTCTATACGGCGCTCAAAACCGGCACCATTGAAGATGCCCGGTATGCCGTGTCCATGATCGTGGGCCGGGATACCAAGGCGCTGGACGCTCCGGCGGTGGCCCGGGCGGCGGTGGAGACTGTGGCGGAAAACTGCTCCGATGGGGTCATTGCCCCCATGCTGTTTTTTGCCCTGGGGGGCGCACCCCTGGCCTTTGCCTACAAAGCCGTCAACACCATGGACTCCATGCTGGGCTATGTGGAAATGCCCTATAAAAACATCGGCCTGGTTCCGGCCAAGCTGGATGATGTGTTTAACTTTCTCCCCGCCAGGCTTTGCGCCCTGGCCATGCTGGCGGCGGGGGGACTTCTGGGCCTGAATGTGAAAAACGGCTGGAAGATTTTTAAGCGGGATCGGTATCACCATGCCAGCCCCAACTCCGCCCAGACCGAATCCGTCTGTGCCGGACTCTTAGGTCTGCGACTGGCGGGGGATGCCTGGTACCATGGGGTGCTGCACAAAAAGCCCTACATTGGGGATGCCCTGCGGGAGATCACCCCGGAGGATATTCCCTTGAGCTGCAAGCTCATGTACGGCACCACCCTGGTGATGCTGGCCCTCTGCGCCCTGGCACTGGCCCTGTAAAATGGAGAAAAAACAAGGAGCTATTTCATGCTGTATGATACCCAAAACCCCCACGGCGGGGACCTGTATTCCCGGAAAATTCTCCTGGATTTTTCCGCCAACATCAACCCCTACGGCACCCCCCAGGCGGTAAAGGACGCGGTGGCCGGCAGCGTTGAGTTCCTGCGGTGCTACCCGGACCCCTATTGCAGAAAGCTGGTCCGGGCCATTGCGGACTTTGAAGGGGTGGCCCCCAGCCAGGTCTTCTGCGGCAACGGGGCGGCAGAGCTGATCTTCTCCTGCTGCATGGCCCTGCGGCCCCAAAAGGCCCTGGTGCTGAGCCCCTGCTTCAGTGAATACGAAACCGCCCTGAAGGTCTTTGGGGCAAAGGTAGACCACTACCTGTTAAAAGAACAGGAGGACTTTGCCCTGACGGAAGCGTTTCTCCCAGTGCTAAACCGCTTTGACGGGGAAATGCTCATGCTCTGCAATCCCAATAACCCCACCGGCCAGGTGACGGACCGGCCCCTGATGGAGAAAATTCTGGAAATCTGCCGGGAAAAGGGCATCTTCCTCTTTATTGACGAGTGTTTCCTGGATTTGACCCTTGGAGGCGGAGACATCAGCATGAAGCCCTTTCTGGAAGAGTATGACGGATTGTTTCTGCTGAAAGCCTTTACCAAAAGCTACGGCATGGCAGGGCTGCGGCTGGGGTATTGCCTTTCTTCCAACCAACAGCTCCTTAAAACCATGGGCAGCCAGACCCAGCCCTGGAACGTCTCCATCCCCGCCCAGGCGGCAGGCATTGCGGCATTGGGGGAAGGGGACTTTGTCAAGAGGGCCAACGACCTGATCCACAGCCAGCGGCCCCGGATGGAACAAGCCCTTAAGAATTTGGGCCTCCGGGTGATCCCCTCCCGGACCAATTACATTCTGTTCTACAGCCAAAAAGAACTCCGGGAGCCCCTGCTTGCCAAGGGCATCCAGATCCGCTCCTGCGCCAACTACCCCGGCCTGGGAGAGGGCTGGTACCGGGTGGCGGTGAAACTGCCGGAGGAGAACAGACAGCTGATGGAGGCGTTGGGGGAAGTTGAGTTGACAGTTGACAGTTGACAGTGGACAGTTTTTTCAAATTGACAATTGACAATGGACAATTGACAATTATTGGTGCAACCAACGTTTTTCATTTCGGCTCATTCGTTAAAGTACGTAGGGGCGGCAATCTGCCGCCCGCCACGTGGCAATTACAACCTGTTTGGTTGAATGGTATGACCCAATACACGGAACAATGTAGCGGCGTTGACCCAACGCCAGCCCCGCCTGGGGCTGGCCCCGTATCGAATATAACCCGTTTGGTTGAACGGTACTACCCCATACAATGACAAACGTTTTTGCGTTGGACGAAACAAATACAAACGTACCACGATTCCGGCCCTGCGGGCCGGGTGGTGGTGCTCCGCGCAGCGAATCAAAAATCTTTGATTGCCGGGGGCAATCAAACCATAATTTCATCGGCAGATTGCCGCCGCTACAGTGGGTGTACCATGTATCGGGTCATACCATTCACCCCCACAGGTTGTACGTCCAACGTGGCGGGCGGCAGGTTGCCGCCCCTACAGGCCCGTCCAAGGGAATGCCGCTTTGTAGATACGGCTCAAGCATCGAAACGTGGCGGGCGGCAGGTTTGTATAGAGTAGTAACATAGGTAACAGGTAGAGAAGAGACATAGGTAACAGTTTTTG
>CAKTNS010000017.1 GCA_934589225.1 uncultured Oscillospiraceae bacterium
CCGCCCTTGGGGTCTACCACCACATAGGAAGAATGAGCCTGCAAAAGCTGCGGCGTGAGCCAAAAGCGGGTCTTGCCCGAGCCGGACGAGCCGATGCCGCAGAAATTGAGGTTGCGGGCGTTGGCGGGATTTTTCGGGCGGGTGTTCATGGTGAGCCGTTCCGTGGCGGTCAGCAGCATATTGTTTTCAAACTTGGGATCGACAAAGGGCTTGATGTCTTTTTCGTTGCCCCAGCGGGCCGTGCCGTACTCTGCATCGCGGCGGAATTTCTTTGCTTTTTTCGCCTTGTAGTAGATCAGCAGCCGGAAACCGGCTGCGCCCACAATGCCGACAAACCAATCCAGCGGGGCAAGGCCGGGGGCGAAGCTGGCAAAGGCCGCGCCGATGGTCTGGCCCAGCCCCAGCAGCTTTTCCCCGAAGCCCGTACCAGCGGCCAGACGGTACGCCGTGCCGATTTTCAGGCAAAACCAGCCGATGAACAGGTACGGGATATTCGGAAGAACATACTTCCTGACTTTATCTGTCGCCATGCGCCGCCTCCTTTGTCAATTCCCGCTGGGGCTGCTTTTTCACCTGTTCCTCCGCCTGCCGGAGTTGCTCCCGGATCGGCGTCTGCCGGGACTTCGCCCGTTTTAGTTCCAACCGGGAATACTCGGCAAAGCAGCCTGTGATGGCATCGGCCTGCCGTGCCTTGAACAAAAGCAGATATTTTTGATCCCCCACGCGGCGGATGGCGTAGTCCACGCCCCATTTCCGGGCAACCTTGTCGAACAGCTTGGGCGTGTCCACCTCAATAGCGTTGGTGTCCCCGCCGTGGCCCATGAGCTTTCGCACGCTCTGCTTGCCGTGGGGCGTCTGCGCCTTGCGGTGCTCCTTGGCGATCTTCCGACCTACGGCGGCTACCACATAGGCCAGCGCACGGGCGGTCAGCTTGGACGCCTTGACGCTGACGGCAATGGTCTGCCGGGACACTTCATCTCCGACGATAGCTTACACCTCCTTTGCCCTCTGGCCACCGTGACCAGAAGCGGCCTATCTGTCCTCGCGGCTGGTAGGAAGCCGCAGCTTTTCCTCGTTCAGCGCCGAACGGTCTATGACCTCCTGATACGCCGCCATCTGCTCCCGGATATTCAGCTTGGGATAGGCGAAGATGCGGTGCTCCGGGGGAATATCCTCCATCCCGTGATACCGCTCCACAAAGCTGCCGCCGTTATTGAACACATAGCCGCCGGGGGCAAAATGGCCGCCCTCGTTGATCCGCACGTCCCGCCCGTAGGCTTCAAAGTCGAAGTAGGGCAGCACATTATCCGGCACATCCAGCATTTCCATTTCCTCGATATAGGCCCGGCCCAGCGCCTCCTCACTGTCAATACCGGGGTAGAAGTCATAGCAATCCAGATTTTGCGCGAGGTTGATCAGGTCATGGACGCTGCCCGTGTATTCGCCGCTGTCAATGACGGCCTCAAACTTTTCAATGTCGCTCTGGTCGAGGTCAGACAGCACATGGGCCAGATGGTTCAGCTCGTCAATGCTTTCATACTCGCCCAAATGGTCATACAGGCCCAGCACGTCACCGTCGAATGAGGTAATAAAGATTTCCTCATACCGTACCCCATCCACGCCGATGCGCTTCAAAAGGGCCTGCACCTCCTCCGTGGTGGCCGGGAATTTCAGCGTTTCGCCCACAAGCCGCCCCTCGTTGTATTTGCCGAGGTTGGTAATATAGGCTTCAAACAGGGATGATATTTTCAGCACCTCCTTGTCAGAACATCATATATACCGCGCATAATGTACTCGGCGCAGGGCAGCGCGATAGCATTTCCCAGCGCCCGGTAGCGGTGGGCGGGCAGGATTTCCTCACCATCCGCGCCGTACTTTGTCCAGCCCTCCGGCAGCCCCATGAGCCGCTCACATTCTCTTTCCGTGGGAAAACGGACACAGCCCCCGGCTGGATCGTCCTCATACCAAAAGGCAAACGGACTGACCGTGCTGGCTAACAGAGTGGGAAAAGGGTCAGTTGGCAATCCGAAGCTGTTTCGGAACGCCTCCGCTGTCCGCTCCTTTGCCGATGCCCGCATACGGTAGCATTGAAAGGGTCTGGTGATCGGTACACGCCGCCCTGCTTCAATAAAAGAGCCTCGATCTCCGCTGGCGGCGGACAGCCCGCAATTTCCGCCAGACGCAGAAATTGACTGCACTGTGCGGGGCTTAAAGAGTATTTCGTGGGAACATTGTCCTCCAAAGTCTGCCACAACAAAGACGCGCTGACGGCGTGCCAATCGGGGGCTTGCCCAATGCTGGGCATCCATGAGCCGCCATGAGAGATCGGGCGTATGCCCTCGCACCATTCCGGCTCCTGCCCATTTTCCAGAAGCAGGCATTGAAATGTCGGCGGCTGTGAACGCTGAGAGCACGGCTCTAAAGTCCATTCGGTCATTTGAAAAAAACGCTCCCATGACGTTCTCCCAAACAGCGATTGCTGGAAATATACCATTTGTCGCCTCCCTCATTTCACGGATAATACGGATCGCATGAAAGAACAGACTGGATTTTTCCCCGGCAAGACCGGCCCTGTTGCCGATCTGTGAGAGGTTCTGGCAGGGTGAGCCAAAGGTGATGATGTGGACAGGCGGAATGTCGCCGCCGTTCAGCTTTGTCACATCTCCTAAATGCGCCATACCGGGAAAATGGCGTTTCGTGATGGAGATAGGCGCTTTTTCTATCTCGCTGGCCCATGCGGGCACGATACCGCAGCGCACCGCCGCCAGCGGGAACACGCCGATCCCGTCAAACAGGCTCCCCAGCCGGATCTCGTTCATATCAGCGGCGGCCCTGACGCTTTACGGTCAGGATGCCGTCCAGCGTGGTTGCCGTGATCCCCAGCCGCTGAGCAACAGCCACATCGTTTTTCATGCTTTCCGTGGAGATACTGCCGCACACCACCAGCACATGAGAGCGGCGAAGCAGGTCACGGCCCATGTCGATGCCGCTCTTGTGCTCCTCGGGAACGGCGTCGTTCAGGAAAAGGGGCTGATAGAGCGTGGGGCAGATGGGCGAAAAGCCCGCCTCATAGACAGCACGGCAATACTTGGCGGCCTGCTCCGTCGCCTCGCAGGGATCGCCGCTCCACGCGGCGGTGATATACGCAAGGGGTCGTTTCATTTTGAAAACCTCCATTTTTATAATGTAGTGGGTCAACCTTTTTCCCCCGCCCTTTTCCAATCTTGGAAAAGGGGGCGGCTCTGGAGGATATACCCCCGCCGCTTGCCGGAGAAAAAGCACAGCCGGGGCAGGCGGTCAAGGGCAAAGCCGCCGCACACGGCGGGGCGAAGCCCCCTTGACAGCCCACTCCCGCCTGTGCTCGATTACGGGCGGCGACGGGGGATATAACCCAAAGAGCCTGTCCTATCGGGGCAGCAAAAAGCCTCTGGTCATGGTGGCCAGAGGTCGTTACTTTTCCATATCCATTTTCTTGTCGGGCTTGGCAAGCTCGGGCGGCTGCCGCTCTTTCCAGTCCTCCAGCAGCGTCATGATCTGGTCTTTCATCTGCCGGGGCGTGGCCTCCTTGCCAAAAAACTTTTCCAGTTCAGCGCCAGTAATGATCACGTCACGATCCTCCTTTTTCTTTTCTTCACACAAAATACCGTCGATCACGTCCGGGGAGAGCTTGTTTTCCTTGTCCAGCTCACGGAGCCGCTTTGCCTGACCCTTGGAGGGCGAAGCCTGCTGGCCCTCAATGGACACGGCGATATACTTCTGGTGCTTGGGGCGCACACGGGAAATTTCCACAGCCGGGGTGAAAGACAGCTTTCCGTCATCCATCGTCTGCTTCAATTCCGGCACAAGATCATTGAGCCAGATATACCGCTGTACGGTTTTCACGCTCATGCCGTTGCGCTGGCCCACGCTTTCAAGAGAGAGCTTTCCGGCCTCGGCGCTGTCGCCGCGCGCCCCCTGATGCTTGATGGCCTCATACTGCATTTTCAGGGACATAGCCTTTTCGCTGGGCAAAATCGTTTCGCGCTGACGGAGGTTGTCATCCGTCATAGCGAGAATGGCCTCGTCATCCGTCATATTGCGGACGATACAGGGCATATTGCGATACCCGGCAAGCTGGCTGGCCATCTGGCGGCGGTGGCCCGCGATGATCTCATAGCCGCCGCCCTCACGGGGACGCACCAGCGCGGGCTGGTTGACACCGCCGTTGCGGACGCTCTCCACCAGAGATTTCATTTCCGCATCGTCACGGACACCGAAAGGATGATCCTTGAACGGGTGCAGGTCGGAAAGGTCAAGATAGACGATTTCCTCTTTTTCGGCGCGGGTAGCGTCGCGGGGTGTAGGCGGCACTTCCGGGGCCGGAGGTGCTGCCTTTTCCTCGGGGGCTGCATGGGTTTTGCCAGCCTTGGGCGGCTTGGTCTGCTCCGGGGCCGTCTTTTCCGTCTTGGGCGGGCGGCCTCGGCGGGGCTTTTCCGCTTTTACCTCTTTCTTGACCCCCGGCTCGGTGGGCGCAGCTTTTTCGGCTTTTGCAGGGCGGCCCCGTTTGGGCTTGGGCTTCTCCGGCTCCGGCATGGGCTTTTCCCATTCCTGCTTGCTGTACTCGGTGACGGAAACGGGCGGGGCCTCCGGCTCCTTTGGGATATCCGGCGGAGCGTCCCTTTCCGGCGCGGGACGCACAGCGGAAAGGTCAATCACCTTTGCGGACGGAGCGGGGCCGCCGCCCACATCAGGGATCTCGGCCTGCTCCATTTCCGGGGCCTTTCCCGACATTTCAGGCGGGGCCTGTTCCTCCGTGGTAGGGGGATGCTTGTTTTCTTCTGCCATGACACGAATAACCTCCTCAACAAGAATTTAGGCCACGCCGCACGGCTGGCCCATATCGGCACACAGAGAAAACGCTGTCTGCATACAAAAACACCGCCTATGTCCTATTAGGCGGTGCATTGTGTAAGGCTTGGCAGCTCATTTTCAGTTGTTTTTCTCTGTGTGCCCTTGTCAAGCGATGTTTAGAAGATCAATATAAGCGTTTACTTATCGAATTAAATGTTGAGCCAGAAGAATATGGGATAAAGCGTGATTCAAAAATGTTTGTTGAGAATATCGCAAGCATATCCTCAAATTTGTTCGGACAAACAAATGCTATTGCAGAAATTAGTAAGAGTCTATGGTATTTAACAACTGTCAAACGAGAAAAGCCATATGTAATAATGTTGTACGGTAATAGTAGTTTGGGTAAAACCGAATTGGTGAGGGAGATTTCTAAAAAGTTTTTTGGTGGTAAATGCTTGGAAAAGCACTTGTCAATGTTCAAAAACTGCAATTATTCTGAGTATTTTTTTGGAGATGCCCCCAATCGAAAAAGCCTTGGCTTTGACCTGCTTGAACGTGAATCAAATTTGATTTTCTTTGATGAACTGGATAAATGTCCGGAACACTTTTTCTCAGCATTCTATACGCTGTTCGATAACACTCTTTTCAAGGATGCAACTTATGATGCTGATGTGTCTGGAATTGTAATTATTCTAACATCCAATTACCAAACAGAGGATGAAATGAAAAAGCAGCTCGGTCTTCCCATTTTTTATCGTATTGACAAACTGATTCATTTTGATGATTTTGGTTGCGATACAATATATAAGATTGTTAAGAGCGAAATCGAAGCTAGGAAAACCGAATATGAAGACAAGCTGACTCCGCAAATGGTGTATGCTGCCGTAAGCCCCTTGGTATCCTCTACTGGCGAAAATGCAAGAACAATAAAATACAAGGTTCAACAAGTAATTGAAGAACTCTTATTTCAGGAAGTCGTAGAAAAGATGGCAAAAAAATGAAACAATTAGCGTACTGTACAAACGAGAGCAACTTGTGTTCCGTGGCAACAGAATGGCAACAAAAATCAGATAGCCTATACTATCTGAATTATGAAAGCCCTTCGCTGTGGGTATGCAGCGAAGGGCTTTTTTGTTGTTAGGAATTCATCTTCAGATAACCTTTGTATATGCCTCATCCTTATCTCTTATATCATAGCAGTTCCATGTTTATTGTTTTTTCTGTAAAACCATATTTCTTATACATTTCATATGCGGCATTGTTCTTGGCATTTACCTGAAGTTCTATTCCCTCAGAACCTGAAACGGTCTTCAATTCTTTCACTTTCTCAAGAAACTGATGTCCTATTCCATTTCCCCTGAAATCAGCGTCAACAGCCATACTTTCAATAAAAACCACATCTCGTCTAACATGGGCGGGACTTTCAACATGCTTATATGTTACTTCCAGAACCCCCGCAACTGTTCCGTCTACATCCGCAACATATAGATTTCCGCTACTGATCATCAGATCGAAAATATCTTCTGATATGAGATTCTCATTGGATTTATAGATATCAGGTCTCCATGCCACATGCATTTCCTGAACCTGATTCATTATTTTTCTGACTGCATGATAATCTGTCTTCTTCGCATTTCTAACAAGCAAATTCATTGTCTCCTCCAGGCTTTTCACAGTCCCGATCTATTGCTCAAATCACTTTCGGCTTCCCAATTCCTCCTTTATCCTCCAGCCCGGAATCACCTTCATATTCTTTTTACTATCTCAAAAGCAATCATGAGCTTCCCAAGGTCATGATTGGCGGCGGGCAGGGCTTCAATATCCCAGCCGCGTTCACCGAGTACGTCTCCACTCTCAAGAAAATCATACAATTCAAAATGATTAAAACTGCATACCTGATTTTTCGCCCTTTGGAACCACTTCCCATGGAGTCTATTAGCATGTCACTCAGCCTCTTCAATGGCGTGATTCTGTGGAATTGACCAAAGGAAGCAAGTCCTAGAGGTGTTGCCAGTGGTCGCACCTGGTCTGAAGACTTCGTTGACCATATCGTACTTGCTCAAACTGCCACCAATTTCCTGCACGCAAGATTCACATTTTGTGTGTTTATATTATAAAAATCATTTCTCCCAAAATCAATATGATTTGCACGCTTTTTTAAAATATTGCGTGTAGATTTTGAAATACAACATTACAAAAAAGAAATCGACTTTGTTGCCATCAAACGCAGCGAAAAAATCTATATCCAGGTATCAGACAATATCAGCGATAAAAAGACCTTTGTGCGTGAAGTCTCACCATTGCTCCAGATCAAGGATGCCTACCCGAAAATGGTAATCGCCCGCACCCGGCATGATGAATACCGGTATGAGGGGATTCGGATTGTGGATATTGCAAATTGGCTGCTTGATTACCAAAATTGAAAAGTCCTCGTTTTTGGTAAATAGCGATTGCGTCTTCCCTGGAAATCAATACTTTATGACTCCTGACGCCTTGAATGGCAGTAGGCGTTCCATACACCTCGCTTATAAAACAGGCAGACCCAGGGGGTGGGCCTGCCTGGAGGTGCGGATGCCGGAGTGTATGGCTCATTCGGGGAAACTCCGGATATGCGTTCTCCGGTTTATTCTGCCTGGATATTCGCAAACAGTTTTGTTCCGTCTTCCAGCAAAATGTAATCAAGCTGATTCAGAATAATGGGTGATTCGGCAGTCAGAGCGGTCGGTTCCATTCCGGCCGCATTTAGTTTAATGCGGCTGCCATCTTTCATAATGGCGTAGATTCCATGGCCTGCATCCTCTGATAATGTGGGAGAAAAAGCGGCTGCCCCCGGATTTGGAGCATAGGTGATCCGCGCGCCAAAGGGCGTCACCCGAAAAGAGGTGATCTGCATTTCCTCTTGTGACTCGGTGGTATCCCATTGCTTTTCATCCGCATAGCGCAGGACTTTGGTTTGCACGAAAATGGGCTGGTTGACAAGCTCTATAAACTGGTTATCAGGGGTGAAGGTGACATCAAAATTCCATTCCTCATCCGTGAGAATATCGGATAAAAACAGCCCGGCAGCCTCCTCACCGTCAATGAAGTATTCCTGTCCGGCGTATTTTTTATCTATTTCCTGCGCTAAAGCCGTATTCTCGTATTCCAGCGTCAAGCCCATCAGGCGGATTCGGAAGGAAATATCCTTTCCAAAGGGGTCTTCCAGCAGCATGGGTTTACTGGAATCCAATTTTTCACAGCTGATGGTCAGGCAGAAGAGAATGGTGTTGGCCTTTCCGTCTCCGTCCGAATGCCAGGTACCGTGCTCATTATAACAGTAATTTTTCTGGGGATCGACGGTTCCGATGGATGCAACCACATAGGAGTAGCCTGCCTTGCGGCTGGCACTGTAATTCCCCATGGAAAGGCGCTTATTTCCTTGTGTGGGGGAATGCAGGTATTGTTCCAGATTTATGCTTTCGGGAGCGGTGATCCGGAAAACCAGATAGCTTGTTTGCCCATCAGAAATGGTGGATTTCAGGTCAATGGTCCAATCATCCATGGTCTGGGCCTGCTCCATGGGCTGCTCGTTATTTTGAATGTATTCTATCTGTTCATCGGACAGCGGTTGTTCGCTGCGGGCCGTGAATACCATCTGGAGCCAACCGTTTGCGTAGGCCACGGCGCACCCAACAAGCAGCAGCGTCAGGGCAATGATGGCAGCCATCAGGCAAATCCGCTTTACCGGAAGCCCTGCTCTATTTCGGACATCCCGCCCCTCTATAGATTCCAGAAGCTCGGGGTCAACGCCGGTCAATTCCTTGAAAAGCTGAAAAGAAGTCATTGAAATCCCTCCTTTTGAAGCATATCCGCTAATTTCTTTCTGGTCCGTTGCAGAATGTACTTTACTTGATTGGAAGACAGCCCCATTTTTTGGGCAACCTCTTCCTTGGTGAGCGCATGGTAATACCGGAACAAAAAGACGGCGCGTTCCCGCTCCGGCAGCCCACGGAGAAAGCGGTTCAGCGCGGCCCGGAGCTCCTTGCGCAGCAGCTCCGTTTCCGGGCTTTCGCTTCCTGCCACGCATTCTGCCAGTTCCTCCAGCAGCAGCTGGGTTTCCCCGCCGCCCCGCTTTTGGGCGGTGTTTCTGCGCCAGCGGTCAATGGAAAGATTCCGGGTCAGCTTCCCCAGAAAGGTGGAAAACCGCTGGGGCCTCCTGGGCGGGATCAGCTTCCAGGCGGAATAGTAGGTGTCGTTGACGCTTTCCTCCGCGTCTGCCGGATCGGATAGAATGTGGATCGCAATTTTGTAGCAATAGGGCCCGTATTTTCGGTCCGTTTCCCGGATCGCCAGTTCGGACCGGTCAAAATACAGGTCAAGAATCTCCTTGTCATCCATATATCTGCCTCCTTTTGTATCTTTACCCTTATACACGGAGAAAAAGCGGCGGTGGAAAAAGAATTTCTGCATTTGTGCGTATATTTTATCACCAAGGAGAGACATCCGCAAGGCACGCCAAAAAACACAGAAGGGTGTGCGGAGCGCACCGTCCGGCGGAGGCCATAGCCGGGACCGGATGACGATGGAGCATCGCCGCCGCATTTGCTGCGTGGGAGGACAACAACGGAATTTGGCATAGTATACGATTATAGCGGCTGATTCTTGTGGATAATGCCCATTTGCCCCGGCGGCGGTAGTGTGGTATCCTAAAAGAAAAAAGGAGCGTTTGCGATGAAGGAATACGAAATTCTCATTGAAACCATCAACCCCTGTGCCGGGGAGGCCCGTGCCAATAAGAAAATTGTGGAGGCGGAATGCGAAAGCCCGGAGGCCTATGTGAAGGCCAATGCCCCCTTCCCCGTCATGGACCGGGTGCAGACCCCCACGGGAGACACCCTGATCATCACCGGTGACGGCAAGGGCAACATGGTCCGCTACACCTTTACGGAGTTTTAAAGGAAGGAGCCGCTCCTGTTTTGGGGCGGCCCTCTTTTTTGACATAACTGCACGAAAGTTTCTTTTCAACAACGTTCAAAAAACAGTAGATTTATGGAAACAAAAATGATACAATGAGGCAATGAAGTCAATTTCATCAGAGCGTCCTTAGGAATCGGAAGGAGTGCTGTATGGCGATGGTGCGCATCCATAAAGAGACATTCAAGCGGAGCTTCTTATATACCTTTCTCCTGGGCCTTCTGGCCCATGGGTATGGTTTTTTGCATTTTCAGCCCTCCCATGATTCCCTTGCGGAGGTGGTTTCGAATGCCGCCAACTGGAAGTGTAAAATACAGGCGGGCCGGTTTTTAAAGCCTCTGTATGATTTGGTGTTGGGAAGGTTCACAAGCTTTCCTTGGATCAATGGGCTCATGGCGCTGGTGTTTCTGGCACTGGCCGGGTATTTTGTGGCGGAAATGCTGGACCTCCGGAAAAAAGGACAGATCGCCCTGGTTTGCGGCATTCTGACGACAAATGTTACCGTAACGGCCATCTCCGCAACCTATACCCAGGATTTTGGCGCGGATATGTGCGCCCTGGCTCTGGCCATGCTGGCCGGCTTCCTCTGGAAAGAGATCACCGGGTCTGACCGCAAAGTCATGAAAAGGACTGCCGCGCTCTGCCTGGCCGCTATGGCTGTCTGTCTTGCCGCGTCGATGGCGCTGTATCAGGCCTTCGTCTTTTCCTTTGTGACCATGGTCATGGCGGTGTCCGTTTTCAGGTGCCTGGAATATCCCCAAATGTCTCTAAAAAAGATCTGGGCCGCCGACTTTTTTGCGGCGGGGGCGGCAATACTGGGTGGCTTGATGTACTTTGCAGGCTTGAAGGTCGTCACATTGGTCACCGGTGTTTCCCTTCATCAGAACAATTATAACAGCGTATCCAATGCCTGGACCAATCGGGAGCCCGTGGGAGAGCGGCTGGTCGGCTGCCTGGAGCAGCTGTGGAAGGCCTTTGCGGAAACGCCCGGCTATGTCTATCCGGCGGCGCTGCCCCGGATCATCAGTCTGCTGCTGCTGACGGTGACGGCCCTGTGCCTGGGGGCGGGCATTGTCCGGCTGGCAAAAAAGGAGCACCCGGTCGGCGTGATCATGACGCTTCTTGTTTTGACGGCCCTGCTGCCCTTTGCCATGAACGGCGTGCGGCTGCTCAATACCAGTGTCCATGTGCTCATGACCTATTCCTATTGGCTGGCCTATGTGTTCGTTTTTCGCCTGGCTATTGGGCTTTCGGAGACAGAAAAGAGCAAACCTTCCAAATGGGCAGAGCGCCTGACGGCGGGGTTGCTGTGCGGCATTGTGCTGATGAATATTCAAACCGCCAACGCCGGTTATGTGAAAAAAGCGACGGAGCAGCAGGCCACCCTATCCGTTATGACCCGGGTCGTTGACCGGATGGAAAGCACGGAGGGCTACGAGCCCGGCATCACCCCGGTGGTCTTCCTGGGCACTCCGGCGGACTACCTGAAAACCTTTGAACCCTTTGAGGAAATCGAATCCATTGCCGGCCTCAACGCCAACGCCTCCGTCACCTACCTCCGGGCATACGCCATGTATTTCCAAATGATCATGCGGGTCAACGTAAACATCGTGTATGATCTGTCGGATTTTGACCTGAACGAGGACACCTGCGGCAAAACCATGCCCTGTTTCCCGGCGGAGGACAGCATCCAAATGGTCAACGGCGTCATGATCGTCAAGTTTGGCGACTGGTTTCCAGAATAAAAAATCTGCCCCGGGGATGGGTCACCATCCTGACGGGGCAGATTTTTATTGAAGAGGATTTACTGCTTCTGTGCCAGTTCGCAGAACAGGTCGATCTGTTTGGCGGCGATTTCCAAAGCGCCCCGCCAGAAGGACTTGTCGGTCAGGTCGATGCCCGCGACCTTGGCGGTGTCCTCCGCGGAGGAGACGGTGGTGGCGGCCAGGAGTTTTTTGTACTTGGGGACGAAGGCGGGGCCTTCGGTCTCGTACTGGACGTAGAGGCCCCGGGCGAAGAGGGCGCCGAAGGCGTAGGGGAAGTTATAGAAGGTGGAGCCGTAGTAGTGGCTCTTGCACACCCACATGTAGGGGTGCAGGAATTGATGGTCCAGGCCGTCGCCGTAGCTGGCCTTCTGGGCCCGGAGCATGATGTCGCAAAGGGTCTCGGCGTTCAGGAATTCCTGCTCCCGGCGGGCGAAGACCTCGGTCTCGAAGCGGTAGCGGGAGTAAATGTCGCAGATGACCTGGGTCAGGTCGGACAGCTGAGCTTCGATGAGGCACAGCTTCTCCCGGTCGTTTTCTGCGCCCGCAATGGCGGAGGCCATGACCACGCATTCATTGAAGGTGGAGGCGGTTTCCGCCAGAGGCATGGAGTAGTCCTTATTGAGGGGCCGGTGGCTGCGGAGGTTCCGGTTGTGGAAGGCGTGGCCCAGCTCGTGGGCCAGGGTGACCACATCTCCCATCTGGCCGTCAAAATTGGTCAGGATGCGGCTTTCCCCGATGGAATCCACTCCGGCGCAGAACGCGCCGCCGGCCTTGCCGTCTCTGGGGAAGAAATCGATCCAGCTTTCCTCAAAGGCCTGGGCAATCATCTGGGCCTCGTCGCTGTCAAACCGGGAGAACAGGTCCACCAGATAGTCCCGGGCTTGCTGGGTGGTAAAGGTACGGGAGGCCTCGCCTACGGGAGCGAAGAGATCGTACCAGGGAAGACCGTTTTCGTGGCCCAGCAGCTGGCCCTTGACCTTCAGGTACTGCCAGAACTTGGGCAGGTATTCGTCCATGGCCTCCAGCATGGCATCCAGGGTCTCCCGGCGCAGATCCGCCCCCTCCAGGGTCATGGCCAGAGGGGAGGCATAGCCCCGGAGCTGGGCCATGGTGATGGTTTTCAGCTTCAGGGAATTGAGGGCGAAGGCCACCGGGTCCTGGATGGCCTTGTAGCAGCCCAGCTCTGCCTCATAGGCACTTTTGCGGACCTTGGCATCGGAGGAATAGGCCAGATTCCGGATGGAGGACAGGTTGGTGGTGGTGTCGCCGTATTGGACGGCCACGGTGCTGGTCAGGTGCTGGTGAAGCTCTGCCCAGGCATCGGACCGGGAGAGCTTGGCCACCACTTCTTCCCCAATGCCGGGAAGTTGGTGGACACGGTTTTTGTGGATGCGGCCAAGCAGATACCGGTATTCCCCCAGCAGGGGGCTGGCCTGCTCCAGCTCCTCCAGGTTCTCCAGGCTCCCAATCCACTGACGGATGGCAGCCAGAGGGGCAGCGGCCTCGGCATCCAGGGCCAGGACTCTGCCAAAGGCGGACATGGCCTCATTGTCCCGGGTGTTGGCGGACTGCCGCAGCTCCGCGTAAGTCGCCAACTTTTGCAGAAGCTGGGTAAAGCGCTCTTCCAGCCCCAGGGCCTCTTCCAAGGCTTCCTTCCGGTCCTGCCTGGGAAGCCCGGCGGCAAAGGCAGCCAGACGTTCGGTGCATTCCTTGGCCGCCGCCAGATCGGCGGCAAATTCCGGGGCATCAAAGCCGGTGTAAATGGGGTCTAAGTCCCAACGCTCATTCATGGTGGTTCCTCCTTACAAAGGTTTGTGGTGTGTTTATTATACCGAAGGTCGGAACAAAGCGCAAGGGGGAATGAGGCGCGGTACCACGTTCCACATTGTAGGAACAATGGGCGCAAAGGTGTTGCGCATGTAGGGGCGGCTATTAGCCGCCCGCCACGTTGCAATTACAACCTGTGCGGTTGAATGGTACTACGCAATGTAGCGGCGATGATTCATCGCCAAGCAACGTTCCGAATATAACCCGTGTGGACGAACGGTACCACCTTCCAGCGAAACCGTAGGGGACGGCCTGTGTGCCGTTCCGGGGGCGCTGCGGATAGAATCCGTGCGGTTGAACGGGACAACGCCCAAAACCTTCCCCTTCGGGGAAGGGGGACCGCCATAGGCGGTGGATGAGGTGCGGTACCACGTTCCGCATTGTAGGAACAATGGGCGCAGAGGTAGAAACAAATCGAAAAAGCACCCTTGGCTCTCCCTCTGGGAGAGCTGGCTCGGCGCAGCCGAGACTGAGAGGGCCTTGTGGCGTTTCTTTTGCCTGATAACGTCCATTGAAATCCTCAACGTTGACCCTCTCCGTCCTCGCTGCGCTCGGCCACCTCTCCCATAGGGAGAGGCAAGAGGTTACGTTTCTACGGATTCGCCTACAGTTCCTAGAGTGTTTCACGCTGCCCCGCGGCCCTTGTATCAGGCTCGGCCTCGGGCGAGCCAGCTTCCCCCGAGGGAAGCTTTTGTACCGTATCGGGCGGCATACCGCTTCATTCTTACGTCGTGATAACCGGAAGGTTTCCGGAACGGCACACAGGCCGTTCCCTACGGTTTCGCTGATGGGCGGTTCCGTTCAACCGCACAGGTTATAGTCGAAACGTGGCGGGCGGCAGATTGCCGCCCCTACGGACATATCGATAGGTGGTACCGTTCAACCACACGGGTTGTATTTGCAACGATTTGTGGCGATGGATCATCGCCGCTACATTGCGTGGTACCGTTCAACCAAACAGGTTATAGTTGCAACGTGGCGGGCGGCTAATAGCCGCCCCTACACAGTTTTGTCCAATGGTCGCTTATTTCGCTGGGCTTCCGCCGGTTGACAAGGGGGTGGCGGTGTGCTATAAACGGGATAACGTGACATGGAATGCGGGGGACCAAAAATGAAGGATCGGGGGGTTCGGCCTGATCGGGTGGCGGATTATTTTCGGGCGGAGTGGCGGGTGCTGCTGGCGGTGAGTTTGTCCGGCGTTGTTTACAATGTGGGACTCCTGGCCACACCTTGGTTTGAGGGGGCTATGACCGGGAAGCTGGTGGAGATTCTGACCCGGGGCGGCGGGCTGGAAGCCATGCTGCCTCTGGCAGTGGGGTATGGGCTGGTGACCCTGGTGGTCCAGGGCAGCCGGTTTGTGAAGCGGTTTTATGTCCGGCGGTTTGCCAACAATGTAAACCGGCGGATGAAGACCCTGCTCTTTGGCAGCCTGGTCCGCAAAAGCCGGGAGGCCCTGGGCGAAGAGGGGGAAGGGGGCATCCTGACCCGGGCGCTGGCGGATGTGGACGACTGCGTGGAGGGCATGCGGAAATTCACCACGGAGCTCTTTGACACCGGGGTGGCCTTGCTTGCCTACAGTGCCATGCTGCTGGCCTACGACTGGCGGCTGGCCCTGTGCTGCATGGCCTTTCCTCCTGTCAGCTATTACGCCGCGGAGAAGCTGAAGACTGCGGTCCAGCGCTCCGGGGCGGCGCTGAAGGTCCAGAACGGCAGGCTCAATGCCGAGACCCTGGACCGGGGGCGCAATGCCGTGACCTACCGGGTCTACGGCCGGGAGGAGGCCCGGCGGGGGGATTATGAAAAGACTCTGGCAGACTATGAGGCCGCCGCGGTCCGGGCGGGGGTATGGAAGGAAATGATGCCGCCCCTTTACCGGGTGCTCTCCGGGGCGGGGGTGCTGTTTGTATTCTGGTTCGGCCAGAAAAACGTGCTGGGCACCGGCTGGAGCAGCTGGGATATTGGGGCCTTTACGGCCTTTTTGTCCTGCTTTTTAAGGCTTTCCACCAAGTCCGCCAGTGCGGGAAAGCTGTTTAACGCCGTGCAGAAGGCCCAGGTGTCCTGGCAGCGTTTAAAGCCTGTGCTGCCCTCGGAAATATGGCAGGAGGAGCCAATTCCCCAGGGGGAACCCGGGGAGCTGCGGGTGGAGAACCTGCGCTATGGCTATGGGGCGGAGCCTATTCTGGACGGCATCCGCTTTTCCCTCCGGCCCGGCCAGATCATGGGCATCACCGGGGAGGTGGCCTGCGGAAAATCCACCCTGGGAAAGGTGTTTCTGGGAGAGAACGGCTATGAGGGCTCTGTCACCCTGGGGGGCCGGGAGCTGCGGCAGCTGCGGCCTGGGGAGCTTTACGCCCGGGTGGGCTATCTGGGCCATGACCCGGAGCTCTTTGACTGCGGCATCGGGGAGAATGTGACCCTGGGCGGGGCAGAAGACCCCATGCCCTATCTGAAGGCGGTGTGCCTGGAGGAAGAGGTTTCCCAGATGGAGGCGGGGCTTTCCACCCTGGTGGGCAGCGGCGGCCTCCGGCTCTCCGGTGGTCAGGCCCAGCGGCTGGCCCTGGCCCGGACGCTGTACAACCGCCGCCCGCTGCTGATCCTGGACGACCCCTTTTCCGCCCTGGACCGGCAGACGGAGGAGGAGATTTTTGAAAATCTCCGGGGGCTGACCCAGGACAGCGGGGTGATTTTGCTGTCCCATCGGCTGTATCTGTTTCCGAAGCTGACCCAAGTGGGGTATTTGGAGCGGGGAAAGCTGACGGTTGGAACCCATCAGGAGCTGATGGAACGCTGTCCCGGCTACCGGGCCCGGTTTGAGGAACAAAGGGGGGAACACCGTGAAGAATAAAACCGTAAAAACCGTGATTCTGGAAACGGTGAAGACCCATTTGGGGCTGTCCCTTTTGATTTTTATGGCGGTGCTGGGGGCCGTGGGGGCGGGACTGCTGCCGCCGCTGCTGCTGGGGAGAATCGTAGACGGCCTGGCCCAGGGAAGTCCGGCCCCTTTGGGGTGGATCTTAGGCTATTTTGGGCTCATGGTTCTGACCGGGCTGCTGGAATCCGGCCGGGAGGTGCTGCTGACGGTCTTCGGCCAGAAGATCACCCGGAGCCTGCGGCAGAACCTGATGGAAAAATACACCCACCTGACCACCCAGGGCCTGACCCGGCTGGAGCCGGGGAGCCTGGTATCCCGGCTGGTGGGGGACGTGGACACGGTGGAGGAACTGTTTTCCACAGGGGTTGTGAGTATGTTTGCGGACCTGTGTAAAATCATCAGCATTCTGGCGGTGATCTGGGTTCGGAACCGAGGGCTCAGCCTGCTTTTGCTGCCGGTGCTGCCGGGGCTCTACCTATTTACCCGGCATGTTCAGAAAAAGACCTTGGCGGCCCAGCTGGAAAACCGTCAGGCCGTCAGCCGGGCGGCGGGGCTGGTGCCCCAGACCCTGCACAACATCCGCACGGTCCACTGCCTGGGAAAGGAAGCGTACATGGTGGGCCAATACGGCAAGGCCATTGATAAAAGCTACGCCGCCATGGAGCGGACCAATTTCTATGACGCCCTTTATTCCCCGGTGGTGCTGGGCATCAATGCGGTGGTGGTGGCAACGGTAATGCTGCTGTCGGCCTCCGGGAATCCCCGGGTACTGACCCTCTTCGGCATGAGCGCTGGAACGGCGGTGGCGGTGATGAATTACATCGGCCAGATCTTTGCCCCTGTGGAAAGCCTGGGCATGGAAATCCAGACCATCCAGTCCGCCGCCGCGGGCATCCGGCGGATCGATGAGTTTCTGGGCTGGCCGGAGCGGGCTCCGGCGGAGGAGACTCCGGAGGTTCCCGGCGCGCCCTGCGTGGAGCTGCGGCATGTGACCTTCGGATACGACGAAGAGCCGGTGCTGCGGGATGTATCCATGAAGGTGGAGACCGGGGATCAGGTGACCATCCAGGGCCGCACCGGGGCGGGAAAAAGCACCCTGCTGAAGCTGCTGCTGGGGCTGTACCAACCGGACCGGGGGGCGGTGCTGTTCCACGGGGCCAGTTCCATCCCGGAAAACCGGCGGCGGCAGCGGGTGGGCTATGTGGAGCAAAGCTTTCACATGGTCCCGGGGACGGTGGCGGACCAGATCACCCTTTGGGATGACCGCATCACCCGGGAGCAGACCGTCAGAGCCGCGACACTGGCAGGCCTCCACCCGGCCATTCTGGCCCTGCCAAAGGGCTATGACACCCCCTGCACCCCGGAGCTCTTTTCCCAAGGCCAGTGGCAGCTCTTATCCATTGCCCGGGCAGTGGTAATGGAGCCGGAGCTGCTGCTTCTGGACGAGATCACCGCCAACCTGGATGCGGAAACGGAACGCCAGGTCCTGGAAGCCCTGAACGCGGCAGCCGAAAACCGCACGGTCATCTCCATTTCCCACCGCCCCCAGGCCAAAACCGGCCGGGTCATCGGGCTGTGATGGGGAAAATCATTCATCGATCATTTCGTCTATCATTCATCTCTCATTTCATCTATCACTTCGGCTTGCAAAATGATGGATGAACGGGTATAATCCATGGGGGAGGGACTGCCAATGTACAATAAAAAACCACCCTTTGAGGTGACTGTAGGCATGCTGGACCGGATCGCCGAGATCGGGGAACTGGTGGGGGCCGTTACCGCCGCTCCGGAGTTGAAAACGAACCCGGTTTTGCGGCGGAGCAACCGCATTCGGTCCATTTATTCGTCCCTGGCCATTGAACAAAACACCCTGAGCCTGGAACAGGTGACGGCGGTGCTGAACGGAAAGCGTGTTCTGGCCCCGCCCAAGGACATTGCCGAGGTACAAAACGCCTATGAGATCTACGAAATGCTGGACAGGCTCGACCCCTATTCGGTGGAGGACCTGCTGGATGCCCACGGCATTATGACCCGGGGGCTGGTGGGGGAGTCTGGCTGTTTTCGTACAAGGCCCGTGGGAGTCGTGGATCAGGCGGGGAATATCCTGCATTTTGGAACCCTGCCGGACTATGTGCCGGGCGCGGTGGCGGAGCTGCTTGAATGGGTGCGGGACAGCCAAATTCATATGCTGATCAAAAGCTGCGTATTTCACTATGAGTTTGAGGTCATCCATCCCTTTGCCGACGGAAACGGACGGATGGGGCGGCTGTGGCATACGCTGCTGCTGGCCCGGTGGAAGCCGATTTTTGCTTGGCTGCCGGTGGAATCCATCATCCATGACCGGCAGGAGGCATACTATGCTGCCATCAACCGCTCCAATTTTGAGGGAGAATCCACGGTATTCCTGGAATTTATGCTGACGGCCATCCGGGATGCCCTCCGTGAGGCGGCTCAAACCGCCGGGATCATGGAAGAACAGAAGCCGGAAGAGGAACGGTGGTGCAAAATTTCCCAATTCCTGGAGGAAAAGGGCACCGTTACCAATGAGAATGTGCGAGAGCTCCTGGGGGTTTCCGCCGCCACGGCCAGCCGCGTTCTTGGAAAGCTGGTATCGGAAGGAAAAATCAAAAAAGTCCGCCTGGGGAAAACCTGGGGATATACGCTTTAAACCAAAACCACGGGGACGGCCCAAGCACCGTTTCCGTGGTTTTTGCAAAACGCCCCCAAAAAAAGCAGCGGCCTATCCCCGCCCGTAGGGTTAGGGGGAAGGCCGCAGCCGGTAATAAAACCGTAATACCATGGTGGGGGCGGATGTGGTATAATGCAGATAAAGAAAGGGGGCGGTGCTGTGGCGGAAAACAGGCTGCTGGTCATTGAGGATGACCCGGAAATTTCCAAGGCCCTGTGCCGGAATTTGCGGTGGGCGGGGTACGGCGTGACCCATTTTGACCATGGCGGGCAGGCCTTGGAGGCCCTGGAGCGGGATCGGTTTTACGATTTGGCGCTGCTTGATATGATGCTTCCGGGGGTGGATGGCTTTGGGCTGCTGCCCAGGCTGGGGGAATACGGCATACCGGTGATCTGCCTCACGGCGCTGACGGATGAACAGTCGGAGATCCGGGGCCTGCGGGAAGGGGCGGAGGATTATATTCCCAAGCCCTTCCGGATGGCGGCCCTGCTTGTACGGATTGAAAAGGTGCTGGAGCGCAGCGGGAAACTAAACCAGATTTACCGCTTTCGGGACTTGGAGCTGGACGGCCAAAACCGGGTGCTGCGGCGGGGAAACACCGTGATCGCCCTGCCGCCCATGGAAATGGAGGTGCTGACGGTGCTGATGAAAAACAAAAACCGCACGGTCTCCCGGGAAGAAATTCTCAAAGCCATCTGGGGCTATGATTACTTCGGAGACCTGCGGACGGTGGATGTACGCATTGCGAATCTGCGGAAAAAGCTGAATCTTTCCCGGGAGATCCGGACCGTGCCCAGAAGCGGCTACAGATTGGAGGAGCTATGAAACTGAAATGGAAGCTGGCGGGACTGTGCGCCGCGGTAATGGCGGTGCTGTCCCTGGGGCTGGCAGAAAATATGTATGCCCAGGTGCTGCGGCAGACCTGGAATGTTCACGAGGACGCCCTGGAGCAGCAGCGAAAACAGATCCGCACATCCTTTGAGGAGCAGGGGGCGAAAATCTGCGCCCAGCTGCCGGATTCTCCGGGCCGGGAGATTTTGCTCCGGGATTTGTTTCAGTCCCTGGTCACCGGCCCGGCGGTGCTGCGGCTGGACGGAAAAACGGTGTATGATTCCACCAATCAAATCTTTCCTGCAGATGATGCCCGGCAAGGCAGCTGGGGAAGTCTGGAGAGCACCTATGACTATATCCGGGCGGCCTGCGGCAGTTCTCTGGACTCCGGCCCCACATACGAACTCTATCTTCTGGAGAATTTCCGGGGAACCTACAGCCGGATGGAAGCGCTTTACCAAGGGTTTTTACAATCCGCCGCCAGCACCCTGGTGGCCGGGGTGGCGGTGCTGGTGCTGATCCTCTGGCGGTCCCTCCGGCCCCTGGGGCAGCTGCAGCAGGCGGCGGCCCGCATTGCGGACGGGGCCTACGACCAGCGGGCCACAGTCAAGCGAAAGGACGAGGTGGGGCTTCTTGCCGGGGACTTTAACCGGATGGCCCAGGCGGTGCAGACCCACATTGAGGAACTGACGGAGCAAAACCGGCGGCAGCAGCAGTTTTTGCGGGCGGTGACCCACGAATTCAAGACCCCCATGACCTCTTTGCTTCTGAATGTGGAGACCCTGGAAACCATGGCCCTGCCGGAGCCGGAACGGCAGGATATTCTGAGCGACATGGACCGGCAGCTGACCTATCTGGAGGCCCTGGTGCAAAAGCTATTAAAGCTTCTGACCCTGGGCCAGGCTCCAAATCGGGAGGCGGTGGAGAAAGCCTGGCTCGTCGAGCAAATTCAGGCCCTGTGCGGAGGAATAGCACAGCAGCGGGGCGTATCCCTGGAATTGGAACGGGATGAGGAGCCCCTTTTTGGGGACGGGGAGCTGCTTTGCGCCGCCCTGCGGAATCTGACGGAAAACGCCATTCTCGCCTCTCCTCCCGGCGCTGCCGTCACCCTGCGGCTGCTGGGGAAGACTCTGGAGGTGGAGGACCGGGGCTGCGGTATCCCGAAAGAGCAGATTCCCCGGCTGACGGAGCCCTTTTACACCGTAGACCCATCCAGGAGCAAGGGCCAGGGTGGCGTTGGCCTGGGCCTGTCTCTCGTAAAAGCCATGATGGATGCCCAGGGCGGAGAACTTCAAATCGAAAGCACCCCCGGTCAAGGGACCGTTGCCCGGCTGTTGCTGCCAAAGGAGGAATGAAGATGAAACGAACCGCATTATTGCTTTCACTGTGCCTGCTGCTTACCGGCTGCGCCCACGAAGTTGCCCCCACAGAGCCTACCAGCGGCCAGCAGGCCCTCTGGGCCGCCCAGGCCGGGGAAAACTGGCAGGAGCTGACACTGCCGGACCGGTTTACGGCCCATTGGACCGACACCCTCCAGGCCGATGCCCGGGTCACCGCCTCCCAGGGTACCAAAATGCCCCTGGCGTTCATCCAGCGGCACCGCTTCACCCAGGAGGACCTGGACCGGCTGCTGGCTGCCTTTGCCAAGGGAAACCCCTGCCGTGGGAATACGGTGGAGACCAAACAGTCCGCACAATTCCAAATTGATGTACTTCACCAGGCCTATGACGGGAAGGAATGGCCGGAGGATGCGAAAGCTCGGCTCAAAAAGCTGAAAAGAAGTCTCAAAAGGCTGCCGGATGAAGCAGACCTTCCGCCGGTCACCAGCTTTTGGCACGATGAGGGCTTTGACTGCCCCGTGTTCTATGGAGAAGCGACCGTGGACGGTACCGACTGGGAGTTCCAAATCGTCGATAACGGCACGACCATGACCCATGCTTTGTGCTACGAAAAAACCTATGGCCCATACGGCGCCAGCCGGATACAGCTGGAAGCCGGGCAGAATATTTCTTGTGTGCAGCCGCCCCAGCAGATCACCCAGGAGGAAGCAAGGGACCTGGGCGATCAGCTCATGGAGGCCCTGGGACTACCCAACATGGTCTGTGACGACATCCGTCAGGGCCTCAACGGTGCCCAGCTTCTGTGCTATGTGCCTACCCTCCAGGGCATCCGGCTGTCCGCCATTGCCCGGGAGCACCGGAACGCCCAGGGGGAGATCAGCCCTTATGTGGCCTACCAGTACACCCGGGATATAGACGGCGGCAACTACTGGGACGACGCCCAAATCCTTTTGGAGGTCGGCACCAATGGCATTCTGGCATTTCGCTGGACCATGCCCTTTGATGTCACGGAGCTTGTGACAGATCAGGCCAAACTCCTGGACTTTGACACCGTTTCCCAGATCGCCCGGGACATTCTGCCGCAGGTCGTGACCCTGCCCACAGGCACCAAAACCGCCACCGTTGACCGGGTGGATTTGACCCTGATGCAGGTCCACGACAAAGGAAGCGACACCGCCACCGTCCTGCCGGTGTGGGACTTCTGGGCCACCATCACCGAGGAGTACAACGAAGACACCCCCACCCGCCAGGTTTTGCTGACCCTCAACGCCATAGACGGAAGCGTGATCCGGCGGGAGAACGGGTATTGAGAAATTGACAATTGGTTTAAGTTGACAGTTTACAGTTGACAGTTGACAGTTATTGGGGACGGACGTGTCCGTTTTTGAAATACGTTGGTTAAAACACACACCAATCAGCGAAACCGTAGGGAACGGCCCGAATATAACCTGTGCGGATGAATGGAACTACTTACCGACGTGCATGTAGGGGCGGCTATTAGCCGCCCGCTACGTTGCAGATATAACCTGTGTGGCTGAATGGTATGACCCAATATATGGTACACCCAATGTAGCGGCGATGATTCATCGCCACATGCAACGTAACGAATAGAACCCGTGCAGACAAACAAAACCACCTACCGATATGTCATTCCGACGGTCGCGCAAGCGGAGCGGAGGAATCCACTCAAGTTGCAATAATAACTTACGCAACGTAAAATCTGCTACTTGGGAAGATTCCTCGACTCGCATTCGCTCCCTCGGAATGACATGACGGGGGTGGTTCCGGTTGTCCGCAGGGGCTGTATTTGCGACGGAAGCCTCCCATGCAGCCGAATCAGTGACGCTCTGCCCACTCCCGGCGGAGGATCGCGTAGTGGGCGGTGTCGCACAGGCCCTGGTTGTTCCAGTCCGCCTCCCGGGCGGTGCCTTCGTAGGTCATGCCGCATTTGCGCATGACATCGCCGGAGTGGGGATTGTGGGGATCGTGGCGGGACTCGATGCGGTTGAAGCCCACTTCCTCAAAGAGAAACCGTAGAACGGCTTCCAGGGCTTCGGACATGACGCCTTTGTGCCACCAGCGTTCCCCGATGCAGTAGCCGATCTCGGTGGAGCCGAGTTTGTTATCTACCTGGCGGGCGGTGATGTTCCCGATGGGTTCTCCCAGGGATTTGAGGACGATCATCCAGTTGTAGTTATCCGGGGATTTGCATTCTTCGATCCAGCTGTTTAAAACCTGTTTTGTAACATCCAGGTCGGCATGGGGCGGCCAGGTCAGGAATTTTGTCACCTCCGGGCTGGAGGCCCAGTTGCGGTACATGGGCTCCGCATCGCTGATCTCTGCCCGGCGCAGGAGCAGGCGGGGCGTTTCGATGGTTTGGCTGCCCTTGTGGGTCAGCAGACGGCGGCCCTTGGGATTATAGAGAATGGACTCTTCGGAATTTTCAACGGTGCCGTACCGGGTCTCATAGTTGCAGGTTTTGATATACCGGAAGCCGCATTTTTGGATGACCCGGGCGGACTGCCGGTTCCAATCAAAATGCCCCACCAGAAGAAAATCCAATCCGGCGGTGTCAAACAGATACTCGGTCACGGCCTTCACGGCCTCGGGCATCAGCCCCCGGCCCCAGTAGTCCCGGGAGAGTGTATAGCCCAGCTCCCGGCCCCGGAGCCAGGCAAGCTCCGGGTAATGTTCTTCGTTATATTCTTCGATCCCCAGAGCGCCGATGACCTTGCCCTCATACTCCAGAGCAAAGGTCTTCTTCTGGGCGATAAAGCCCTTTAGAATGGTCCGGGACTCTTCCATATTCTTGTGGGGCGTCCACCCGGCCATCTGGCCCACGCCGTCTACTTTAGCATAGGCGTAAAAGTCCTCCAGATCGCTCTCCCTCCAGGGCCGCAGGGTCAGGCGGGGGGAGCGCAGGGTGATGCCGGAAATATCAATGGGTGCGTTCATGATGATCCTCCTTTTTCATGAAAAGAAAAGCAGCAGGCAAACCTGGACCGGTTTCCTGCTGCTGTGACTTTTTTGTGCGTCAAACCCAAAAAGCGTACAACAATGCAGGCCCGTAAAAACCGTTTACGGACTTACCATTCGGCATGTTCATGGAAGAATACAGCATTGTTGTCACCTCTTTGTTTATGCGATTATACACATGGGAATATCCGCTGTCAAGGGAAATTTACACCATCTCCGCAATGTCGTAAATCAGCCGTTCCGTCTTTTCCCAGCCCAGGCAGGCGTCGGTGATGGATTTGCCGTAGATGCCGCCGTCTACTCTTTGGCTGCCGTCTTCTAAGTAGCTTTCCACCATGAAGCCCTTGACAAGGTCATGGATGCCTGTATCATAGGTTCTGTTTTGCAGCACTTCCCGGATGATGCGGCCCTGCTGGTAGGGGTTTTTGCCGGAGTTGGCGTGGTTGGCGTCGATGATGACGGCGGGGTTCCGGAGGCCCTGTTCTTCATAGAGTCTGTGGAGGAAGACCAGGTCCTCATAGTGGTAGTTGGGCCGGGGGTCGCCGTGCTTGTTGGTGTAGCCCCGGAGAATGGCGTGGGCGTAGGGGTTTCCGGTGGAGGTGGCTTCCCAGCCCCGGTAGATGAAGGTGTGGCTGTGCTGGGCGGCGTTGATGGAGTTCATCATGACGGACAGGTCGCCGCCGGTGGGGTTTTTCATGCCCACGGGAACGGAGATGCCGGAGCTGGTGAGCCGGTGCTGCTGGTCTTCTACGGACCGGGCCCCTACGGCAACGTAGGCCAGCACATCGTCCAAGTATTTATAGTTTTCCGGGTAGAGCATTTCGTCGGCGCAGGAAAAGCCCGTCTCCCGCAGCACCCGCATATGCAGTTCCCGGATGGCAATCAGGCCTTTCAGCATATCCGGGGCGGCGTTGGGGTCCGGCTGGTGGAGCATGCCCTTGTAGCCTGCGCCGGTGGTCCGGGGCTTGTTGGTGTAGACCCGGGGGACGATCAGAAGCTTGTCGGCCACCTTCTCCTGAATGGGCACCAGCCGGGAGATATAATCCAGCACGCTGTCCTCCCGGTCTGCCGAGCAGGGGCCGACGATCAGGGCCAGCCGGTGATCCCGGCCTGAGAGAATGTCTTTAAGCATCCGGTCCCGCCGGTCAAAGGCCGCGGCCATCTGGGCAGTTACGGGATATTCTTCTTTCAGCTCCCTGGGGATGGTCAGTTTGCGTTTAAATTCCATGTTCATAGCTTGGACCTCTTCTATATTTCAAAGGATAGGTCCAGTATAACGATTTTTCGGGGAAAATGCAAGAGATGCCTGGACTCCGTGTGCGGTTTTTCCTTCAAAGAACCTATTGCGTCTTCCCAAGGGATACTCTATAGTATAGAGAGCGCCATCTGGCGCAGCAAACAAACTTAAATTTGGAGGCATCCATGGAAAAAAGAAAATATTATGAAGCCTATGAAGAGCGATACAAAACCGCCCATGAAAAAGGTGTCAGCTGGGCACAGATGAAAGATACGCCCATCGTTATGGATGTTATTAAGAGATACGACCTTCATAGGTCCCAGACTTTCCTGGAAATTGGGTGCGGTGAAGGCAGAGATGCCGCAACTGTTTTGGAACAGGGCTGTCACCTTCTGGCAACCGACATATCCCCTGAAGCGATCAGATACTGCAAGGAACAAATGCCGGATCATAAACAAAACTTCATGGTTTTGGATTGCTTATCCGGTGATTTGGATGAAAAGTTTGATTTCATTTATGCGGTTGCGGTGGTTCATATGCTGGTTTTGGATGAAGACCGAACCGGGTTTTATCAATTCATTCGCCGTCATTTGAAACCGGAGGGAATGGCCCTGATCTGTTCCATGGGTGACGGAACATATGAAATGCAAAGCGATATTGGCACCGCTTTTGAGATACAGGAAAGAGAACATGAATCCGGAACAATGATGGTTGCGGGAACCTCTTGCAGGATGGTTTCGTTCCGTACCTTTGAGAATGAACTGGAAAGAAACGGACTGAAAATCATTGAAAAAGGCATTACAAGCGCGCTTCCAAATTTCAGCAGCTTCATGTATGCCCTGGTTCGATAGAATCCAAAAATGACCCGGCCTTTGTGTGCGCTTTTTTCCTGAAAATCGGTCTATAAGAGTGAAGAACAAACACAACGAGGTGATTCACATGGACGACAAGACAATAATCGGGTTGTACCTGAACCGGGACCAGGAGGCCATTCGCTCTACGGATGCCCTTTACGGCCGGCGGCTGTTTTCCCTGGCGCTGCGGATTCTGGAGAACGACCAGGATGCGGAGGAAAGCGTCAGCGATACCTATTGGCAGGCGTGGAATACCATTCCGCCCCAAAAGCCCCGGTATTTCTTTGCCTATCTTGCGAAAATCTGCCGGAACTTCGCCTTCAAAAAGCTGGACTGGAGAAATGCCGGAAAGCGGAAGGCGGAGATGGTGGCCCTGACCCAGGAGATGGAAAACTGCATTCCGGATGCCGCCCGACAAAACCAGCTGGAAGCCCGGGAACTGGGCAGACTCCTGGATGCGTTCCTGCGGCAGCAGACGGAAGAAAACCGGCTGGTATTCATCCGCCGGTTTTGGTATGGGGATACCATCGGGGAAATTGCGGCCCGGTATGGCATCGGGGAAAGTGCCGTGCGGATGCGGCTGAATCGGACAAAGGACAAGCTGTCGGCGTATCTTAACAAGGAGGGCATTCAGGTATGAACGGAAAAGACATGCTGCAAGGGCTTCAGTATATCGGGGACGATTTGGTGGAAGCAGGGGAATTTGGCCTTTTTCCGGCGGTTGCCCGGGAAAAAACCAGTCATCGACCCAGACGGCCCTGGCTGGTGGCGGCCCTGATTTTGCTGGCCCTGGCACTGGTGGGCTGCGGAGCTGCCTATGTGCTGAATATGGAAAAGGTGCGCATTGACGTGGGAACGGCCCAGCGGGATTACGCGCTGGTGGACGGGGTCTATGTAAAGGAACCCCACGAGGTCAACACCACCACCCTGACCCTGGCGGGACTGAAAGGGGAGAATGCCTACCGGGCCTGTGCCGACTTCTATGCATTTAAGGAAGAATATACCGCCCAGGGGGAACAGATGGCCCAGAGCGGTACCTTGCCGGAGGGCTTTTGGGACAATTATGCCGAGGTGATGGATGCCAAGGCCCGGGAGATCGCCCAGCAGTACGGCCTCAAGCCGGAGGGACAGCTGCTGGCATTCCGCACGGCCCGGAACCTCTGTGATGCTTTGGGGGTGGAGCGTTTTGCCCGGGAAAATCCGGAGATCAGCGTGAATATTGGCGGCGGCAGCTGTTATGACACGGGGAATTTCTGGTTGAATCTGGACCTGGTTTTCCCGGAGGGGAAAGGCTATGCAGTCCTCAATAGCCCTGGCGTTCTCCGCTGGAACCGGAAAGACTGTTTCAGCCGGGACTATCGGGCGTTGACGGACAGCGGAGACTGGGTGGAGAAAAACTACACCACCGCCTCCGGCAGCCAGGTGCTGCTCCTTTATTCTCCCACCCAGGAGACAGGCTTTGTGATCTGTGACCGGGGAGAGGCGCTGATGACCCTGGAATTCAACGCCAATATAGAATATCTCAGCGAGGAGGGCGGTGTGGTGTCCTCGGAGCTGGTACGCATGACGGACAGACAGCTGGAACTGGTGGCGGATGCGGTGGATTTTTCCATCCATCCCAAAACGCCCACCCAGGCAGATGTGGAGGCCCAGAAAGCGATTTCCCGGGAGGCCACCCAGAACGGCTATACCCTGACCCTTAAAAACGTGGAAACCGATGGCTATGTTCTGCGGGTCCTGCTGTCCCTGGCAGCCCCGGAGGGGACGGAGCTTCCCACGGATGGAAACCTGGTGTTTGACCAATGGAATTTGCGGGATGGACAGGGTAAAACCTTCGATGACGGCATTTTCTTCACTGGAAAGCGGGATGACGGGGACGGAAAAAGCTGGACAACGGATCTGATGCTGACCCAGAACTGTGTGCTTTCAGGGACGGAGGAACCCTTTGCCGCCGGAACCTCCTGGGAGCTGTATATGAGGGATTTTGTGTATTCCGATCGGTCCGCGGAAACCGGTCCGGTTCGGGAGACCCTGGCAGAGGGGGAATGGCTGATGCCCATTTCCTTTGACGGTGAAAACGGGGACTACCGGGAACTGGAACTGGTACAAAAGCCCATTACGATGAAAGCCTCCACCGGCTGGGATGAAACCGGAAAAGACGTGCTAGAGTCCTTCCCGGTGACTTCTGTCAAGCTGCGCCGCAACTGCATCCTCCTGACGGCGGACGTGGGGGAGAAAACCTCTGCGGATTTCTTCTGGCTCGGCTCTACCGGTACCAAGGCGGTCCTGAAAGACGGCACCGAGGTGGAGACTTTGAATCGGGCTTTTGCGAAACCCCTTGACCTGGACAGTGTAGACTACATTCTCTTTGCCGACGGCACCAAGCTGCCGGTTCCGGCCCAATAAAAACGAAGAAAAGAAAAAGCTGCCCCGGAGGGAACACAAGCGTTCCGCTTCGGGGCAGTTTTTTGGTGCGACTGGGCCTATAAGCCGGGTTCTGTTTTGACAGCCATCTATCTAGCCCTGTGATCGCTCGCAGGGTCAAGCCACCTCTTGGGGACGGCCGGGCAAGCCTATTGTCCCCCACACGGTGTTGCTCCGGATAGAGTTTACATCATAAAACCCATGTTGCCATGGGCTGGGTGCGCTCTTACCGCACCTTTTCACCCTTGCTGACGGCTTGAAACCGGTCAGCGGTATCTCTCTGTTGCACTTGTCCTGGGGTCACCCCCGGCAGGCGTTACCTGTTATCCTCGCCCTATGGAGCCCGGACTTTCCTCATCTGGGACCTTTCGGTACCCATCCGCGGCTGTCCAGCCCAGTCGCCAGGTTATTGTACTCTAAGAATGGACAATTGTCAAACATCTTGCAAAATCTTTTCCGGTGGGATATACTAATCATTGTAGTATTGAAAAAAGGCGGGTATCGCTATGGATGCTTTTGAAAACTATTTTGCAGGACTTGCAAACAAGTCCATTGCCGTTTTGGGCCTGGGGGTCAGCAATCGGCCCCTGGTGCGGCTGCTGCTGGAATTCGGCTGCCAGGTAACGGGCTGTGACAAAACCCCCCGGGAGCAGCTGGACGAGGAAGTATTGGAACTGGAAAAGCTGGGCTGCAAGCTTCATGTAGGCCCTGACTACTTAGAGGGGGTTCAGGCGGAGATCTTGTTCCGCACCCCCGGTATGCACCCCAACAATCCGGCCATTGAGGCTCTGCGGCAGCGGGGGGCCCAGGTGACATCGGAAATGGAAGTGTTTTTTGAGGTCTGCCCCTGCAACCTCATTGCCGTCACCGGCTCTGACGGAAAAACCACCACCACCACCCTGGTCAGCGAAATGCTGAAAGCCTCCGGTAAAACCGTGTGGCTGGGGGGCAATATCGGCACGCCCCTGCTGCCCCTGTGCCGCCGGATGAAAAAAGAGGACTTTGCGGTGGTGGAGCTGAGCTCCTTCCAGCTGATGGACATGCGCCGCAGTCCCCAGCGGGCCCTCATCACCAATCTGGCCCCCAACCATCTGGATATTCACAAGGATATGGAAGAATATGTGGAGTCCAAAAAGAACATCTACCGGTTCCAGGATGAAACCGGCCTGCTGGTGCTGAATGCCGACAATGCCATTACCGCCGCCCTTCGTGGAAACGGGGAGACCCGGTTCTTTTCCAGAAAGCAGAAAACCAACTGCGTGTGGGAAGAAAACGGCGTGATTTACCGCCGGGGGGAGCCGCTGCTGGAAACCAAGGAAATCCTCATTCCCGGCACCCACAATATTGAAAACTACATGGCTGCCATTGCCCTGGTGGAGGGCCTGGCCACCGACGATGCCATCCGGCAGGTGGCTAAAAACTTTGGCGGGGTGGAGCATCGCATTGAGTTGGTGCGGGTGAAGGACGGGGTCCGGTATTACAATGACTCCATTGCCTCCTCCCCCAGCCGGACCATTGCGGGGCTGCGAAGCTTCCCGGAAAAGGTGATCCTGATCGCCGGAGGCTACGACAAGCACATTCCCTATGACGTTCTGGGTCCTGAAATCTGCGCCCATGTGAAAAAGCTGTTTTTAGGCGGTGCCACCGGCCCCAAAATCCGGGCGGCGGTGGAAAACGCACCGGAATACCGGCCTGGTATGCCGGAAATTGTGGACTGCGGCGACTTTACCCAGGCCACCCTGGCGGCGGCCCAGGCGGCGGAGCCCGGGGACGTGGTGCTCATGAGCCCCGCCAGCGCGGCCTTTGACCAGTTTAAGAATTTTATGGTCCGGGGCCAATACTTTAAGAAACTCATAAAGGAGCTGTAAGCCATGGAATGGACTCGGATTTCCCAGGGAATGCGGAAGGTGCTGCCCCTGAAGCGCTGCGGTGCGGTGATCGTGGCGGCGGGCTCCGCCTCCCGGATGGGGGGCATTGATAAGGTCATGGCCCCTCTGGGGGGCGAACCCATGATCGTCAAAACCGTCAGGGCCTTTCAGAACTGCGAGGCCATTGGGGAAATCATCATCGTCACCAGGCAGGACTTGATAGCACCTATTCAGGAACTGTGCCGGGAAATGGACAAGGTTCGGGCGGTGGTGGCCGGTGGGGCCAGCCGTCAGGAGTCCGTGTGGCTGGGGCTGAACGCCTTTTCCGGAAAAATCCAGCTGGCGGCAGTCCACGATGGGGCCCGGCCCCTCATTTCCCTGGAGCTCATTGACAGGACCGTCCGGGCCGCCAACAGCTACGGGGCGGCGGCGCCGGCCATTCCCGTGAAGGATACCATCAAGGTGGAGCGCAGCGGCCTGGTAGAGACCACCCCAGATAGAAGCCGCCTCCGGGCGGTGCAGACCCCCCAGGTCTTTGACTTTGACCTGCTGCGGGGAGCCCTGCAAAAGGCCCGGGAGGATGGGGCAGAGGTAACGGACGACTGCTCCGCTGTGGAACGGCTGGGGATGAAAATCCGGCTGGTAGAGGGGGAGGAGCGGAACCTGAAAGTCACCACCCCCCTGGATTTGAAAATTGCGGAGCTGCTATTGGAGGAAAAGCCATGAGAATTGGACACGGTTATGATGTACACGCTCTGGTTCCCGGACGGGATCTGATTCTGGGCGGGGTGAACATTCCCTATGAGTTGGGCCTGGACGGCCACAGTGACGCGGACGTGCTGCTCCACGCCGTGATGGATGCCCTTCTGGGGGCCGCGGGCCTGGGGGACATCGGCCTTCACTTCCCGGATACGGATATGCGTTACAAGGGGGCGGATTCCGGAAAGCTACTGGAATGCGTGGGCGAAAAAATCTGCGCCGCAGGCTTCCGGGTGGGGAACATCGATGTGACCATGATCGCCCAGCGGCCCAAGCTCCGGCCCTACATTGACACCATGAAGGAAAACATTGCCGCCCGCCTTTCTATTGAGCCGGGCCGGGTCAATGTCAAGGCCACCACCGAAGAGCACCTGGGCTTTACCGGGGAAGGCCGGGGCATGGCCTGCCACGCGGTGTGCCTGTTGGAAGAAAAATAGGATAATATGACAAACAAGACCTCCTGTGCATAGAATGGGCACGGGAGGTTTTGCCGTATGAAACAGTATATGATTTCCTTCCGCTCGGTGACCTATGCCCAGCGGGGGGAGCGAAGCTTGACAAGAGGGGGCTTTTCCTGCACCGTCAGCAGGACGCCCAAATGGATGGAGCAGCAGGGCTGCGGCTATGGTGTCGTTCTGCGGACGGAAAACATCCATGCCGCCATGGAGCTGCTACTCCGGGAGGGCATCGCCTGGCGAAAGGTCTATGTCCGCCAGGGCGGCACCTACCGGGAGCTGGGCCTATGATCTACCTGGACAATGGGGCCACGTCCTTCCCCAAGCCCAAGGAAGTGATCTGCGCCATGACCCGGGCCCTGGAGCAGGGGGCCAATCCGGGGCGAGGGGGCCACGGCCCGGCCATGGCTGCCGCCAACATGGTCTATGAATGCCGGGAGCGGGCGGCAGGGCTTTTTTCCTGCAAGCCGGAGCAGGTGGTGCTGACGGGCAGCTGCACCCAGGGGCTCAACATGGCCATTGAGAGCCTGGTAAACCCGGGGGACCGGGTGCTGGTTTCCGGTTTTGAGCACAATGCGGTGATGCGGCCGCTGTACGCCCGGGACTGCCGGGTGCGCATTGCCGGGCGGCAGCTTTTTTGCTGGGAGGAGCTGCTGGAAAGCTTTCGCCGGGAGCTGCGGCAGGGGGTGGACGTGGCGGTATTCACCCATGTATCCAATGTGTTCGGCTACATCCTGCCGGTGGAGACCATGGCGGCGCTTTGCCGGGAGGCGGGTGTTCCCTTTATTCTGGACGCGGCCCAGTCCGCCGGGTGTCTGCCGGTGGATTTTGGAGCTCTGGGGGCGGAGTTTATCGCCATGCCGGGGCACAAGGGGCTGCTGGGGCCCCAGGGCACGGGGCTGCTGCTGTGCGCCCAGCCGGGAACGCCCCTGATTTTCGGCGGCACCGGAAGCCGGTCCCGTGCCAAGACCATGCCGGAGGAGCTGCCGGAGCGGCTGGAAGCCGGGACCTTGAACGTCCCCGGTGCCGCCGGACTGGCGGCGGGCATGGAATTGGTAGAGAAGTTCGGCATCGAGAACATTTTCCGCCGGGGCCACAGCCAGGTGGGTGTCTGCGCCCGGGGGCTGGAGGAGCTGGGCTACAGGGTGTATTCCGGCCCCCACCAGGCCATGACCCTGTCCTTCCGGGGGAAGGGCGACTGCGAGGAGCTGGCGGGCTATTTAGGCTCCAAAGGCATCGCCCTGCGTGCAGGGCTCCACTGCGCCCCTCTGGCCCACGAAAGCGCCGGAACCCTGGAAACCGGCACCCTGCGGGCAAGCTTCGGCCACGACGCTAGCCCCTTACAGACCCGGGCGCTGCTGCGGGCCCTTGGGGACGGGAGAGGGTAAAAAAGAAGGCGGACAGAAATTTTACATTTGCCCCAGGGAAAGCCCCCCGGCGGTAAAATCCGGTTTTTCGGGGGAAAACCGGAAAGTGCCGGGGAATAAAAGAACAAAAATGCAAAATCATCGGAATGGGTGGGGAAAGCTTCCAATAAATTTATGCAGAATATCACTTGCCAACCGGGGGCTTTTCCGCTATAATAGACCAGATAATAGGTAAGTATACCATAGGTTATTGTGCTGTCTAAAAAAGTTGACATAAAAGAGGGTTCTAGGATGGAAGCATTGCACAATCTTCTGCAGCAGATCATGCGCATGCAATGGTCCGATTATCTGGACATTGCGGTGGTTGCGTTTTTAATATATCGAATACTCCCCCTGCTCCGAACGCCCAGCACCATACGGGTAGCTCGGGCGGTGCTGGTGGTGGTGGTGGTGGCGGCGCTGACGGATGTGATGCATCTCTACGCCCTGCGCTTCATTGTCAATCAGTTCCTGTCCATTGGCCTTCTGGCCCTGGTGGTGCTCTTCCAGCCGGAGCTGCGCCGGATGCTGGACCGATTGGGAAGCGTCCGCCTCCGGGGGCTTTTCGGCGGGGTCAAGCCGGTGGCGGAAATGGATATGGTCATTTCCCAGACCGTGGCGGCCTGCGAATGCATGAGCCGGGAAAAGGTGGGGGCGCTGATCGTCTTCACCCGGGAGGCAAGGCTTGACGATTATGTAAAAACCGGCACCACCATTGACGGCCTGGTTTCCGAGCAATTGATCCGGAACATCTTCTTCCCCAAGGCGGCCCTTCATGACGGGGCCATGATCATCCGGGACGGGAAGGTCAAGGCCGCGGGCTGCGTGCTGCCCCTGTCCACCAGCGACCGGCTGGCGGCGGACCTGGGCACCCGGCATCGGGCCGGCGTGGGCATGAGCGAAAACAGCGACGCCGTGGTGGTCATCGTCTCCGAGGAGACCGGCACCATTTCCGTGGCCGTGGGCGGCATGCTCAAGCGGCATCTGGCCCCTAAGACTCTGGAAAAACTGCTGCAAAACACCCTGTGCCCCGACCAGACGGAGACACTGAATCAGAATTTCGGGCAGGCTCTGAAGCGGAAGCTGCTGAAGAAGAAGGAGGGCCGGGATCATGAAGCGTAAAATCGGTTCGGTCGTTTTGTCCGTTGCCTGTGCCTTTGCTCTGTGGCTGTATGTGATCACCGCCGTGAGCCCCGGCTCTACGGATACCTACTATAATATCCCCATCGTGTGGGAAGGGGAGTCGGTGCTGAACGAACGGGGCCTCATGGTCACTGCGGTTTCCTCCAATACGGTGAATCTGCGGCTGTCCGGCAACCGTTCGGATTTAAGCAAGGTCAATTCCGGCAATATTACCATTAAAGCGGACCTTTCCAAAATCTACGAGCCGGGAACCCAGATACCCCTGACCTATACAAGCCCCACCTTCCCCGGGGACGTGGCCAGCAACGCCTTTGTCATCGAGTCCAAGGAGCCGGACAGCATTTATATCACCGTGGTCAAGCGGGTCAGCAAGTCCGTACCCGTGGAAGTGGTCTGGGTGGGCACCACCGCCGAGGGCTTCATGATCGACCGGGAGAACAAGACATTGGATCATCCGGAGGTCACGGTGACGGGCCCTGAGTCCGTGGTCAATACCATTGCCAAGGCCACCATTACCGTGGATTTGGACGGACGGCGGGAATCCATCAGCGAAAGCTATAATTACACCCTTTGCGATGAGCAGGGCAACCCTGTGGATGCCAAGCTCATTACCACGGATGTGGAGCAGGTCCGGCTGGATGTGACCATCCGGGCGGTAAAGGATCTGCGGCTGACCTACACCCTGAACCCCGGCGGCGGGGCCAACGCCGAAAACACCACGGTGACCCTCAGCGCCGAGACCATCCGGGTCTCCGGCAGCGAGGCGGCCCTGGAAAATCTGGGGGACACCCTGTCCATCGGCAGCATCAACCTGGCGGATATTACTAGAGACACCACCTTGACCTTTGGCGTGGCGTTGCCAGAGGGCATCACCAATCTGACCGGCATCAATGAGGTCACGGCGGAGGTCTCCTTCCATGGCCTGGCCACCAAGGAAATGACCGTGGCCCAGATCGAGGCCGTCAACGTCCCCGAGGGATTGGAAGTGGAGCTGATCACGGAAAAGCTCACCGTCACCCTCCGGGGCCCCACGGAGCAGATTTCCAAGGTAACGCCGGAGGATGTCACCGCCATTGCGGACTTTACCGGCGCGGAGGTGGGCACCTCCACCTTTAAGACCAGCCTGCGGCTTGCCGAGGGCTTCGAGAATCTGGGGACTCTCAAAACAGAGAGCGTCTCCGCCAAGATCCAAAAGAAATGAGCGGAAGGAGATCAAGACCATGGTTAAAAGCATGACCGGCTACGGCCGGGCAGTGGAAACGGTCAATGGCCGGGAATTTACCGTGGAGGTACGCAGCGTCAATAACCGCTATCTGGACTGCGCGGTGAAGCTGCCCAGAGGCCTTTCCTTCGGAGAGGACGCAGTCAAGCAGGCGGTGAAGGCCAGAATCACCCGGGGCAAGGTGGACGTATTCGTGTCCGTCCGCTCCGAGGGGGCCCAGGATACCACCGTCAGCCTGAACAAGCCCATGGTGGAGGGCTATATTGCCGCCATGGAGCAGATGAAGCGGGACTACGGCCTGACGGGGGACATTACCGTTGCCATGGTGGCGGCCCTTCCCGAGGCCTTCCTGCTGGACAAGCCCCAGGTGGATGAAGAGCAGCTGCTGAAGGATTTCCTCAGCGTAGTGGACAAGGCTTTGGCGGCCTTTGACGCCATGCGCCGGGTAGAGGGTCAGGCCCTGGAGCAGGACCTGCGCTCCAGAGGAAACACGGTGCTCTCACTGGTGGAGCAAGTAGAGGGCGGCAGCGCCCAGACCGTGGCGGATTACCGGCTGCGGCTGGAAAACAAGCTCAAAGAGGTCTTGGCCAGTACCTCTATTGACGAAAGCCGCATCCTCACCGAGGCGGCCATCTTTGCCGACAAGGTGGCGGTGGATGAAGAAACCGTCCGCCTGCGCAGCCATCTAAGCCAGATGAACACCATGCTGGAAACCGGCGAGCCCATCGGCCGGAAGCTGGATTTCCTGCTCCAGGAAATGAACCGGGAGGCCAACACCATCGGCTCCAAGTGTACGGACGTAAGGCTTGCCAAAGTAGTGGTGGAGATCAAGGCCGAGCTGGAAAAGATTCGGGAACAGACCCAGAACATCGAGTAAGGAGGGGCCATGAAGCTCATCAACATCGGTTTTGGCAGTATGTTGGCCGCCGGACGGGTGCTGGCCATCCTGAGTCCGGATTCCGCCCCCATCAAGCGCATTATGCAGGAGGCCAAGGACCGGGGCATGCTGATCGACGCCTCCTACGGCAGAAAGACCCAAAGTGTAATTCTCATGGATACGGACCATGTGATTTTATCCGCCCTGTCCTGCGAGACCCTGACGGCCCGATGGATGGGAAACCAGGGGGCGGAACAAGAGGAGAGAGAGTAAGTGGGAAAGCTGATTGTGATTTCCGGCGCCTCCGGCGTGGGAAAGGGCACTGTTGTGAAGGCCATGATGGCCCGGCGGCAGGACCTGTTCTTTTCCGTATCCGCCACCACCCGGCCCCCCAGGCCCGGTGAAGTGGACGGCAAGGACTATTATTTCGTCACCCGGGAAACCTTTGAGGCCATGATCGCCCGGGGAGAAATGCTGGAATATGACGAGCACGCAAAGAACTATTACGGCACCCCCAAGGCCCAGGTAGAGGAAAAACGGAAAAAGGGCCATGTGCTGCTGGACATTGAGCCCAACGGTGCAAAGAATGTGAAGAACAATTACCCGGAGGCGGTGCTGGTATTCATCATGCCCCCCTCCGTGGAGGAGCTGGAGCGGCGGCTCCGGGGCCGGAACGATACCCCCGAGGACCAGATCACCATCCGCATGGAGCGGGCCAAATGGGAGATGGACCAGCGGGTCTGGTATGACCATGTGGTGTTCAATGACGACGCGGAGCGCTGCGCCGGGGAAATTCTGGCCCTCATCGATCAATAAACCCATTCATTTATTATAAACGAGTTTCTATTTTATTGGAGGAATTAGAATGCTGTATCCACCTGTTGCTGATTTGCTGACCAAAGTTGAAAGCCGTTATCTGCTGGTCAATCTGGTAGCCCACCGGGCCCGTCAGATCGCCGCGGAGGCCGAGGAATTCCATGAGGACCTGCCCGAGAAGCCTGTGACCCTGGCCATCCAGGAAGTGGCTGACGGCAAGCTCAGCGCTTCCGTCAAGGAAGAGTACAAGAAGTAAGAGACCCCGGTGGGGACGGGAGGAAGAAGTATGATTGCCGGAATTGCCGTATCCGCGGCAACCTTTGCCATTGATAAGCTCTATTCCTACCGGATCCCCCAGGGGATGGACTTGCGGCCCGGGTGCAGGGTCCAGGTCCCCTTCGGCCGGGGCAATACCGATGCCGAGGGCATTGTGGTGACCCTTTCCCAAGAACCGGAGGAAAAGCTGAAAACCGTTTTAAAAGCACTGGATGAAGAGCCGGTGCTGACCCCCTTGCAGCTGCGGCTGGCGGCCTTTCTGCGGGAACGGTATTTTTGCTCCTTTTACGACGCTGCCCGGGCAATGCTGCCCGGGGGTCTGTGGTTTCGGGGGGAAGATACCTACAGTCTTACGGAGGACCGAAGCTGGGAGACGGCCAGCATCAAAAAAGAGGGGGCCCTGCTGATTTTGCAGACCCTGCGGGATCTGGGCGGTGCGTGCCGGGAACCGGCCCTTAGCGCTTGTATCCCGGAGGAGGAGAAACGGCAGGAGGTTTTGCGCTATCTTGCCCGGAAGAAATGGATCACGGCTCAAAAGGAGCTGCTGCAAAAGACCCGGGACAAGACCCAGCGGATGGTGCTGCTGGCGGTCCCGGCGGAGCAGGCCATGGACTATGCCGCCTCCCGGCCCAAAAGCGCCGCCATGCAGCGCAGCGTCTTGACCCTGCTGTGCGGGGTAGGCGCTGCCAGCGTCAAGGACGTGTGCTATTATACCGGCGCTTCCCAGCAGACCATTGCAAGGCTGCAGAAGCTTGGATATGTGGAGTTTCAGGAACAGCCGGTGCTCCGGTGCCGGGAGATCCCCAAGACCCCGGTGGAAAAGCCTCTGGTTCTGAACGTAGAGCAGCAGCAATGCCTCCATGGGCTTCTTATTCAGGCGGGCCGTGAAAAGCCCGGGGTGGCCCTCCTATACGGGGTCACCGGCTCCGGAAAGACCTCGGTCTATATCAAGCTCATTGAAGATACTCTGGCCCGGGGCAAAAGCGCCATTCTCATGGTGCCGGAAATCGCCCTGACCCCCCAGCTCCTGGGGCTGCTGGCGGCCTGGTTTGACAGCCAGGTGGCGGTGCTCCATTCCAGCCTTTCCGCGGGAGAGCGGTATGACCAGTGGAAGCGGGTCCGTCAGGGCCAGGCCCGGGTCATCGTGGGCACCCGCTCGGCGGTGTTTGCCCCCTGCGAAAACCTGGGTCTCGTGATCCTGGACGAGGAACAGGAGCATTCTTACAAGTCGGAAAATTCCCCCCGGTATGCCGCCAAAGAGGTGGCCATGTGGCGGGGGGTCAAAGAGGGGGCTCTGGTGCTGCTGGGCTCCGCCACCCCCTCGGTTGAAAGTATGTATCGGGCCCGGCAGGGGGAATATACCCTTTACCGGCTCCAGAACCGCTACAACGGTCGGCCTCTTCCGGAGGTCACCATTGTGGATATGCGGGAAGAATTAAAGCTGGGCAACGACGGCTGCCTGAGCTACCCCCTGCGCCAGGCTCTCTGCGACACGGTGGAGGCGGGGAAGCAGGCCATTTTGCTGCTGAACCGCCGGGGCAACGCCCGGGCCCTGGTGTGCGTGGACTGCGGGGAGGCCCCGGAGTGCCCCAGGTGCAGCGAACGGCTGACCTATCACAGCGCCAACCGGCGGCTCATGTGCCACTACTGCGGCTATTCCATGCCGGTGCCGGACCGGTGCCCCAAATGCGGCGGCCCCCTGAAAACCCTGGGCTCCGGCACCCAGCGGGTGCAGCAGGAGCTGGCGGAGCTGTTTCCCGATGTGCCCGTGGCCCGGATGGACGCGGACACCGTCAGCGCCGCCAATCCCCATGAGGCCATTTTAGGAAGATTTCGGGCAGGAGAGCAAAAAATTTTGCTTGGCACCCAGATGGTGGCCAAGGGCCTGGATTTGCCCAATGTGACCCTGGTGGGGGTGCTGGACGGGGATCTGAGCCTCTTTACCGGAGGCTTCCGGGCAGGGGAGACCACCTTTGACATGCTGACCCAGGTGGTGGGCCGGGCGGGCCGGGGTGATTTCCCGGGCCGGGCCATGATCCAGACCATGTCCCCCAACCACGAGCTCATCCGCATGGCGGCAGACCAGGACTATGAGCGGTTCTACGAGCTGGAGATCCGCCTGCGGCAGATCCAGAATGCCCCGCCCTTCCTGGATTCGGTGATCGCCGCCTTCCAGGGCGAGCGGGAAGAGCAGGTGCTGCTGGGAGCGGTCAAATTCCGGGACAGCCTGCTGGCCCTGCAAAAAAGCGGCAGCTTTGGCGTTTTTGCCCTGGAGTGCCTGGGACCGGCCCCCAGCCCGGTGCCGAAAATCAACTATCAGTATCGCTATCGACTGACCATCCGCTGCCGCCTGGACAAGGCCGCCCGGGGGGCGCTGGCCTATGTGCTGATGGCCTTCGGAAAAGACAGCAAAATGCGGGGCGTCAGCGCCTTTTTAGATGTAAACGGTTTTGAATGATGGGCCGCGACCCAGAAGGAGAAGGAGAAAAAATCATGGGACTCAGGAAAATTCTGACGGTTCAGGAGCCTTGTCTGCACAAGGTCTGCCGTCCGGTGGAAAAATTTGACGGGAAGCTGCATAAGCTTCTGGACGATATGAAGGAAACCCTGCTGGATGCCAACGGCGTGGGCCTGGCCGCGCCCCAGGTGGGCATTCTGCGGCGGGTGGTCATTGTGGACCTGGGGGACGAAATACTGGAGCTGGTGAATCCGGAGCTGCTGGAAACCAGCGGCGAGCAGGAGGGGGCCGAGGGCTGCCTCAGCGTTCCCGGGAAATACGGACTGGTGAAGCGGCCCAACTTTGCCAAGGTCCGGGCCCAGGACCGGGACGGCAACTGGTTTGAGGCCGAGGGCGAAGAGCTGATCGCCCGGTGCTTCTGTCATGAACTGGACCACCTGGACGGCATCGTCTACACCGAGGTCATGGAGCGCTACCTTACCGAGGATGAACTGAACGGGGAGGAATAAGCATGCGGGTGGTATTTATGGGTACGCCGGACATTGCGGCGACCTGCCTGAAACAGATCCTGGCCGACGGCTTTGACGTGGTGGGTGTTTACACCCAGCCGGACCGCCCCAAGGGCCGGGGCATGAAGCTCACCGCTTCCCCGGTGAAGGAAACCGCTCTTGCCGCCGGTATTCCGGTGTTCCAGCCGGAATCCTTCCGGGAGGAAGAGGCGGTGGAGACCCTGCGGCAGCTGCGGCCGGACATCTGCGCCGTGGTGGCCTACGGCCGGATCCTGCCCCAGAAGGTGCTGGATGTGCCGACCCTGGGCTGCATCAATATTCACGCCAGCATTCTGCCCCGGTACCGGGGTTCCGCGCCCTATCAGTGGGCGGTGCTGGACGGCCTGAAGGAAACCGGCGTGACCGCCATGTATTTGCAGCGGGAAATGGATGCCGGTGACATTATCGACGTTTCCAAAACCCCCATCGGGGAAAACGAGACCGCGGGAGAGCTGTTAGACCGTCTGGCGGTGCTGGGTGCGGCGCTTTTGAGCAAGACCCTGACGAGATTTTCCCAGGGCCCGGTGGAGGGCACCAAGCAGGACGAAAGCCAGGTGAGCTTCGCCCCCATGCTGGATAAATCCATGTGCCCCATTGACTGGAATAAAACCGCCCAGCAGGTTCACGACCATGTCCGGGGCCTGCAGCCCTGGCCTGTGGCCACCATGGAGCTGAAGGGCCAGCCCTTTAAGGTCCATGAGACCCGGGTGGTATCCGGCTCCGGCACTCCCGGACAGGTTCTGGGCCTGACAAAAACCGGTCTGGTCATTGCCTGCGGAGAAGGGGCTGTGGAGATCAGAAGCCTCCAGGCCCAGGGGGGCAAGCGGATGAACGCGCCGGATTACTTCCGGGGCCATCCCCTGGAGGGCTGATGGCCGCCCGGGAAACGGCGCTGAACGCGCTCATCACCTGTAGACGGCAGTCTGGCTGGAGCAATGCGGTTTTAAAGCAGACCATCGCCCGGGACAAATTAGACCCCCGGGAGGCGGCTCTGGCCACCCGGCTTTGCTACGGCGTGGTCCAGAACCGGGGACGGCTGGATTTTTACCTCCGGCAATTGCTCACCGGCTCTCTAAAAAAACTCCACCCGGCGGTCCGGGACATCCTCCACATGGGGCTGTACCAGATTTACGATATGGACAAGATCCCCGACAGTGCCGCCGTCAATGAGTCCGTGACCCTGGCGAGGAAATACGGGGCCCCGGGCAGCGACCGGCTGGTAAACGCGGTTCTGCGCAATGCCGTCCGCACCAAGGGAACGCTGCAAGAGCCCACGTCTTACGAGGACCGCTACAGCCACCCGGCGGAGCTGGTGTCTCTTCTGAAAACCGCCCTGCCCAAGGGCACCCTGGAAGGGGTTCTGAAGGCCAATAATGAGGCCCCCAAAACCGTCATCCAGGTCAACACCCTGAAAACCACGGCGGCTGCCCTTTTGGAGCAGCTCCGCCGGGAAGGGGTGGAGGCGGAGCCTCATGGCTGGATGCCGGAGTGTCTGGTGCTGGGCAGCACCGGAAGCCTTGAAAAGCTTCCCTCCTTTCAGCAGGGCCTCTTTTACGTCCAGGACCCCGCCAGCCGCCTGAGCGTCCGGTGCGCCGGACTGCAAAAGGGCTTCCGGGTGCTGGATTGCTGCGCCGCCCCCGGGGGCAAGAGCTTTGCCGCCGCCATGGCCATGGAAGGAAGGGGCAGCATTTGCTCCTGTGACATCCATCCCCATAAAATTCAATTGATCGAAAACGGTGCCGCCCGGTTGGGGCTCGGCATCTTACAGGCCCGGCTCCAGGATGCTTCGGAATTTGTGCCGGAGTGGGAAGGGGCCATGGATGCCGTATTGGTAGATGCCCCCTGTTCCGGCCTGGGCATCATCCGGAAAAAGCCGGATATTCGCTACCGGAACTTAAAAGAGAATGAAGCCTTACCGGCCTTGCAGAAGGAAATCCTTGCAAACCAGGCCCGGTATGTAAAAAAAGGCGGGGTGCTGCTCTACTCCACCTGCACATTGCTTTCCAGAGAGAACCAGGACGTGGTAGAGGACTTTTTGAAGACGCATCCGGAGTTTTCTCTGGAAAAGCTGGAGCTTCCCCCAATTTTCCCGGAGAACACCACCGGCATGCTGACCCTGCTGCCGGGACAGTGGGACACCGACGGCTTCTTTATTTCCAAAATGCGGAGGTGCCTATGAATATCAAATCCATGACCCTGCAGGAAATGACCGGCCTGTTCCGGGACCTGGGCCAGCCCGCCTTCCGGGCAAAGCAGGTCTATAGCTGGCTCCACAAGGGGGTCTGGAGCTATGAGGAAATGACCAACCTGCCCAAAAGCCTCCGGGAGACTCTGGAACGGGAGTACCCCATTCTGGCCCCCCGGGTGGTCCGGAAGCAGGAGTCCCAAAGGGACGGTACCATCAAATATCTGTGGGAGCTGTCTGACGGCAACTGCGTGGAGACCGTTTTCATGCGCTATCACTACGGTAACACCGTGTGCATTTCCACGGAGGTGGGCTGCCGCATGGGCTGCGCCTTCTGCGCTTCCACCTTGGGCGGCCTGGTACGGCGGCTGGAGCCCTCGGAAATGCTTGATCAGGTGCTCTTTACCCAGGTGGATTCCGGCATGCCCATTTCCCACATTGTGCTCATGGGCATCGGGGAGCCGCTGGATAACTTTGACAACGTCATGCGGTTTTTGGAGCTGGTCAACAGCCCCGAGGGCATGAATATTTCCATGCGGCATATCAGCCTCTCCACCTGCGGCCTGGTGCCGAAAATCGACGAGCTGGCCAAGCGCAATTTGCAGCTGACCCTGTCCGTCTCCCTCCACGCGCCCAATGACGGTATTCGGGACCGGATCATGCCGGTGAACAAGGCTTATCCCAGCCAGGAGCTGATCGATGCCTGCCGCCGGTATTACGATGCCACCTCCCGGCGTATTTCCTTTGAATACGCCATGATTGCCGGGGTCAACGACAGCCGGGAGAACGCCAAAGAATTACTGCGGCGGATGAAAGGGCTGCCCTGCCACTTTAATCTCATCCCTTTAAACCATGTAGAGGAAAGCCCCTTAAAGCCCAGCTCCCGGGAGGCGGTGGCCCTGTTCCAGAAAACCTTGGAGGACGGGGGCATTCCCGCCACGGTCCGAAGAACCCTGGGCGGGGACATCGACGCTTCCTGCGGGCAGCTGAGAAGAAAGTACACGAAGAACAAAGAAACAGAAAAATAGAACCGTAAAAAGAGAGGTGCAAACCATGCAAAGCTGGGGCCTGACGGACCAGGGCTGTGTCCGCAAACAGAATCAGGATGCCTTTCATATTGAAAAACTGGGACGGGGAAGCCTGCTGTGCGTGGTCTGCGACGGCATGGGCGGTGCCAAGTCCGGCAACATTGCCAGCTCTCTGGCGGTGGATGTGTTCGTCCAGGAGGTCAAGCGCAGCTGGTCTGCCGGGGCCGACTGGGACAAGTGTGACATGATCCTCCGCAGCGCCGTGAAGCTGGCCAACTTCACGGTCTATGACCAGGCCAACCAGTTTGAGGAGTTTGACGGCATGGGCACCACCCTGGTGGCGGCCCTGATCCGCAAGAACCAGGTGTCCATCGTCAACGTGGGGGACAGCCGGTGCTACGCCATTTCCTCCGGCTCCATCCGTCAGGTCACCAAGGACCATTCCGTGGTGCAGATGATGGTGGACCGGGGAGAGCTGACGCCGGAAACCGCCAAAACCTTCCCCGGGAAGAACCTCATCACCCGGGCGGTGGGCACGGAGCCCACGATCCTGTGTGACCTTTACCGCCAGGAGCTGGGCAAGGGCAGCTATCTGCTGCTGTGCTCCGACGGCCTGAGCAATATGCTGGACGACCAGGAAATTCTATTCGAGGTGGTCCACGGGGTCAATAAACAAAAATGCTGCAAGCGGCTGCTGGACATTGCAAAGCTGCGGGGCTCCCCCGACAATGTGACCAGCATCCTGGTGTCGATATGACCGGTCAGAAAGGAGCGGCAATATGAATCAATATATTGGGCGGCTGCTGGACGATCGGTACGAGGTCCTGGAGGTCATCGGCACCGGCGGTATGGCAGTTGTATATAAGGCTTTGGATCACCGGCTGAACCGGCAGGTGGCCATTAAGATTTTAAAAGACGAATTTTCCGGAGATGAAGAATTCCGCCGCCGGTTCCGGGCGGAGGGAGAGGCCGTGGCCATGCTGAGCCACCCCAACATCGTCCAGGTCTATGACGTTTCCTCTTCCAACGCGGCAAACTACATCGTCATGGAGCTCATCGACGGCATCTCCTTAAAGCAATATATGGAGGTCAAGGGCGTTCTCAATTGGAAGGAGACCTTGCATTTTGCCATGCAGATCGCCCGGGGCCTGGAGCACGCCCACAGCCGGGGCATTGTCCACCGGGACATCAAGCCCCACAACGTCATGGTGCTGAAGGACGGCAGCGTGAAGGTCATGGACTTTGGCATTGCCCGGGTCATGAGCAAAAGCAACACCCTGACCAAGGAGGCCCTGGGCTCTGTTCACTACATTTCCCCGGAGCAGGCCAAGGGCGGCTATACGGACAGTCGGTCCGATATTTATTCCCTCAGCGTTGTCATGTACGAAATGATGACCGGCCGGCCTCCCTTTGACGGGGAATCCCCGGTGGCCGTGGCCATCCAGCACATCAACGGCGGGGCTCCCAGACCCTCCAGCCTGAATCCCAATATTCCTGTGGGCCTGGAGCAGATCATCTTAAAGGGCATGGCCCTGGACCCCAAGGACCGGTACGCCTCTGCCACGGAAATGATCCAGGATATGGAGGAGTTCCGGAAGAACCCCACCATGGATTTCCACTATCAGGCCTCTGCCCCTGCGGAGCATCCCATTGCCATCCGGGGCATGCCCCAGACCTACCCCAAGTCCACCGCGGAGCGGGTGGCGGCCTCCCGGTCTGCCAATCCCCAGGTCCGCACGGGAAACACCGGCAGAGTCCCGGCCCAGCCGGGGCAGCAGCCTCCCCGCCGTCCGGCAGCCACGGCAGATACGGGCCGCCGCCAGAGCAACACCCAGAGCACCGAGGCGGTGCGGCGGGCAGCCATGCAGCGCAAACGGGAGGAACAGCGCAAACGGGAAGAGCGGAACCGGATCGCCACCATTGCGGTGATCGTCTGCAGCGTGGTGGCGGTGCTGGCCATCGGGGCCTTCCTCATTGCCGTGTTCAACGGGGCCCTTCTGAATAAAGACAAGGACCTGGTGGAGGTGCCCTACCTCATCGGCGTGGATTATTCCGATGAACTCATCAGCAAATATTCGGATTTCAGCATCCGATTCCAGCCCCAGCAATATGACGATACCTATAAAAAGGGCCAGATCATGGCCCAGGAACCGGCGGGAGGCAGCAAGGTCTCCAAGGGTACGGAGATCGTCATCACCGTAAGCCTGGGCGAGGAGCCCACGGTAAAGGTCATGGAGGACCTGGTTGGCGTGAGCCTGGAAGAGGCCCGCTCCTATTTGACGGGGCAGAAGTTTGTGCCCCTGATCCGTCAGGAGGCCAGTGACACGGTGGAGGCGGGAAAGGTCATCCGCACGGACCCCGCCAGCGGCACCCAGCTGACAGACGGCCAGACCATCAGCATCTGGGTCAGCACCGGCCCCCAGAACGTGGCCATGCCCAATGTGGTGGACATGAGCCGGGAGGCGGCCCTGGAAATGCTTGGTAAGCTTCGGGACATTCACGTCACGGAAAAGTCAGAGGCCAGCGCCTATGTGCAAAAGGGCAATGTAACAAGAACGGACCCCAAGGTGGGCACCGTCCTCACCGCCGGACAGACGGTGACGGTTTATGTGAGCTCCGGGCCGGAAACTGCCGTCATGCCCAATGTGGTGGGTATTTACTCGGAAACCGCCATCAAACAGCTGACGGAGCTGGGCTTTACCAACGTCCGCACCGAGACCGCCAAAAGCGACCGGCCCAAGGGGGAAGTGGTCTACCAGTCCGTGAAAAAGGATACGGTGCTGAAATTCGGTGAGGAGATCCTGCTCCGGCTGTCAGACGGCAGCGGCGCAAGCGAAAGCGGCACCACAGCCACCACCGAGGCCACCACCCAGCCCACAGCCCCCAAGGAGACCACTGTGGCCGTCCGCTTCACCGTTCCCAACCGGGAGGAGAGCTATCTGCTGACCATTTTGCAGGATGGCATCGCCATCGTGGAGGACCAGCGCATCCCCGCCGGGGTGACGGATTACACCGTGGAGCTCACCGGCAGCGGCACCAAGGAATATGACCTGTACGTCAACGGAGAAAAATACCTGACCCAGAGAGTGACATTTGATGGCTGAAAAAACAGAAACCGGCAGAATTATCCGCTCCCTCAGCGGCTTTTATGAGGTCCGCCTCCCCCAGGGCGTGCTGACCTGCAAGGCCCGAGGCATCCTGCGCAAGAGTGGCCAGACCCCCTTGACAGGGGACCTGGTAGAGCTGACAAGCCAGGGGGAAAAGGGCATGGTGGAAGCCATTCTCCCCAGAAAGAACAGCTTCGTCCGCCCGGCAGTGGCCAATGTGGACGGCCTGGTGATTTTTGCCGCCAACGTTAACCCCATCACCGAGCCCTTCCTTATTGACCGGGTGGCGGCCATTGCGGGCAACAAGGGCGTGGAGTGCATCCTCTGCGTCAACAAAACGGACTTGGACCAGGCCCTGGACCTGTGCCGCATCTACACCCAGGCAGGCTTCCGGGTGATCTCCACCAGTGCCCAGACCGGGGCCGGAGTGGAGGAGCTGCGGCAGGCGCTGCAGGGAAAGCTCACAGCCTTTACGGGAAATTCCGGCGTGGGCAAAAGCAGCATCCTCAATCGGCTGCTGCCGGAGCTGGCCCTGCCCACGGGAGAGGTTTCCGAAAAGCTGGGCCGGGGCCGCCATACCACCCGGCATGTGGAGCTCTTCACCTTGGATGCCGAGACCTTCGTCATGGACACTCCCGGCTTTTCCTCCTTTGATACGGACCAGATGGACGTGATCTTAAAGGAGAACCTGCAATACGCCTTCCCGGACTTTGCCCCCTATTTGGGCACCTGCCAGTTCCACGACTGCTCCCACCGGAAAGAACCGGGCTGCGCCGTCCGTGCCGCCGCAGAGCAAGGCCGCATCCAGCCCACCCGCTACGACAGCTACCTGCGCCTTTACGAAAAGGCCGCCCAGTATAAAGAATGGGAACATAAATGACCGAACCCCGTGCCTAAAACAATGGGCACGGGGGCGTTCTTTTGGAAAGCCCCAAATTTTTATCTGAATGACCAAAAATACAGAGTAAAATTTGTAAAAACTTCTGAAAAAGCACTTGACAAATGGCTATGGAGATGGTATCATATCTCAGGTTGTGCGGGGAAACTGCGCACAACGATGCGATGATGCAGGAGATTGCGCCGAAGGGCGGTAACTTCTGCGGAGTATGTCCGGTCATCGGGCGGCTGAACTGCTTCTGTTTCGCTGGCGTATATCGCCGGGGCGGAAGAATGGTCGGCGCTTGTCGGCCAATTTTCATGGCCCGAAGTGATACGCACGGAAGCGTGAACGAAAAGCAGTTCGACCGTACCCAGACAACTACGCAAACTGAGTACGTTACATCAAGGAGGAAAACACAACATGGCAAACCAGATGATCCGCATTCGGCTGAAGGCTTATGATCACCAGCTGATCGACTCCAGCGCGGCAAAGATCGTTGAAACCGCAAAGCGCAACGGCGCCCAGGTTTCCGGCCCCATCCCCCTGCCCACCAAGAAGGAAGTCGTTACCATCCTTCGGGCTGTCCACAAGTACAAGGATAGCCGTGAGCAGTTTGAGCGCAGAACCCACAAGAGACTGATCGATATCCTCAACCCCAACCAGAAGACCATCGAGGCCCTCATGAGCCTGGACCTTCCCGCTGGCGTTGAGATAGAGATAAAGCTGTAAGAAGCTGACATTCTATCAGCCCTTACCGCTGCCCGCACTGTCTGGCATCGGGCGGACGGGTCATGTTGGCGGCGCGCTCACGCGTCTGTCAACCAATAACCTAAAAAAGGAGAAACTCAACCATGAAAAAAGCAATCATCGGCAAAAAAGTGGGCATGACCCAGATCTTCGATGAGAGCGGCAAGGTCATCCCTGTTACCGTTGTGGAAGCAGGCCCCTGCGTTGTCACTCAGAAGAAGACCGTTGAGACCGACGGCTACACCGCCGTCCAGCTTGGCTTTGGCGACATCAAGGAGCACAAGCTGAGCAAGCCTGAGGCAGGCCACCTGAAGAAGGCTGGCGTTGCCCCCAAGAAGTACCTGAAGGAGTTCAAGCTGGAAGGCGCTGCTGACATGAACGTCGGCGACGAAGTCAAGGCTGACACCTTCGCTGCCGGCGACAAGATCGACGTGACCGGCATCACCAAGGGCCACGGCTACCAGGGCGTTGTAAAGCGCTACGGCGCCGGACGGACCCCCATGACCCACGGCGGCGGCCCTGTTCACCGTCACGCCGGTTCTATGGGTGCTTCCTCTCACCAGTCCCGTATTTTCCCGGGTAAGATCGGCGCCGGCCAGATGGGCTGCGACCAGGTCACCATCGAGAATCTGGACGTTGTGAAGGTTGACGCAGAGCTGAACATGATCGTTATCCGCGGCGCCATCCCCGGCCCCAAGGGCGGTCTTGTTTACATCCGCAACACCGTCAAGAACAACCGCGTCAAGAACGTGGAGACCGGCATCAGCAAGAACCCGCAGAAGGCTTCCGGCAGAAATCCCCAGAAGGCTTCCGCAAGAGGCTAAGGAAAGGAGATCTTAAATCATGCTTAAGACGAATGTTTACAATATGTCCGGCAAGCTGGTTGGCGAGATCGAACTGCCCGAAGCTGTGTTTGGCATTGATCCCAACGGCGCTGTTGTCCACGAAGTGGTCAAGAACCACCTGGCAAACCTGCGGCAGGGCACTCAGAGCGCTCTGACCCGCGCTGAGGTTTCCGGCGGCGGCCGCAAGCCCTGGAAGCAGAAGGGCACCGGCCGGGCTCGTCAGGGCTCTACCCGCGCTCCCCAGTGGACTCACGGCGGTATCGTTTTCGCTCCCAAGCCCCGGGATTACAGCTACACCCTGAACAAGAAGGCCAAGCGGCTGGCTCTGAAGAGCGTTCTGTCCGCCAAGGCCAACGAGCAGGCTGTGGTCGTCATCGACGAGATCAAGATGGAAGCTCCCAAGACCAAGGAATTCGCTGCTTTCCTGAAGGCTGTGGGCTGCACCTCCAAGACCCTGGTCGTTACCGCTGCTCCTGACCAGAACGTTGTCCGTTCCGGCCGGAACATCGCCGGCTGCGAAGTTACCTTCGCCAACCTGCTGAACACCTACGACGTGCTGCACGCCGATAAGCTGGTTGTCGATCAGGCTGCACTCCAGAAGATCCAGGAGGTATTCGCGTAATGAAGAACGTATATGACATCATCAGAAGACCCGTTATCACCGAGCAGTCCATGGAGGCTGTGGCTGATAAGAAGTACGTCTTCATGGTAGACGTTGACGCCAACAAGACCGAGATCAAGGCTGCTGTTGAGCAGGTCTTCGGTGTGAAGGTCGCCAAGGTCAACACCATCCGGATGCAGGGCAAGGTCAAGCGCACCGGCGCTTACCCCGCCGGCAAGCGGGCAGCCTACAAGAAGGCTGTTGTCACCCTGACCGCTGACTCCAAGACCATCGAGTTCTTCGAAGGCATGGTCTAAACCAATCTCAATAAAGGAGAGAAACGCAAATGGCTATTAAAACTTTTAAGCCTTATACCCCGTCCCGCAGAAACATGACCGTTTCCGCTTTCGACGGCGTAGACAAGAAGGCAAAACCTGAGCGTAGCCTGGTTGAGAGCCTCAAGAAGAATGCAGGTCGCAACAGCTATGGTCACATCACCGTCCGCCATCGCGGCGGCGGCAACAAGCGGAAGTACCGTGTTATCGACTTCAAGCGCCAGAAGCTGGATATGCCCGCTACCGTGCAGCGCATTGAGTACGACCCCAACCGGTCCGCTTTCATCGCCCTCATCAAGTACGAAGACGAGACCCTGAGCTACATCCTGGCTCCCTACGGCCTGAAGGCCGGGGACAAGGTCGTCTCCTCCGCTTCCGCCGACATCAAGCCCGGCAACTGCCTGCCCATCGCCAACATTCCCGTGGGTACTGTGATCCACAATGTGGAGCTGCAGCCCGGCCACGGCGCTCAGCTGGTCCGCTCCGCCGGTACCGCTGCCCAGCTGATGGCCAAGGAAGGCGAGCTGGCTCAGGTCAGACTGCCCTCCGGCGAAGTTCGCTATGTTCGGATGAACTGCACCGCCTGCATCGGTCAGGTTGGCAACCTGGATCATGAGAATGTCCACATCGGCAAGGCCGGCCGTACCCGTCACATGGGTATCCGTCCCACCGTCCGTGGCTCCGTCATGAACCCCAATGACCATCCTCACGGCGGCGGCGAGGGCCGCGCTCCTGTCGGACGCCCCGGCCCTGTCACTCCTTGGGGCAAGCCTGCTCTGGGTTATAAGACCCGGAAGGGCAAGAACCCCACCAACAAGTTCATCATCAAGCGCAGAAACAGCAAGTAAGGAGGAAATGAAATGAGCAGAAGTATCAAAAAGGGCCCTTTCGTAGCTCCTGAGCTGTACAAGCGCGTTGAAGAGCTGAACAAGGCCGGTGAAAAGAAGGTTCTGAAGACCTGGTCCAGAGCCTCCACCATTTTCCCCTCCTTCGTTGGTCACACCATCGCCGTCCACGACGGTCGGAAGCATGTTCCCGTCTATATCACTGAGGATATGGTCGGCCACAAGCTGGGCGAGTTCGTGCCTACCAGAACCTTCCGGGGCCACTCTGGCAGCAAGACCGCCAATTCCAAGTAAGGAGGTACGAAAATGGAAGCATTTGCACATGTAAAGTACGTCCGGATGTCTCCCCGTAAGGTGAAGCTGGTTTGCGACATGATCCGGGGTCAGGACGTCAAGACCGCTGCCGCGTACCTGAGCCAGACCTCCAAGGCCGCTTGCGAGCCCATGGCCAAGCTGCTGAAGAGCGCCGTGGCAAACGCCGAGCACAACCACGAAATGAACGCTGAGAACCTGTACGTTTCCACTGCGATCGCTAACCCCGGCCCCATCCTGAAGCGCGGCCGTATCGCATCCCGTCGTGGTTTCGTTCGGATCAATAAGAGAACCACTCACATCACCATCGGTGTGAGCGAGAAGGCTTA
>CAKTNS010000018.1 GCA_934589225.1 uncultured Oscillospiraceae bacterium
CCCCACTGTAGCGGCGGCAATCTGCCGCCATTGGCCGTAAGGCCACTCGTTGGACGTTCGTATCCGTAGCATCCCACGGAGCCAGCCCCTCGCCGGGGCTGGATGGCGATGAATCATCGCCGCTACATTTGCGTGTACCGTGGACGAAGCAGCTGTAGCGGCGGCAACCTGCCGCCCGGGGGACAATTTCGCATCTGCAAAGGAGAATACCATGAAAGCAACATTTTTAGGCACCGGCTGCGCCCTGGTGCTGGAACGTTATAATACCTGCTTCCTGCTGGAGGAAGGGGACCGGAAGCTGCTGGTGGATGCCGGCGGGGGAAATGAAATCCTGGTGCGGCTCCACAAGCTGGGGGTGCCTGTGACCTCCATTGGGGCCATGTTTGTGACCCACAGCCATTCCGACCACATCCTGGGCACCCCCTGGGTCATCCGGGCGGTGGCCACGGCCATGGCGGAGCAGGGCTATACCGGCACCTTCACCGTGGCGGGCTGCCGGGAGACTTTATCCCAGGTCCGGACCATCTGCGAGATGATCCTGGGAAAGAAGATGACCAAATACTTTGACAGCCAAATCCTTTTCCGGGAGGTCACCGACGGGGAAAAGCTGGACCTGGGGGGCTTCTCCATCCAGACCTTTGACATTGGTTCCAAGAAGATGAAGCAGTTCGGCTTCCAGCTGGACCTGCCCCAGGGGGGCCAGGTCTGCTTCGCGGGAGACGAGCCGGTGAAAGAATCCACGGAAGGCTACGCCCGGGGGGCCAAGTGGCTCTTCAGCGAGGCCTACTGCCTGTATGAGGACCGGGAGCGCTACCAGCCCTATGCCCGCAGCCACGTCACCAGTCTGGACGCGGCGGAGCTGGCAAACCGGCTGCAAGTAAAGAATCTGGTGCTCTACCACACCGAGGACTACGGCCCGGACCGAAAGGACCGCATGACCCGGGAGGCCAAAACCGTCTACTCTGGCCGTGTCTTCGTCCCGGAGGACATGGAGGCCATCGAATTGTAAAAAGGCACATCCCAGACCCCCAGTGCTCCGTCTTATAGGGAAACGAAGTGGGCCCCAGGGGCACTACCGGTTCGGAACAACTGAAAAAACCGCAAGTCATCGTTTTGATAGCTTGCGGTTATTTTAGGTTTCTGTCCAATATCATGTATATTGAAATGGAGCTGTAAAAATGATTCAGGAAATACATTCATTGGAGGAATATGAGGCTTTTATCGGTGAACTGGCTGAGCACCCATTCTATTCCGATCCGCATTTCACTTATGACAAGGAGAATCTATATCGTTCTTTACAGGCGAAAGACAAATCTATTTTTGCTGTTTCAGAAAATGGAACGACTGTGGGGCTCTTTTCCTGGTTGATCCTCCCGGATGACCGATATATCGAGATGATCATCGGATTTACCAAAGAAGAAAAAGCGTTTACGGAAATGCTTTCCTATATGGAGAAGAACTATTGCGGATACCATATGGATTTTGTCTTTAATCCGTTAAACGCAGCGATTTTTCGACCGCTTAAGATGAGAGGGGCGGCATTTGATCCGGAACAGCAGAAAATGATCCTGACCGGACCGACGCCGAAGGTATCGACCGGTCCGATAGAACTGCTTTCAGAAAAATGGAAAAAGCAGTACTGTGATCTTCATAACGCTGACACCTATTGGACAGCCCAGCGGATTTTATCGGCGCAGGACCGTTTCAGAGTTCTGCTGGCCATAAAAGACGGGCAGGTTCAGGGATATTTGGATGTACAGTGCTGCCATGAGGTCAATGAGATCTTTGATTTGTTTATAAGGCCGGATGCACTGCAGCAAGGTTATGAACTGGCATTGCTGGTAAAGGCAATAGAATTGAACAGGCCGCATCAACTGATGGTCGTAGTCGATAAGGATGCCAAGGCAGAAATAGAATTATATACTGCTGCGGGGCTTCAAAAAATGGAAGGTCAGAACAGCATTACCGCTTCCTATCAGGCAAAAGCGCAGTAAATGCCCATGTAACGGTGTCGCCTTATTTCATTTCAAAGGGAATGCCCAGGGCGGAGAACCAGTGGCGGGCCTTTCCCGGGATGGGCTGGGCCCCGTATTGGGCGGCCCGGGCCAGGACACCCTCTAAATCCGTGCAGTGGAAGGACAGGTGGTTGATCCGACCGCAGTCTGCCTTCAGCTCCTCCACCCGGCACAGCTGCACGCCGCCGTCCAGCCACACATTGTCCGGGGCATCCTGGGGCCCGGCGGTCCGGGTTACGGTCATGCCGAATACATTCTGAAAAAAGGCCAGGGCGGTGTCCAGGTCCCGGACCTCAATGGCTACATGGTGAATGGGGCAAAGCTCGCTCATTGCGCATCCTCCTGATTGATTTTTTGAAGCAGCTCCGGCAGCTGGGACAGGGCCTCGATTTGATAGTCCGGGGTGATGTTCTCCGGGTGGGGCTTGTGATGGGGGTTTACCCAGCAGGTAGAGAGCCCTGCGTTGATGCCGCCTAAGATGTCCGAGGACAGGCTGTCGCCCACCATCAGGGCCTTTTCCGGGGCAAAGCCGGGGATCTGGGCGGCGCAGGCCCGGAAAAATTCCTTGGCGGGCTTGTTGTAGCCCAGCTCCTGGGAGACGAAGACCTTTTCAAAATAGGGGTACAGCCCGGCGCTGGTGAGCCTACTGTGCTGCACCGTGGCGGTGCCGTTGCTGGCCAGAAAGAGCCGGTAATGCTTTTGCAGGGTCTGCACCGCCTCCAGGGCCCCGGGGAGGAAATAGTGGCCGATGCCAAGATTCCGCTCATAGACCTTTGCCACGGCCTGGGCATCCACCTGACGGCCCAGCTCCTCAAAGAGCATCCGAAACCTTCCGGTCAGCACCTGGGGCCGGGTCAGCTCTCCCCGCTCCAGCATCTGCCAGTGCATCAGATTGATGTCGTGGTAGCGGTTGAGAATTTCCTCCGTGGGCTCCAAATCAAAGGCGGTGAGGGTCTTGGCAATGGCCAGACGCTCGGCCTTGTGGAAGTCCAGAATGGTGTCATCCAAATCCAGGAATAAAATCTCGATCATTTGGTATCTCTCTTTCTGCCCGCAATGGCGTTGGCGATCATGGCAAACTCGGCAATGCCCAGGGTCTCCCCCCGGACGTTTTCGGGAAAACCGCACTGGGCCAGAAGTTCCTCCGCCCCGGCCTTCCCCAGCTCCGGAAAGCCGGAGGCCAGACCGTTGGACAGCTTCTTCCGGCGCATGGCAAAGCTGGACCGCACCGCCCGGAAGAAAACAGACGTATCCTGAATATCCCAGGGCTTTTCTTCCCGCCGCCGCAGCTGGATCACGGCGGAAGTCACCTTGGGCTGGGGCAGAAAGCAGTTGGGGGGCACGTCAAAAAGCAGCTCCGGCTGGGTATAATACTGGCAGAACACGGAGAAGGCCCCGTAGTCCTCCGTCCCCGGGGCGGCGGCGATCCGCTGGGCCACCTCTTTTTGCACCATGACCGTGACGGACTCAAAGCACTCCGCCTCCAAAAGGGCAGAGAGAATGGGGGTGGTGATGTAGTAGGGCAGATTGGCACAGGCCATGGGCCGCAGCCCCGGGAATTTTTCCGCCACCAGTTTGGGAATGTCCAGCTTCAGCACATCCCCCCAGAGGATCTCCACATTGGAAAAGGGAGCCAGGGTCTCCTTCAGAATGGGCTGCAGCCGGGTATCCACCTCCACGGCGCAGACCTTCCCCGCCCGCAGACAAAGCTGCTGGGTCAGCGGCCCGATCCCGGGCCCGATCTCCAGCACCCCGGCGGTTTCATCCACCCCCGCCTCCTGGGCAATAGAAGCCGGCACCCAGGGGGCGATCAGAAAATTCTGCCCCTTGGCCTTGGAAAACCGAAACCCATGCTCCGCCAAAAGCGGCTTCATAATTTGAATATCACAGACGTTTACCATAAATTCTCCTTGTATGTGTGTATGAGAAAATTGACAATGAACAATTCTGTCAGTTGACAGTGGACAGTTGACAGTTATTGGGGCGACCAACGTTGTTCATTTCGACCCATCCGTTAAAGGATGTAGGGAACGGCCTATGTGCCGTTCCGGGAACGCCCCGAATATATCCCCGCCAGATTCCACCGGAGGCCCACCGACACGCAGCAAGAGCTTCCCCCGGGGGAAGCTGGCTCGCCTGGGCGAGCCTGATGAGGACCGCGGGGCGGCGTAAAACATTCTAGAAACAGTAGGCGAATCCGTAGAAACGTCCTCTTGGCTCTCCCTGTGGGAGAGCTGGCTCGGCAAAGCCGAGACTGAGAGGGTCAACGTTGATGATTTAGGTGGACGTAATCATTCAAAAAACGCTCCAAGGCCCTCTCAGTCACCTGCGGTGACAGCTCTCCCAAAGGGAGAGCCAAGGGTGCGTTTTCGATATGTTTTACCTCTGCGCCTATTGTTCCTACAATGGAAAACGCTGTACCGCGCCTCATCCACCGCCTACGGCGGTCCCCCTTCCCCGAAGGGGAAGGTTTTGCGCGGTTCCATTCATCCGCACGGGTTATAATTGCAACGTCCCCGGAACGGCACACAGGCCGTTCCCTACGGTTTCGCTGATGTGTGCCCTGGTTCAACCTACGCTTTTCAAAAACGCCCGTTTTTTACACCGTATGAGCAAACGCAGCCACCCTGCCAAACCGCAGAACTGTCAACTGTAAACTGTCAACTGTCAACTTTTTCCCCAATTGTCGATTGTCCATTGTCAATTCAAAAAAACTGTCAACTGTCCACTGTCAACTGTCAACTTTCCCCCCCATCATACCACACGCCCCCCTGTTTTTGCAACCGTTATCCAAGAAAATACACGGTACATCGCCGGCGGCCGAAGGTGATGCAGTCTTCGTAGGTGGGGAAATACAGGTCCATCCGGTCCCCTTTGATGTCGCCGCCGCAGTCCTCGGCCTGGGCCAGGCCGTATAGGAAGCTGCCGTCGGAGGCCACGATGAACATGCGGGTGCCGTAGGGGATGTACCGGGGGTCTACCGCCACGGTGCCCCGGCGGACGGTGGTGCCGGTGGCGGTGGTGGTGGTGCAGCCCTGGTCCGTGTGGGTGTAGGCCGTGGCCCGGACGTAGTCCACCTTGGTATAGGTCAGCCGTTCTCCCGTGGGAAGAGAAATCACCCCGTCTCCGATTTCCAACCCCCGGGGGCTGGGATGCTCCGGGCCGCAGCCCTGGGCAATGATCTCCTTTACCGGCCCGGCGGTCTGCCGCTCCTCCAGGATTTCCCGTTCCGCCTCCACGCCGTTGACGTAGGTCACCCAGGCCCGGCACAGCAGGGTCCCGTTTTTCCCTTGGGTCAGGGTCTGCCGGGTGCCCCGGGGCAGGTTGGGGGCGGCGCAGACCTGGGTCTCAAAGGGAAGCTCCCGGACGAAGGTCTCCTCCCGGCTCTCAATGAGATCCACCCGCAGCACCGTACCGGGGCGCAGCAGGGTCTCCTGGGGGCAGCTCAGCCGGTCCCCGGGGCCCAGGGTGATGCCCTGGCGCTTTAAAAATTCCCCGGCGGTCTCCCGGCCCAGGGGGAGCATCCGGCTTTCCCCGTGGTACAGAAGCTCCACCATGGGCGCCCGGCGGACGGTGATGGTGTCCTTCTCCCGGGTGTAGCCGTCCCGGGGCCCCAGCTCCACCCCCGCCGCCGCCAGCGCCCCCCGGGCGGTGCCGGGGTACAGGGTGCAGGCGTAGGTCCGGCCCCCGTCATTGATGAGATAATTGGTGGCGAAGACGCTCTGACACAGCAGCGCCCCCAGAAGAACCCCCGGAATAAAAAACAAAAACCGCCGCAAAAACACCATTCCTCTCTGGCATTCCGCGATTTCTCTATCGCTTTTCGGCGGTTTTGCCTGTGAATGGGGCTATTATAAGAGAAATTCCGCAAAAATCAAGAATTTCGGGTCGGTGAAAAATCCCCCGAAAAGCCGCAAAAACCGGCGGCTTCCGCAAAAGAATGTGGAAAGCCGCCGGGAAAATGTTTGATTTTCGGAAATCCTTGGAGAACCGGTCGAAGGGTTTATGCCTCCTGAACAGGCAATGCCGACACAACGGGCTTCCCATCCCGGTCCACCAGCACCGTCAGGCCGCCACCGTAGCCGCTTTGCCGGAAGAGGTAGTTGACCCCGGTTTTGGTGTCTACCCAGATTTCCATAGTCCCTACAAAACCCTGGGAATAGATTTTTACAAAACGATTGTCCATAATGAACGCTCCTTTTAGAAACCGCCGCCGTTACCCACGGCGGCGGATGGCATTACTTGGTTCCTTCGACGATGCCGTTAGCAAGACCCACCAGACCCTGCATTTCGCTGGGGATGATGATCTTGGTGGCCTGGCCGTCGGCAACCTTCTGCATGGCCTCAATGGCCTTGAGACGCAGTACGCTGTCGTTGGGGGCCTTTTCGTTCAGCATGGCGATGGAGTCGGCCAGGGCCTGCTGCACCGACAGAATGGCCTGGGCTTCGCCGTCGGCCTTCAGAATGGCGGCCTGCTTCTCGGCCTCGGCCCGGAGAATGGCGGCTTCCTTTTCGGCGGAGGCCTTCAGAATGGCGGATTCCTTTTCGCCCTCGGCAATGAGGATGGCGGACTTCTTCTGGCCCTCGGCCTGAAGGATGGACTGACGGCGGTCACGCTCGGCCTTCATCTGCTTCTCCATGGAGTTCTGAATGTCCGCAGGAGGCAGGATGTTCTTCAGCTCTACCCGGTTGACCTTGATGCCCCAGGGGTCGGTGGCCTCGTCCAGAATGGAGCGCATTTTGGTGTTGACCACGTCGCGGGAAGTCAGGGTCTGGTCCAGCTCCAGATCGCCGATGATGTTTCGCAGGGTGGTGGCGGTCAGGGTCTCCATGGCCATCATGGGCTGCTCCACGCCGTAGCAGTAGAGCTTGGGGTCGGTGATCTGGAAGTAGACAACGGTATCGATCTGCATGGTCACGTTGTCCTTGGTGATGACGGGCTGGGGGGGATAGTCCAGGACCTGTTCTTTCAGGCTGACTTTCCGGGCCACCCGGTCAATGAAGGGGACCTTGAAGTGCATACCCACGCCCCACACGCTGTGGAAGGCACCCAGCCGCTCCACAACATAGGCCCGGGACTGCTGGACCACGGAGATATTGGTGATGATAATGACGAACAGCAGAATGACAATGGCAAGTAATACAAAGGGCATATGATTTTCCTCCTTATGATTTGACGGATTCCGGCACGGCGGCGGGGGAAACCAGCAGCTTCACACCCTCCACAGAAGCGACGGTAACGATGGTTCCGGCGGGGATCTTCTCGCCCGTGGCACTTCTGGCCGTCCAGACCATGCCGCCGACCTTTACCTGACCCGAGGGGGCCAGATCGTCGATCTCCTCCGTGACCGTACAGGTTTGCCCTACCAGGGCATCTACATTTGTTTTCTGGATCTTGGGGTTCACATACTTTTTAAGAAGAGGCCTAAGCAGGGCCAGCAGCACACCGCTGACGGCGAAGAACAGCACCGTTTGGGTCAGCCCTCCGGCACCCAGCAGCGCCGCCAGGGCCGCCACCAGGGCGCCCGCCGCAAACCAGATGGACACCAGCGACACCGAGGCCCCCTCTGCCACTACAAAAAGGATGAGAAGCACCAGCCAGACAGAAGCAGAAACGTTCAATTGGGAACCTCCTTCCTTAATAGCTCCGCTTTTTACTGCCTTGCTTACGGGAATATTCTAGCAGTTTCCCAGGGCAACGTCAATGCTGTTTGCCGCAAAATAGAGGTGCTTTTTTTGCGGCGGCAGCAAAATAATAATCTTTTTTTAATATTGGGCCGGACTTCTTGACATTCCGGAAAAAGGGTGATATTGTGGTAGAAACTATGGTGAAAGGATGCAAGGATATGAAAAAATTGTCAGTACTGCTTTTGATATTCGCAATGCTTTTGAGCTTGGCTGCCTGCGGCAGCAACCCTTCCGCGCAAACCACCGCCCCGGAAACCCAGGAGACTGCCCCGGTAACGGAGGCCCCTACGGAGACTACCCAGGCCCCTACCGAGGTTCCCGTGGTCACCGCAAAGCCTCTGTACGGTGAAATTCTGGACGGCTATTTTGATGCCCTGCTCCAGGGCTTTGGCCCCCAGGAATACATGGACCGGGGTCTTAACTACCTGGTAGGCATGGTGGGGGATGTGGACAAAGTAGGCTACGTCATGGACGATGTGGACGGCGACGGCGTGTCCGAGCTGATGGTGGGCTCCGTGGACGAGGGGCTGATCTACGCCATGTATACCGTGAAAGACGGCCAGGAGACCCAGGTCATTGACGCCATGGAGCGCAGTACCTACCAGCTGACCTCCGACGGCCTGATCCTGAACCGGGGCACCAATGGTGCCGCCAGCTACGGCTACAACCTGTACCGCCTGGAAAACGGCAGCCTCCAGTTCCAGGATGCCCTGGTGTTTGATGCCGCCAAGGACGAAAAGAACCCCTGGTTCTACACCAAGAACCCCGAATGGGCCCAGGATGCCCTGGAAAGCGTAGACACCGAGGTAGGCGAAACCACGGAACAGAACCTGCTGGACAGCACCGTCAAAATCAGCTTCATCCCCTTCTCCCAGTATACGGCGTAAAGGCGAAACAAATACAACACGGGCGTGACCGGAAGAACGGCCACGCCCGTGTTGTAAAAATTGACAATTGCAGTCATTTTCATTATCGGTTTGACAAAAGCTTTCGTTACTGATAGAATAGTCCCGGCCCCACCCGGGGCCAAGAGCATTGCCATAATACGGATAGGCGGTCTGCTACACTCCTGAAAGGGGGTGAGCACTATGCCGATTACGCTGACCATACATATTGGTATTTATACCATAACGATCACCGTAAAAAGCAGAAACCGCCACTCTGCCAAGTGACGGTTTCTAAGCATCTTTAGAAAAATGTTACACTGAGCAGGCCGCTTATCGGCAATGCTCTTTCTATTCATATTATACCACGCCCCGCCCAAAAGTCAAGGCAGGCGTTTTTGCAAAATTTTCCTCGACTTGGTTTGACAAAGACTGCCGTTGTTGGTAGAATAGTCCCGGCCCCACCCGGGGCCAAGAGCATTGCCATAATACGGATAGGCGGTTGGCTACACTCCTGAAAGGGGGTGAGAGCCGTGCCGATTACTTTGACTGTACATATTGGTTTTTATACCATTACGATCACTGTAAAACGCAGAAACCGCCACTCTGGCCAGTGACGGTTTCTAAGGTAATATAGAACCAGAACCGAGCCAACCGCTTATCGGCAATGCTCTTTCTACCCATATTATACCACGCCCCGCCCAAAAGTCAAGGCGGGCTTTTTTGCAAAATTTCCATCGACTTGGTTTGACAAAAGCTTTCGTTACTGATAGAATAGTCCCGGCCCCACCTGGGGCCAAGAGCATTGCCATAATACGGATAGGCGGTCTGCTACACTCCTGAAAGGGGGTGAGCACTGTGCCGATTACGCTGACCATACATATTGGTATTTATACCATAACGATCACCGTGAAAAGCAGAAACCGCCACTCTGCAAAGTGACGGTTTCTAAGGTTTTCCTAAAGACAACTTGAACTGAGCAGGCCGCTTATCGGCAATGCTCTTTCTATTCATATTATACCACGCCCCGCCCAAAAGTCAAGGCGGGCGTTTTCAATCATTGTCAACTCCAAATCTCCCGGCGGATTTCTCTTTACAATCCGGCCTAATTCGGGTATGATAGGAAAAAATTACGGAGGAGGAAGGGCCTGTGTTTGATGATCCCAGGAAGGAATTGGAGCGGCTGCAGCGAGAGCTGTTGGCGGCGGAGGAGCAGGAGGAGGGTGAAGAAGGGGAAGCGCTGGAGGACCTGGATTTAAGTGGGACGTTTGACACCGTGGATTGGGACGGGGAGGACCGGGAGCCTCTGTCCAAAAGCTATACCCAGGAGAATGAGGACGAGGATATCAAGCTCTGGAACCCTGGGGCGGAAATCGAAGAAGCCCTGCGGCAGGTGGAGGAACCTCCTAAAAAGGAGAAAAAGTCCTACATCGGCCTGAAATTCGCCATTGCCCTGGAGCTTTTGGCCATTGCGGGGCTGTTCTGGTGGTGGTATTTATGGATCAGATAACACCCGTGGGCCGCTTTGCCCCCACCCCCTCGGGCCGGATGCACTTGGGAAACGTGTTTTCGGCCCTCATGGCCTGGCTGTCCGTCAAATCCCGGGGCGGGGAAATGGTGCTGCGGATGGAAGACCTGGACACCCAGCGGACAAGCCTTGAATACGGGGAGATCCTGCGGCAGGACCTACAATGGCTGGGCCTTCTGTGGGACCGGGAGACGGCGCCCCAGAGTCAGCGAAGCGCCGTGTATGACCGGTATTTTGAACGGCTTCTGGAGGAGAACCTGCTCTACCCCTGCTACTGCACCCGGAGCCAGCTCCACAGCGTCAACGCCCCCCATTTAAGCGACGGCACCTACGTCTACCCCGGCACCTGCCGGAACCTGACAAAGGAGCAGCGGGAACGCTTTGACAGAAATCCCGCCTGGCGTGTCCGGGTGCCGGACCGGCTCTGGCGCCTGGAGGACAAGATCCAGGGCCACTATGAAAGCAATCTATCCCGGGACTGCGGAGACATGGTGGTCCGCCGGGCCGACGGGGTCTACGTCTACCAATTGGCGGTCACCGTAGACGACGGCGAGGCCGGCATCACCGAGGTGGTCCGGGGCTCGGACCTTTTGAGCTCCGCTCCCCGGCAGATGTATCTGCAGGAGCTCTTTGGCTTTCCTCACCCGGAATATGCCCACGTCCCCATGCTGCTATCCCCCGACGGCCGCCGCCTGAGCAAACGGGACCGGGATATGGACATGGGCGCCATCCGCCAGAAAATGTCCCCGGAAGCCCTCCTGGGCCTTCTGGGCTGCACCGCCGGTCTGCTGTCTACAGCCGCCCCCATATCCGCCAAAGAACTGGCGGGAGAATTTTCCTGGGAGAAGGTCAAAAAGGGGGATATCCGGTTGGATGCAGCCTATATGGACTTTGGATGATCGAGCGATCCTGACAGTGGTTCCCTTTGACCCAAAAGGTCCTATTCGCGTCAAATAAAAACGCTTCCCGGTGGTGGGAAGCGTTTTTTTGATCAATCCTCGGCAAACAGCGGGGTGGACAGGTACCGGTCGCCGGTGTCGGGGAAGAGGACGACGATGGTTTTGCCCTTGTTTTCCGGGCGTTTGGCCAGGGTCATGGCGGCCCACAGAGCGGCGCCGGAGGAGATGCCCACCAGGACACCCTCTTTGTAGCCCACCAGCCGACCGGCGGCGAAGGCATCGGCATCGGCCACGGGGATGACCTCGTCATAGACCTGGGTGTTCAGCACATGGGGGACGAAGTTGGCACCGATGCCCTGGATTTTATGGGGACCGGCCTTGCCCTGGGACAGCAGGGGAGAACCTGCAGGCTCCACGGCCACCACTTTGGTCTGGGGGTTCTTGCTCTTCAGGTATTCGCCCACGCCGGTCACCGTGCCGCCGGTGCCCACACCGGCAACGAAAATATCCACCTTGCCGTCGGTATCCTCGTAGATTTCCGGACCCGTGGTCTCAAAATGGGTCTTGGGGTTGGCGGGGTTGGTGAACTGGCCGGGGATGAAGCTGCCGGGAATCTGGGCGGCCAGCTCCCGGGCCTTTTCCACGGCTCCCGCCATGCCCTTGGCCCCTTCGGAGAGCACCAGCTCGGCACCGTAGGCCTTGATCAGCTGGCGGCGCTCCACGCTCATGGAGTCCGGCATGACGATAATGAGCTTATACCCCCGGGCCGCCGCCACGGAGGCCAGGCCGATGCCCGTATTGCCGGAGGTAGGCTCAATAAGGGTGGCCCCAGGCTTCAAGGCCCCGGATTTTTCCGCCTCATCAATGATGCCCTTGGCGATCCGGTCCTTTACAGACCCGGCCGGATTCAGGTATTCCAGCTTGGCAAGAACGGTGGCTTCCAGGTGTTCCGCTTTTTCGATGTTTGTAAGCTCCAACAGGGGCGTGCGGCCAATGAGCTGGTCGGCAGAGGTGTAGATTTTGGACATGATGATCTTCCTTTCCGGGAAAAATTTTTGTAGGACGGAACAGATATATTGTAGGGGCGGCAACCTGCCGCCCGCCACGTTGGATGTATAACCTGTGGGGGTGAATGGTACGACCCGAAATATGGTACCCCCACTGTAGCGGCGGCAATCTGCCGCCAACCGGCCCGCAGGGCCGGAATCGTGGTACATTCGTGTTTGTATCGTCCAACGGAGCCAGCCCCTGGCGGGGCTGGAGTGGCGATGAATCATCGCCGCTACATTTGGTTCCGTATATTAGGTAGTACCATTCAACCGAACAGGTTGTATTCGATACGTGGCGGGCGGCAGGTTGCCGCCCCTACGGTAATGTACCACGTTTTCCACATTTTTTGAAACACAAAGCAATGATAGACACGTTAAATATATGGTATTTGTAACAAATGTATCGTAGGGGCGGCTATTATTAGCCGCCCGCCACGTTCCGGGTGTTGGGCCGTATCATAAAACGGGGCCAACGGGGGCTGGTTTTCCGTTTGCCACATCATACTCCTAAAAACCTATCTTGTCAATAGGTTTTTATTTTTTCATCTGAAAAAGATCAATGAGCCAGGAGGAGATGGTGACGGTGATCAGGGAATAGGCGATGCGGCGGAAGGGGATGTAGGTCAGGGACAGCAGGAGGACCGTTAAATCGGTGAACAAATAGGCCTGGGAAATCCGGATGTGGGTGGCTTTGGCGATGGACAGGGCCAGGGCATCGTCGCCGCCGGAGGAGCCGCCCTGGCGGACCACCAGGCCCACGCCGACGCCTACGAACAGGGCCCCCAGCACCGCCGCCGTCAGGGGGTGGCCGGAGAGGTCCGGCAGCATGGGCGGCCAGCATTCCCATAGCCTAAAAAAGCCGGAAACGCAGAGGGTGGAGGCAACGGACCACTTGATGAAGTCCGGGCCCAGGATTTTCAGGGCCAGAATGTAGCAGCTCAGATCCAGAATCGGGGTGATGACGGAGGCGGGCAGGCCCAGCCAGTGGTGCAGGAGCAGCACCGTGCCCAGAACGCCCCCTTCGGTGATGCCGCTTTGCTGGTGGACGTTGTAAAGGCCAAAGGAGGCGATGGCCGCCCCCAGTACCATAAGACCCGCCCGGGTCATGGTGAACCCGGGCAGCAGTTTTTCCATATTCGGTTTTTTCAAAAAATCTTCCTCGCTTTATGCCTCTTCCCGGATGCCCCAGGAGAAGCTTTTTTGGACGATGCCCGGAACGCTGACGGTGATGTCGGTTTTCCCCGGCTCTTCCAGCACCGTGACCCGGCTGCCCAGCCGGTCTAAAAGCTTTTCAGGCAGTTCCCCGGGGTCGGTGCCCGGAGCCCAGGTCAGCTCCAGGGGGTGCTCTGCCAAGGCGGCCAGGGCCAAAAACTGGGGCAGGGTCTCCAGGGTGGTGTATTTTTCCGTGAGCTCTGCCTGATACGCCTCATAGTCCCGCTGCCAAGCCACCTCCTGCCGGTGGTCCGGAAGGTCCAGGGCGGTTTTCAGAAAATCCCCCAGGCAGGCGGTGATCTTCCGGGCCCCCAGGGGGTTCACGTGGCCTCCCTGGTCATACCAGTCGGTTTCGTTGTCCAGCAGGTCCATATACTGCATGTCCAGCACCAGCGCCCCCAGATCCCTTCCCAGGGCCAGGGCGGCATTGCAGCTTTCCTGCCATTCCTGGGAGATCTCACAGGGAATGTAGGTCAGCACCGGGACCATATCCTGTTCCTGACAGTAGCGGATGAATTGCTCGATGTAGTGCAGGCCCAGGGTCTTCTGCTCCATTTTCTGGGTTTTGGGGATCAGAGGCGTGGCATCCAGAGGCTGCACCTCCACCCGGGCCTGGGCCCCCTTCTGATGGGACCGCTCCACCTGGCCGGTCAGGCCCCGGCGGACCATGTCTCCGTCCAGTTCTTTCCAGCGGTTGTGGTATACGTCAAAGGGAAACAACAGCTCCGCCTGCTGGGCCTTGCTGGGGTAAAGGTCCCGGACCGCCAGAATCTTCTCCCGGGACAGGGGGAAGGGGTCTAACAGCTCGTGGGCAAGACCGATTTCCATTTCCGTGGTGCCGGACTGGGCAAAGAGCACATCCAGCACCGCCACCCGGGGCTTGCGGTAGTGGGTTGCCAGACGCATGGTCCAGTAGCTGGCGGCCAGTCCCGCGCCGTGGCCGGAGAGATTGTAGGAGGTGATGCCGTAGTCCTTCCACAGCTCCATGGGGTAAATGCCGTTGACCGCATGGCTGGAGCCGAAAAACAGCACGTCATAGTCCCGGTCCTCTTTTAAAAAGCTGCCGTTCTTTTCCGGCCCCTCGGTCATGGCCAGGGCCCGGGTGAGAAAGAGTACCCCGGAGCACACCAGGGCCAGCAGCACCAGAACACTGACGGCCCGCTTTAAAAATCTCGTCATGGGTTCCCTCCTTCCCCCAGCAGCGCCTTGTTCCAGGTCCTGCACAGTACCGTTTCTCCCCCGGCATTCCGGACCGTCAGACGCAGGGCGTCAAAATCCGGGCTTTGGGCCTCTTCCAGGGCCCCCCGGCTGCCCAGTTCCTGGATTTGGGCGGTCAACAGGTCGTTTTCATAGCCCGGGGCCAGCTCCAGCGTTGCCCGGAAGCCGGGCAGGGCGGCCAAGGTCAGCACCTTTTCCGGGGTGTCCACTTCTGCCATTTTGGCTTCCTGGGTTTTATAATAGCTTTCCAAATCCTGCTGCCAATCCCCATAGGCCGCTTCCTGCCGCCGGTCCGGTAACGATAGCTGTTCCCGGAGGAAACTTCCCACCGCCGCCGTCAGCTTCAGGGCCCCGGCGGGGTTTACATGGTCCGGGCCGTCGGCCCAGTCCGTCAAGTCGTTTAAGGGGTTCTCATATTCCAAGTCCAGGGTCAGGGCCCCCATGTCCCGGGCAATGGCCATGGTGCGGTTGCAGCACATCTGGCTCCAACGGCTGGTCTTGCAGGGCAGATAGGTGATGACGGGCACAATGCCATTTTCCTGGCACAGTTCAATGAACTTGACCACATAGCCCATCTCCCGGGTAAAGTCCTCCACCTGCTCCTGGTGCTCCGCCAGAAGATAGCTTTCCCGGCAAGGCTCCACCGTGACCCGGCTCTCCGCTCCCTTTTCCGTCAGAGGCATCACCGGTTCCCCCAGGGCCTGAACCATGGCGCTGTCCAGCTCCTTCCACCGGTTGTGGTACACATCCAGGGGAAACAACAGCTCCCCCCGCTGGGCTTCCCCGGCATACAAATCCAGAATGGCCTGGGTCTTGGTGATGGACGCGGGGAAAGGGTCTAAAATATTGTGGGCCAAAGACACCGTCAGCTCGGAGTTTTCCTCCCAGCTAAAGAGCACATCCAGCACCGCCGCCTTGGGCTTGTGGTAGGGCAGGGTCATTTTTAAAAGCCAATAGGCCATAGAGGGCCGGCAGCCGTGGCCCGACAGATTGTAAGAGGGGATGCCCATGGACTCCCAGAGGTACATGGGGTAAATGCCGTTGGTCACATGGCTGGAGCCGTAAAACAGCACGTCATACTCGGTATCCTGGGTGAAAAAGCTCCGGGTCCGGGCTCCCCGCTCCATCTGAAACATCTGGCCCAGGAACACCGTACACCCCGACACCAGGGCCAGCAGCACCAAGACGCTGACGACCCGCCGGAAAACTTTAGAATTTAAAATAGATAAAACTGGACGCATCAAAGCCGTTCCCCCATACACCGTAAGTCACGATCAGCAGCATCACCGCCGCCAGACCCAGCTCCCGGAAGAGCCAGTTCTGCTTCTGATACCAGCCCCAGAGGCTGACCCCCCGGTAGCGCAGCACATCCACCAGCACCAGCACCCCGGTAAAGACCAGCAGGGCCCAGAAATCCGGCCGGTCCAGGCCCATGGCATAGAAAGCCTCCCCCACCAGCTCCGTGGGCCGCAGCTCCGTGATGATCCACCGGAGCATGGCAAAGGCGTTGCCCAGGCCCTCCGCCCGGAAGAACAGCCAGGCAAAGTCCACCAGTACAAAGGTGCAGAGCATCCGGAACAGCCGGTAGCTGCCGCTGTCCCGGTTGACGTGCAGGGCATTCAGGGCCTGTTCCCGGGCGGGCTTTGTCAGGGCCCCCACGATCTGATACAGGGCGTGAATGGCCCCCCACAGCACAAAGGACCACATGGCCCCGTGCCACAGGCCGCTGACCAGGAAGACGATGAAAATATTCCGGTATTTTTGAATTTTGGAGCACCGGCTCCCCCCTAAGGGGAAGTACACATAGTCCCGGAACCAGGTGCTTAAGGAGATGTGCCACCGCCGCCAGAATTCCTGAACGGACTGGGCAAAATAGGGGGTGTCGAAGTTTTTGGGCAGCTCGATCCCCAGCATCCGGGCCCCGCCGATGGCCATGTAGGAGTAGCCCGCAAAGTCGCAGTAGATTTGCAGGGCATAGACCAGGGTGGCAAAGACCAGGCAGATGCCCGCATAGTCTTTGTAAGCCCCGTAAACCGTGTTTACCAGGATCGCCGCCCGGTCCGCCAGCATGAGCTTCAGGAAAAAGCCCCAGGTCATGACCAGAAGCCCATGGCGCAGCTGGTCATAGGTGGGCTTTTGGGGGTGTTCATACTGGGGCAGCAGCTGATCCCCCCGGCCGATGGGGCCGGACAGAATCTGGGGAAAGAAAGAGACAAAGAGGGCCAGCCTTAAAAAGCTGCGCTCCGCGGGATACTTTCCCTGATATACATCGATGAGATACCCCGCCGCCTGGAAGGTAAAAAAGGAGATGCCCGCCGGCATGGCCAGGCACAGCCCCGGCAGCGGCTGCCCCAGCCCCAGAGTCTGAAGCAAGGTGTTTCCGGTGGACAGCACAAAGTTTGCATACTTATACAGCAGCAGTCCCCCCAGGGTGCCCAGAAGGCCCAGGAGAAACACCCATTTCCGGCGCTTTTTTTCCAGCAGCAGCCCGGCAATATACACCACCCCGGTGACAAACAGCAGCAGCACGCAGTAGCGTTTGCCCCAGCTGGCGTAAAACAGGTAGCTGGCCAGCAGCAGCAACCCATTGCGCCACTTGGCAGGCAGAATGTTTACAAGGATCAGCACCACCGGGAAAAACAGCAAAAAACTGTAGGAATTAAAAACCATGGTTCCTCCGTTTCCGAGAAAGCTCTAACCCACGGGTTCAGAGATCTCCCAAGGAAGCTCTGAGTAAATCGGCAAGAGCTGGCAGCGAGAGATTTTGCTTCCAGGCAAGGTATGGAAAGTGAGGGAATACTTTGTGTATTTCCCACTTTTCATACCGCAGCATGGGAGCAAAAGATCCGCTGTCCAGCCGCAGACGATTTATTCAGAGTTTCTGAAATAAAATAGACGCTTCTGTAGGAAGTATACCATACAGAAGCGCCTCGTTCAACTTATTTTTCCTCATTGCAGGGAAGCTCCGCCAGAAAGTACAGCCGCCCCTCCCGGCTCTCGGCCCAGAGTTTTCCGGAGTGGGAAGTGACAATGTTCTCCGCAATGGACAGCCCCAGGCCGAAGCTGCCGTCCCGGCTTCTGGCCGGGTCTCCCCGGTAGAAGCGTTTGAACAGGGCTTCCAGCTCCTCCCGGCCCATGGGCGGGGCCTGGTTGGACACCACCAACCGGCACCGGTGGCGGTGGACCCGGTTCAGCTCCACCCGCACCTCGCCCCCCAGGGCGTATTTCCGGGCGTTGTCCAGGAGAATGTCCAGCAGCTGCCCCAGATACTGGCGGCTGCCGGTGACATGAATGCCGGGCTGAATGGCGGTGGCCAGGGTCAGCCCCCCTTCATAAAACACCGCCTCAAAGGGCAGCACCCCATCCTCCGTCAGGGCAGACAAATCCACCTCTTCCAGGGTCAGTTTGTTCTGGGCGCTGTCCGTCCGGGCCAGCTCCAGCAGCCGCTCCACCAGAAGCCGCATCTGCCGGGACATGGTGAGGATGCTGTCGGCGCACCGCCGGGCGTTTTCCGGGTCTTCCGGCATTTGCAAAAGCTCTGCGTTGGTCATGATGACGGTCAGGGGCGTTTTCAGCTCGTGGGAGGCATCCGCCACAAACTGCCGCTGCTGCATCCAGGCCTTTTCCACAGGCCCCACCATCCACCGGGCCAGAAACACCGCAATGGCCAGAAAAATCCCCAGGCCAACGGCGGTGAGCACCACACAGGTCCGGGCCAGATTTAAAAGCGTGGCCTTTTCAATGGTCATGTCCGCAAAAACCAGGGTCTGGCTCAAGGGAGTCCGCACCCGGAGATAGCGCAGGTTGTATTCCGGCACCGTGCCGGTCTCCCCGCCGTCCTGCTCCACCGCCGCCAGAAGGTTGGGCAGGAACGTGCTGTCCGACAAATCGAAGTTCCCGTCCACCACCGTGGTGATCTCCCGGTTGGCCCCCACCTTGATCATAAAGTAGGGCAGCCGGACCTGGGTGCTGTGGATGCTGACGCGCCCGGGCTGGAAGGGGTTCGCCGCCACGGTTTTCATCATGGCAATGCTCTCCTCCTCCAGGTTGGCCTTGGTAAAGCCGTATAACAGGCCGAAAATCCCCCCGAAGGTCACGCTGACCAGCACCATGATGACAACAACAAACCGCCGCCGCAGTTTTTTCAGCACCCCTCCTTCACCTCCAGTTGATACCCCAGCCGCCGGAAGGACTGGATGGTCACATTGGAGCCGATGCTGGAGAGCTTCTTTCGCAGAAAACCAATATAGACCTCCACGTTGTTTTCCACGGCGTTGCTGTCATAGCCCCAGACCCGGGCCAGAATGGCCTCCTTGGACACGATGCTCCCCCGGGCCTGAAATAGATACCGCATGACATCAAACTCCTTGGCAGAGAGCCGCACGGACCGGCTGCCGCAGAGCAGATTGCTGGTGCCCAAATCCAGGGCGGTGTTCCCCAGGGTCAGCTCGTCCACCTGGTTTCCCTGACGGCGCAGCAGGGCATTGATGCAGGCAAGCAGCTCCCGGCTGTCAAAGGGCTTGGTCAGGTAGTAGTCCGCCCCGGCGTTCAGGCCCTCGATCCGGTCTTCCAGGCCGGACCGGGCGGTGAGCATTAAAATGGGGGTGCCGCAGCGCTTGGCCCGGACGGACCGGGCCACCTGGTAGCCGTTCATTTTGGGCATCATCACGTCCAGAATTAACAAATCATAGACCCCGGTCTCGGCGTACTCCGCCCCGGACTCCCCGTCATAGACGCACTCCACCGTGAATCCCTTTTTCTCCAGCAACGTTTTGAGAGAATCCGCCAGCAGCTTTTCATCTTCAATAATCAGTATTTTCAAAAGGCTCCGCCTCCTTGGTGTTTATTTTGTCTTATCTTACACCAAAAAGCTGAAAGGAAACTGAAAAATTACAGCGTCCGCAAAGCATCCACCAGGGCGGTTTTGGCGGTGGTTTTGTCGTCCTTGACCTTGATGACCCGGGCGGGGCATCCGGCCACCACGGTGTTGGGAGCCACGTCCTCCACCACCACCGCACCGGCGGCCACCACGGCATCGTGGCCGATGCGGCAGCCCTCAATGACCACGGCGTTGGCACCGATGAGCACATTGTCCTCTACGATCACCGGGGTAGCGGAAGCGGGCTCAACGACCCCCGCCAGTACGGCCCCGGCCCCCACGTGGCAGTGCTTGCCCACGGTGGCCCGGCCACCCAGCACGGCGCCCATGTCGATCATGGTGCCCTCGCCCACCACGGCGCCGATGTTCAGAATGGCCCCCATCATGATAACGGCGTTCTTTTCTACCGTGACCTGCTCCCGGAGGATGGCACCGGGCTCAATGCGGGCGGGGATGTCCTTCAAATCCATCATGGGGATGGCAGAGTTGCGGCAGTTGTTTTCGATTTCAATGTGGGAAAACCGGTTGGATTTTAACACCGGGGCCACGTCCTTCCAGTCTCCGAAGACGATTTTGCAGCCCTTCCCGGCGGGGAACTCCCGGCAGTTGGGGAAGTCCACCGGCTCCTTTTCCCAGACGTACACCTTCACCGGGGTCTTCTTCTCCGCGTCACGGATATAGGCAATGATCTCTTCCGCATTCATCATAGGGTATTGCTCCTTTTTTTGAATTTTTTCATTTATGGTATCACTTTTTCGGAAAAAGCACAAGGGGAAATTGACACCGACCCCCAAAGGGCATATAATGTAGGCAAAAAACCGGAGGCGAATGTTATGCAACTGATCGATGACCGCCGCGCCCTGCACCGGATCCCGGAGCTGGACCGGCAGCTGCCCCAAACCATGGCCTATCTCCGCGCGTCCCTGGAAAAGCTGAACTGCAAGGTCTTTTCCCCTATGGAAAGCGCCCTGTGTGCCTTCTTTGACTATGGCAAAAAGGAGGCCGTGGCCTTCCGGGCCGATGCGGATGCCCTGCCCATTCAGGAGCGGAACCGGGTGGACTACCGCTCGGAGCACGAGGGCTGCATGCACGCCTGCGGCCACGACGGCCATATGGCCATTTTGCTGGAGCTGGCCCGGCGGCTGAGCGAGAAAAAAGACCTGCCCCACAATGTGCTCCTGGTGTTCCAGCCTGCGGAGGAGACCACCGGCGGGGCCAAGGACCTGTGCGCCACCGGGGTGTTCCGGGCCCATAAGGTCCAGGCCATTTTCGGCCTGCACCTGTGGCCCCAGCTGCCGGAGGGCCTGATCGCCAGCCGGAAAAACGAGATGATGGCCCGGTCCTGTGAAGTCCGGGTGGACGTCTACGGCAAAACCGCCCACATCGCCAAGGCCCAGGAGGGCGTGGACGCATTGGCCGCGGGCGTGGACTTCTATCAGCGGGTCATGAAGCTGGTGGGGGCCATGCCCAAGAATATTTTCAGGCTTCTGAAATTCGGCAAATTCGAAAGCGGCACCGTGTGCAACGCCCTGTCGGACCATACCCATATGGAGGGGTCTCTGCGGGCCTTCCAGGACGAGGTGTTCTATTCCATCCGGGCGGGCATCGTCTCCATTGCAAAAGATCTTGAGCGGGCCTACGGCTGCACCGTCAACGTCTATATGACCGAGGGCTACCCCGCGGTCATGAATCCCCCGGACCTTCACAGCCGGGTGCGGAAGGCCGTGGGCTTCTTCGAGCTGGAGGGCCCCACCATGACCGCCGAGGACTTCTCCTGGTACCAGAAGTCCCTGCCCGGCATGTTCTTCTTCCTGGGTGTGGGGGACACCGCGGCCCTGCACAGCGACACCTTCAACTTTAACGAAGAGGTCCTGCTGAAAGGCGCGGATTTCTTTGAGGAATTGGCGGAGAACTACCAATGATGCCCGGAAATAAAAACCTGGAAACCCTGACCCGCAGCGGCATCCGGGTGTTTACCAATCTGGCCAAGGCCACCCCGGACTGCCGGATGCTGACCATCGGGGAGCCGGACCTGCCCACCCCGGAGCCCATCAAGCGCGCGGCCATGAAGGCCCTGGAAGAGGGCCAGACCCACTATGCCCCCAACCAGGGAACACTGTCCCTGCGGACGGCTATTGCCGCCTTTGAGACCGCCCGGGGAAGGAACACCACCCCGGAAGAGGTGCTGGTGACCGTGGGGGCCACCCAGGCCCTGTATACGGCCCTGACGGGGATATTAAACCCCGGGGACCAGGTAATCATCCCCACCCCGGCCTTCTCCCTCTACGATACCATCACCACCGCCGCCGGGGCGGAAAGCGTGTTTTTGGACGTCAGCAAAACCGATTTTCAAATCACCCGCCAGAGCCTTGCGGGCTGCCTGACGGAAAAGACCAAGGCCATTGTTTTAAACTCCCCCTGCAACCCCACGGGGGTCATCCTGAACCGGGAGAGCCTGGAGGCAGTCAAAGAAGCCGTCCTGGAGCGGGACCTATACCTGATCTGCGACAACGTCTATAATCAGCTGGTCTACGGGCCCTGTGAAGATTTGGCCCTGGACGAAGCTTTAAAAGACAACACCATCCTCTGCCAGAGCTTTTCCAAGCCCTACGCCATGACCGGCTGGCGGATCGGTTATCTGGTGTGTCCCGAAAAGCTCCTGGAGCGGCTGCTCCTGCTGAGCGCCGCGGAAATTGCCGCCGTGCCCACCTTCCTGCAAACCGCGGCGGAGACCGCCCTCCTGCAAGACACCGCCCCCACCCGGGCCCTCTACCGCCGCCGCCGGGACTATGTCTGCACCCGCCTGACCCAGATGGGCCTGGAGTTTCCCGACCCCCAGGGTGCCTTTTACGTCTTCCCCAGCATTGAGAAATTTGGCATCCCCTCCTGGGAGTTCTGTCTGCGCCTGGTAAAAGAAGCAGGCCTTGCCGCCGTCCCCGGTACCTGCTTCGGCTGCGAGGGCTATATCCGCCTGTCCTATTGCTACGGCGACCGAGACCTAGAAGAAAGCCTTAACCGCCTGGAAACCTTCATCCGGAGGCTGTGATGCCCGCCCGACACGGTACAAGACCTTCCCCTTCGGGGAAGGGGGACCGCCGTAGGCGGTGGATGAGGCGCAGTACCACGTTCTGCATTGTAGGAACAACGGGCGCAGAGGTACCGCGCCTGTAGGGGCGGCAAATCTGCCGCCCACCACGTTCCGCATATAACCTGTGCGGATGAATGGTACCACGCAATGTAGCGGCGATGATCCATCGCCAAGCAACATTTCGACTATAACCCGTGCGGTTGAACGGTATCCCCCCCGGTGTGTCTGTAGGGGCGGCAATCTGCCGCCCGCCACGTTGCAAATACAACCTGTGTGGGTAAACAAAACCGCCCCCCAGATATGTCATTCCGACCGCAGCGTCAGCGGAGTGGAGGAATCCACTCAAGTAGCAAAAATAACCTGCGTAAGGTAAAATCTGCTGCTTGGGAAGATCCCTCCACTCCATTTCATTTCGGTCGGGATGACATGTCGGTGGGTGGTTTCGTTTTGCCCGCACGGGTTATATTTGCAACGTTTCGTGGCGATGAATCATCGCCGCTACATTGCGTGGTACCATTCAACCGCACGGGTTGTATCCGGAACGTGGCGGGCGGCTAGTAGCCGCCCCTACTGGCGTAATACCATTCATCTACACGGGTTATATTTGCCACGCCCCCGGAACGGCACACAGGCCGTTCCCTACGGTTTCGCTGGTTGGCGGATTTTTAAACCGACGTATTCCAAACCACAGATAAAGCAACACGGAGGGGTCTTCTTACGCGGCCGTTGATTCCGCGCGGAAGATCCCTCTGTGCTGCTTGCAATTTGTCGTTGTTTGTGTTATGCTGTCAGCGGTACTACCAGCACCCCGGCAGGCGGTTCCCCGAATTTTTTCGGGGGTGATCCACTTCTTTTTGCCCCCGTTCATATAGAAGGGGGGTGACGGTATAGTTACATGGTCAGAATTGTTCCAATTCGGTATGTTTCTTGTAGCTGTCATTGCCCTGGTTTGCCAGGATAACAACAAGAAGAGATAATCGCCATCTCTCCAAAGTAACGATTATCTCTTCATGAGAACCTTGGGGAGCCGACCTGCTGGTGGCACCCTTTGTATTCTTACTATACCCCAGTTTTGCGTTTTTGTCAACGGGCGGACGGGTCATTGTTCATTGGGTTTGTGTATATTGAGCAGTATCAACCAAACCGAAAATGCCTGTCATTCAGACCTTAAGCGACCGCGGAGTGGAGGAATCCACCACGTTGGAATAGGAACCGACACAAGATAAAATCTGCAACTTGGGAAGATTCCTCGACTCACTTTGTTCGCTCGGAATGACATGTCGATATGTGATACCGTTCAACCACACAGGTTGTATTCGCAACGTGGCATGGCGATGAATCATCGCCGCTACATTGGGCGTACCATGTATCAGGTGATACCATTCACCCGCACAGGTTATATTCGCAACGTGGCGGGCGGCAGATTGCCGCCCCTACGGACACGCTGGTGGGTAATACCATTCATCTACACAGGTGATGTTTGCCACGTTCCCGGAACGGCACATAGGCCGTTCCCTACGGTTTCGCTGATTGGTGTATTTTGGAACCAACGGATTTCAAAACCGGACACGTCCGTTCTCAATAACTGTCAACTGTAAACTGTCAACTGTCAGCTTAAAACAAAAAGTTTCCCCCCAGGATTTCGGAAACCTTCGATCCTGGGGGGCTTGTTTCATATCCGTATTCCGTTCTCCGCCCCGGCCGTTTGGATGTAGGCGGTGGGGGTGGGGCGGGACAGGGTGGTGTTGGCTTTTTTGTTTTTCACGAAGAGGATGCCCAGGGAGACCAGGAGGATCAGGGCCAGGAGGGCGGCGATGATGGCCAAGGCTCTTACGAGCTTTGCCTCGCTTTTTTTCTGGCCGCCCCGGCTCTGGGGGGCTCCTTGGGGGGCCCTTTGGGGGGCTGCCTGGGGTCTGGGGGGCTGCCGGGTCTGTTGGGGCTGGGCCGGGCGCTGGGCGGGCTGCCGGGGGGCGGCTTTGGGGGCGGATTTAGGGGCCGCCTTGGGGGTGGGCAGGGATAGGCTTCCCAGGATGGAATAGACCAGGGCCTCGGCCTGTTCCGGGTCTTGGTGGAGCAGCATGTCCGTCCGCAGCAGGGCGGGCAGGCTGTCGGCCTGGGTGAAATGGACACCCTGGGAGGCATAGAGGCCCATCTGCTTCTGGACGGCCCGCTGGCCCAGGGCAATGTCCCGGGAGACCTGCTCTTCGGGAACGCCGGTGAGCTGGGAAATGGACTTGGGGCTCAGGCCGCTGAGGCTGTAGAGATACAGGCCCAGCCGCTGCCGGTCCTCCAAAAGGTCCGTCAGCATCACGGCCACCTGGGCGGTTTCCGCTTTGTTCAGGTCCATACTGGGGAAGCTGAAATTCTGATTCTGGTTTCCGTCCTCTCCCTGGCCGTTTTCCAGGAGGGTGGCCCGGACGCGCATACACCGGACCGCGGTGATCCTCCCCAGCCAGTTGAAGAACTGCCGGGGGTCTTGCAGGGTATCCAGCTTTTCCGCCAGGGTTTTCAGCACCACGGTGGTCATTTTCTCCGCGGACTGCCGGGAGGGCAGGAGCTTGCCGCACTGGTAGCTGACAACGCCCCAGGAATAGGTCAGCAGCTCTACCAGGGCTTCCCGGTCTCCCCGCTGGGCGGCGAAAATATATTCATTTAAGGATTCCTTGTTCATGGTTCTCTCCCCTTTATCCCTTGCCGGAGATCCGGCTATCGATACGTTCCAGAGATTTTTTCATGGCGGTGTAGCAGTCCGCCGTGACCTTGTCCACATAGTTGTTCTCGTAGGCGTACATGGCTTCCTTGGTCCGGACCACCCGGCGGTAGCCGTCGCCTTCGGCTTCTTTGGTGGTGAAAATGGGAATATAGCTGTAGCCCGTGACCTTGGTGGTTTTAAGGTCCGCGTCTTTGGTGACTTCCACATCCAGGATGATGGAATAGTTGGAGCCGCCCAGGGTGGCATCTCCGAAGAAGTCCCCCAGGGAGTAGGCAATCAGCGTTCCGTTTTTCTCGTTGAGCTCGATCTGCTGCACCAGATGGGGATGGGTGCCCAGGATCACGTCCACTCCGTTTTTCATCATCAGCTCGGCGATCTGGGTCTGGGTTTTGGAGATCTGATCGTTGTTTTCGCTGCCCCAGTGGAGCATGGCAACGGTGAGATCCGGCTTTTCCTTGGCCACGTCCGAAAGGATGGAGGTGATGCCCTTTTTGTTGATCTTGGTGTAGTTGGAGTCGTAGTCTTCATAGAGAAGGTTCACGCACTCCTCGCTGCCTGCGGGCATGCCCATGCCGCCCACGCCCTTGGTAAAGGCCACGAAGGCCACCTTGATGCCCTGGATGTCACAGATGGTGTAGCCCCCGGTTTTGTGGAAGTCCGAGGTCTTGCCATAGGCCCCCAGGGGCTCAATGCCCGCGGAGCGGATGTTGTTGAGGGTGGTGTTCAGGCCGATGAGGCCGTTATAGACGGAAAAGGAGTTGGCCATCTGCACCAGGTCCACACCGGCGGATTTTAAATAGGTCAGCAGCTCCGTAGGGGCGGAGGCGGTCTCGGAGCCGTAGGGCTCTCCGCAGAAGTTGCCCTCGATGTTCATCACCGTAATATCCCCGTCCGCCAGTTCCGCGGCCACATCCCGGAAGGCCCGGGTGAAGTCGTAGCCCGTGACGGCAATACCGGCATCTACGGAGGCGTTGGTGATGTTCAGGTCCCCCACCGCCCGGATGTGGATGGTGGTAATGGGATTTTTGCTGCGCCGGCCCGGGGTGGTCTCCTGGGTGGCCTCGGTGGTGGCCGGAGCCGTGGTGGCGGCAGTGGTCTCGATGGAAGAGGCCGCGGTATCCTTTTCCCCGGTGGCCAGCTTCCCGATGGTGATGCCGCAGCCGATGAGCACCAGCAGGGCCACTCCCGTCAGCAGCAGCGTCCGGGTCTTCCGCTTGCGCTGAAGCCGTTTGGCCTCCGCCCGTTTCTGTCTGCGCCGTTCCAGTTCGTCGCCTTCCAAACCCATGAACCATCACCCCTTTTCGTAAATTTTCTTTATTATAACGGATTTTGAATATAAATACAAGTTTGCAAATTTGAAATCTTCTTTAAGGCGTTTCCTTAAGAAAGCAGGGAAAGTCCCCCGCCCGGTCCCGGAGCTCCCGGGCGTTGCCCAGGATGGTGGTTTTCAGCTCCTCCAGAGACGAGAATTTCCGTTCCGGCCGGAGAAAGCAGTGAAATTCCAGGGTCACGGTCCGGCCGTAGAGGTCCCCCTCATAGTCCAGAATCCAGGGCTCCACGGTGATGTGGTGGCCCTCCACCGTAGGCCGGGTGCCCAGGTTGGTCACCGCCAGATAAGACCTGCCGTCAATGCAGGTGGTGCAGCCGTAGACCCCGAATCTGGGGGTGGCCAGCCCCTTGGGAAAGGCCAGATTGGCGGTGGGGATGCCCAAGGTCCTGCCCAGCTGGTGGCCGTGGACCACGGTGCCGGTGAGGATATAGGGGTGGCCCATATAGTTCACGGCCTGTTCCATCTTTCCTTCGGCAAGAAGCGCCCGGATGCGGGTAGAGGAGACCCGGCAGCCGTCCACGGTCTGCTCCGGCACGACGGCAAAAGGCAGCCCCGCCTCCCGGCAATACCCCGCCAAAAGGGCAGCGTTTCCCGCCCCCTTGGCCCCGAAGCGGAAATCCTCCCCGCAGACAAACCCGGCGGCTCCATGGTGTTCCCGCAGGTCTTCTAGAAAATCTCGCCAGGGGGTGGAGCGGGTTTTTTCGTCAAAGGGCAGGGCCACGACCCGGTCCATGCCGTAATGTTTTAAAAGAAGTTCCCGATCCTCAGGAGTATTGATCAGCCCCGGGGTCTGCCCCAGAACCAGAGTATCCGGGTGGTCCGAAAAGGTGACAACACCTCTCTTACCGGGTAAAGCCAGATTTTTCACCGCATCCAACAGCGCCTGATGGCCCAGATGCACGCCGTCAAAAAAACCCAGCGCATAAATATAGGAATTCATGGGCAATGTGTCCTTTATGTGTAACGTATGGGAATACGGGATGAGCGAAATTGTAAGAAAAATTGACAATTGACAATGGACGATTGACAATTCTTTTCAGTTGACAGTTATGGAGAGCATTTGTTGAAAATTTTTACATATTTAATGTAGTCATTCATGTATTGCACTCTAAAAATGTCAAAAACGTGGTACGTTGCCGTAGGGGCGGCAATCTGCCGCCCGCCACGTTGGATTTATAACCTGTGGGGTTGAATGGTACCACCCGATACACGGAACAATGTAGCGGCGGCAATCTGCCGCCATCCGGCCCACAGGGCCGGAATCGTGGTACATTTGTATTTGTACAATCAAATCAGAAACGTCTGTCATTCCGAGCGAAGTGAAACGGAGTCGAGGAATCTTCCCAAGTGGCAAGTTTTATCTTGTGTTGGTTCTTTCTCCAACGTGGTGGATTCCTCCACTCCGCTGACGCTTAAGGCCTGAATGACAATGCTGGTACGTTTCTACGGATTCGCCTACTGTTTCTACAGCATTTCACGCTGCCCCGCGGCCCTCATCAGGCTCGCCCAGGCGAGCCAGCTTCCCCCGAGGGAAGCTTTTGTACCGTGCTTTCGGGGCTCTGGTTTTCCGGTACAGCGTGAAGGTCTGCGCCAAAACCTTCCCCTTCGGGGAAGGGGGACCGCCGTAGGCGGTGGATGAGGCGCGGTACCACGTTCTGCATTGTAGGAACAATAGGCGCAGAGGTACCGCCCCTACGGACTTTGACGAATGGGTTTAAATGAACAACGTTGGTTGCTCCAATAATTGTCAATTGTCCATTGTCAATTGTCAATTCTCTTATTCTTCCACTTGGAAAAAGCTCTTCACCGTCCGCATCGTCCCGTCTTCTACCTTAGCCAGCATCAAAAATTCGCCTTTTTGGCTGTATGCCCGGTAGGTGCCGTTTTGGGTGGGGTAGGTGAAGGGGTTGCCGTTGCGGCAGCGGGTTTCCTGGTTGGGGGTCAGGGTGACGGCGGGGTATTGGAGGAACATGCTGTCCAGGGGCAGCAGGTATTCTTCCGGGTGCGCCGCTTCCAGCAAGGTCTCCAAGGGGACGGACTGGGCGGCGGTATATTCCCCTGCCTGGGTTCTGCGGAGGGAGGCCATGGTGCCGAGGGAGCCCAGGGCGGCCCCAATGTCTTCACAGAGGGTGCGGATATAGGTGCCCTTGGAGCAGCGGACCCGGAGGGCGGCGTCCCGGCCGTCAAAGGACAGGAGGGTCAGCTCGTGAATGGTCACGGGCCGGGGGGCTCTTGCCACTTCCCTGCCCTTTCTTGCCAGGTCGCAGAGCTTCTGGCCGTTGACCTTCAGGGCGGAATACATGGGGGGCACCTGCATGATCTCCCCCCGGAAGCGCTCCAGGGTTTCCAGGAGCCGGTCTTCCGTGATGTTGACCTCCCGCTGTTCCAAAACGGTGCCGGTAATATCCTGGGTGTCGGTCCGGAGCCCCAAGCGCAGCACCGTTTCATAGGTCTTTTCCGCATGTTCAAAAAATTCAACGCCCCGGGTGGCCCGGCCTACGAATACCGGCAGCACACCGGTGGCCATGGGGTCTAAGGTCCCTCCATGGCCGATGCGCCGGGTGGAAAACACCCGGCGCAGTCTGGCCGTCACATCCTGGCTGGTCCAGCCCTGGGGCTTGTCTACGATGACGATCCCGTTCATTGGCAGCACTCCATCATGGCTTTTTTCACCAGCTCCTCCGCCTGGGCCATGGGCACATGGAGGCTGGCCCCCGCGGCGCCCTTGTGGCCCCCGCCGCCGAAGCGCTCGGCAATCAGGGTGGCATCATAGCCCGGCACCGCCCGGACGGAGATTTTCACCAGACCGTCCTCGGTTTCCCGCAGGGTGGCGGCGATATTCACACCGGCCACGGTCCGGGGGAAGTTGGAGATATTGTCCATGTCGTCACTGGTGACGCCCAATTCCTGTTCCACCGTCCGGGGAATGGCGCAGATGGCCATGGAGCCCTGCCGCAGCAGCCGCATATGCTCCACGATCCAGCCCTGCATCCGGAGCTTTCCCAGGGTGTTGGTCTCAAAGAGCTCCTGGTTCAGCTCGTAGATCCGGGCCCCGGCCTGGGCGCAGACTGCGGCGGTTTTGAAGGTGTGGGCGGTGGTATTGGCAAAGCGGAAGCAGCCGGTGTCCGTGGAGAGGCCCACATAGAGCCTGTCCATGATCTCCGGACTCCGGCGGCAGTCCATGAGCGCCAAGACATCAAAGACCACCTCCGCGCAGGAGGCGCTGTCCGGGTCTACCAGCTCCAGATCGGAAAAGGAGGTGGCGGAGCCGTGGTGGTCGATGCGGAGCGCCACCCTGCCAAGGAGCGGCTGGGCGTTGTCCGGCAGCATGCCGGGGGAGGCCACGTCCGTAGAGATCACGGTGTCGTTTTCTCCTACGGTTTCGGTGGTCAGGCCCTCCACCATCCAGCCAAAGCGCTGGCTTACTCCGTTGTTTTCCAGAATATAGGCGGTCTTCCCCAGGCTCCGCAGCCCCAGGCACAGGGCTGAGGCGCTGCCCAGGGTATCCCCGTCAGGCCGCACATGGGTCAAAATCACATACTGATCGTGGTGCAGCAGAAAGGCCGCCGCGTCAATCCTCTGCAGGCTCTTCGTCATGGTTGACCTCCAGAGAGTTGATGAGCTCCAGCATTTTTGCGCCGTAGGCAATGCTGTCGTCCTCGGCCCAGACGATTTCCGGGGCGTAGCGCAGCTGCAGGGCATGGCCCAGCTCCCGGCGGAGATACCCACCGGCGGATTTGAGGCCCTGCAACGCGTTTTTCGCCCGGTCCTCCTGCAAGAAGCTGACATAGACCTTGGTGTAGCGCAGATCCGGGGTGGTTTCCACCCGGGTGATGGAGATCATGGTATCCTGGACTCTGGGGTCCTTCACGGTCCGCAAGAGACTGGACAGTTCCTTCATGATCTCTTCGTTGATTCTGTTGATCCGATTGGATGCCATATTGTCATCCTCCTTGTTCTATAGCCGGCTGCCCCCAAAAATTGGGGGCAGCAATGTTGTATTTACCGCTTGATCTCCTGCATGACAAAGCACTCGAAGATGTCGCCTTCCTTGATGTCATTGAACTTGAGGATGGACATACCGCACTCGTAACCGGCGGTGACCTCCTTGGCGGCATCCTTGAACCGCTGCAAAGAGCCCACCTCGCCCTCGTGAATGACGATGTTGTCCCGGAGCACCCGGACCTGGGAATCTCTCGTGACCTTGCCGTCCTTGACCATACAGCCGGCAATGGTGCCGATGGCGCTGACCTTGTAGGTCATGCGGACCTCGGCGTGGCCGATGACCACTTCCTCAAACTTGGGTGCCAGCATGCCCTTCATGGCGGCCTCGATCTCGTCAATGGCATCGTAAATGACCCGGTAGTACCGGATGTCTACGTTGGACCGGGCAATGGAAGCCTGGGCACCGGCATCGGCCCGGACGTTGAAGCCCACGATGATGGCACCGGAGGTGGAGGCCAGCAGCACGTCGCTTTCGTTGATGGCACCAACGCCTGTATGGATGACCCGGACCCGGACCTCCTCGTTGGAGATCTTTTCCAGGGAAGCCTTCACGGCCTCGGCGGAGCCCTGGACGTCGGCCTTGACGATCAGAGGCAGCTCCTTCATTTCGCCCTCCTGCATCCGGGCAAACAGATTGTCCAGAGTGACCTTCTGCTGCATCCGGGCGGCGGCGTCCTTGGCGGCCTGGCGGCGCTGCTCTACCAGCTCCCGGGCCATGCGCTCGTCGGTAACGGCATCGAACTCGTCACCGGGGGCGGGCACATCCGCAAGGCCGGTGATCTCCACGGGGGTGGAGGGACCGGCGGTCTTCACGGTGCGGCCCTTGTCGTTGGTCATCACCCGGACACGGCCCACGGCGGTACCGGCAATGATGATGTCGCCCTGTTTCAGGGTGCCGTTCTGCACCAAAAGGGTGGCGATGGGGCCCCGGGTCTTGTCCAGACGGGCTTCGATGACGGTGCCCTTGCCCCGGCGGTTGGGGTTGGCCTTCAGATCCTGAACCTCGGCGGTCAGAGTGACCATTTCCAGCAGGTTGTCCAGGCCCATACCGGTCTTGGCGGAGATGGGCACGATGATGGTGTCGCCGCCCCATTCCTCGGGGATCAGGTCATACTTGGTCAGCTGCTCCTTGATCTTGTCGGGGTTGGCGGTGGGCTTGTCCATTTTGTTGATGGCCACGATGATGGGCACGTTGGCGGCCTTGGCGTGGTTGATGGACTCAATGGTCTGGGGCATGATGCCGTCGTCGGCGGCCACCACCAGAATGGCAATGTCGGTACACATGGCGCCGCGGGCACGCATGGAGGTAAAGGCGGCGTGGCCGGGGGTATCCAGGAAGGTCACGGACTTGCCTCCCACGTCTACGGTGTAGGCACCGATGTGCTGGGTGATGCCGCCGGCCTCGCCGGTGGTGACGGAGGTCTTCCGGATGGCATCCAGCAAGGAGGTCTTGCCGTGGTCAACGTGGCCCATGACCACCACCACGGGGGCCCGGGTCTCCAGCTCTTCGGCGGTATCCACATGGTCGTCAATGATCCGCTCTTCAATGGTCACGGTGACTTCCTTTTCCACCTTGCAGCCCATTTCCGTGGCCACATATTCGGCGGTATCAAAGTCGATGGTCTGGTTGATGGCGGCCATAACGCCGTTCTTCATCAGCAGCTTGATGACTTCTCCGGCGGTCTTCTTCATCCGGGAAGCCAGCTCGCCCACGGTGATCTCCTCGGGGATTTTCACGGTAAGGGGGGCCTTCCGGGCCACCTCCATTTGCAGGCGGCGCATCTTCTCCTGCTCTTCGTTGCGGGACTTGCTGCCCCGGAACTTGTTGTCCTTCTTGTTCTGCTGCTGGCCCTTTTTGCCGCCGATGCGCTGCTTGCCGCCCTGGTAGTTCTGCACCCGCTCGGAGACCAGCGCGTCTACCCGGTCGTCAAACCGGGCGGAGTTCACCTGCACGGCAGAGGTATCCACCACCCGGCGCTCCCGCTTCCGTTCCGGCTCCTTGGGCTTTTCGGCCTTGGAAGGATTCGCTTCCTTCTTGGCCTCCTGCTGGGGGGCGGCTTCCTGCTTGGGGGCTTCCTTGGCGCTTTCCTTGACGCTTTCCTTGGGGGTTTCTTTTTCCTTCTTGGGGGCCTCCTTGGCCTTCTGATTCTGAGCGGCAAATACCTGCTCGATGGAATCGATCTGGTGGGTCTGGGTCATGACCTCAAACACCGCATTGAGCTCGCTGTCGGTGAGCACCTGGGAATTGGACTTGGGCTTTTCGGAAAATTTCCCCACAATATCCGCAATTTCCTTCGGGGCAACGCCAAAATCCGCGGCAACTTCCTTCAATCGATACTTCACAAAACTCATATATGAACGCACCTCCACTATAGACGATATTACTTCGCTGCATGTTTCTTCTTTCCTGTTCTCAGGTTCCGGGCGTGGGCCTTGGCCTCCGCCTGGCGTTTCTTGGCCTTTTGGGATTTGGCTTCCAAAACCTCTAAGGCTTCCTTATACTTTTCCGGTTCCGGCAGGGCCTTTGCCAGGGCCAGGGCCAGAGACACATCGGTAATGGCGGCCATGGCCAGGGCATCTCTTCCGATGGCCTCCCCAAGCTGGTCTTTGGTGTAGGGCAGCCGGAGGCACTGCTGTTCGGTGCCCGCGGCGTAGCTCTTGGCTCTGCGCCAGGTGTGGTCCGAGGCGTCGGAGGCCACCAAAATCACATAGGCCTTTCCCGCCCGGGCGGCACCGCCCACAGGCTCTTCTCCCAGCTCCGCCAGACCGCCCTTCCGGGCCAGGGCCAGATAATTCAGGGCTTTATCCATTGTTCTGCTCCATTTCCTTTTCCAGGCGGTCGTAAACCTCCTGGGGGATCTGCGTTTCCAGGCTCCGGTCCAGAGCCTTGGAACGGATGGCTTTTTTCAGACACTCGGCACTGGGGCACAGGTAAGCGCCCCGGCCCGGGGCCTTGCCGCTGAAGTCCAGGGAAACGGTTCCGTCCACCCCCCGAACCACACGGATCAGCTCCTTCTTCGCCTTACGCTCCCGACAGCCCATACACTGCCGCTGAGGGATTTTTTTCTGCATGGTGAGTCCCTCCTCCTAGTTTTGAATTGACAATTGACAATGAACAATTGACAATTATATGCGTCCCCGGGGGGACAGATGAATTATTTTAAAATCAATTCCGAAGGAATCACCGCAATTGTCAACTGTCAATTGTCAATTGTCAATTTTCCTCCGATAATCAACAGGCGTTACAACGTACGCTTACGCTTCCTCAGAAGCCTCTTCCGCCGGTTCCTGCACCTGGGAGGCGGACTTGATGTCGATCTTGTAGCCGGTGAGCTTGGCGGCCAGGCGGGCGTTCTGGCCTTCCTTGCCGATGGCCAGGCTCAGCTGGTCATCGGGGACCACCACGCTGCAAGCCTTCTGGCCGGGGATCAGGGCCACGGACAGCACATCCGCGGGGCTGAGGGCGGCCTTCACATACTGGCAGGGGTCTTCGCTCCAGACCACGATCTCGATCTTCTCTCCGTGGAGCTCTTCCACGACGGCACCTACACGGCCGCCTCTGGGGCCCACACAGGCGCCCACGGGATCAACGCCCTCCATGGCGGCCCGAACGGCCATCTTGGAGCGGGAGCCGGGCTCCCGGGCGATGTTGCGAATTTCTACCTGACCCTCGGCGATTTCCGGGGTCTCCAGCTCAAAGAGCCGGCGCACCAGGTTGGGATGGGTGCGGGAAACCTGGACCAGGGGGCCCCGGTCGTTCTTCCGCACGTCCAGCACGTAGACTTTCAAAATCTGGCCTTCTACATAGGTCTCGCCGGGGATCTGCTCGGTGGAACGGAGCACGGCCTCGGAAACCTCGTTGCCCTGGCCCACCCGCAGCAGCACCTCGCCGCTGACAGGGGCGATCTTGGTGACGGTGCCGGTAAGCAGCTCCTGGGCCTTGCTGGAATAGCTCTCATACATGACCCCACGCTCGGCCTCCCGGATGCCCTGGATGACCACCTGCTTGGCGGTCTGGGCGGCGATGCGGCCGAACTTCTGGTAGTCCACGGGGATGCTTACGGGCTCCCCGGGCTGGACGGTGGGGTTATAGCGCCGGGCGGCATCCAGCTGGATCTCCAGAGCCGTATCCTCCACCTCTTCCACGGCGGTCTTGATCAGGTGAATGCTCAGGCCGTGCTCATCCAGGTTCACAACCACATTGTCCGCGGGCACATCCCGGTGATCCTCCCGGTCCTTCCGGTAGGCGTTGGCCAGAGCCTGCTTCAGCCGCTCGACCATATAATCAACAGGGATACCCTTCAGCTTTTCCAGCTCCCGCAGACTTGCGAAAATCTCTGCCCCGACGTCGATCTGGGGCTCCTGCTTGGCAGCTTTTGTTTTTCTTGCCATGGTGATTCGTTCCTCCAATCAGAATTCCACCCGAAGCCGCACCAAGGCGACCTGGGACTTTTCAAATGTAACGATTTCTTTTCCGGCCTCTACGGTGATGCGGCCGTCCTCATAGCCCCGGAGCACACAGGGCAGTTCCTTGACCCCATTGTAGGGCCTGTACAGCTTTACGGTAATGGCGGAGCCCATAAAGCGCTCAAAATCTCCGGGCCGCTTCAGCGCCCGTTCCAGCCCCGCGGAGCACACTTCAAAGTGATAGCTGCCCTGGATGGGGTCTTTCTCGTCCAGAATGGGGTCCATGGCCCGGGAAATGGCCTCACAGTCCGCGATGTCCACGCCGCCGTCCTTATCAATGTAGAGCCGCAGGAAATACTCGGAGCCCTCCCGCACATATTCCACATCCCAAAGGGAACACCCCTGGGCCTCCACCACCGGCAGGGCCAGGAGCTGCACCTGCTCTGTAACCTTCATAGAACCAACCTTCCTTTCTGTTCCGGTCAACAAGAAAGAGAGGGGCGCGCCCCTCTCTTTCTTCCTACGTTCTTTCAACATGATTATAGCACCATTTTCCCGGTAATGCAATAGGGAAACCTTAAAAAATTCCGATTTTATACCGATTTTTTGGAAAATTCCCACAGGGGCCACCGGGAACATATGCCGCCACGCGGCAATTGCAACCTGTGCGGTTGAATGGTACCACGCCTGTAGGGGTGGTGCTCCGCGCAGCGAATCTGCAATAAATGATTGCCGGTGGCAATCACACCTTCATTCATCGGCTACTAGCCGCCCGCCACGTTCCGAATACAACCTGTGCGGATGAGCGGAACCACCCACCAGCAAAACCGTAGGGGCGGCAACCTGCCGCCCGCCACGTTTCGAATACAACCTGTACGGTTGAATGGTATGACGCAATGTAGCGGCGATGATTCATCGCCAAGCAACGCCGCAGATATAACCTGTGTGGATAAACAAAATCACCTCCCAATGTGTCATTCAGGCCTTGAGCGCAAGCGGAGTGGAGAAATCCACTCAAGTTGCAGAAATAAGCTGCGTAAAGTAAAATCTGCCACTTGGGAAGATTCCTCGACTCGCTCCGCCCCCTCGGAATGACATATCGGTAGGTGGATTTGTTTGTCTTCACGGGTTCTATTCGTTACGTTGCATATGGCGATGAATCATCGCCGCTACATTGGGTATACCGCATATCGGGTGGTTCCATTCACCCACACAGGTTGTATTCTGAACGTAGCGGGCGGCAGATTGCCGCCCCTACATGCACGCTGGAGGGTGGTTCCGTTTAACCAACGTATTCCAAAACCGGACACGTCCAACCCCAATAACTGTCAACTGTCAACTCAGAACTAATTGTCAATTGTCCATTGTTTTCTTCCCCGCTTTTTTCGCCTTCTGCCGCTCAAGACGCTCTTGCAGTTCCTGGGCGCAGCGGTATTGGGCCAATTGCGCCCGGTCGTGGGGGCGGAAGTGCTGGTAGGTCAGGATGGCGGTGGCCGTCAGGCAGCTGACGGCGGCTAAAACCTGGCTGACCCGGAAGGAGCCCCAGTAGAGGCTGTCCATCCGCAGGCCTTCAATAATGGCCCGGCCCAGGCCGTACCAGGCCACGTAGCCCAGGGCGATCTGGCCGTCGTAGGTCCGCTTGGAGTAGAGGAAGTGGAGGGCAATAAAGCCGCAGAGATTCCACAGGCTTTCATAGAGGAAGGTGGGGTGGTAATACTCCCACTGACCCGTAACGGTGTTGTACAGGCCCATGCGGGAGAAGGCATCGGTGGCCGCGCCGAAGGCTTCCCGGTTGAAGAAGTTGCCCCAGCGGCCCACCAGCTGGCCGATGAGAAAGCCCATGACCACCAGGTCCAACAGGGCCTTCATGGAGCACTTTTTCACCCGGCAGTATACCGCCACCCCCACTACTGCTCCCAGAACGCCGCCGTAAATGGCCAGGCCGCCGTTCCAGATGTAGAGGACGGAAATGGGGTTCTGGGCGTAATCCTGCCAGGAAAAGACGCAGTAGTAAATTCTGGCGCAGACCACGGCAAAGGGAGTGATCCAGAGGATGCCGTCCAAAATGTCGTCGTCCGTCAGGGCTGCGTATTTACTCCGGCGGCAGCAGTAGATGCCAGCCAGCAGCAGCCCCAGGGCGATGACCGCCCCGTAGAGATGGATGGTCAAAGGGCCCAGGGAAAAATAACGGATGGGATTCACCTCAATGCCCAGGGCGGGAAAAGAAATAAATGAATAATTGGCAGGGTTCACGCTCATGCTTCATGCTCCTTTCGGATGGGTTCAATAACGGACAGGCAGCACCGGTCCTGCCGGACCGTCTCACGCAAAAAGCCTTCAATGTCCTCTTTTTCAATGGTTTCATAAACCTGGGGGAACCGGAAATAGTCAAAGCCCGTCAGCTCATAGGCGCAGACCCGGAAACAGGTGGCGTCAAAGGAATCCAGGCTCCGGATGCGCCGGCCCAGGGCGCTGCGCTTCATCCGGGAAAAATCCTTTTGGGACAGACCCTGATCCAGCAGCCGCCCGCAGCCCTCCAGCACTGCTTCCAGCACCGCCTCGGGCTCCATGCTGTCGCCGCCGCAGGTAAAGAGGGCGCAGCCGTCAATGGTTTCAAAGCCTCCGCCGAAGGAGCCGTCGATGATGCCCCGGTCGTACATTTGCAGATACAGGTCCGAGCTCTCCCCGAAGAGGGCTTCCGCGGCCAGGTCCGCCACCATTTCCCGGCGGATGGCCGCTTCCCCCCGGCCCAGGGGGGCGCATTTAAAAGCCAGGGTAAAGGTGGGCATGGATACCTCCATCCGGGCCTTGGTCAGGGGCTGGGGACTGGTCAAGGGCTCTTGCCAGTCCTGAATTTTTTCGCCCACTTCCCGCCGCTCGTCCCCCAGAACCTCCCGGGCCATTTGGCAGACCGCCTCCGCATCCACGTCTCCCACCACGCAGAGCATCATGTTCCCTGGGGTGTAAAAGGCTTTGTGGCACAGGTACAAATCCTCCGGGGTGATCTCCCGGATGCTTTCGGAGGTTCCCAGAATGGGCACCCGGATGGGGTGGCGGCTGTAGAGGACCTTTGCAAGGTTTTCAAACACCACACTGTCGGCGGCGTCCCGGTTCATGCCGATCTCCTGGTCAATGATGCCCCGCTCTTTTTCAACGCTCTCCTGGGTAAAATAGGGGGTGCTGACAAATTCCAGCAGCAGGTGCAGGCAATCTTCAAAATGGTCCGTACAGGAAAAATAATAGGCGGTCATGTCGTAGCTGGTAAAGGCGTTGGTGCTGGCCCCCCAGACGGAAAATTCCTCGCTCACATCCCGGTCCCCGGGCAGGTCGAACATTTTGTGCTCCAGATAATGGGCAATGCCCCCCGGCACATGGTGCTCCCGGCCCTCAAACCGGAAATCCTGGTGGATGGAGCCAAAATCCGTTACAAAATAGGCAAGCTTTTTGGAAAAGCCTGTTCGGGGCAATACCGCCACCCGCAGGCCGTTGGGCAGGGTCTGGCGGCAGACGGTTTCGTCAAGGCCCTCATAAAACTCCTGGATCATTCCTGGGCTCCTTTCAGAAAATAGGTGCTGTGCAGCTGTAGAGTCTGGGCCGCCTTTGCCAGGTCCTCCCGTGTCACGGCTTCCAGGGCCTGCCGGTGGGTCTCATAGGTCAGGCCGCTGCCCCCTAAGATCATGGAGGAATCGTAGCTTTCCATGGCGCTGGGGGAATCCGGCACCGCGGCCAGGGCGCTGACCAGGGCGTGGCGGGCCCCTTCCAGCTCCGCTTCCGTGATTTCTCCCCGGCGGCAAGCCTCCACCTGGGCCTCCACCTCCCGGCGCACATGGTCTTCCTTGTCAAAGTCAATGCCCGCGGAGACCAAAAGGATGCCCTTGGCGCTGTAATAGCCGGAGCCGATGGAATAGCACAGGCTCTGCTTTTCCCGGACGTTCTGGAAGAGCTTGGAGGTCATGTCGCCCCCCAGGACCATGTTCAGCATCTGCATGGCGGCAAAGTCCTTTGTCCGATTGGTGATGGGGGTCACATAGCCCATGGAGAGCTTCCCCTGGGTAACCTCCATGGTTTCAGAAACGTCCTGCCGGGGGCTTAAGTTTAATTCCGTCTGGGGGGCCAAAGGCCGATAGTCCCGCCGCTCCTTGGCAAAAATGGGCAGCAGCACCTCTTTGACCCGCTGGAGTTCCGCGGAACCTACATAAAACAGCTCCACCGGGCTTTCCCGACGGACCTTTTCATAGTGCCGCAGCAGCCCCTGGGGGGTGATGGCTTCCACATCCTCCGGCTCCCCCATGCGGGGCAGGCCAAAGGGGTCCTGGGCGCACATGGTTTTTAGCAGCTGCCGGGTGGCATAGGCCCGCTTGTCGTTAAACTCTGCCTCAATGGCGTAGATTTGATTGGTCTTTTCCCCCTGGACGAACCGGTCCAGGAAGCCCCCGTTCTCCGTAGGGTAGTCAAAGAGCAGCTGCCCCACAAAGTCCAGGGTCTCCTCCAGCACCGACTCCCCCTTTGGGGCAAACCGGTCGTCCATGAGCCCCACATAAAAGCCCGTGGTCTGGTAGTCTCCCGCCCGCCGGGAAATGGGGCTGACGGAGGCGCCGTAAAGCTCATCCAGCCGCATGGTGATCTGCCGCAGGTCCCGGGCCTTGTTGCAGCCCCGGAGCAGCACACTGGGGATCAGGGCATTCATGGCCGCCTCCTCCCGGGCCATGGGCCGGACATATTGAATAGACAGGGCATTCTGCTTAAACCGCCCATCCCGGCAGCACCGCAGCCGCACCCCGGGGGCCAGTTCGATGGTTTCGATCATGGAAACGCTCCTTTAAAAATTTTAAAATACCTTCCCCTTCGGGGAAGGGGGACCGCCCGCAGGCGGTGGATGAGGCGCAGTACCACGTTCCGCATGGTAGGAACAGCGGGCGCAGAGGGGTTGCGTATGTAGGGGTGGTGCTCCGCGCAGCGAATCAAAATTTTTTGATTGCCGGGGGCAATCACACCATAATTCCATCGGCAACCTGCCGCCCGCCACGTTGGACGTACAACCTGTGGGGGTGAACGGTATGACCCGAAAAGTGGTACACCCCTTGCCTCTCCCTCTGGGAGAGCTGGCTCGGCGTAGCCGAGACTGAGAGGGCCTTGGGGCGTTTTTTGAATGAGAACGTCCAAGGTATCCTCAACGTAGACCCTCTCCGTCCGAGCTACGCTCGGCCACCTCTCCCATAGGGAGAGGCAAGGGGGCGTTTCTACGGATTCGCCTACTGTTTCTAGAATGTTTCACGTTGCCCCGCTGACCTCATCAGTCAGGGCTGCGCCCTGCCAGCTTCCCCAGTGGGGAAGCTTTTGTACCGTGTTTTGGGTGGTTCCTTTCACCCGCACAGGTTGTAATTGCCACGTGGCGGGCGGCAGGTTGCCGCCCCTACGATAATGTACCACGTTTTTGACATTTTTAGAACGCAAAACCAGGATTAGACACGTTTAATATACGGTATTTGTAACAAGTTTTATGTAGGGGCGGCAACCTGCCGCCCGCCACGTTTCGACACCTGAGCCGTATAATTAAACGGTACCACAACGGACAACTTCTTGTAATCCCTGGGCCTAATTTGCTTATTATACTCCATCTTCCCGGAAATAGATAGTAGGACACAAAAATTTTAAGGATTTGCCGTTGTGTTTTTCGGGGTTTTGCGGTAAAATAGGGTTTGAACCAATGAATTCAGGAGGATTTTGCCATGGCATGGCTGGAAATAACCGTCAATACCAAGCCCGGTGGGGTGGAGGCGTTGGCGACGGCCCTGACGGGGTTGGGGTTTGAGGATTTTTGCATCGAGGACCAGCAGGAGTTTGAATCCTTTTTGGAGGAGAACCGGGAGTACTGGGATTACATTGACGAGGGCCTGCAGCAGGAGCTGCAAGGGCTCAGCCGCATCAAGCTTTATATTGAGGATACGGATACCGGCTCTTTGGAGACCCTGCGGGGGTTTTCTCAGGACCGGGGGCTTTCCATGACGGAAAAGCTGCTGCCGGATACGGACTGGTCGGAGAGCTGGAAAGAAAGCTACCCGCCCCAGGAGGTGGGGCAGGATCTGGTGGTGCTGCCCTACTGGCTGGCGGACAGCTATGAGGGAAATCGCAAGCAGGTGATCTTAGACCCGGGGCTGACCTTCGGCACCGGGGCCCACCCCTCCACCCAGATGGTCATGGAGACCATGGAGGAAACCCTGGTTCCCGGAACTAGGTGTCTGGACCTGGGCAGCGGCAGCGGCATTCTCTCCATCACCGCCCTGCGCCTGGGGGCCCGGGAGGCCCTGGGGGTGGATATTGACCCCAAGGCCGAGGACATCGCCCGGGAGAACGCCGCCTACAACGGCTTCTCTGCCCCGGCGTTCACCGCCCTTACCGGCAACGTCACCGCCGACAAGGGGCTCATGGAGCGGCTGTCCCAACAGGAATACGGCCTGGTGCTGGTAAACATCGTGGCGGACGTGATCATTGGCCTGAGCCCGGTGCTGCCGGAGTTTTTGGGCCGGGACACGGTGCTGATCTGCTCCGGCATTCTGGACACCCGGCTGCCGGAGGTGCTGGAGGCCCTAAAGCAGGCGGGACTTGCCGTCACCGGCATCCGTGAAAAGGAAGAGTGGCGCTGCGTCACCGCCCGGAGGGCCGGCCTATGAAAATGACCTACCGTACCCGCCGCCGTCTGCACCGGCTGGGTTTTGTGAGCCTGGTGGTGCTGGTTTCTGCGCTGGTGGCCTGGTTTTGCAGCGTGATCTGGCTGCAGCGGTATGTGGTCTACAGCCAGGAGGGGGCCAAGGTGGACTTTGAGCTGGGGGACGCGGGCTTTGCCGGGGTGGTGGCCACCAAGCCCCAGGCCCAGGGCGGCGTTTCCATCTTCTATAACGAAGGCTCCGACGCCATTAAAATCTCCAAAGAGCTGAGCCCCATCAACGGCTACTATGTGGACTACACTTCTTTGTTAAAAGAAATGGACACGGTGGAGGAAAACCTGAACCTGATCCCCTCCGGCACCCCGGTGCTGGTGGAGCTCAAAGGCGGCTACGGTTCCTTCTATTACACCACCAAAATTTCCGGAGCCACCCTCTCTACCTCCATCCAAAATTCCACCACCACCGCCCGGGTGGACAAGTTCATCCAAAAGCTCAAGGACAAGGGCTGCTATATGATCGCCAAAATCTCCGCCTTCCAGGACTATGAGTACGGCAACAGCAACGTGACCAACGGCCTGTACATGACCTCTCGGGCAGGCCTGTGGATGGATGACCAGGGCTGCTTCTGGCTGGACCCCACCAGCGCCGGTGTCCAGAGCTGGATCACCTCGGCGGTACTGGAGCTTAAAAACATGGGCTTCCACGAGGTCCTGCTCAGCAACTTCCGCTTCCCCGTCTCCGATGCCTATATTTACACCGGGGACAAGGCCGAGGCCCTGCAAAACGCCATGCAGAATCTGCTCAAATCCACCGCCTCTGACGGCGGCACCTTTACCCTGTCCTTCGGCACCAACGACCCAACTTTGTCCCTCATCGACGGTGCCAGAAGCCGGATCTACTTTGAGGATATTGACGCCGCCAACGTGGAAACCGTGGTCAGCCAGTCCCCCGTGGCGGACAAGGCCTCGCAAATCGTGTTCCTGGCCAAGACCAACGACACCCGTTTTGACAGCTACAGCGTTCTGCGGCCCCTGACCGCCGCCAAAACCCTGGAAGCCCAAAAAGCCGACCAGGCAGGAACCAACTGATACGCACCTTTTTCCGCCGGGAGAATAGGATGGATTGAGCGTGAAGCTCGAAAAAATTCTATTCGGAGGGAATGCTATGTGTACGAATAACTCCTGCTTCGGCGGCAACATCTGGTGGATCATCATCCTGGTCCTCCTCTTCGGCTGCGGCGGCACCGGCATCGGCACCAACGACTGCGGCGGCACCTGCGGCAACACCGGCTGCGGCACCACCGGCGGCTGCGGCTGCTACTAAGAAGACCCTCAGCCCCACCGAAAGGTGGGGCTGAGAACGTTCATTGAAATCTTCAGCGTAGACCCTCTCCGTCCGAGCTACGCTCGGCCACCTCTCCCATAGGGAGAGGCAAGGGCGTGATACCATTCACCCGCACAGGTTGTATTCGATACGTGGCGGGCGGCAGATTGCCGCCCCTACGGACACACCGGTAGGTGATACCATTCACCCACACAGGTTATATCCTGGGCTTTCCCGGAACGGCACACAGGCCGTTCCCTACAGTTTTGCTGAATGGTGTATTTTTGAACCGACTTATTTCAAAAGCGGACACGTCCGTTGCTCTGATAACTGTCAACTGTCAACTGTAAACTGTCAACTTCTCCGCCAATTGTCAATTGTCAATTGTCAATTTAAAAAACCACGGGCTGCCCTAAAGGAAACGGGGCAACCCGTGGTTGGTTTTTTACTTTGCCTGGCTGGAAGACCGCAGGGTCACGTCGTGGTAGCCGCCTTCTACGATGGAGACGGAGGATACCAGGGTCAGCTTGGCGTCCCGCTGGAGGTCGGGGATGGTGATGACGCCCACGTTGCACATGGTGGAGCGGACCTTGTAGAGGGAGGCTTCCACGTTGTCGTGGAGGGGGCCGGCGTAGGTGACGTAGGAGTCCACGCCCTCTTCAAAGCTCAGCTTGGTGGCGCCGCCCAGGTCGTAGCGCTGCCAGTTCCGGGCCCGGTTGGAGCCCTCGCCCCAGTACTCCTTCATGTAGGCGCCGTTGACCATGATCTTGGGGGTGGGGCCTTCGTCAAACCGGGCGAAGTACCGGCCCAGCATGAGGAAGTCCGCGCCCATGGCCAGAGCCAGGGTCATGTGGTAATCGTGGACAATGCCGCCGTCGGAGCAGATGGGCACATACACGCCGGTCTCCTGGAAGTACTGGTCCCGGGCTGCGGCCACTTCAATGAGTGCCGTGGCCTGGCCCCGGCCGATGCCCTTGGTCTCCCGGGTGATGCAGATGGAGCCGCCGCCGATGCCCACCTTCACAAAGTCCGCACCGGCCTCCGCCAGGAACCGGAAGCCGTCCCGGTCCACCACGTTGCCGGCACCGATCTTCACGGTGTCGCCGTAGGTTTTCCGCACCCACTCGATGGTCTTCTTCTGCCAGCAGGTGTAGCCCTCGGAGGAGTCGATGACCAGCACGTCCACACCGGCTTCCAGCAGAGCGGGGATCCGGGTCTCGTAGTCCCGGGTGTTGATGCCTGCGCCTACCAGGTACCGCTTCTGGTTGTCCAGCAGCTCCAGGGGGTTGGCCTTGTGGGAGGCATAGTCCTTCCGGAAGACAAAATACAGCAGATGGTCGTTTTCGTCCACAATGGGCAGGCTGTTCAGCTTGTTTTCCCAGATGATGTCGTTGGCTTCCTTCAGGGTGGTCTCCGCGGGAGCCGTTACCAGCTTTTCCCGGGGGGTCATGAAGGAGGCCACCTTGTCCGTGGGCTCCATGCGGCTGACCCGGTAGTCCCGGCTGGACACGATGCCCAGGAGCTTGCCGTTGGCGGTGCCGTCGTGGGTGATGGCCACGGTGGAGAAGCCGTTTTGGGCCTTCAGGGCCAGCACGTCTGCCAGGGTGTTTTCCGGGGTCAGGTTGGAAGCGGAGGTCACGAAGCCCGCCTTGTGGTGCTTCACCTTGGCCACCATGGCCGCCTGGCTCTCAATGGACTGGGAGCCGTAAATGAAGCTGATGCCGCCCTCTTTAGCAAGGGCAATGGCCAGAGTGTCATTGGACACGGACTGCATGACGGCAGAGGTCAGAGGGATATTCAGGGAGATCGCCGGCTCCTCCTGGCCCTTCCGGTATTTTACCAGGGGGGTCCGCAGGCTCACCCGGTCCGGGATGCACTCCTCGGACGTATAGCCGGGCACCAGCAGGTACTCGCTAAAGGTGTGGCTGGGTTCGGGATAGTAATAGGCCATTTTTCGTTCCTCCTCGAAGTATTTACATATTGTATATATCTGCTCTTGAAAGAGACACTTACACCGTTTTTCCGTCGCCCTGGTCCAATACCGGCACCACTTCCTGGCCCTGCTTGGAATAATGACGGAAATTGCCCATGACCTCCGTGACCTGGCTCATAATGGCGAAGGTATGGGGGTAGTTCTTGATGATCTGGGAAAGGATGCCCACCTGGGAGTTATTCACCACGCACATGACGATGTCCACTTCTTTCCCGTTATACATGCCCTTGGCGGGGAAGGCCGTGGCCGTGTGGTGGAGCTTGCTGATGATCTCCCGGCTGATTTCGTCAGGGTAGTTGGTGACGATCTCAAAGCGCATGGCGCTGCGGCCGTTTTTGAGAAACCGCTCCGCCATGGTGGAGGAGGCAAAGGAATAGAGGATGCACAGCAGCACCGGTTCCATTTTAAAATCATAGACAAAGTAGCTGGATACCGCCACCAGGGCATTCATGACGAAACTCAGGACATAGACGCTTTTCTCCGGATTTTTGTTGTGGATGATGGCGGCCACAAAGTCGGTGCCGCCGGTGTAGGCGCTGGCCTTCATCAGAATGCCGTAGATATAGCCCATAATGAGGCCCGCGGTCAGAGGCCCTAAAATATGGCTGGTGCCGTTGGCGGTGGAGTAGGCAAAGGCGGACAAATCCACCTTGTCAAAAACCAGCAGTCCCACGGAGAACACCACCACATAGACCATGCTCCGGGCGGCAATTGGCTTGCTTACCTTCAAATAAACGATCAGCGCCAGCGGGATATTGATCAGCAGGCTCAGATAGCCCACGCTGATGCCGCTGACGTACTGGATCATGGTGCAGATGCCGTTGAGCCCCGAGGGGGCGAAGGCGTTTGGAAACACGAACAGCTCATAGTCCAGCGCCGCCAGCAGAGCCACCGCGGCGATGACAAAATAGGTCCATACACGTTTCATTTTTCTCTGATAACCTCGATCATCTGTCATATTCTGGGGACAAATCTGTGGAAAACTGCCCCCACCCGGATTTGACCCGGGAATAACTTATTGATATAATACTATAGCATAGCCCGGATAAGGGGTCAAGAGGGAATCTTCCCCCCTCGCAGGCAAAGATTCCCGGAAAAAGGGGTCGGTTTTTGTTCATCCTTTCTATACAGAGCCTGTGGAAAAGTGGTTGTAATCTGTGGAAAAGTGTGTTACAATAGAGGATGAAATATTATGCCCCATAATGACCCAACGCAGGGACGGCAATCAGAACCTGTGGGGTTGAACGGTACCACCCAATTGGAGATGTAGGGGCGGCAACCAGCCGCCCGCCACGTACCAATTACAACCTGTGTTGGTGAATGGTACAACCCAATACACGGAACAATGTAGCGGCGATGATTCATCGCCATCCAGCCCCAACAAGGGGCTGGACCCGTGGCAATTACAACCTGTTTGGTTAAACGGTATAACCCAATACAATGAAAAACGTTTTACCATTTGTCGTTACAAATACAAACGTGCCACGATTCCGGCCTTGCGGCCGGATGGCGGCAGATTGCCGCCGCTACAGTGGGTAATACCATATTTTAGGTTTACCATTCATCCCCACAGGTTATACCCGCAACGTTTCAATAAAAAGACAGAGAGGAGCGCAATATGTATTCATCGGCCTATGTTTGGGCGAAGATCCTCAGCCATATGGAGGAACGGCTGGGGGCGGTCACGGTTTCCGCTTGGTTTGACGATGCGGAAGTGGTGGAGCTCAACGACAACAATCTGATCCTTTACTCTCCCTCGGATTTCCGCCGGGAGATCATTCGCCGCCGCTGCACGGACTATGTGCAGGATGCCCTGAAGGAAATTTTTAATTCCGAAGCCAAGCTGTTGGTTTTTGGGGACGAAGAGCGGGAAAACTATATCAATAAAGGAAAAGCCGCCGCGCCCTCCATGGATTTTAACCCCCAGTTTACCTTTGACAATTTCGTGGTGGGCCCCTCCAACCGGTTTGCCCATTCCGCGGCCATTGCGGTCTCCAAGACCCCGGGGCAGGTGTATAACCCCCTGTTTATCTACGGCCCCGCCGGTGTGGGCAAGACCCATCTGCTTTACGCCATTGCCAACGGCATCCGCAAGCAGAACCCCAACGCCAACATCGTCTATATCAAGGGCGACGAGTTCACCAATGAGCTGATCGCCGCCATTGCCAACGGTAAAAATATCGAATTTCGGAGCAAATACCGGGAAAGCGACCTGTTCCTTATTGATGATATTCAGTTTATCGCCGGTAAGGAATCCACCCAGGAGGAGTTCTTCCATACCTTCAACAAGCTCTATGAAGAGCACAAGCAGATCGTCATGACCTCTGACCGGAAGCCCAGCGATATGCTGACCCTGGAAGACCGGCTGCGGACCCGTTTTGAATGGGGTTTGCTGGCGGACATTCAGCCCCCGGATTATGAGACCCGAATGGCCATCCTTAAAAACAAGGCCAAGAGCCTGGGGCTGACCCTTTCCGACGACGTGCTCAACTACATTGCGGTGAACGTCACCAACAACGTCCGGCAGCTGGAGGGTACGGTGAAGAAAATTCTGGCCTACCGGGACCTGAACAACATGCCCCTGGACCTGGCCAACGTGTCCCGGGCCATTGACGATATGTTCAAATCCGAGGGCAACGCCCTGCCCACCCCCAGCCTCATTATTTCCCAGGTCTGCAAGTTCTACTCCGTGGACGAAAATGTGCTGCGGGGCACCCTTAAAAACAAGGGCGTGGCCGAGGCCCGGCAGATGGCCATGTATCTCATCCGGAAGCTCACCAACCTGTCCCTGCCGGACATCGGCAAGGAGTTTGCCAAGGACCACTCCACGGTGCTCTATGCCATCCGGAAGGTGGAGGTGGCCCTGAAAAACGGGGACAAGACCATTCAGGAGAACATCCAGACCATTACCGCCAACATCAATGCCTGCCTGTGACGGACAGTCCGTGGCAGGTGGACACGGTTTCTCTTTTTCATTATTCAATATGCATTCATATGTATACGCCCCAGACCGTCAGGCCTTTTTTTCGCGGTCAAAAGTTTTCCACAGTCCCTGTTGAATGTGGAAAGATAAACTGTGGAAAAAAGAACCGCTTAAATTTCCCTCACAGGGCCTGTGGAATACCCTCCGGAATTTCACAAGCCCCTGTGGACAAAAATTCAGTGCGTCTCTAAAGGATTCACACGTTATCCACACAATTTTGTACTACGACGACTGATACTACCTATTATCCTGTAAATATATATTGATTCGATTCTTTAACAAGGAAAGGAAGAAACTCCATGCGCTTTACCTGTGAAAAAAACATGCTGCTTCAGGGCTTGAACGTGGCTTCCAGAACGGTGGCGGTCAAAAGCAGCCTGTCCCTCATTGAGGGCATCCTGTGCAAGGCCGGAATGGGCATTTCTCTCACCGGCTATAATATGGAAACCGCCATTACCTATGATATTGAGGCAGACGTGGTAGAACCCGGCTCCTGCATTCTCCCTGCCAAGCTTTTTGGAGACATTGTCCGGCGGCTGCCGGAGGGCCCCGTCACCGTGGTGGTGGACCCGGCGTTTAAGGTCTCCATCCGGGCAGGCTTTGCCTCCTTTACCATTTCCGCCGAGGACGCGGAGGATTATCCGGAGCTGCCGGACGTGAACAGCGGCCGGCCCATTCAGATCCCCCAGAACAAAATGAAGGAACTGATCTCCGGAACCATTTTTGCCGTGGCCGACAACCAGGCCCGGCCCATTCACAACGGTGTCAAATTCGAGGTCACGGATACCTCCGTCACCACCGTGGCCGTGGACGGTTTCCGCCTGGCCCGGCGGACCTACCATCCGGAAGAGCCTCTTGCCCGGCAGATGGATTTTGTGGTTCCCTCCCAGGGCCTCAAAGAATTGGAAAAGATCCTGACGGATTCCGAGGAGCCCGCCTCCTTCCTTCTGGGCAGCAAGCACATTTTGTTCCAGGTGGGGGCGGCCACCCTGGTCTGCCGTCTTCTGGAGGGTGATTTCCTGGATTGGCACCGGGTGGTGCCGGTGGGCAGCCCCATCAAATTGGTTGCAAACGTGGCAGCCCTGTCTTCCAGCGTGGAACGGGTGGGCCTGATCGTTTCCGAAAAGAACAAAAGCCCCGTCCGCTGCATCTTTTCCAACCAGGAGGTCCTGATGCGGACCAGCAACACTTTGGGCGCCGCGGAAGACAAATGCAGCTTCGCCGGTGACGGCCAGGAAACCGAAATCGGCTTCAACGTCCGCTACCTGATCGACGCCCTGAAGGCCGTCCCCAGCGAGGAAGTGACCCTGGAGCTGACCAACGGTCTCAGCCCCATTGTGCTGACGCCGGTGGATGACAAATACGATTTTGCGTATATGGTGCTGCCGGTGCGGATCAAAGCGTAAATCAGTTGACAGTTTACAGTTGACAGTTATTGGAGAAACCAACGTTTCCCCTTTGAATCCATTCGTTAAAGTATGTAGGGGCGGCAACCTGCCGCCCGCCACGTTGGATGTATAACCTGTGGGGATGAATGGTATGACCCCAAATATGGTATACCCCACTGTAGCGGCGGCAATCTGCCGCCAACCGGCCCGGAGGGCCGGAATCGTGGTACATTCGTGTTTGTTTCGTCCAACGGGGCCAGCCCCTCGCCGGGGCTGGATGGCGTTGGGTCAACGCCGCTACATTGTTCCGTGTATTGGGTTGATTCCATTCACCGCCACAGGTTGTATTCGAAACGTGGCGGGCGGCTAATAGCCGCCCCTACAGGCGCGGTACCTCTGCGCCCATTGTGCCTACAATGCGGAAGCGTGGTACCGCCCCTCATCCACCGCCTACGGCGGTCCCCCTTCCCCGAAGGGGAAGGTTTTGGCATTATACCTCTGCGCCTGTTGCTTGTACAACAAAAACGAGAAATCGCACAATAATTCCCAGAAAGGACACACTATGAAGGTAACAGTGAAGAAAAAAGACGCTCCCCGGGAGCTGACCATTGAGACGGAATTCATTAAACTGGAATCCGCCCTGAAATTTGCCGCAATGACCGCCACCGGCGGGGAGGCCAAGGCGGTGATTCTGGATGGCCTCGTCACCGTCAACGGGGAGGTTTGCACCATGCGGGGCAAGAAGCTCAGAGACGGGGATGTGTTCTCCTTCAACGGGGAGACCTACCGGATTTGCGGCAATGTTTCTTTCTGAGCTGCGGCTGCGGCAGTTCCGCAATTATCAGAACCAGACCCTGGAATTTGACCCGGGGGTGAACCTGATCGTTGGCCGGAATGCCCAGGGAAAGACCAATCTTTTGGAGGCCATCGGGTATCTCGGCTCTGGGAAAAGCTTCCGGGCCCAGAAAACCGGGGAAATGATCGCTTTTTCCCAGGATTTTGGGGAAATCGAAGGACTTCTCCAGGCCCAGGGCCGGCCCCAGACCATTCGGTTTTTGCTGTTTCCCGGGGGAAAACCCCGGCAGTTTTGGGTCAACGGGGTAAAAAAGAAAAGCGCCGGGGATTTAAACGGGCTGCTGCCTACGGTGCTGTTTTGCCCGGAGGACCTGCTGATCCTTAAAAGCGGCGCCGCCCAGCGGCGTCGGCTGGGGGACAGCGTGCTGTGCAGCCTTCGGCCCAATTATGAGGCGGCGCTCACGGAATACAACCGGATTTTAGAGCAAAAAAGCCGGATTTTAAAGGACTGCGGGGAGGATATCCGGCTTCTGTCCCTGCTGCCGGACTACAATCTCCGGCTATGCCAGGTGGGGGCCTTGCTCATTTCCTACCGGGCCCGGTTTTATGAAGCTCTGGGCAAGGAAGCCGCCCGGTTTCACGACCAGTTTTCCGGAGGCAGCGAGGAACTGACCCTGGAATACAAGACCGTTTCCACGGTGAAAGACCCCTTTGCGCCGGTGAACCGCCTGAAAGAGCAGCTGGAAGAGCACCTGGAAAGCCACTACCGGGCGGAGCTCCAATCCGCCCAATGCCTGACGGGTCCCCACAAAGATGACTTTACCATTGCCCTTTCCGGCATTGATCTCAAAGCCTACGGCTCCCAGGGCCAGACCCGCACCGCGGCCATCAGCTTGAAGCTTGCCCAGCGGGAGCTGATGAAACGGGAATTCGGAGAAGAACCGGTGCTGCTTTTAGACGATGTCCTCTCCGAACTGGACGAAAAACGCCAGGATTTCGTCCTGAACCAGATCCATTCCGGCCAGGTGTTTATCAC
>CAKTNS010000019.1 GCA_934589225.1 uncultured Oscillospiraceae bacterium
GACTGCTCCAAAAGCTGCAGGTAATTTATATTAGGATATTCTGATTCAACATAATCAAGTAATGCTTGTTGTCGCATTTCTTGATTAAATGATTCAGGGAAAAACAATTGGTCAGCTTCTCTGTCGTGTACTCCCAGAAAATTGGACATTAACTTCTCGGCGGTATATGGGTTTTGCACCAGATGCATTGCAATTATTGATCCATATTTTATTGATAGCTCCTTATGTCGAAGAATAAGCCAAACAGCATTTTCATCATTTTTTAAAATTTGAAACATTACTTCAGGAGAAATATGCGCATAGACTTTATATGTGCATACAAGTTCCCAAAAATCGTCTGCATAAATAATTTCAGCTTGGCTGTATACTTCGCTAAAGTTGGCATCTGACAATGTGCTGCAAAATGATCCTATGTATTGTGGAATTTTATTTCCTTTACGCTTATATACTTCAACCTGCCGTGTCTCCCACTGTATCAGCCTGGCTCCGGAATCTAAAAACTTTTTAATATTGAACATTTCCAACGCAGTGTTAATATCTAACGGGCCAGCCGAATCATGTTGCTCCAAAAAGTATTCTTCTATCTTGTGTAAAAACCAGCCTGTACTCATATCACTCACACTATAAAACTTTATTTTCACTTGATCCACAGCAATGCATCTCCTCTAAAAGCTCCAAGTAATCCAATGCGATGTGCATTTATGCTTATCTGTTTCCAATATTCTCAGTGTCCGCCCCATACCGCTTGCAGATTCTTATTCGGATAAACCATCTTTCTCAACAGGGTATGCATTCAATTCGTTTTTCTCATCTATAAACGATTTGTAGATTTTCTTTACCCCTGCCTCTTTGGCCATTGCAATCACAAGGTCTTCTTCGGCCCGGTTCATGCGCAAATCAAGAACCACTCCATATGGTATCATCTCTACCATAACCGGTGCATTCATTTGCGCATTTGCAATCATCCGCCATTCCTGGTCATATTCGTGACATTTCTTTTTGATAAGTGTCGTTCGCTCAGCTTCCCACATAACTGGTTTCATTTTTCCCAGCCACTCAGGAGAAATTGTCTTACCGACGGATTCAGTAAGCTTTTGCATCATAATATATTCTGCAAAATTGGTTGCATCGTAGGGCGTATCCGAATAGTAGATTGGGTATATCGGGGTTCCATACCGTATCCCGCATTCTTTGCATTTTTCCTGTTTGCCGCACAGGAAGGCACTTTCGTCTTCCATATCATAGAACTGAACAAGCCCCCGATATTGGTCTGCGTATTTCAGCCAGAGTGTCTCGTTAAGCCCATTTCCCGAGAAACAGACTAACCACACATTTTTCCTGACCTCATTTCGTATATCAAGCAGATAGCTCTGAAAGTCCGGCAATATGCCTTGCACCAACCAGCCCTGAACGCTCTTTACTGTGAGTTGTTCCAGCTTTTCCTCTGGAATTATGCCGCTTAATAATGTTTTTGTGCCATCTATTACTTCTTGTGTGCGCTCTGGAGTTCTGAAATTCTTCCTGTATTCCTCCATAATTGCGGCAATATTTATGTGCAGGAAGGTATCAAAGGGGTCATCATAGTAGTTTGCCTTTGAGAAATACAGCTTGTTTGTCCGAAGCGCATTCAAACTGTTTGTTGTAACGGTAGAGAAATTTCGGGTATAGAATACTGGCTCTCAAAGCTTCACAGTCTTTTTGGGTGTCTGTTCCTTTCAATGAACATAGCGTATTCCAGAATTTTTGGCGTTCCTGGGAATCCATACTTTTACCTCCTTTGCTTCGCTACTGCGTTTATTCGTTTTTTCCGCAATTCAACCATATATCGAAAAGGTATCTAACTAGTCGTCACCTCCACCTTATTCTCTACTAAACGCCAGCCCGTACTTATAGACCGTCTTGACCCCGCTGGCCATCAATTCCGTTTCGTATTTCTTCGCATTGATCTGCTGTAAAGCCGCTTCCGCCAGCTTTTTCAGCTTCTCCTTGCTGCAATTCTTTTCCGCTTTCAACTCGGTCAGGATGACTGGAAGGCCCTTTTTCCTGGGCTTCAACTGAAATCTCCGCTAAAGGCAGAGACTTGCCGCTCGGTGATATTCCAGGACGAGGCGGCTTCATAGGCGGAGATCATTTCTGGTATAAGCGGTTCCTCCAAACCATTCATACACTTAGTATACCCGTCAAAAAGAATAATTTCAATCATCATTTGGAATTATTCCAGTTAGTGTAAAGGAAGCAGGGGAAATCCAAAGAAACCGGGACTTGCGGCACACAACTTTGCGAAGAAAGTCGTGTGTGTTATATCTAATGTGATGATAGCACCGCAAAATCATAATAATTTTGTGAGCGGGGTTGTTTTTTGATGGCTCATTGCATATAATAAAAGTGTGATGACATCCACAGATAATTCAATAAAAATGTGAGGAGGGCAACCGTGGAACGAGCTATACTGCAAAAGCTGCTGGACTGGAAGAATTCTCCCTACCGCAAGCCCCTGATTTTAAAGGGCGTTCGCCAGGTGGGGAAGACTTGGGTACTGAAAGAGTTCGGCAGACGCTACTATGAAAATACCGCCTATTTTAACTTTGATGAAAACGAGGAATACAAGCAATTCTTTGAAACCACCAAGGACGTTGACCGCATCCTGCAAAATCTGGTGCTGGCCAGTGGGCAGAAAATCGTTCCGGAAAAGACCCTGATTATTTTTGACGAGGTGCAGGACTGCCCCAAGGTCATCAATTCCATGAAGTATTTCTGCGAGAACGCCCCCCAGTATCATATCGCCTGTGCCGGTTCCCTGCTGGGTATTGCGCTGGCAAAGCCCTCTTCTTTCCCGGTGGGGAAAGTGAACTTTATGCAGATCGACCCCATGACTTTTTCAGAATTTCTGGTTGCCAATGGGGACGAACATCTGGCAAAGTATCTGGAGACTGTGGACGAGCTGGAGCCAATCCCTGACGCGTTTTTTAATCCGCTTTATGAAAAGCTCAAGATGTACTATGTCACCGGCGGAATGCCGGAGCCGGTTCTCATGTGGACCCAGGCCCGGGATGTGGCGGCCATGCAGGAGGCACTGGGCAACATCATCGGGGCCTATGAGCGGGACTTTGCCAAGCACCCCAATGTGAGCGAATTTCCCAAAATCTCCATGATCTGGAAGTCCGTTCCCTCCCAACTGGCAAGGGAAAATAAGAAGTTTATCTACAAAGTGGTAAAAGAGGGGGCCAGGGCCAGGGAATATGAGGATGCCCTGCAATGGCTGGTGGATGCACGGCTTGTCCACAAAATCTACCGCAGCACCGCGCCGGGACTGCCCATTGCGGCCTATGACGATTTGTCCGCCTTCAAGATTTACCTGGTAGATGTGGGCCTCCTCCGCCGCCTTGCCCAGCTGGCCCCCACGGCCTTTGGGGAGGGAAGCCGCCTGTTTACGGAGTTCAAGGGCGCGCTGACGGAAAACTATGTGCTGCAATCTCTGATCCCGCAGTTCGAGGTCACCCCCCGCTACTGGACACAGACCAACCCACCCTACGAGGTGGACTTCCTGATCCAGAGGGAGAATGATATTTTCCCGGTGGAGGTCAAGTCCGAGACCAATACCACCAGTAAAAGCTTGAAAAAATTCAAAGAGCTGTTCCCGGACCAGGTAAAACTCCGTATACGGTTCTCCCTGGATAATCTGAAGCTGGATGGGGATGTGCTGAATATCCCCCTGTTCATGGCGGACCAGGCGGACCGGCTGATCGGGGTGGCGTTGGAACGGCAAAACGAGAACAAATAGGTGCGAAGAATTTGACAGCAGGGGGAAGTGTTTTCCTCCTGTTGTTTTATATATTGTTCCGATAAACTATAATATATTGTTCCGAACGGTTGATATTGTTCCGCAAAGATGCTATACTGAATCCAGAATGAGGTGAGCGCAACATGTTTATGACAGTCAAGCAAGCGGCGGAAAAATGGGGCCTGTCTGACCGGCGGGTGCGGATTCTCTGTGCGGAGGGGAAAATCCCCGGTGCGTTCCAGGAGGGGCGGGGCTGGAAGATTCCCATGGATGCCGTAAAGCCGTCGGACGGACGGTTCAAATCTACGGAATCGCTGCTGGAACGGATTGACCGAAAGAAAGCGGAGCTGGACACCATGCGCCCGCTGACCGCCGGAGAGGTGGCAAGACTGACGGAGGAGTTTACGGTGGAGTACACCTACAACTCCAATGCCATTGAGGGCAACACCCTGACCCTGCGGGAGACAGACATGGTTCTGCGGGGGCTGACCATCGACCAGAAGCCCCTGAAAGATCACATGGAAGCGGTAGGCCACAAGGAAGCCTTTGATTATGTCCGGGAGCTGGTGCAGGAAAAAGCGCCCCTATCGGAACGGGTGATTCAGCAGATTCATTATCTGGTACTGGCGGACAAAAAGGACGACCGGGGCGTTTACCGCCGGGTGCCCGTCCGCATTATGGGCGCACAACACGAGCCGGTGCAGCCTTATCTAATTCGTCCAATGATGGAACAATTACTTGCGGATTTTGCGGCCAGCCAGGAGCATATTGTCACGAAATTGGCACGGTTTCATATTGAATTCGAGGGGATACACCCTTTCATTGACGGTAACGGCAGAACCGGGCGGCTGCTGGTAAATCTGGAACTGATGAAGGCGGGGTATCCGCCTATTGATATCAAATTTACGGACAGAATGGCTTATTATGATGCGTTTGACGAGTACCATGTGAAGCACAACCTGTCTGCAATGGAAAAGCTGTTTGCACGGTATATTGATGAACGGTTGGATGGATATTTGTCGATGCTGAGGGAGTGAGGAGAGACACAAAGATATGTGAAAATCTATTTGAATTCTATTGACTTATCACCATATATTTCAGGTGGCGCGCAGCCGAAATTGAATCAGCAAAATCTATACAAGATTCTTATCCCGTTACCATCATTTCAAAAGCAAAAGGAAATCGTCGAAATTCTCGACCATTTTGACACCCTTTGCACCAACCTTTCATCCGGCCTGCCTGCCGAAAGTAAATACGCACTTACATATAGCCCTAAAGCTAAGCGAAGCTAAGGATACCTTGAAATATCAGAGGACAAAATGAACATACAACAGTTTTGGTCTGACGTTCTCGCACAGAGAGCAGACGAGATAAGAGAATACTTCCAAGCCGATGCTTATGTGAATTGGCATTGCTCCAATGAGCATTTCACGGTTGAGGAATTTATAAGAGCCAACTGCGACTATCCCGGTGATTGGGATGGCGAGGTTGAAAAGATCGTCACAACGGACGATATGATTATCACCGCAACACGGGTATATCCGAAGGATCGCTCCGCTTCTTTCCACGTTACGTCCTTCATCAAACTCAAAGACGATAAGATCGTTGCTATGGATGAATATTGGGCAGACGATGGCGAAGCACCCAAGTGGCGACAGGATATGAAAATTGGGGGAAAGATAAAATGAATATTGAAACCACACGAATGATAATTCGTGATTTCACACCGGAGGATGCCGCTGATCTGCACGACATCTTCGGTGATGATGAAACAATGGAGAACTGCGAACCGGCATACGACTTTGAGAAAACAAAGGAGTTTCTGACCTCTTTCTGCATTGGTCGGAACGGCGCTGTTGCAGCAGTACATAAAGCAAGCGGAAAAATGATGGGATACATTCTATTCAACGAGTTTGACGAGGGTGTATATGAAATGGGTTGGATATATAACCGCAGTTTTTGGCGGCAAGGATACGCATACGAATCCTGCAAAGCTGTGATTGATTATGCCTTTGGAGAACTGAAAGCCCATAAGGTGTTTGCTGAAGCGATTGATACCGTGAAATCCGTCAGTCTTATGAAGAAATTGGGTATGCAGCTTGAAGGCATCCAGCGAAGCCAGACCAAGGACAACCACGGGGCTTGGGCAGACCTGTACTTCTACGGCCTGCTTGCGGATGATTGGAGAAAGATAAAATGAGCATTATTGAAACCGAAAGACTAACCATCCGTCACATCGTAGCGGATGATTGGAAAAGAATAAAAGAAATATGGGTGGATTTTAACACTTCCGCCCTTTCACAGTACGATATGCCGCACATCACCGATGACGATGACGTTCAACCGAGAATTGCAAAATGGGCAGGCGCAAACAGCGGCACCGAGCATATGTTTTTTGCTATCTGCCTTGGAGATATCGTTATTGGATACAGCGCCTTTAACATTAGAGAAAATGGACACGAGATTGGCTATTGCTTCCACTCCGCATATCACGGCAATGGCTACGCAAAGGAAAGCCACTTGGCACTCATCGATTATATGCGTGAACTTGGCATCAAAAGACTGACCGCAGGTACGGCACTCAATAATACACCCTCTGTTTCGCTTCTCAAATCCTTGGGCTTTGAGTTGATCGAAACGGAAAAAGTGTCTTTCTACAAGGATGCCGGTAGCAACGATATTGTGTTTGACGGCGGTGTGTTTGAATTGATGCTGTAAGCGAGGAAGAAACAATGGTAAAATAGATATTTTTTGATGTTGGCTCAACGCTCGTCGATGAAACCGAAGCATACGATCACAGAGTGCGAGAAATGATTGCCGGCACGAACATCACTTTCAAGGAATTTGACGATGTCCGTATCGCTCTCGCCAGACAAGGACTTGACGGCAATTCTGCCGCTATCAAACACTTTGGATTGACGAAGACCCCGTGGCACTCGGAAGATGAAGTTCCGTATTCAGGTGCACATAGCACATTGGCGGCTCTCATTGACAAGGGATATAAACTCGGCATTGAATTTGAAAAATGAGGAGTGTGCAGAATGCCAAGCCAAAAATCGAAAGGCAGAAAAAAGCAGCGTGATCATGCCAAAGCGCAGCCTACTGCTCCGCCTGTGGCTTTTCCTGCAAGTATGTCACAAGCAGAAATGCAGCACATCATTGCGAACGCAATCATTGAAGCCCAAAAAACGAAAGAAGGCGCAAAACAAAAGCAAAAAGAGACTAATATCCGAGAGTTACAGGAGGCAATTGGTTTAAAAGAATATAATGACAAGAATAGATTGCTGCGTATCATTAAGATAGCGATCAATAGGATTAAATGCCTCTTTAAAATCTGCTTTTTATCCCGGAAAAATATAAAAGGCGACCGTGTTACCTTTGGCATTCTGAGCATGCTGTTGACGTTGATTTTTGCCCTCGTGTCATTGGTGCTGTATGTTGTTACTTTTATCTTCTTTGTATGCGGGATCATTGCGCTCATCCGTGGACAAGGTGCCCCGCTATGGGGCATCGAGTGGTATGCTTTCATCCCATTCAGCTTTGCTGCATTTATATTTGCCAGCATATTCCGCATCTCCTCAATTGAAATTGAGAAAGTAGAAGACAGGGATTATATACAGAGTCTACTAAATATTGTACTTGCTATAATCGCAGCTGTTTTTGCGTACCTTTCTCTAATAAAGAAGTAATATGATGAGCTACTTCAACATCATTACCCAAAGCAGTCAAAGTACTGTTGTCACCGAATACAAGCCACAGGCCAAGCACTTGGAGGCATATCAGAGCGAAGCAGACTTGGAAAAGGAGTTCATCCGCTTGCTCTGCGAACTGGGTTATGAGCACCTGACCATTCGCAAAGAGGCCGATTTGATCACCATTCAGAAAGCCGTGGATGCCAGCCCGGAGCTGCGCAGTAAGAACGCGTTGATTGAAACCTTCATTCAGGGCATCAATGACGTGTCGGACGTATTGCTGGAGTGGCGTACCTTTGTAGCAGAAGAAAAAGAGAAGCAACTTGCGGCAATTATTGCGGAGGAGAATCTGAAAGAACAGGAAACTCGCCACTTTATGGAACACGCATTCCGTGACGGCTCCGTTCGGACGACCGGGACCGATATTGATAAATTGATGCCTCCAATCTCCCGCTTTGGCGGCGGAAACAGAGCAGAGAAAAAGCAGACGATCATTGATAAATTGCAAGCTTTCTTTGAACGGTTCTTTGGAATCGGCTGATGGTTTATAAACATAGAATCTGGCTGTGGAGATTTCTTCATAGGAAAACTCCGCTGATTCTTCAGAAAGGACTGAAAGCGGCTGGAAATGTGGCCTCTTTTCAGCCAGTTCATGAGGATTCCCAGCAGTTCCAGGAAAATGCTGGGCAGATGCTGGCGGTTTTGGATGCTTTCGATGGCATGAAATGAAAAAATGACGACGTTTTTTCGGGGAAACGCCATCGCTGCACGAACATCCCCAAAAGACCCGCCGTCGCATTTGATGTTTTGCGGCGGCACTTTTTGCCGAAACCGCCGTCAGAAAGGAGAATACGCACAGGTGGCAGAAAAACCTTTCCGGTACATTCCTGGAGGTGGATTATTTAGGCTTTGCGGATATTCCAGCTGGCACAAACCTGAGATTGAACTTTGAACAAACAGTAAAAAGCAAATGAATCTATCTAGGGAAAGTTGAGACTGTCCTTAGAGGTAACGAGCATCGGATTTGTTGGCACAAATCCAGAATCCACACCGCTTCCGGGTGTGGACTATTCTAAGAATCAACAGGAGGTATATGAAGAAAAACGACACAAGATTTCAACTGCGGTTGAGCCTGAAAGAGAAAGAAAAATTGAATGCTGCGGCATGCGTGTGTCCGGGGAGGCAGGAACAGAAAGGAGTATGCCTATTTGTACGAAAACCGATAAAGTCGGAAAACATTGGAAGAAATAGGGCAGTAACATGGAAATTATTCAGGATGACGCAAAAAGCTGGTAGAGGTATGGCTGAACCAAAAGGAGAAAGCACTATGAAAGGGACAGGCATTGTACGCCGTATAGATGACCTGGGTAGGATCATAATACCCAAGAAAATCAGACGAACCCTGAGGCTCTGGAAGGGAGTATTCCCGGAATCCGCCGGATGTTCCGCAAAAACCACGCCCATCCCGGCCATGAAACGGGATGGGCGTGGTGCGGTGTGGGGGAAGCGAGCGGGGATGGGTATTGAGGATTTGTCTGAAATCGGCTGATTTAACCCAGCTCAAACACAACAAGCAGTTCTGCATATCAATATATATATTATTTAGATGCAAATGAGTGGTAGAAGATAACAACTTCTGAATCTGTATCAAATATATCGCCTACAGAGAACTTTGCAGTGCCTGCGATTGTGACTTCCTTTACATCACCTTCATCATGCAGCCAACCCTTTTTTAAGTCATCCAAAGGGCTGGAAACGACATTTGTAAAGCCCATTTCCTGCAGTACTGCAAGAACTTCTTGGTAATTCTCGCCTTTCAAGCTTTTTGAAGTAACCGTAATCCTTATTTGATCCTCTCCTGGCTGGGGTTCTGTAACGGGGGCATCTTTTGTCTTTAAGGAGTGATAGTAAACTGTTACCGCAACGGTTTTCTCAAAAATTTCACCAGAAGAAAACTTGGTGGTTTCTCCTATAGAAATCTTACTCACATCCCCTTCTTTATGGATAATCTCATTTGATAGATTATCCAATGCGGTCACATTAACATGGACGAATCCCATTTCCTTCAAGGCAGATACTACTTCTTCATAGCGTTTCCCCTGAAAATCCTTTGAAGAATGCGTAAGCTTCACCTGGTCTACATCGGGCTGCCGTTGAGAATGATATTGAATGGTAATGTGAGATAAGAGATTCCATTCTTCAGCTTCGCAAAATTCCTTGTTGTCAATTGCGATGCTTTCGACTTGGCCATCTTTTTTAGTTTCGTTGATTCCAAGGTCATTCAGTGCTACCAACTCAACATCTTTGAAACCCAGAGCAGCCAGTGTTTTACTGATTTCCTGGTAATCTTCTCCGAGATATTTCGGTTTTTTTGTACGGTAGGTTATCCGAACCTCTGTATCACAGGGTAGCCATGTACCTTTGAGAAATGTATTTTCGCCATTTACAGCAATCGCTTGGACCGTACCATTTTTTGAACTATCTAAGAAACCCACATCATATTTAGGTATAAGCGTAATATTTGTAAATCCGGCTGTTAAGAAATCGCTACATGCAGCCTGACAGTCCGCTTGGGCCAAGCTGTCATAGCTGGCCGGGATTTGAACATCCGCCATTCTCTTTGGGTCCAATGTATGATAGTCAATTTGAATGATGGAATCTGCGGCAAAATAGTCCCCCAGGTAGAATTCTTCACTGTCATTTATTGAAATTCGTGTAATCTTTCCATCCTGCTCTTTTAAATCCATTCCCAAATCCGCATAGGGAACGAGTTTAATATTATGAAAGCCTTCTGCTGTCAGTTTTTCAACTATTGTTTGATAATTCCTGCCAATGCAGTCTGTGCGGAATATAGGCATCCGGATATCGTTCGCTCGCTTGGGATCTAGTATGCCGTAATAAATGGTTATGGCAGCTTTCTTTGAAAACCACCCTTTTTCAAAAGTCGGATTACCATCAATAGATATTCGAATAACCTTACCCGCAAGCTCTTGCTCTTTCTTGGTCAGCGTTGCCTGTGGACTTTCTTCAATGTTTTCAAACCCAGCGTCCTCAAGAAGTCTGTGGGCAACCTGATAATCCATACCGGTGTAGTAATCAGATGTCTGCTTGATATGAATTTTCCCTTTGTGTTGAATTTTGTAACCCGCAAAACATATTAAGATAGCAAACAATGCAATGATAATGGCATATATTATATATTTTATCTTTTTTATGCCCAGACTCTTTTCTTCAAGATAAATTTCTTTTGCCTTAATTTCGGCATCTGTTTCCAACTTAGTCTTGCCGAGTACAGTTTCTTTGTATGTCCTTGTGCGTATTCTTTCTCTGATGATGTCATCGCTTTCGTCAATTTTTTCAGTATAGCCGCAATGCGGGCAACGTAGAGCCGAACTTCCTTCTTCATATTCTAAGGGAGCTTTGCACCGTTTGCAAACCAAAAGAGTCGAGTCCATTGGTAACCTCCATTCATCAATTTGAAGCAAGACTTATAAGCCTAAAACTTCTTTCTTCTTTGCGTTAAATTCTTCAGGGGTTAGAATACCGGCATCCAGTGCCTCTTTTAGTTTTTTTACGGTTTCCAACTGCTGATCCACTGAAGAATTTTGGGTACTGCCTGTCATACCTAGGTTTTGAGCCATGTTCATACCCCAAATTGCACCACCCATATTACCAAGCCCATTATTCTGAATGCCTTGAGCTATTTTTTGCTGTGCAGCAATATCTGAAGCTTTCTGAGAAATATTGCTGTATGCGTCCACATCAACCCGTTTTGCAGCACACTGACGAAGGATTTCTTTGGAATTGTCTGAAAGCTCAATGCTATTGATGGTTGCTTTAACTAATTGGAAGCCAAAGCGTGTATTCCAGCTTCCCACGTTCTCTGTATCCTTAGTGATACGAGAAGTGATTTCGTTTTCAAGAGAAATAAGCTGCGATACACGGTAGGTTGCAGACATGGAATTTAGTGCAACCGATAGTGCTTGTAAAAAATCTGATGTAACCTGATGATGGGCATTGGGGCTGTCAATGGAATAGGAAATAATGTGAGGCGGAACAAAATTCTTGATAAAGCACTCAGCATCAGTAATCTGAATGGAGAATGAGCCCCATGCATGGAGTTCAAGGTCAACGCCATATGCGGGATCATGATAAATCTGCCCACCCGCAGTACCGAACTTAATATTTCTGATTTCTCTCAAATTGATGAAAGCAATCTGTTTGTAGTCAGGGGTAATTCCTCCAAATCCGAATCTTTTCTTGATTTGCTTTGTAAATGGTTTTATAAAGCCATCGCCATTGAAAACGCTTTCGTCTCCATCCAAATATTCGTATCCTCCAGGGATTGTGACTATATTCTCTATGGATGATTGATTAAAAACAACAGCCGCGGTGTTTTCAGGGACGAATATCTTTGACCCATTGGAAATCACACCCTCTGAGCCGGGATTGTTTGTCCCACGCCCGTTATCTCGTAACCTAATAACACCTGGCGCAACAAGTGTGTGTTCATCGAATGTTCCAGCAGTCACAATTTCTTTCCATTGGTCGGTGAAGGTTGAAGCCACGGCATCATTAAAAGCACGAAAAATCCCCATATTCTTCCACTCCATTTCAGTAATCTTTTTATTGTGAAGCAATCGTCAGATTATCTATTGCATATTCCAAGCATAATGTAATGATTTCGTTTCTGGTTCGGCCTGTATCCTCGGCTATTTTATCCAAGGCTTTAACCATTTCGACCGGGAGCCGAGCCGAAACAACGGATGTTTCTCCTTTATACTTTCTTGGTGGGATTACCAATTTTTTATCATTCATATTCTTTCATCTCCCATCTAATACTAGAATATCACAAATGTGTACAATCGTCAACCATTGTACACTTAAATCTTAAATATAAGAATACGCAAATTTCATGTGTCCCATAAAAACAGCAGAAACGCAAATTCAGCACAACGGTGCAATGAATTTGCGTTTCCTTTCGTTTTAGAATATCCTCCGGTCAGAATGTCTCAAGTGATTTCTATGGCAACTATAGCATTCAATACACCAATCAAGAGGCTTCATATAGCATCTCCTCTGGCAGAGGAACCGAACAGATGGATCCGATCTGCCCCATATTGGGCCGCCCAATCCGCAACAGTTTCCTTGATTTCATCCACAGTACATCGCATATCTGTACCCCTTTACAATGTATTTTACTGCTATTTTACCCATAATTATGTGAAAACGGCAATGATTATTTGAATCCATGGTGGCTATTTCCCCCTATGTCACCGCTCTCTTTTCCCATCTTCCCATACATAATTCCCCTTTTCCTGCAAATACTTCTACCGAAGAAACCGCGAAGGACGCGCATAAAGGAGAAAGCATTATGAAAGCAACAGGCATTGTACGCCGGGTAGACGACCTGGGCCGGATCGTGATTCCAAAGGAGATCAGACGAACCCTGAGAATCCGGGAGGGCGACCCCTTGGAAATCTATACGGAGAAAGACGGCGGGGTGATATTCCGGAAATACTCGCCCATGGGGGATTTGCAGGAGTTTGCGGGGCAGATGTGTGAATCCATTTCTGCGGCCACGGGGCATATTGCGGCCATTGCGGACCGGGATGGGATCATTGCGCTGCATGGGGTGCCCCGGAAGGAGCTGTTGGACAAGCCCAACTCGCCGGAGCTGGAGCGGCTGATGGAGCAGCGGAAGAATTATTTGTTTAAGGCCGGGGACAGTCCCATTGCGCCGGCCCAGGGGGAGGAGAAGTATCATCTGGGGGCGGCGGCGCCGATTTTATCCCAGGGGGATTTGATGGGCAGCGTTTTATTGCTGCTGGGCGAGCAGGATCAGCCCCTGGAGCCGGGGGACCAAGCCCTTACCCGGGCGGTGGCGGGATTTTTGGGAAAGCAAATGGAAAGTTAGAGACCCTTTGGATTGACACAAGGGGAAAAATGGAGTATTTTATAGAGGGAAGCTCTGAATAAATCGGCAAGAGCTGACGGCGAAAGATTTTGGCTCCAGGCAAGGTTTGGAAAATGGGGGAATACTTTGTGTATTTCCCATTTTTCAAACCGCAGTCTGGGGGCAAAAGATTCGCCGCTCAGCCGCAGACGATTTTTTCGGAGTTTCCCACGAAAAAAAGGTACAAGTCCCCTCGGGGATAAAGGGAATTCGGTGAGAGGCCGAAGCGAACCCGTCACTGTAACGGAGGAGCGACCGCGAAACGCCATTGGGAAAACCGAGAAGGCCGCGGCGTGATGATCCGGAGCCAGGAAACCTGCTTGTGCCGGGAGGGGGTCTGCCCCTCGGTGAAAAATCAAGGCTGCGGTGTTCGGCCCTTGGATGATCGAGCAGAGATGTTCTGTTATCGGGCGGCCTTTGGCTGCCCGTTTTTTGTCCGCCGCAGAAGAAAGGAAAAGAGCATGAAAAAAGCGATTTTGGTGGTCTCCTTCGGGACCTCCTACCAGGACACCCTGGAAAAGACCATTCTGGCAACGGAAAAAGACATTGCCCGGGCCTTCCCCGGCTGGGAGATCCGGCGGGCCTTTACCAGCGGCGTGATCCTCAAAAAACTGCGGGTTCGGGACGGACTGGCCATTGACAATGTGTCCCAGGCCATGGCCCGGCTGGAGGAGCAGGGCTTTACCCATGTAGCGGTACAGCCCACCCATGTGATGCACGGGGAGGAATATGAAAAGCTGGTGGGGCAGCTGGAGCCCTTCCGCTGCCGGATGCAAATCACCCTGGGGGCCCCGCTGCTCCATGCCCAGAAGGACTATGAGGCCGTATCCCAGGCCCTGCTCTCCTGGCTGCCCCAAATGGAGCCGGACGAGGCCCTGGTACTCATGGGCCACGGCACCCCCCACTTTGCCAATTCCGCCTACGGTCAGCTGGAGCAGAATTTGCAGGATTTGAGCGACCGGGTATATGTTGCCACGGTAGAGGGGTATCCTGCCCTGGACCGGGTAAAGACCCTTTTGGCCCGGCGGCCGGAAATCAAGCGCCTCACCCTGGCACCCTTTATGCTGGTGGCAGGGGACCACGCCCGGAATGATCTGGCGGGAGACGAGGACTCCTGGAAAACGGAGCTGGAAGAAGAGGGTTATTCCGTCCGGTGCCTGCTGCAAGGCCTGGGGGAGTGCCCCGCGATCCGGCAGCTCTTTGTAGACCACTGCGCCAAGGCTGTGGAAGCATTACATACGGAAGGAAAGCTCTGGGGTGTGGGTGTGGGCCCGGGAGACCCGGAACTGCTGACCCTGAAAGCCGCCCGGGTTCTGGAACAGGCTGACGTGATCCTGGCCCCAGACACGGGGAAGGCGGACAAAACCGCCCTGAATATCATTAGAAACCACCTAAAGGGCAAGACCCCCGTTCTGGTCTCCACCCCCATGACCCGGGACAAGGACCGGCTGCAAAAGGCCTATGCCCAGGCCGCCCGGAACATTATGGCCCTGCTGGATGAAGGCAAGCAGGTGGCCTTCATCACCCTGGGCGATGCCACGGTCTACTCCACTTATATGTACATTCACGACATCGTCCGGGCCCATGGCTACGCCGTGGAGGTGGTGCCCGGGGTGCCTTCCTTCTGCGCCGCGGCGGCACGGCTGAATATTTCTCTGTGTCAGGGGGACGAGCCGCTGCTGGTGATCCCTGCCTCCCATGACCCGGAGAAGCTGTTGGATGTTCCTGCCAACAAGGTCTTTATGAAGGCGGGCTCTGCCATCCTGGACTTGAAAAAAACTCTGGAGCAGCGGGACATGCTGGGGAACGCTTCCATGGTGGAAAATTGCAGCATGGAAAACGAGCGGGTATATCCGGATTTCCGGGAGTTGAAGGAAACCACCGGTTATTTCTCCCTGGTCATCGTAAAGGAGGGCCGGGAATGAGCCTGATGATGTCCGGCCTGGACTGCCACCGGGCGGGGGTGGCCCTGCGGGAGACCCTGGCCTTTTCCGGGGAACAGGCGGGGGCACTTCTGAACCGGCTCTCCCGGCAGCCGGGGGTAGAGGGCTGCGTGCTGCTCTCCACCTGCAACCGGACGGAGCTTTATATCAGCGGCGACCCCCAATGCAGCCCCTGGCAGCTGCTGTGCCGGGGTGCAAAGGCCCCGGAACAGGAACTGGCCCCCTTTTTCACCACCCGGGTGGGGGAGGACGCGGCCCTGCATCTCATGGAAGTGGCCTGCGGCCTCCACTCCCAGATTTTGGGAGAGGACCAGATCATCACCCAGGTGCGCCTTTCCATGGAGCGCAGTCAGGACTGCCGCACCCTGGACCCTGGTCTTGCGGCCCTGTTCCGCCACGCCGTCACCGCGGGCAAGCGGGCCAAGACGGAAGTGCATCTGGCCCGGGGCATCCCCTCCATGGGTACCCGGTGCCGGGAGATTCTGGAGCGGGAATTGCAGGGCCTTGAAAACAAGCGGGTGCTGGTCATCGGCAACGGCCAGATGGGCCGCCTGGCGGCGGAGATTTTGCAGGAGGCCGGGGCAAAGGTCCAGGTGACCCTGCGGACCTACCGCCACGGGGAGACGGTGATCCCCCGGGGCTGCGGGACGGTGGGGTATGAGGACCGGCTGGAAGCCCTGGAAGGGGCCCATGCCCTGGTGTCCGCCACCACCAGCCCCCACTATACATTTACAAAAGAACAGCTCTTGACCCTTAAAAATCCGCCGAAGGTGGCAGTGGATCTGGCGGTGCCCCGGGACATTGACCCAAAGTGCGCCGAATACCTCAAGCTCTTTGACACCGATGCCCTGGGTACCGGCGGCCCCGGAACGCCGGAGGAGGTTTCTGCCATGGAGGCCATTGCCCGGCAGGAGCTGGAGCGGTTTTTACAGTGGCAAAAGCGGATGAAAACCGCCGAGCGGTGCCCCCGGTTCCCCCTGTTTGTGGATTTGACCGGGAAAAAGGTGGTGCTTATCGGCGGAGGCACCATTGCCTCCCGGCGCATCGCCACCCTGCGGCTGTTTGGCTGTGAGATTCTGGTGGTGGCCCCGGAGCTCAAATGCAGCCCCCAGGGCCTTACCTGGCTGCCCCGGCCCTATGCCCCCGGAGATCTGGAAGGGGCCGCCCTGGCTGTGGCGGCCACAGACAGCCGGGAAGTAAACCACGCCGTATGGCAGGAGGCACAGCGTCGGGGTATCCCCGTGTCCGTTGCGGACTGTGAGGCCGAGTGCGGCTTCTATTTCCCCGCCATCTGCGCCGGGGAAGACCTGATTGCCGGGGTGGTATCCTCCGGCAAGGATCACCACAAAACCGCCCGGGCGGCCCGGGAAATCCGTAAGGTATTGGAGGAACTGGAATGAAGATTCGTTTCGGCAGCCGGGAGAGCCGGTTGGCGGTGATCCAGAGCCAGATGGTCATGGATGCCGTTCATACCCTCTGCCCGGAGGCAGAATTGGAGCTTGTGACCATGAAGACCACCGGAGATAAAATCCTGGACCGGACCCTGGATCAGATCGGCGGCAAGGGTCTGTTTGTAAAGGAGCTGGACGTGGCTCTCCGGGAAAACCGGGTGGATTTTACGGTCCATTCTCTAAAGGATATGCCCATGGAGACCCCGGAGGACCTGCCGCTGGTTGCTTTCTCCCGGCGGGAGGACCCCCGGGATGCCCTGGTGCTGCCGGAGGGGGTTCCGGAGATGGACAAGCGGAAACCCATCGGCTGCTCTTCCCGGCGGCGGCAGCTGCAATTAAAAAAGCTCTACCCGGATTTTGAAATCCAGTCCGTCCGGGGCAATGTGCAGACCCGGCTTCGCAAGCTCCAGGAGGGCCAGTATTGCGCCCTGGTGCTGGCAGCGGCGGGCCTCAAGCGGCTGGGGCTGGAAGACCGCATCAGCCGGTATTTTACGGTAGAAGAAATTCTTCCCGCCGCGGGCCAGGCCATTCTGGCGGTGCAGGCCCGGGCCGGGACGGATGTGGCCCCCCTTGCAGGGTTCACAGACCCCAATAGCACCTGCTGCGCTCTGGCGGAGCGGGCCTTTGTCCGCACTTTGGACGGGGGCTGCACCTCTCCGGTGGCGGCCTACGCCTGTGTTGTGGGGGATGATATGGAAATCACCGGGCTGTATGTCAGCCCGGACGAAACCGTTCTGCGCCGGGGCACCACCCGGGGCCCCAAGGAGCAGGCGGAAGCCCTGGGCCGCAGTCTGGCCCTGGAACTGAAAGGAGAATGCCTATGAGCGGCAGTGTGATTTTGGTGGGGGCCGGTCCCGGCGACCCGGGACTGCTGACCCAAAAGGGCCGCCAGGCCCTGGAAAATGCCCAGGTGGTGGTCTATGACCGGCTGGTAAGCCCCGCCATCCTGGACCTGATCCCGGAGGATGCCCAGACCATTGACGTGGGCAAGGAATCCAGCCATCATTTGGTGCCCCAGGAGGAGATCAACCGGATTTTGCTGCGGAAAGCCCAGGAGGGCTATCGTGTGGTCCGGCTGAAGGGCGGCGACCCCTTCCTCTTTGGCCGGGGCGGAGAAGAACTGGAGCTTCTGGAGGAGGCAGGGATCCCCTTCCAGGTGGTGCCCGGGGTGACTTCGGCCTTGGCGGTGCCCTGCTACGGAGGCATCCCCGTGACCCATCGGGACTTCTGCTCCTCCCTGCATATCATCACCGGCCACGCCCGGGCAGGGGCGGAGCTGCATATCGATTTTGATGCCCTCCGCCGGACGAAAGGCACGCTGGTATTTTTAATGAGCGTCACCTCTCTGCCCCAGATCTGTCAGGGGCTGCTGGGGGCCGGTATGGAGCCGGAGATGCCTGCCGCCGTCATTGAGCGGGGTACCTTGCCCAGCCAGCGGAAGGTGGTCTCCACCCTGGAAAATCTGCCCCGGGACGCGGCAGCGGCGAAAATCAAAAGCCCCGCCATCATCGTGGTGGGGAAGGTCTGCCAGCTGTCGGACCGGTTTGACTGGTTTGACAACCTGCCCTTGAAGGGCACCAAAATCGTGGTGACCCGGCCCGCGGACCGCAGCGGCAGCCTGACCGGCAAGCTCCGGTCTCTGGGGGCAGAGGTTATTGACTACCCCTGCATCCGCACCGTGCCCAGAGACCCGGCGGTGGAGCTGGAGCTGGCCATTGGGCGGCTGCAGGAATACAAGTGTCTGGTCTTTACCAGCCCCGCGGGGCCCCAGGTCTTCTTCGACCGGCTCCGGGCCCTGGGGAAGGATGCCCGGGCTCTTTGGGGCCTGACGGTGGCGGCCATTGGGCCCAAGACTGCCCAGGCACTAAAAAAGCATGGCATCACCCCGGACATTGTGCCGGAAGTATATGATTCTGACCATCTGGCAAAGGCCCTGGAGCATATTACCGGGCCGGTGCTTCTGTGCCGGGCCAGCAAGGGCAGCAGCGCCGTGCCGGACCTTCTGACTGGGAAGGGCATTGCATTTGACGATGTACCCTGCTATGATACGGTTTATGCCAGCCCGGACCCGGAAAAGGTCCTGCCCCTGTTGGACCGTCCCCTGCTTGTGACCTTTACCAGTGCTTCCACCGTCCGGGGCTTTGCCGAAAGCCTGCCGGATGGGGATTTCCGGAATGTGACCGGCGTATGCATCGGCCGCCAGACCCAGGCCGAGGCCCAAAAGTACGGCATTGCCACGGTGGTTTCGGAGGAAGCCACCATGGAATCCTTGATCGAATGTATCAGAAAGAAGGAATTCTAATGGAAATGACCATTCGCCCCCGCAGGCTCCGCTCCTGCGAGAATCTTCGCCGCATGGTGCGGGAGACCCGGGTGTCCCCGGAGAGCCTGATTTACCCCTTGTTCATCGTAGAGGGAGAGAACATCAAAGAGCCCATCCCCTCCTTGGAGGGCCAGTACCGCTATTCCCCGGACCGGGTCTGTGAGGAAATTGAAAACTGCCTGGCTGCCGGTGTCAGCCGGGTGCTGCTCTTCGGCATTCCCGCCCATAAAGATGCCCAGGGCTCTTCGGCCTGGGACCCTGACGGCGTGGTGCAGCAGGGCATTCGGGCCATTAAAGAAAAGTATCCCCAGATGTACATCATCACCGATGTGTGCATGTGCGAGTACACCGACCACGGCCACTGCGGCATCCTCTGCGGCCACAATGTAGACAACGACAAAACCCTGGAGGTTCTGGCCAGAACCGCCCTGTCCCATGTCCAGGCCGGGGCGGACATGGTGGCCCCCTCGGACATGATGGACGGCCGCATCGCCGCCATTCGGGAGACCCTGGATGACCACGGCTACGTCAACACCCCCATTATGTCCTACTCTGCCAAGTATGCCTCCGCGTTCTACGGCCCCTTCCGGGATGCCGCCGGTTCCGCCCCTGCCTTTGGGGACCGCCGGGGCTACCAGATGGACCCCCACAACCGGAAAGAGGCCATGAAGGAATGCGCCCTGGATGTGGAAGAGGGGGCGGACATCCTCATGGTCAAGCCCGCCCTGAGCTACCTGGATATTATCAGGGAGTGCAGCGATGCTTTTGACCTGCCCATGGCCGCCTACTCCGTCAGCGGGGAGTACGCCATGATCAAGGCCGCCGGTAAGGCAGGGCTCATTGACGAGCACCGGGTCATGTGCGAAAGTGCCCTGTCCATCTACCGGGCCGGGGCCAACATCCTGATCACTTACTTTGCAAAGGAACTGGCGAAAGCCATGCGGGAAGGAGAGCTGGGTTAAATGACACGTTCGGAACAGCTCTTCGAGGAAGCCCAGCGGTTTCTCCCCGGCGGGGTCAACTCCCCGGTCCGGGCCTGCCGCAGCGTGGGCACCTACCCCCGGTTCCTCCAAAAAGGCCAGGACAGCCGGGTGTGGGATGAGGACGGCAACGAGTATATTGATTTGATCTGCTCCTGGGGCCCCCTGATTCTGGGCCACTGTGAGCCCCAGGTCCAGGAGGCCGTGGCCCAGGCCATGTCCAGAGGATTAAGCTTCGGTGCCCCCACCGCCGTAGAGGTGGAGATGGCCCGGCAGGTCTGCAAAATGACCGGCCTGGAAATGGTCCGGATGGTCAACTCCGGCACCGAGGCGGTGATGTCCGCCCTGCGTCTGGCCCGTGGGGCCACCGGCCGGGGGAAAATCATCAAATTCGCCGGATGCTACCACGGCCATTCCGACTCCATGCTGGTGAAGGCCGGTTCCGGTGCCCTGACCGCCGGTACCCCGGATTCCGCCGGTGTGCCAAAGGAAATGGCCGAGGACACCCTGACGGCGGAGTTCAACGATCTGCAAAGCGTCCGGGCCCTGCTGGAGGCCAACCCTGGCCAGGTGGCGGCGGTGATCGTGGAACCCGTGGCCGCCAATATGGGCGTGGTGCCCCCGGCCCCCGGCTTTTTGCAGGGTCTGCGGCAGCTGTGTGACGAGTTTGGAAGCCTGCTGATTTTTGACGAGGTCATCACCGGCTTCCGTCTGGCCCCCGGCGGTGCCCAGCAGTATTTTGGGGTCCGGGCTGACCTGGTGACCTACGGAAAAATCATCGGCGGCGGCATGCCCGTAGGTGCCTACGGCGGCAGCCGGAAGCTCATGGAGCTGGTTGCCCCCCTGGGCCCTGTGTACCAGGCCGGTACCCTCTCCGGAAACCCGGTGGCCATGGCGGCAGGCCTTACCCAGCTGCAAATTCTGGACAGCCATCCGGAAATCTACGAAAAGCTTGAATCCCTGGGTGCCATGCTCCAGGAGGGCCTGACCCAAAGACTTCAAAATGTTCCCGCCCAGGTAAACCGGGTGGGCTCCATTGCCACGGTCTTCTTTACCGACCGCCCCGTTACCGGCTACGCCGCTGCCCGGTCCTCGGACCTGGAAAAGTTCAAAACCTGGTACCTGGGGCTCCTGAACCACGGCATTTATGCCGCCCCCAGCCAGTTTGAAGCCATGTTCCTGTCCTATGCCCATACGGAAGAACAGATCGAGGCCATTCTGAAAGCTGCAGAAGAGATTTTCTAAAAAAGCACATCCACCGGCAAGAAGCGTCGGTGGATGTGTTTTTTATTCAGAGGTTTCTTCGGGCGTTACCGCTGGAAGGTGGTGCGCAGGGTGGTGGACCAGGATTCACCGGGAGCCAGGATGGCGGCGGCGGGCTTTTCGTTCCACTCGGTGGAGCCCCGCTCGGGGCTGGGGAGGCTGTGCCAGGGCTCGATGCAGACAAACCGGGGGTCGCCGCCGGGGGCGCTCCACAGCAGGGTATAGGGGAAGCCCTGGATGTCGCAGACCACGGCCCGACCGGTGTCTTTTTCATAAAGGCCCAGGGTGTTGGAAGAGAGGTTTGTCATGCAGTGGCTGTCATTGGCAAAGAGCTCTTTCGTGACGGGCAGGGCGATGATGTTGGAGCCCAGGTAATAGAAGTTGCCGTGCATCAGGCCGTGGGGCAGGTTGTTGATGCACAGGGGGGACTCCATTTTTTCGAACCGGATCTCGTAGTCCTCCAGGGTGTGCTTGTCGTCAAAGGGCACGGCGAAGCCGGGGTGGAAGCCGATGCCGAAGGGCAGCTCCTCCTGGTCGTTGTTTTCCACGGTCAGGGTGTGGCACAGGGTGGGGCCCTCCAGGGTGAAGGTGGATACCAGCCGGAAGGCATAGGGGAACTTGGCCTGGGTCTCGGGGTTGCTCTCCAGGGCCAGCTCCAGAACATCCGGGGTGGAGCGGACCAGGATATGTTCAAAATCCCGGGCGAAGCCGTGCTGCTTGGCGGGATAATCCCGGCCCTTGGCGTGGATGGTGCCGTCTACCACCTTGCCGCAGTGGGGGAACAGCACCGGGGCGTGGCCGCCCCAGACGCTGGGGTCTGCCTGCCAGATGTGCTCCACGCCGTCACACTTCCGCTGAACGCTGACGACCTCCGCGCCCTTGGAGGAGACGGTGACTTTCAGATAGCTGTTTTCAAGAATGTACTCCATGGGAAAGAACCTCCGTAAAAGTATTTATTTCGCAATGGCAAAATAGGCCAGAACCAATATACCAAGAACGATGCGGTAAACGCCGAAGGCGGAGAAGGAGTGGTTGCGGACGTAGTTCATGAGGCCCCGGATGACCAGGAGGCTCACCAGGAAGGACACGGCGCAGCCCACCAGCAGCACGGCGATCTCCGGCCCGGCAAAGCCCACGCCGGTCATGAAGAATTTGAGAAGCTTGATGCCGCTGGCCCCCAGCATGGTGGGGATGGCCATGAAGAAGCTGAACTCCGCGGCGGCGGAACGGCTGGCCCCCAACAGGATGCCGCCCAAAATGGTAGAGCCGGACCGGGAGGTGCCGGGAATCAGGCTCAGGCACTGAAACAGGCCAATGCCAATGGCGGTTTTCCAATCCATATGGTCCACATCGCTGACAGCCAGATGGCGGCCCTGATACCGCCGCTCCACCAGAATGAAGGCCACGCCGTAGACAATCAGCATGGCAGCCACCACGGTGGAGGTGTGCAGGTGGGCATCCATCCAGTCGTCAAAGAGTACCCCCACCACACCGGAGGGGATGATGGACACCACCACCTTGGCCCACAGGCTCCAGGTGCTCTTCTTTTCCTCCGGGGTCTTCTCCGGGGAGAAGGGATTCAGCTTGTGGAAGAACAGAACCACCACCGCCAGAATGGCACCCAGCTGGATCACCACGTCAAACATACTTTTAAAGGCTTCCGATACGTTCAGCTGCACCAGCTCATCCAGCAAAATCAGGTGGCCGGTGGAGGATACGGGCAGCCACTCGGTAACGCCCTCCACGATGCCGAAGAGTACGGCTTTTAAAATTTCGATCATAATTCCATCCCTCGAATGTCTTTGAAAATGAATATCCTTTACCAACACATCATACAGGATTTGTGGCACTTTTTCAAGTGGCAATCCACAGGGGATGCCTTTTATCACCGGCGGGAAAATGATAAAAATCTACGCACATCCGCCCCCTTGCCGAAAACTTTATCAGGGTGCCGGGGCTGTTTATGGGCAGGACGGAAAAATTGGGGTATACTGTTGTCATGAAGAAAAACAACAGGTGCTGACGGGAAACCGGATGGCACCTCCGAAAAAACATGGAGGTTTTGTTATGTATTATTCTGCCGGAACTTACGAAGCTTTTGCACATCCCGAAAAGCCCCAGGGCGTAGACAACAAGTCCGCCTATATCATCGGCACCGGCCTTGCCGGTCTGACTGCCGCCTTCTACCTGGTCCGTGACGGCCAGATGAAGGGGGAGCGCATCCATCTGCTGGAGAAGCTGGACCTGGCCGGCGGCAGCTGCGACGGCCGGAAGGACGTTTCCAAGGGCTTCTATATGCGGGGCGGCCGGGAAATGGACAACCATTTTGAGGTCATGTGGGATGTCTTCCGGGATGTGCCCTCTATTGAAACAGAAGGCGTGTCCGTGCTGGATGAGTACTATTGGCTGAACAAGCACGACCCCAACTATTCCCTGTGCCGGGCCACCGTCAAGTGCGGCCAGGATGCCCACACCGACAAGCAGTTCAAGCTGGACCGGGAGTCCGCCATGGCCCTTTCCAAGCTGTTCATGACCCCGGAGAGCCAGCTGGAGGACAAGAAAATCTCTGACATCCTGCCGGATTCTTTCTGGGATACCAACTTCTGGCTGTACTGGCAGACCATGTTCGCCTTCCAGCGCTGGTCCAGCGCCCTGGAAATGAAGCGTTACCTCTGCCGCTATGTCCACCACATCGACGGCCTGCCCGATTTCTCCGCCCTGCGCTTCACCAAGTACAACCAGTATGAGAGCATGATTTTGCCTTTGGTTAAGTACCTGGAAGCCCACGGCGTGAAGGTCGAGTTCGGCATGGATGTGAAGAACGTGGTCATCGACCATGTGGGCGACCGACAGATCGCCCGGAAGATCGTCTACGTGAAGGACGGCGCGGAGCAGTCCATCGACCTGGTGGAAGACGACCTGGTCTTCATCACCAACGGCTGCTGCACCGATACCTCCTGCTACGGCGACCAGACCCACGCCCCGGACCTCAATAACATCGTCAACGGCTGCGGCGAAAGCTGGGATTTGTGGAAGAACATTGCCGCCCAGGCCAAGAACGGCGAGTACGGCAATCCCGATGCCTTCTGCTCCGATGTAGAAGCCACCAACTGGATGAGCGCCACGGTGCAGACCAAGGACGAGAAGATCATCCGCCACATTATGGACATCTGCCAGCGTGATCCCCGGGCCGGAAAGGTCACCACCGGCGGCATCGTCACCGTGAAGGACAGCACCGACAACTGGTACCTCAGCTGGACCATCAACCGTCAGCCCCAGTTCAAGGCCCAGGACAAGGACACCGTTCTGGTTTGGGTCTACGGCCTGACCACCAACAAGCCCGGCCAGTTCGTCAAGAAGGCCATGCGGGAGTGCACCGGCGCGGAGATCTGCCAGGAGTGGCTGTATCACATCGGCGTGCCCGAGGACGAGATTCCCGAGCTTGCTGAGAGCGCCTGCAACACCACCACCTGCTATATGCCCTATATCAACGCCTTCTTCCAGCCCAGAAAGGAATCTGACCGGCCCAAGGTGGTGCCTGACGGCGCCGTGAACTTCGCCTTCATCGGCCAGTTCGCCGAGACCCCCAGAGACACCATCTTCACCACCGAGTATTCCATGCGGACCGGTATGGAATCCGTCTACACCCTGCTGAACGTAGACCGGGCCGTTCCCGAGGTCTGGGGCAGCAAGTACGATGTCCGGGAGCTGCTGCGCGCCTGCTACTACGCCATCGACAAGAAGCCCATCTCCCAGGCCCCTCTGTCCTTCAAGGAAAAGGAAATGCTGAAGATCCTCATCAAGAAGACCCGGGGCACCGACATCGAGCTGCTGCTGAAAGAAAGCGGCCTCATCGAATAAGTCCAAAAGTCAATACCCCTGAATGCCCCCTCCTCCGGCCTGTCCGAAGGAGGGGGCAGCGATTATATTTGGAAAAATTTTTTCTTCCCCTTTCTTTTTTCAATCATATGTGCTATAATCAGGAAAAATACCCTGGAGGTGGCCTTATGCCCAGAACCAGCAACAAAGCCGAGAAAATTGTGGAGTTTGTCAATGCGTTTATTGCGGAAAACGGGTATTCCCCCTCTGTCCGGGAAATCGGAGAAGCGGTGGGCCTGCGCTCTACCGCCTCCGTGAGCTACCATTTGCAGGCCCTGCAGGAAAAGGGCGTGTTTCAGGCCCCGGAGGGCAAGGGCCGGAAGCGGGCGCTGATGACCGGGGCCCGGCCCGGGCAGATCCCGGTGATCGGCGTGGTCACGGCGGGCCTTCCCATTCTGGCCCTGGAAAACCAGGAGGGCACCATTCCCTGGGAGGACCCCAGCTGCTTTGCCCTGCGGGTCCGGGGCGACAGCATGGTAAACGCCGGTATCCTCAGCGGCGACAAGGTCATTGTCCGGCCCCAGTCCACGGCGGATGACGGCCAGATCGTGGTGGCCATGATCGAGGACGAGGCCACGGTGAAGCGGCTGCGCCGGAGAAACGGAGAAATCTGGCTCATGCCGGAAAATGAGAACTACGCCCCCATTGACGGCACTCATGCCCAAATTCTGGGCCTTGTAAAGGGCGTTGTCCGGGAGTATTAAAAAACGCTCCAAATAAATCCGCCCGTCGCGGAAAATAGTACTTGACAAACGCACAAATTGGTGGTATAACCAAACCAACTTCAAAAGACAAACCTATGAAGCGGAAGTAAAGCTGTAAGCGCATCCACAGAGAGTCCCGGGGGCTGAGAGCGGGGCGAAAAGCGGAGCAGCAAATGGGCCGCCGAGGGCAGAGAGAACGGATTTCCTAGTATCTTCTGACGCAGTGCCAGCGTTATTGGGCAGACGGTGTGTTGGCACCGTGCTGAGCGGTCGAATTTTTTCGGCAAACAAGGTGGTACCGCAGAATTTGTTATTTCTGTCCTTGTTCCCCATAGGGGGAACAAGGGCTTTTTTGATTTTCAGGAGGGACACGCTATGAAAAATCCAGGGAGACGATGGTGATACCGAGAAGAAACCCATCAACCCATCCTAAATTTCAATTTTTCAAAAAGGAGTCAACTATTATGAAAAAGCTTCTGTCTGCGCTGTGCGCCCTGTCTCTCGTGACCCTGTCTTTTACCGGCTGCGCTTCTGCCCCCAAGGAGAACACCGATACGGAAAAAGCCAATTTCAAAGTCGCCATTGTCCAGCAGCTGGACCACAGCTCTCTGGATGAGATCCGTCTGGCCATGGAAAAGGAACTGGATGCCAAGGCTGCGGAAAAGAACATCACCATCACCTACAAGGAATTCAACGGCCAGAACGACGCTTCCGTCCTGAATCAGATCGGGGCCCAGGTGGTTTCCGACGGCTATGACGCCATCCTCCCCATTGCCACCCTGGCCGCCACCACCATGGCCACCGCCACCGAAGAGACCAAGACCCCGGTGATCTACGCCGCCATCTCGGATCCCGCTTCTTCGGAGCTCACCGGCATTGCCAACGTCACCGGCACCTCCGATGCCCTGAACACCCAGCAGATCATGGATATGCTCTTTGCCGTTCAGCCAAACGTGGAAACCGTGGGCCTGCTGTACTCCAACAGCGAAATCAATTCCGCCACCCCCATTGCCCAGGCCAAGGAATACTTGGATGCCAAGGGCATTGCCTATATTGAGAAAACCGGCAACTCCACCGACGAAATTCTCACCGCTGCCAGTGCCCTGGTAGGCCGGGTCCAGGCGGTGTTCACCCCCACGGACAACACGGTCATGGCCGCTGCCGGTGCCGTGGCAGAAATTTTCAATGAGGCGGGCATTCCCTTCTACACCGGTGCCGACTCCTTCGTCACCGCCGGGGCCTTTACCACCTGCGGCGTGAACTACAGTGAGTTGGGGGCCTATACCGCGGATATGGCCGTAGACATCCTGCTGGGCGGGGAAATTCCCGAGTATCACGTGATGGACGGCGGCATCATCACCGTGAACACCGACACCGCCAAGGCCCTGGGGCTTGACTACAGCCCCTTCTCCACCATGGCCGGAACCGTGAAGGAAGTCACCACAGAGTAAAATAAAAGGGGGAGCCTTTCGGGGCTCCCCTGTGAGAATGTAAAGGAGTCCACCATGATTTCAACTGCCCTGATACTCAGCGCCCTGGAGCTGGGCTGCATTTATGCCCTGGTCGCTCTGGCCCTGTTTTTGAGCTACAAAACCCTGAACATTGCGGATATGACCACCGACGGGGCCTTCACCCTGGGCTGCGCCGTGTCCGCCACCGTGGCCGTGGCGGGCCACCCCTTCCTGGCCATTCCTCTGGCCATGGTGGCAGGCGCCGCCGCGGGCTTCATCACCGCCTTTTTGCAGACCAAAATGCGGATCCCCTCCATCTTGGCGGGCATCATCACCAATACGGGGCTGTATACGGTGAATCTGGCGGTCATGGGCTTTTCCTCCAACGTCAGCATGTTAAAGGCCCCCACGGTGTTTACGGTGCTGAAGCCCTTTTTAGGAGCCTACTATCGGTTGGTGCCCGCGGCGGTGCTGGCGGTGCTGGTTGCGGGGCTGCTGGTGCTATTTTTAAAGACCCGGCTGGGGCTTTCCATCCGGGCCACGGGGGATAACCCGGATATGGTCCGGGCCAGCTCCATCAATACGGCCTTTACCGTCACCGTGGGATTGTGCATGGCCAACGCCCTGACGGCCCTGTCCGGGGCGCTGCTGGCCCAGTATCAGAAGACCGCGGACATCAACCTGGGCACCGGCATGGTCATCATTGGCCTTGCTTCCCTCATCATCGGGGAGACCCTGACCAGAAAGGGCAGCATCGGAAAGAAGGCCTTCGGAGCCGTCCTTGGCAGCATTCTCTACCGGTTCATCATCGCCATTGCCCTGCGGCTGGACTTGCCCAGCGAGTGTTTAAAGCTGATCTCCGCCGTGATCGTGGCCCTGGCCATTGGCCTGCCGGCCCTGCGGGCGGAAAAGAAAGGAGGGGTGTAACATGCTGACCCTGACCAATTTGGAAAAAACCTTCGGAAAAGGCACCGTCAATGAAAAGAAGGCCCTGCAAGGGGTGAACCTCCACTTAGACGCCGGGGATTTTGTCACGGTGCTGGGCTCCAACGGTGCGGGAAAATCCACCCTCTTCGGGGCCATTGCCGGGTCCTTCCCCTTAGACCGGGGCAGCGTGGTCTTGGACGGTCAGGACATCACCCAGATGCCGGACTACAAACGGGGCAAGTTCATCGGCCGCCTCTTCCAGGACCCCCTCCGGGGTACCGCCCCCAATATGACCATTGAGGAAAATCTGGCCCTAGCCTACCTCCGGGCCAGCCACAGCCGCTCCCCCTTCTCCACCATTACGAAAAAGGACCGGGGGGAGTTCCGGGACCGGCTCTCCATGCTGGGCCTGGGCCTGGAAGACCGGATGAACCACCCCGTAGGTCTCCTGTCCGGCGGCCAGCGTCAGGCCCTGACCCTGCTGATGGCCACTCTGGTGACCCCCAAGCTCCTGCTTCTGGACGAACACACCGCCGCCTTGGACCCGGCCACCGCGGAAAAGGTGCTGGAGCTGACGAAGAAAATCGTGGCAGACAACCACATCACCTGTCTGATGATCACCCACAACGTCCCCTCCGCTCTAAAGCTGGGCAACCGCACCGTCATGATGAAAGACGGCCGGATCATTCTGGAGCTGTCCGGCGAAACCCGGGCCGCCATGACCCCGGAGGAGCTGCTGAAAGCCTTCCAGGTGGAGACGGACAGGATGCTGTTCAGCGCGGGAGGAGAGAGTTGACAGTTTTTCCGGAATTGACAATTGACAATGGACAATTGTCAATTTTTGTGTCGGGAGGGTGATGCCATTCACCCCCCCCGACATTATGTCATTCCGACGGTCGCGCAAGCGGAGTGGAGGAATCCACCACGTAGGAGAAAGAACCACCACAAGATAAAACTTGCAACTAGAGTAGATTCCTCGACGCACTGCGTTCGCTCGGAATGACATGTACGATGGGTTCTACCTCTGTGCCCATTGTTCCTACAATGTTAAACGCCACCGCCCCCATTCTGGCACGCCCCCTTGCCTCTCCCTCTGGGAGAGGTGGCCGAGCGTAGCTCGGACGGAGAGGGCCAACGTTGAGGATTTAGGTGGACGTAATTATTCAACAAACGCCGCAAGGCCCTCTCAGTCTCGGCTTTGCCGAGCCAGCTCTCCCAGAGGGAGAGCCAAGGTCGCCTTTTCGATGGCACCCGAAAGGACGGAACCGTCCCCAATAAAAGCCAGACACGTTCCCCCATATGTCATTCAGGCCTTAAGCGTCAGCGGAGTGGAGGAATCCACCACGTAGGAGAAAGAACCACCACAAGATAAAACTTGCCACTTGAGAAGATTCCTCGACTCACTGCGTTCGCTCGGAATGACATGTCGGGGGGTACCGTTCAACCAAACGGGTTATATTTGCCACGGGGCCAGCCCCTCGCCGGGGCTGGATGGCGTTGGGTCAACGCCGCTACATTTGTACTGTATATCGGGTTATACCATTCAACCGAACAGGTTATTATTGCCACGTGGCGGGCGGCAGGTTGCCGCCCCTACGGCGTTGTCCAATGTGGTACCGTTTGGGTGAATGGTACCGCGTATCGGCGTTTCCCAATAACTGTCAACTGTCCACTGTCAACTGTCAACTAAATGAATTGTCAATTGTCAATTTTTCCCACCAGTTCCTACCGCCGTTCCCAAAAACCTGCGCCGTATCCAGAGGGCTTCTGAATACGGCGCAATTCTTATTCTGTTGGGGACTTACTTGGTGCCGAAGATCCGGTCGCCGGCGTCACCCAGGCCGGGGACGATGTAGGCGTGTTCATTCAGGCGCTCATCCAGGGCGGCCAGATAGATTTCTACGTCGGGGTGGGCCTTCTGTACGGCGGCCACACCCTCGGGGGCACCGATGATGTTCATCATGATGATGTTCTTGCAGCCGTGCTCCTTCAGGAAGTCAATGGCGGCAACGGCGCTGCCGCCGGTGGCCAGCATGGGGTCTACCACGAAGACCTGACGGTTGGCAATGTCTTCCGGCAGCTTGCAGTAGTATTCCACGGGCTTGTGGGTCTCCGGGTCCCGGTACAGGCCAATGTGGCCGATCTTGGCAGAGGGGATCAGGGCGACCATCTGGTCCACCATGCCCAGGCCTGCCCGGAGCACCGGGACGATGGCCAGCTTCTTGCCGGAGAGCATGCGGCACTTGGCCATAGCAACGGGAGTCTCCACCTCCACATCGGTCAGGGGCAGCTTCCGGGTGGCTTCATAGCACATCAAGCCGGAAATTTCGCCGACCAGCTCCCGGAATTCCTTAACGGGGGTATCTTTGCTGCGGAGGATCGCCAGCTTGTGCTGAATAAGGGGATGATCCAATACATGAACTTCTGCCATAATAATTTATTCTCCTTTTTCTTTCTGTTTTTCCATTCGTTCCCGCTCCGCCTGGCTCAGGCGCAGATAATTGGGGGTCAGGGTCCCGCCGGAAAAGTCGCCGCCCCGGGCCAGAAGGGCCTGGGCTGCCAGAGCCACACCGGCGGCCCGCTGGTGCATCCGGTGTTCCGGAGGAAGCACCAGACCCGGCAGGGTTTCCAACAATGTATTATAGCACAAAAGACTGCCATCTCCAACAAGAAAAATCGGTTCCGTCAGATTTTTCAGCTCTTCGCCCAATTCCCCCAGGGAAATGGCCCGATCCTCCCGAACTCTTGTGTACATTCCGCCGGAAACGTGGAACAAAGCGTTATAAACCTGGCTCCGCCGGGCATCCATCACCGGGCACACATAGCCCTGCCATGCCCCCAATTGCAGGGCCATGGCCTCCAGAGTGCTGATCCCCACCAGGGGCTTTTCCCCGCCCCAGGCAAAGCCCTTGGCCGCCGCCACGCCGATGCGAACCCCCGTAAAGGACCCGGGGCCGTTGGCAACCGCCACAGCGTCCACATCCTTAGGGCCCAGGCCGCACTGTTTCAACATGTCCTGGGCCATGACCATGAGGGTCTGGCTGTGGGTCATGCCCGTATTCTGATAGCTTTCCGCCAAGAGCTTTCCGTCCTCCATCAGGGCCACGGAGGCCGCCTTGGCGGAGGTTTCAAAGGATAGGATCTTCATGGCCGTCTCCTCCTGTAACGGTGATTTTCCGGGTGTTTTCCCCGGTTTTTTCGATGGATACCAGCATTGCCCCTTCCAGGGCCGCCGCCACGTTTTCGCTCCACTCCACGGCGCAGATGCCGCCCCGCTCCAGATAGTCCTCCCAGCCGATGTCCCACAGGTCTTCCTCGGAGGAAAGCCTGTACATATCAAAATGGAACAGAGGGAGCCGCCCCCCCAGATACTCGTTGACAATGGTATAGGTGGGGCTGGTCACCGGCTCCTTGTAGCCCAGGCCCCGGGCCAGGCCCCGGGTAAAGGCGGTTTTTCCGGCCCCCAGGTCTCCCCGATAGGCCAGCACCGTGCCGGGGGTCAGGGTCTGGGCCAAACGCTCCCCCAGGGCTTCCGTTTCTTCCGGGGAATTGGTAATATACTCCATAAAAGTCCCTCTTTGGTCTGTTTTTATTTCGTGTTTTTCAGCTTTTCCGCCTGGTCCGCCGTGGCCAGAGCGTCAATGATCTCGTCTAAGTCCCCGTCCATAACGGCATCGATTTTATAAAGGGTCAGGCCCACCCGATGGTCCGTCACCCGGCCCTGGGGGAAATTGTAGGTCCGGATGCGCTCGTTGCGCATACCGCTGCCCACCTGGCTGCGGCGCAGGCCCGTGACCTCGCTGCTGAGCCGCTCCTGCTCCTGCTCATAGAGCTTGGAGGCCAGCATCCGCATACATTTTTCCCGGTTCTGAAGCTGGCTCCGCTCCTCCTGACAGGCCACCACAATGCCTGTGGGCTTGTGGATCAGCCGCACGGCGGAGCTGGTTTTGTTGACGTGCTGACCGCCGGCACCGGAAGCCCGGTAGACCTGCATTTCGATGTCCCCGGGGTTTAACTGCACGTCCACCTCTTCCATTTCCGGCAGCACCGCCACGGTGGCGGTGGAGGTGTGGACCCGGCCGCCGGACTCGGTTTCCGGCACCCGCTGGACCCGGTGGACCCCAGACTCATACTTCATCCGGGAGAAGGCCCCCCGACCGTTGAGCACAAAGTCCGCTTCTTTCACGCCTCCCAGCTCCGTCTCATTGTAGTTCATCAGCTCCACGGTCCAGCCCCGGCGGGCGGCGTACATGGAGTACATGCGAAACAGGCTGTGGGCAAACAGGGCGCTTTCCTCTCCGCCCACGCCTCCCCGGATCTCCACGATGACGCTTTTTTCGTCATTGGGGTCCTTGGGCAGCAGCAGAATTTGCAGCTCCCGGAAAAGCCGCTCCTTTTCCTGCTTGGCGTTTGCAAAGGTCTCCTGGCACAGTTCTTTCATTTCCGGGTCGGACATCAGCTCCTGGGCTTCCTCCATCTCCCGGCAGGCCCGGTTGTAGGCGGCGAAGGCCTCCACAATGGGCTCCAATTCGTTTTTCTCCCGCAAAAGGCGGGTGGCAAGCTTGGGGTCCGCGTAAAAATCCGGCTGTTCGGATTTGGCGCAGAGCTCCTCATATCGGCTGGATACCGCATCCAGTTTTTCCAGCATGGTTTCACTCCTTCAAGATTTTTCCCGGATACCTCCGGCACTTTGGGGCAAAGTAATTACAGCCGCCGATAGACATTGAGTACACAGCTGGCGGTATCTTCCAGGGTTTCGGTAGCGGCCAGACGCTCGGCCCCCGCCCGGCTGACCCGGAACACATGGGGGGTCATGGAAAAAAGCTGGCCGATCTCGGCCCCCTCCACCCGGAAGGAAAACCGGATGGGGCGGCTTGCAAGCAGGGAGAAGCCGTTCAGCTCCCGGACCGTGTCCTTTTCCTTGTGAATGATCTGGTCATAGATGATGGATTTAAGGCCCATGAGGTGGTCCTCCGCCGCCAGAACCTGGAGGAACAGCCCGTCCTTTTGAAGGACCCGGTGGTATTCTTCCGGCAGGGTCAGGGCAAAAAGGCTGGTCAACACCCCCACGCTTTCGGCGGGCAAAGGGATGTGGGCGGCGGTGGCACAGAGCCACCGGGCGTTTTTATACCGGGCGGCGGCACAGCGCACCGCCTCCTTGGAAATGTCCAGCCCCGTCAGCGGAAGCCCCAGAGCCTGGGACAGGGCGGCGCAGTAATAGCCCTCGCCGCAGCCCACGTCCAGCAGCTCCCCCCGGGCTCCGTATTCCCGGGCCCCGTCAATGAGGGCCTGGGCAATGGGCCGGTAGAGCCCCGTATCCAGAAAGGCCCGGCGGGAGAGCACCTGCTCCCGGGTATCCCCCGGGTCTAAAGAGTGCTTCTGCTGCACCGTCAGCAAATTCACATAGCCCTGTCTGGCAATGTCAAAACTGTGGCCCCGGGGGCAGACCAATTGTTTTTCCCGCTTTTCCAAAGCTTCCCCGCACAAAGGGCAGATCAGTTCCATCGTCCCATCCTCCCGATTTCCTTTACCCCTTATCATACCCCAATTTCCCATTCCAGTCAAACAAAATCTTCCCAAAAGGAGGCGTTCTCTTGCGAAAGCTGCTGTGTTTGCTTCTTTTCTGCCTGATGCTCCCGGTAGGGGCCCAGGCGGAGGCCCCCACCGTGGCCCTGACCTTTGACGACGGCCCCTCCGGCAGGTTCACCCAGGCCCTATTGGAGGGGCTGGAAGCACGAAATGTTCAGGCCACCTTTTTTCTCTGCGGCTACCGCATCCGGCAGTATCCAGGATTGCCGGAAAAAATGCTGGCGGCGGGCCACGAGCTGGGCTGCCACGGCTATACCCACGACTCCATGGCCGCCATGAGCCGCCGGGATATTGCCGGAGAAATTCAGGCCACCCTGGATTTGATGCCGGATAACGCCAAGATCACCCTGCTCCGGCCGCCCGGAGGCTGCTGGGGAGAAGGCTTACGGCAGGTGGCCAAGGTGAAAAAAATGCCCATCCTGCAATGGTCCGTAGACCCGCAGGATTGGGCGATCCACGATGCCTCCGTGGTGAAGGCACGGGTATTGAAAGAGGTTCGGGACGGAGATGTGATTTTGCTCCACGACATGTCCGACAGCTCCGTCAAAGCGGCCCTGGCCATTGTGGATGCCCTCACTGCCCGGGGCTACCGTTTCGCCACGGTCTCCGGCCTGGCAGCCCTTCGGGGCACCAAGCTGGAGCCGGGGAAAATCTATACAAGATTTGAGCCCAAAGAATAGGCCCTTACTCCGCCATTTTAAAGAGGATGCCAATAACCGCCGAAGCGGCGATAAAGGCCACGGGGTGGAGCTTTTTGAGTCTCGGCACATACCGGGAGCATACCAGCACCAGCAGGAACAGCACGATGGATTTGATATTCAGCACCAGGGAGCGGGCGTCATAAATGTCGGCCATCTGGAACAGGGCATAGAGCATGATCTCCAGTCCCGCGGCGCTGATCAGGGCCACGGAGGCGGGCCGCAGACCGTAGAGGGTGTTGTCCACCAACCGGGAGGAGCGGAACTTGTCCAGGAAGTAGGCAATGATGAGGATGCAGATCACTGAGGGCATCACAAGGCCCACGGTGGCAATAAAGGCCCCGCCGATGCCACCCCACACTCCGCCGGTTTCGGTTCCCACAGTGAAGCCCACATAGGTGGCCATGTTGACCCCCATGGGGCCGGGGGTGCTCTCGGATACGGCGATCATATCCGCCAGCTGACCGGAGGTGTACCAGCCGGTTTTGGTGGCAATGTCCTGCAAAAAGGGCACCGTGGCCATGCCGCCGCCAATGGCAAACAGGCCGGTTTTGAAAAATTCCCAGAATAGACGCAGATAGATCATTTTCCTCTTACCCCCCATTTTGCCAGCAGATTCCCCAGAATGCCCGCCACGATCACGGAGAGCACGGGAGAAAAGTCAAAGAACACCGCCGCCAGAAACAGGGCGATGTACATGGCCAGGGTGGCCTTGTCCACCACGGCGGACTTGATGAGCTTCAGCACCGCGTTGAGAATAAACACGCACACGCAGACCCGAATGCCCGCCAGGGCGTTCTGCACCCAGAGGATGCCCGCAAAGTTATTGATGAGGGCGGCGATGATGGAAATCAAAATCAGGGACGGGGCGATCACGCCGAAGGTGGCAACGATGCCGCCAATATTCCCGGCCCGCTTCCGGCCGATGAAGGTGGCGGTGTTCACGGCAATGATGCCCGGGGTACACTGGCCGATGGCAAAGTAATCCGCCAGCTCCTCCTCCGTGGTCCAGTCCCGGTTTTCAACCAATTCCCGCTGCAAAATCGGCAGCATGGCATATCCTCCCCCAAAGGTCACGGCACCGATGCGGAAGAACAGCAGAAACATGTTCAACAGTTCACGAAACATTGGGTTTTCCTCTTTTCTTATGGATTCCCGGGAATTATATCACAGCTTATTCACTGTTGCAACGGTCACGGAGATTTTTTCCGTAAGCCCGCTCAACTTCATGGGAACTTAATATTTCCCCTCTTTTTCTTTTAATATTCTCCGGGTATACTATTGGTACAAGGTAATAAGCAGTTACCTGTGTTTCTTTTTCATTTTCTCCTCCAATTGTTCAGCCCCCAGAGCCTTTGGCCCTGGGGGCTTGAACCGTTTATTCCTTCCGTTCTGCGTTCAGGGGGTCTACCCGGATGTCCGGATAGGGGTTGACGATGGCGGTGCGATAGGTATGGTAGATGACCATGCCGGGTTTGCCGGTGCCTGCCTTTTTCACCTGGCGCACCGGGGTCACGTCTACGGGGATGTTCTGGCCGGAGCCGGTTTCGGAGTAGTAGGCGGCCAGCTGGGCGGCCTGGGTCACGGTGTCGTCCGGGGGCTGCTTGCCGCCGCAGGAGATGACCACATGGCTGCCGTGGACCTTGGAGGCGTGGCACCAGATGTCGTCTTTCCTTGCCAGTTTAAAGGTCAGCTCGTCATTTTGCCGGTTGTTCCGGCCTACATAAATGGGGAAGCCGTCGGTGCTTTCAAAGCGCATGGGTGGGAGCTTCCCCTGCTTGATCTTTCGCTTGGCGGTCTCCTGGCGGACGTAGCCCCCCTGGGCCAGCTCCTGACGGATCTCTTCCAGCTCCGCCTCGCTCTGGGCCCGGTTCAGCTCCTCCAGAACGCTTTCCAAATACTGGCATTCGTCCTTGCCCAGGGCAAGCTGGTGGGTCAGCTCCTTCTGGGCGTTTTTCATGCGGGTGTAGTCCTTGTAAAACTTGGCGGCGTTCTGCTGGGGGGAGAGCATGGGGCTTAAAGAAATCTCCACATCGGCCATGTTTTCGTCATAAAAATCCTGACAGGTGACGCTTCGCTGTCCTTTTTGGATGCGGTGGATGTTGGCAGTCAGGATGTCACCCAGCTGCCGCAGCCGCTCCCGGTCATAGGTGGCGGTCAGCTCCTTTTCCTGCAAGGCCATTTTCCGGCGCAGGCGGCTCACCTGATTGCTGACGGTTTTTCGCAGGGCCTGACTTTTTTGCCGCATGGCATCCCGCCGGTCCCGGAGGGTGTAAAATTGGTCCAGCAGCGCACTGAAGGATTCCCCCCGGGCGCAGTCGCCGTATTCCAGAATGGGGCAGAAGGCAAACTGCTTCATGGCCCCGTCCGGGGCGGCGTAATACCAGGGGGCAGGGTGTGACAGCTGCTCTTTAAAGAACAGGTGCAGCTTTTCCGCCACAGCTTCTAAATCCCGGCCCTCCAGCCGTGCGTCGGTTTCCCCACAGGAAAACAATGCCGCTTCCCGGGTCACCAGAGGGGAGAGTCCCCCCAGGCAGTCCATCAGCCGCTGGGACAGTTCATCCGCCCCGGGGGCTGACAAAATTTGAAAATAATCCTCCCGGTTTAACTCCCGGGGGTTTTTCTTTTCAATGGGGCTGGGGTACTGATAGTGGAGTCCCGGCAGGGCGGGCCGGGCGCTTTCATCCAGGCCGATGCGCCGCAGACAGTCCAGAATCCGGCCGTCCGGGCCCAGGAGATAGACATTGCAGGTTCTGCCCATAAGCTCGGCAATGAGCTTTTTCTGAATGGGGTAGCCCATTTCGTCGGTGCAGTCAAAGGTAAAGGCCGCCCAACGCTCCATGGGGATCTGGGTGATCTCCGCAAGCCTTCCCCCCAGCAGGTGCTTCCGCAGGAACATGCAGAACATGGGGGGCTCCGCCGGATTTTCCGGAGAGGCGGCGGTGAGGTGGAGCCGGGGGGCCGTGGGGTTGGCGGCGATCAGCAGCTTTTCCCGGCTCTGGCGGCCCCGGAGGCCGAAAATCAGGGTGTCCCGGCTGGGCTGATAGATTTTTTCCACCTTGCCGTCCCCGCAGCGCTGCCGCAGTTCCTCCAGCACACAGGAAAGGTAAGTTGCGTCAAATGCCATGGTCTTCGCCCTCCATCACGGCCCGGAACAGAGCATTGATCCGCTCCGTCTGCCCGCTTAAAAACAGGGCCCCAAACAGGGCTTCCAGCCCGGTGGCCTTGGCATACTGGGCGGGGGTGGCAGCCTTGGGTACGGCGTGGACGTGGGCATTCTTCCCCCGGCGGTACCAACTCAGTTCCCGGTCATTCAAAAGGGGCAGGAGCTTGTCCACAAATTCCGCCTGGGCCGGGGCATTGACCATGGCAATGGTCCGGCGGTGGAGCTCCTGGACGGTGGTATAGCCCTGGGCGCAGAGCCAGCCCCGGCACAGCAGTTCAAAAACCCCATCCCCCATATGGGCCAGGCCCAGGTTGGAAATGGCATCGATCTGGCCCTTGTCCAGATTCATCTGAAAATAGTTTTCCAAAAATTTTTCCCTCGATTCAATAAAAACTGGGCGCAAAGCCCGGTAAACAGTCCCGTAACAATACTGACGGCAATGAGAATGGGCAGGTAGGCAAGCAGTCCCAACGTGCCGCTGACCCACACCGCCACTGCCATCTGGCCCACAGAGTGGGCCACCGCCCCGGCGCAGCCCGCCACCCAAAGCTGATTTTCTTTCAATATCTTTTTAAGGCCGATGGTCACGAAAATTGCCAGGGCTCCACCGGCGGCGGAATACAAAATGGTGCTGAAATTCCCGGCAAATACCGCCCCCAGAAACACCCTTGCGGCCAGCACCAGCACCCCCTCCCGGGGGCCCAGAAGGAACACGGTAAATACCGTGACGATGTTGGCAAGCCCCAGCTTGACCCCCGGCACCGGAATGGGGGCGGGGAGCTGGGCTTCCAGCATAAAAATGGTCAGTGCAATGGCGGTGAGCAGTCCCAAAAGCACTATCCGTCTGGTTTTCATAGGCCCCTCCTAGTATAATACTGCCGCATTTCTTTTTGTGCCCGGTCGATTTCCTGCCGCAGCTCCCGGGCGGAGACCCGCAGAACGCCGGAGCCCAGGGCGGACAGCTGCACCAGGCCGTCAGAACTGGCAACGGAGACCCGGTAGTTGCCTCCAAACTGGGCGGCCAGATTCTGAATATAGGCATCCGCCGTCTCCCCCTCCCGGGTAAAGACCACCTGGATGCCCGCATCCAGATACTTTTCGCTGCCGGGCTGCCGGTAGCTGTCAAAGACCAGAACGGTACGGCATTTCCGGAAGGCAGCGTAGCCCGTCAGCAGGTCTTTCAGGTGCCGCCGGGCGGCGGACAGGTCGTGCTTGGCGGTTTCCGCCAGGTCTTCCCAGGCGAAAATCATATTGTAGCCGTCTACGATGAGACAGTTTTCTTTGGGCTGCCGGATGACCACCTCTTCCGTGGCCGGAGCCCGGGGGGCGGTATACTGGGGGCGGCGAATGGGGCCGAACTCCCGCTCCATGATCTGCTCCAACTCCCGGTCGTCAATGGCCGGGAGGGCCCGCAGCTGGGGCGGTTTTTCCTCTTTCAGGCCGCTTTCCAGGTGCATATATTCCTTGACCTGATCCCACTTCACCGTGTGCCCCGCCCCGTGGGCACAGAATACGGAGTCCGGGGTGTTTTCCAGGTCCGCCTCCGGGTCATAGGCCGCCTGGGTAATCACCCGTTCCTCGTCATGACAGGGGGCGTAGCCGTGGAGGGACAGGGTCAGCCGCCCCAGGCCCCGGGTGTAGGCCGCCACCTGGGCGGCGTAGTCTTTCAGCTCCGAGGCCGGGACCTGTCCTTCTAAGATGGACTCCCCGCCCAGGGTCTCCGGCGGCTCCATGGTGCCTCCCATGGCCCGGATGTCCGTAATGGCCCGGCCGATCTGGGCCGTGGGCACCGCCAGCCGGAAATCATACCAGGGCTCTAGCAGTACAGACTTGGCCTGCATCAGCCCCTGACGCACCGCCCGATAGGTGGCCTGCCGGAAGTCCCCGCCTTCGGTGTGCTTTAAATGGGCCTTGCCCACCAGCAGGGTGATTTTCATATCCGTAATGGGGGCCCCGGTGAGCACCCCCCGGTGCTGCTTTTCCGCCAGATGGGTGAGGATCAGGCTCTGGTATCCGGCATCCAGCACGTCCAGGGGACATTTCGTATCAAAAACCAGGCCGGAGCCCGGCTTCCCCGGCTCTAAGAGCAAGTGGACCTCGGCATAGTGCCGCAGGGGCTCAAAATGGCCCACGCCCTCTACAGTGTTTTCTATAGTTTCTTTATAGAAGATTTTCGGGTCGCTGAGCTGTACATCCAGCTGGAACCGCTGCCGAATCAGGCTTTTCAATACTTCCAGCTGGACCTGGCCCATGATCTGCACCTGGATCTGCTTTCCCTCCCAGGTCATGTGGAGCTGGGGGTCTTCCTCCTCCAGCTGCCGCAGCTTGGGAAAGACCACCGCCGGGTCTGCGACCGCGGGCAGCACCAGATGATAGGTCATCACCGGCTGGGAAGCCATGGCGGGCCCCTGCTCTCCGGTGCCCAGCACCTGGCCTGCCCAGGTGGCCGTCAGGCCGGTGACGGCCAGAAGGGTCCCGGCGGGGGCTTCGTTCACGGTCTCAAATTTTTCTCCGGAATACAGCCGCAGGCTCAGGGGCTTTTCCGTCCTGGTCTCCCCGTCACGGCTCGCATAGGTCAGCTGGGAGCGCACGGTGAGGCTTCCTCCGGTGATTTTCATCCAGGTCAGCCGGTTCCCCTGGGGGTCCCGGGAGATTTTATAGACCCTGGCCCCAAATTCCAGGGGGTACTCCGGCTCCGGAGCATAGGTTTCCAGCGCTTCCAGCAGCGCTTCCACGCCCTGAAGCTTCAAGGCCGCCCCAAAGAAGCAGGGAAAGAGCTTCCGGGCCCCAATGAGCCGCCGCAGATTCCCCGGAGTTACCGGGGCCCCGGCCAGATAGCTTTCCAGAAGCGCCTCATCACACAGGGCCGCCGCCTCCCGGAGGCTTTCTTCATCCTGGGTAAAGTCCACGCAGCCGCTTCCGAATTCCTTTTGAAGGGCCCCCATCAGAGCCTCTTTTTCCGCCCCGGGCAGGTCCATTTTATTGATGAATAAAAACACCGGCACCTGATACCGCTCCAGCAGCTGCCAGAGCGTCCGGCTGTGGGCCTGAACCCCGTCGCTGCCGCTGATGACCAGTACCGCGCAGTCCAGAACCGGCATGACCCGCTCCGCCTCCGCCGCAAAATCCACATGCCCCGGGGTGTCCACCAGGGTCAGTTCCCGGCGCTTCCCGGCAATTCTTGCCTGTTTGGAAAAAATGGTGATGCCCCGCTGCCGCTCCAGCAAGAAGCTATCCAAAAACGCATCCCCATGGTCCACCCGCCCCAGCACCCGCCGGGTGCCGGAGACATACAAAAGCCCCTCAGAAAGAGTGGTCTTCCCTGCATCCACATGGGCGAGCAGCCCCACATTCAAGGGTCTGCGGGGTATATTCGTTTCTACAGGCATAAAAAGGCCCCCTTTCATTCTATTTTTCTGATTATAGCACGAAAATGGGCTGTAGTCGATAGATTTTCAGAATTTCCCTTGCCTACCGGTGTCGTCTCCTCCGGGGCGGGTGAGATCGATATGGATCGTCCGTTCATCCGTCTGCGATATGCGGAGGAGGCAGAAGAACGCAGCCGTGTTTTACGATAATCATGCGTAAGCTGAAAAACGACTGAATGAGATTCTAAAATCTGACTGAATGAGATTGAAAAAACCGACTGAATGGTCTCGCGGGAAAAGCCGTGTCACGGAGCATTGACCCCTGCCATGACAGGGGAAACCGCCTGCCGTCCTCTGCGTCCTGTGCGGTATGGCAAACGCGGCCTATCAGCGGCCGGATGGGGTATTTGTTGTGCCAATCACGGCGTTGAAAAACTAAAAAACCGCCCCAGGTATTCCCGGGACGGTGCTGCTAGAGCCATATTTACTGGACGCCCATAAATTTGCCGCAGCCTTCTTTGAAGGCACGGCATTGTTCCTCTGTGCCGGAGGCGGTCACAGTGAGAGGGCCGGGGAGTTGGAGGCAGAAAATCTCCATAAAGTTCTTGCCATCCACGCTGCGCAGGCTGTCAGACAGGGCCACGGCGCACAGAGGCGCAGCCAATGCAACAAATTCGTTAACATCCAGTGTAGAACGGAGATGGATGATAAATTCTTGCATAATTCGCCTCCTGTGACTGTACAAGCGCCGGGTTATCGTGTATAATATACCCTAATCAAGATATATTTTAAAAATATGCAACCATTATACCAATATTCTGCATGAAATGCAATTGTCGGTTTGGCTAATAATGACAAAGGAGCGCTTTAAAAATTGGCGAATTTTACAAAGATGCGAATTGCCTTTTACACACTGGGATGCAAGACAAATCAGTATGAAACCCAAGCAATGGAGCACCTGCTCCAGGCCCGGGGCCACGAGCTGGGGCGTTTTGAGGAAAAATGCGACGCCTACGTGATCAACACCTGCTCCGTCACCGCCGTGGCGGATAAGAAGAACCGGGCCATCATCCGCCGGTGCCGCCGGGAGAATCCCCAGGCCGTCATCGGGGTCTGCGGCTGCTATACCCAGCACGACCCGGAGGCCGTGAAGGCCCTGGGGGTGGACGTTCTGGGGGGCTCCGGAGGCCGGCAGGAATTTCTGGAGAATCTTTTGGCGGCTCTGGAGGGAAGAGCACACACGGACACCCTGGACAACGCCCTGCGCCGCCGGGAATTTGAGCTGCTGCCCGCCGGAGGTCTGGAGACCCGGACCCGGGCCATGCTGAAGGTTCAGGACGGCTGCGTGAATTTCTGCACCTACTGCATCATCCCCTATACCCGGGGCCCTGTCCGCTCCGCGCCCCTGGAGGCAGCCCTGAACCAGGCCCGGGAGCTGGCGGAGCTGGGCTACCGGGAGATCGTTCTCACCGGCATTGAGGTCGCCAGCTGGGGCGTGGACCTGCCGGGAAAACCCCGGGTCCAGACCCTGATTGAGGCCCTGTGCCACCGGGTGCCGGAGGTCCGCATCCGCCTGGGCAGCCTGGAGCCCCGGGTGGTCACGGAGGATTTTTGCCGCACACTGGCAGCCCTTCCCAACCTGTGCCCCCAGTTCCACCTGAGCATGCAGTCCGGCTGCGACACCGTTTTGGCAAGAATGCGCCGGAAATACGATACCGCCCGGTATTATGAAAGTGTGTGCCTGCTGCGGCAGTATTTCCCGAACTGTGCCGTCACCACGGACATGATCGTGGCCTTCCCCGGGGAGACCCAGGAGGAATTTGAACAGAGCCTGGCCTTCATCCGGAAGTGCGACTTCGCGGATATGCACATCTTCCCCTATTCCCGCCGCCCCGGCACCCCCGCCGACACCATGCCCGGCCAGCTGGGCAACGCCGTCAAGGAAGAGCGCAGCCGCCAGGCCATCGCCGTGGCCCAGGAAATGAACAAAGCCTATCGGGAAAGCCTGGTCGGCACCACCCAGGCGGTGCTCTTTGAAGAAATCCAGCAGGGTCTTTACACCGGCCACGCCCCCAACTATATCCGGGTCTACGCAGAGGGAACGGACCTTCACAACCAGGTCCGGCAGGTGCAGATCACCGGCCTTTTTGAAGACGGCCTGACAGGGAAGCTGACACAGTAACCCCGGGCAGCAGGCCCGCTCCTGCCGCCCTTTTGAGGATGCCGCTTCCGCCTGCGCCGTCCTCATTTCAAAAAAAGAAGCCCGGCACCACGCCATTGAACGTGATGCCGGGCTTCGTGATTTCTGTTAGTTCCATTCTTCCGCCAAGAGGAAATCCCGGATATTCCGGTGCTTGATGCCGTTCTGGCTCATGTCGATTTCGTCCAGAGAGACAACGTACTTTGGAAAGTTGTCACGAACCTGGTCATACACGCCAAACTCCCGGCGCACCGTTTCCTCTGATGCCAGCAGATAAGTGACCTGAACATACAGCTTTTCCCCGCGCTTGTGGCACACAAAATCAATTTCCTGGTCGCCTGTTCTGCCCACGGTCACGTCATAGCCCCGGCGCAGCAGTTCCAGGAACACGATGTTCTCCAAAATGAGATTGATGTCCCGCATATTGCCGCCGAAAACAGCTTCACGGATGCCATGGTCCGCAATGTAATACTTCTCGTTAGAGGCCAGAATCTGCTTGCCCTGCAAATCCTCCCGTTTTACCTGATAGAACAGGTAGGCCTCGCAGCAGTATTTGATATAGTTGAGAATCGTTTCCGGAGCGACTGAACGCTGCTGGTTTTTCAAAAACTTTGCAAGAGAGGTTGCGGAGAACGTGGTTCCCACATTGGCCATCACATAGGCCATGATCCGTTCCAGCAAGTCCACATCCCGGATGTTATTCCGTTTCACAATGTCCTTGAGTTGCACCGAATTGAACAGGTCGTGAAGATACTGCCTGGAGGGTGCATCCGCATAACGGAGATTGGCAAGATAGGGCATTCCTCCGGCCAGCAGATACTTCTGGAAGCACTGCCGGACGGAATCACCGGGGGCAGTGGTGCGGTACAGCTCCATGAACTCTCCGAAGGAGAAGGGATAGATCACAAACTCCACATACCGCCCGCCCAGGTAGGTCGCAAGCTCGCCGGAGAGGAGCTTTGCATTGGAGCCGGTGATGTAAATATCGCAGTCCAGAGAAATCCGGAAAGAATTGATGCACTTTTCCCAATCCCGGACCTCCTGTATTTCATCAAAGAACAGATAGACCTTGCCGCCGATTTTCTGGGCGCGATTGATAATCTCGTCGTGCAGCGCCTGGGCGGTTTGCAGATGAGCATAGCGCATATCTTCAAAGTTGATGGAAATAAACTGTGCCGGGCTGACGCCGGACTCCCTGAGTTCCTGCTGGATCAGTTCCAACATGACCGATTTCCCGCAGCGGCGAATACCGGTCATGACCTTGACCAGGTCCGACCCCATAAAGGGACGAATACGGCTCATATACAGTTCCCGCTTGATCATCAGTCCTACCCCCTTTTTTTAACTGACTACAGTATAGCACAATTATAAGTGAAACTCAACGGCTGTTTTAACTTTTTATCAGTTATAACTGATAAAATGCAATATTCGTCACTGTTTGTCAGATACAACCAAAATACTCGCCGACCGTAGTCCCTTTGTATCCGCCTCTTGACAAATGACTGTAGTGAATATATAATTAAAGCACAGATAGGAGTACTATCTCAAATGTTTGTTGCTACTCGACATGCAACTAAAATAAGATCGAGTTCAAATGTTTGTCGCTACTCGATATGCGACTCATCAAAAGGTCGAGTTCAAATGTCGTAAACTCCATTCATCAGAATGGAGTTTATTTATTACGAAAGGTAAACTGATGGATAAAGGGCACTTTTACTATATAAACGATCAATATTTTATCGATTTCCCTGATTCAATGTTGATGAATAATAAGGAATCCGTAAACGGACAAGATCACGATCGGCCCTGCTTTTATGCTTTTGAAGATGTGAATACGGGACTTTACTGGATGATTCCTATTTCTTCTCAAGTTTCAAAATATAAAAATTATTACAATGCAAAAATTGCCAAGTACAAGCGATGTGACACGCTCACATTCGGCAAGGTTTTGGGTAAGGAAAAAGCCTTCCTCATTCAGAACATGTGTCCTATTACGTCTTCCTATATAAAAAATGAATATATCGATCCTTTAGCGAACGTGCCGGTTCGCGTCGATGGTGCTTTTGAGCAAAAACTGCTGGAAAAAGCAAAACGTGTACTTGCGTTACAAAGGAAGGGCGTTAAGCTCATTTTCCCAGACGTATTGCGTATTGAAGCAAAACTATTAAACAAATGATGCGAAAAGCCCAGGCCCGGTTAATTGATCCGTCAGATAGGTGCCTCGTTTCAGCCGTTCGTCATCCATGACCCAGCCTTTGATGGTGTAGTCCTTGGCAATCTGATTCACCCATTTACGGAACTGAACCGCACGGTCAGAATTGACCTTAAAGCCCACGGCAATGATCATTTCCAGGGAATAGTGATTTGTGCTGTAGCTTTTTCCGTCAGCAGCAGTTATCCGAAATTTTCGGATAACTGAATGCTCCTGCAATTCACTGTCCGCAAATATTTTTTTGACATGATAATTGACGGTCCGAACATCTACGTCATATAGCGTGGCCATCATCTTCTGCGTCAGCCATATATTTTCATCCTCATAGCGCATCTCCACACTGTCCTGCCGGTCACCGACAGAGGCAACATAGGTCAGGTACTCCGCCGCGCTGGAACGGATGGTGATTTCCTCTTTTTTCTTTTCCAAATGAAAGACCTCCCAACTTTACCGCCATGCGTTAATTTTCCCCTTGTAAAACAAAGGAAACGGTGCTATGATTTTATTGTACCGTTATTTTACAGGATATTTATTCCAATATCAATGGCGGAATGGGGAATTTCGGAGAACGCCGGACAGGAGAACGGGAAATTTTGCGGCTTCCGTTTTCATTCTTATTGGTGCCGTTGCCGCACCGGCATGGTGATTTTGATGGCTGTCAACACTTCCAAACTCTACAGGAATCAGGTCATGTATTCCGTTTTCGTGCGCAATTACAGTGAAGAAGGCACTTTCAATGGCGTTCGAAAAGACCTTGACCGTATCAAGGCACTTGGTGTCGATATCGTGTGGCTTTTGCCCATCCATCCTATCGGCAAGAAAGAACGCAAGGGAACCCTGGGCAGCCCCTATGCGATCTCTGATTACCGTAAAATCAACCCCGAGTACGGAACCATGGATGACCTGAAGCAGCTGGTCACCGATATTCACGCCCGGGGCATGAAGTGCATCATTGACGTTGTATATAACCACACGTCTCCCGACTCCTGGCTGGCCGAGCATCATCCGGAATGGTTCTATCACAAGCCGGACGGAAGTTTTGGCAACAAGGCGGGGGAATGGCTGGATGTCATTGACCTGGATTACAGCAATCGGGATCTCTGGGATTACCAGATAGAGACGCTTCAAATGTGGGCCGGTATTGTAGACGGCTTCCGCTGCGATGTTGCGCCGCTGATCCCGCTGGAGTTTTGGCTGAAGGCCAGGGAAGAGGTTGCGAAGGTCAACCCCCATTGCTTCTGGCTGAGCGAGTCCGTTGAACCCGCCTTTACCGTTGCAAACCGCGCACGGGGAATGGTGAGCCTGTCCGACTCGGAGATTTTTCAGGCATTCGATGTGAGCTACGAGTACGACATCTATTATCGCTTCAAGGAGTACCTCAGGGGCCGGATCAGCCTGGCCCAGTATGCGGAAGACATCAACCGGCAGGAAGCCATCTATCCTGACAACTATGTCAAGCTCCGCTACCTTGAAAACCACGACAACGCAAGAGCTGCTTTTATCATTCCGGATGAGAAGAAGCTCCTGGTCTGGACTGCGTTTGTATACTTCCAGAAAGGCATGACCCTCCTCTATGCGGGCCAGGAAAAGGGCGTAAAACACCTTCCCAGCCTGTTTGATGCAGATAACGTGCAGTGGAACACCGGCAAGGACTACTCTGCACTGATGTCCCGCCTGTATGAAATCAAAAAAAGCCCCATCTTCGCAGACAGCACCTATACTGTTCAGGCACTCCCCGGTGACGTGCTTGTAGCGACCCACTCCAACGGCAGCGAAAAATACATCGGCATTTTCCCCATGACCGGTGAAGCCTCCCTGATCGACATCGATCTTCCCAACGGGCTGTATACGAACCTGATCAGCAATGAGAACACCGAAGTCCACGGAGGAATGCTCGCCGTTGATGGCCGGACGATCATTCTGCACGTTCCCGGGGAAAAGGAGTAAACCCGGGGGTGCTTCGGACATCATATCCAGCAAAAGCAGCCTCTCCGTCTCGGCTGCGCCGAGGCCGCCTGCTCGATACCTTTCTTCTAAAAACAGAGCCTGTTTGGCTTTTGATTCCCATTGTCATATCAATTTTTCTGCACTAAAAGGAGAGCCTCTCTGCCAAGAAGTTCTCCTTTTTATTTTGATGATGGAAATGATGCCGCTTCCGCCGGTATCATGTGGAAGTGCCGGAAAGCCCCGATGTCTAAATTGGTACAGCATCTTAGACAAAAAAGAAAATCACCGCCGCAATCTACGAATACCAGGCAGACTGCGACGGCGAATGGGGCGAAATATCAGTTGATTT
>CAKTNS010000020.1 GCA_934589225.1 uncultured Oscillospiraceae bacterium
CTGTGGTTCGACCCCCTGTTCCTGGTTGTCAAGGGCATGCAGGACAAGCAGATGGACGTGCTGAACGCCATCAAGCTGTTCGCCGACGAGGGCCTCAAGTCCACCGGCGGTCTGTCCAACAACTCCAACGGCGCACCCAAGAACGTCCGTCCCATCATGGACTCCGCTCTGGTCGCCATGGCCATGATGCAGGGCCTGACCTCCGCCATTGTGAACCCCTGCGACCTGCGGCTGATGGAAACCATCAAGTCCTGCGACATCTTCAAGAACCACGTTCTGTACTCCGACTCCTACCTGGATCTGTAAGTACATTTCTGGTTTGCAAACACTTTCCCGGCGGGAGAGGGGCCTCCCCTCTCCCGCCGGTCTTCTTTCAAAAATCCTGGTGCCGATGATAGGCCCTGCCTGACATGGGCACTGGGATTTTTCTCACATCATTTACAGGAGGCCCACCTATGAAGCCTTTACAAAAACGCCGCATCTCCCCAGGCATTCTTGTCTATCTGGGGCTTTTTCTTTTTATGCTGGTCTGCAATCTTCTGACGCCCTACCTTGCAGATGACTTTCAGTATCTCTACAGCTTTCAGACCGGAGAACGGATCGAAAGCATATTGGATATTTTCCCCTCCCTGTATGCCCATACCAAGCTGATGAACGGCCGGTTGGTCACACATTTCTTTGTACAGCTTCTGACCCTGACCCCCACTTGGTTTTTTGATATACTGAATGCGTTTGTTTTCGTGCTCGTCCTCCGCTCCATCTGCCGTGTGGCCCAGGCAGAGAAACAGCAGGAAGCGCTGCTGGCTCTATTGGTCTTTGCCGCCATTTGGCGCTTTGAGCAAATGTTTGGTCAGGTCAATCTATGGCAGGACGGTGCCATCAACTACCTGTGGAGTCTGCTGCTGGGGCAGTATTTCTTTATGTACTTTGTAAAGGCCTATCTTTCGGAAGACCGGGCTGCACCCAATGGCTGGTTCCCTTACCTGCTGGCCTTCGGTGCCGGGGCGTACTCCGAAACGGTCTCCGCCGCAGTCATCTTTATGGCCTTTTTGCTGTTGCTTTTTGATTCCTGCTCTCGTCGAAAACTGCCGGAGAAAAAGTTCATCCTGTTGCTGCTTACAGCCTTTGCGGGCTATGTGACCATCTATCTTGCCCCGGCCCAGTGGGCCAACAAAAGCGGCGGTGCAGGCAGCATGGCTGCCTCATTCTGGGCCGCGGTGCGTATGTACTCTGAATACCGGTATCTGCTGGCAGCCTTTTTGGTCCTGCTGGTCTTTAATGTTTCCGCCGTAACAAAGAGGCCGCAGCTGGTTCTGGCCTGCACCTTGCTGGCAGGCTCTCTGCTGTCCAATTTTATGATGACTTTTGCCAGCTACTATCCCTCCCGCTCCGCCTGCGGGGCTTGCGTATTTCTCATCAGCGCGGTGGCCGTTCTTTTGAAACCTCTGCTGGACCTGCGCAAACAGCCCCTGATTTTTAGTCTGTGTCTTCTGTTTCTCCTGTCCAGCCTGAAAACGTTGCCCACAGGGTTTGGGGATATTTATACCACCTATGGCCGTTTCCAAGAAAACGAATCCCTCCTCGCCGAAAAAATCCAGATGGGAGAGCGAAACATCACCCTGCCCCTGGTTGAGTCCAGCACCAAGTATTCCGGCGTTTACTGCCTGCGCTATCTGGACACGGAGGACCCCGATACCTGGCCAAACAAGGATATGGCCAAATACTACGGTGTGGATTCCCTGCTGGGATACGCCGAAATACCTTAAAACATTCACCGCGAGAGCGCCACCGCTCCCGCGGTGGTTTTCTCCACAGGCGCATCCGAACAGCCGTCGGCAGCATGTTACCGGGGCATTCCATCCAGTAAAAAAATACCGACTGACTGGACAACTGGAATGCCTTGTGTTATACTGAAAGAAACCATATAAGAAAGAGGGAAGCATCTATGCCCAAGGTCATTTTTGATATTGAAGGCAGCAAGCCCGTAACCGTCTCCTGCAACGTGGGGGACAATCTGCTGGAGCTGGCCCGGCGGAGCAATGTGGCCATTGACGCCCCCTGTTCCGGCAACGGCTCCTGCGGCAAGTGCCGGGTAAAACTGACGGAAGGGGAGCTGGAGAGCATCCAGACCCGCCACATTTCCGACGAAGAATATGCCCAGGGCTGGCGGCTCAGCTGCAGCTCCAAGGTCATTGGCGACTGCACCGTTTTTGTGCCGGATATTGCCTCCGCTTACCAGAGTCGGATGAAGACCGCCGACCTGTCCAGCCCCCAGGAAGTGGCCATTTTCGACAAGGCCCAGGAGGATTTGAAGAAAAGCGGCATCCACTTTATCAACGATTTCCGCAGCGTAGTGGTCTCCATGGCAGAGCCCACGTTGGACGACACCATGCCCGACAACGAGCGGCTGACCTGGGCCCTCCAGGAGGCCCTGGGGGTTCAGGAGGTGTCCATTCCCTATACGGTGATGGTCCGGATGGCCTCCACCCTTCGGGAAAACAACTTCCGGGTCTGCGTCAAGGGCCGTTTGGTTGGGGACCGGTTCCGGTGCATGGAGATCTGCGCTCCGGAGAGCACCGGCATTTACGGCTGCGCCATTGACATCGGCACCACCACCGTGACCATGGTCATTGCGGACCTGACCTCCGGCAAGATTCTGGCCAAGGGCTCCTCCGGCAACGGCCAGATCCGCTACGGTGCGGACGTCATCAACCGCATCATTGAGCAGGGCAAGCCCGGGGGCAAGAAAAAGCTCCAGGATGCCATTGTAAAGGAGACCCTGACTCCGATTCTCGCGGGCCTGTGCAAGTCCGCCTCCCTAGACCCCAGAAGCATCCTCTCCCTGTGCGTCGGTGCCAACACCACCATGAACCACCTGTTTGTGGGCGTGGATGCCCAGTCCGTCCGGATGGAGCCCTATATCCCCAGCTTCTTCCACTGGGAGGGGCTGCTGGCCGGTGACGTAAAGCTCCCCGCCAACCCCCTGGCCCCCGTGCAGATCGCCCCCAACATCGGCTCTTACGTAGGCGGCGACATCACCGCCGGTACCCTGGCCTCCGGCATCTGGGACCGGGACGAAATGAGCCTGTTTATCGACCTGGGCACCAACGGCGAAATCGTCTTCGGCAACCGGGACTTCCTTATGAGCTGCGCCTGCTCCGCCGGCCCCGCCTTTGAGGGCGGCGACATTTCCTGCGGCATGCGGGCCACCGACGGCGCCATTGAGGCCTGCACCATTGACAAAGATACCATGAACCCCACCCTCACCATTGTGGGCGACCCGGACCAGAAGCCCGTGGGCATCTGCGGCTCCGGCATCATTGACATCATCTCCGAGCTCTTCCGCTGCGGCATCATCAATGCCAAGGGCCTGTTTGTGAAGGAAGGCAGCCGCATTCGCCGGGATCACCACGGCATGGGCCGCTACGTGCTGGCAGAGCCCCAGGAAAGCGAGACCGAGCGGGAGATCTCCATCAACGAGGTGGATATTGACAACTTCATCCGGGCCAAGGGCGCGATTTTCTCCGCCATTGAAACCCTTCTTAACAGCGTGGACATGAGCGTTGAGGGCATCGACGACGTATACGTGGCCGGCGGCATCGGCTCCGGCATCAATATGAAGAACGCCGTGAACATCGGCATGTTCCCGGATGTGCCCCTTGAAAAGTTCCACTATATCGGAAACTCCTCCCTCACCGGCGCTTACTCCATGGTCATGAGCGACGACGCGGCCAAGAAGACCGCCGAGGTGGCCGCCAACATGACCTATCTGGAGCTTTCCACCCACCCGGGCTACATGGATTCCTTTGTAGCTGCCTGCTTCATCCCCCACACCGATTCCCGGCTGTTCCCCCACAGCCATCAGGAGGCTTAACCGTTGGAAATTGAAAATCACAAAGAAGAAGTACCCTTTGCCCACTATGAGGCCCTGTACCGTGGGTTAGACCCCCAGGAGGTCACCGGCCGTCTGCCGGATGTGACCTTTGATGAGGAGGGCTTTCACCTGACCCTTTTGGGCCGGATCTTTACAATCAGCTTTCCGGGCTGCCAGTTTACCGCCCAGGATGGCGGGGCCCTGCCTCCCCTGCCCACCAGGACCTTCCTGCTGCGCTATCTGCTGGAGAGCAAGACCGTTCCTTTTGGGGGCACCTGGAAGACCTTCCGGGAAATGCCCTGGGGCGAAATGTACATCGGCCCCTACACCGGCCGGGTGCTGACCCGGGCCGCCTTTACCTTCGGCACCCGGGTGGAGGCCTTCCGGGCCGCCGCGGAGAAAATGGGAGGCATCCCCCTGCCCCACGGGGACGCGGGCTACCAGTTTGACCTCATCGGCAGCTACCGGATGCAGCTGCTGGTCTGGGCCGGAGACGAGGAGTTTCCCCCCAGCGCCCAAGTGCTCTATTCCGACAACTTCTCCGAAGGTTTCGCCCCGGAGGACCGGGTGGTGGCGGGAGACATTCTGATCTCCACCGTTAAATCTAATTTCTAGTAACGAAAAATCGCACCTTTTGGCTGTTGCAAACCAAAAGGTGCGATTTTCACTATAGAACACTTTTACTTACAGATCTTTCACCCACAGAGCCCTGATGGCGTTGAGCACTGCCAGGATCATGACACCCACGTCCGCAAAAATGGCGAACCACATATTGGAGATGCCCAGGGCCGTCAGCACCAGGCACAGAAGCTTCACGCCAATGGCAAAGACGATGTTCTGGTGGACGATGCCCAGGCACTTTCTGGAGATTTTCACGGCCTTGGCAATGCTCAGGGGGTCGTCATCCATCAGCACCACGTCCGCCGCCTCAATGGCCGCGTCGGAGCCCATGGCCCCCATGGCAATGCCGATGTCCGCCCGGGACAGCACCGGGGCATCGTTGATGCCGTCGCCCACAAAGGCCACCTTGCCCTTGTGCTGGCCTTCCAGAAGTTCTTCCACCTTGGAGACCTTGTCCCCCGGCAGCAGCTCACTGTATACCGTGTCAATGCCCAGCTCCTTGGCCGTGGCCTGGGCCACCGCGTCAATGTCCCCGGTGAGCATGACGGTTTTGGTAATGCCCGCATGGCGCAGGGCCTCCATGGCCGGTTTGGCCGTGGGCTTGAGCAGATCGGAAATGACGATGTGCCCGGCGTAGGCCCCGTCAATGGCCACGTGGACAATGGTCCCCGTATTGTGGCAGTCCCGGTAGTCGATATCCAGACGCTTCATGAGCTTCCGGTTGCCGCAGGCCACGCTGTGGCCGTCTACCGTGGCGGTGACGCCCTCGCCGCTGATCTCCTGAATGTCCGCCACCCGGCTCCGGTCCAGGGGCTGGCCGTAGGCAGTTTGCAGACTCTTGGAAATGGGATGGGAGGAGGCGCTTTCCGCCAGGGCGGTGTATTCCAGCAGCCGCTCCTGGGCCAAGGTATTGTGGTGGACCGCCGTCACCTCGAAAACCCCTCGGGTCAGGGTGCCGGTTTTGTCAAAGACCACCGTATTCACATCGGACAGGGTCTCTAAATAGTTGGAGCCCTTTACCAGCACCCCCGCCCGGCTGGCGCCGCCGATACCTGCGAAGAAGGTCAGGGGGATGGAGATCACCAGGGCGCAGGGGCAAGACACCACCAGGAAGGTCAGGGCTCTATAGATCCACTGACCCAATTGGGCGGGGCTTCCCAGAACCATGGCAACAGCAGGCGGGATCAGGGCCAGGGCCAGAGCGGCGTAGCACACCACCGGGGTATAGACCCGGGCGAACTTGGCGATAAAGTCCTCGGATTTGGACTTCCGGGAGGAGGCATTTTCCACCAGGTCCAGAATTTTGGACACGGTGGAATCCCCAAACTCCTTGGTGGTGCGGATCTTCAGCAGACCGCTGAGGTTGATGCAGCCGCTGATGATCTCCTGACCGGGGGCGGCATCTCTGGGTACGCTTTCTCCCGTCAGGGCGGAGGTATTGAGGCTGGAGGTGCCCTCCACCACCACGCCGTCAATGGGCACCTTTTCTCCTGGCTGGACCACGATGACGGAGCCCACTTCTACTTCCTCCGGGTCTACTTTTTCCAGGATGCCGTCCCGCTCTATATTGGCGTAGTCCGGGCGGATGTCCATGAGCTCACTGATATTCCGGCGGCTTTTGCCCACGGCGTAGCTCTGGAACAGCTCCCCCACCTGGTAGAACAGCATTACCGCAATGGCTTCCACGTAGTCCCCACCCAGGGCGGTGCCGTCCTCATAAACGGCCAGAGCCAGGGCTCCCAGGGTGGCCACCGCCATCAGGAAGCACTCGTCAAAGACCTGCCGGTTCCGAATGCCCTTCCAGGCCTTCTTCAGAATGTCCCAGCCGATGATATAGTACACCACCAGATACAGCCCCAGCCGCAGCCAGCGGCCAAAGAGCCCGAAGGTATCCGTATAAAAGGTCCTGGGGATCAGCTCCAGCACCACCAGCAGCGCCGCCGCGATCAAAATATGGGTCAGCGCTTTTTTCTGCTTTTTTGTCATAGGGCACAGCTCCTCTCAAAAAACCGGGGCAAGCCAGGGCACCCACGCCGCTGGACCTTGCCCCGGAAACAATCAGATGAAAATCTCGCAGTCGTCCTCGACCTTCTTGCAGTTGGCAAGCACCTGCTCCATGGTGGCCTTCACATCGGCCCCATCCTCAAATTCCACGATCATTTTCAGGGCCATGAAATTCACAGTACAGTTCTTCACACCCTGGGTGGCCTTGGCGGCATCCTCCATCTTGTTGGCGCAGTTGGCGCAGTCCACTTCGATCTTGTAGGTCTTTTTCATAGGGAAGGCTCCTTTTCGTATTTTGATTTAACGATTAAATAACCGTTGAATTGTTACATTCCAATCATACCACGTTTCCCGGAAAAGTCAATGGGATTTTCAGGAAAATTTTCTGCCGTTCAAAAAAGGGAATGCGGTACAGCGCGAAACATTTCAGCAACAATATGTGAAAAAATGGTGCGCATGTAGGGGCGGCAATCTGCCGCCCGCCACGTTGCATATATAACCTGTGCGGTTGAAAGAATCCACCCACCAGCGAAACCGTAGGGAACGGCCTGTGTGCCGTTCCGGGGAACGTTGCAATTATAACCCGTGCGGATGAATGGTACCACCCACTGACGTGCATGTAGGGGCGGCAATCTGCCGCCCGCCACGTCCCGAATACAACCTGTGGGGTTGAATGGTATTGCCCAATACACGGTATACCCAATGTAGCGGCGATGATTCATCGCCAAGCAACGTGGTGAATACAACCCGTGCGGATGAATGGTACCACCCTTCCGATATGTCATTCCGACCGCAGCGAAGCGGAGTGGAGGAATCCACCACGTTGGACAAAGAACAAACACAAGATAAAACCAGCAGCTTGGGAAGATCCCTCGACTCGCATTCGCTCCCTCGGGATGACATGTCGATAGGTGATACCATTCATCCAAACAGGTTATATTCGCAACGTGGCGGGCGGCAGATTGCCGCCCCTACGGACACACCGGTTGGTGATACCTTTCATCCGCACAAGTTGTATTCGCAACGTGGCGGGCGGCTAATAGCCGCCCCTACTCGCGTAATACCATTCAACCGCACGGGTTGTATTCGAGATGTTGCATGGCGATGAATCATCGCCGCTACATTAGGTGTACCGTATATTGGGTGGTTCCGTTCAACCACACAGGTTGTTTTCGAAACGTGGTGCCCCCTCATTCCCGAATCACTTATTAATTTTTAACTTTTTGGCGAATAGCGGTAGAAAAAAGTGAAAACCTATGATATAATGTCGGAAGTTTGTGCAGTCCTACTGCAATTTATACCAATCTTAGGGATGGAAGGTGCGTTTTTTTGACAGAAGAAATGAAACTCGACTTGCAGAAGAAGGCCTGTCAGGTTCGCATGGGGATCATTGCGTCCACCCACAGCGCCAAGGCCGGTCATCCCGGCGGTAGTTTGTCCGCCGCGGAGCTGTTCGCCTATCTGTATAACCGGGAGCTGCGGATCGACCCCAAGGAGCCCCAGAAGGCTGACCGGGACCGGTTTGTTCTCTCCAAGGGCCACACCGCCCCGGGTCTTTATTCCGCCCTGGCTTATCGGGGCTTCTTCCCCGTGGAGGACCTGCTGACCCTGCGGCACATCGGAAGCTACCTGCAGGGCCACCCCAATATGAATACGGTGCCCGGCGTGGACATGTCCACCGGCAGTCTGGGTCAGGGCATCTCCGCCGCCGCGGGCATGGCTAAGGGTGCCAAGTTCCTGAATCAGTCCGTCAACGTCTACACCCTCTTAGGTGACGGCGAGATCGCCGAGGGTCAGGTCTGGGAGGCGCTGATGTTCGCCGCCCACTATCACCTGGATAACCTGTGCGTCATCATTGACCTGAACGGCCTGCAGATCGACGGCCGGACCTGCGACGTCATGAACTCCGCCCCGGTGGACGAAAAGTGCAAGGCCTTCGGCTGCAACGTCACCACCATTGACGGCCACGACTTTGAGCAGATCGAGAAGGCCTTCGCCTTCTTCCATCAGGCCCAGGGTTCCGGCAAGCCCACCTGCATTCTCATGAACACCGTCAAGGGCAAGGGCGTCAGCTTCATGGAAAACCAGGCCGGTTGGCATGGCAAGGCACCCAACGACGAGGAATACAAGATTGCTATGGACGAGCTGACCGCTGCCATGGCAGAACTGGAGGCAGCCAAATGAGTGAAGTCAAGAAAATCGCCACCCGTGACAGCTACGGCAACGCTCTGGTAGAACTGGCCCGGAACGGGGCCGATGATCTGGTGGTCCTGGACGCGGACCTGGCCGGTGCCACCAAAACCGGCACCTTCAAGAAGGCCTTCCCGGACCGGCACTTTAACTGCGGCATTGCCGAAGAAAACATGGTGGGTGTGGCCGCGGGCCTTTCTACCATGGGCCTGGTGCCCTTTGCCAGCAGCTTTGCCATGTTCGCCGCGGGCCGTGCCTATGAGCAGATCCGTAACTCCGTGGGCTACCCCCACCTGAACGTAAAAATCGCAGCCTCCCACGGCGGTATCTCCGTAGGCGAGGACGGTGCCAGCCACCAGTGCTGCGAGGATTTTGCCCTGATGCGCACCATCCCCGGCATGACCGTCCTGTGCCCCAGCGACGATGTGGAAGCCAAGGCCGCCGTCAAGGCCGCCTATGCCCACAAGGGCCCGGTGTATATCCGTCTGGGCCGTCTGGCCGTGCCTGTGTTCCATGACGAGGAAACCTTCACCTTCACCCTGGGCAAGGGCGAGCAGCTGACCGAGGGCAATGACATTGCAATCATCGCCACGGGCCTGATGGTCAACGAGGCCCGGATCGCCGCAGAAAATCTGGAAGCCGCCGGCATCCACGCCCGGGTCATTAACATCTGCACCATCAAGCCCCTGGACGAGGAGATCGTCCTGAAGGCCGCCCGGGAGTGCGGAAAGGTCATCACCTGCGAGGAGCACAACATCATCGGCGGCCTGGGTGAAGCCGTGGCCGCCCTGCTGAGCGAGCACTGCCCCACCCCCATGCGCCGCATCGGTGTCAATGATGTCTTCGGTCACTCCGGCCCCGCCCTGGCCCTGCTGAAGCAGTTCGGCCTCAGTGCGGAGCACATCGAAGAAGTGGCAAAGGATATGCTGAAGTAAATCCCGTCCCTCCCGGCCCGCCGGGAGGGATTCTTTTTTCCTTGAATTTCCGACAAAAAAAGTATATAATACTCTACACAAGTGCCCCCGGCTTTTCGGGGCGCACCCATCGGAGGCGGTATTTCCCGGAAAGGAGCTGGTTGAATGGCAAGACGGACACAGGCGGTGATCATGCAGGCCTTTATGGACCTGCTGGCCCAGAAGCCCTATGATAAGATCACGGTAAAGGATGTCATTGAAAAGGCAGACATCAACCGGAATACCTTTTACTATTACTATGAAAACATTCCCTCCCTGCTGGAAGCGCTCTTTGACCAGGAAATTCAGGCCTTTTCCAACAGCACCGAGAAAAGCGATTCCTTCGCCAAGGAATACATGCGGGCAAGCAGCCTGGTCCGGACCAACCGGCAGGCCCTGCGGCATCTGTATGAATCAGAAAACCGGGCCCTCATCTCCCAGTTTCTGGAAACCGCCTCGGGGCTCTTTGTAGAGCGGTTCGTCCGGCAGGCGGCGGCCCCCTACGGCCTGAGCGAAGAGGGCATTTACTATGTGACCCGGTTCTACAGCTACGCCATCGTGGGCCTCACCATGCACTGGATCCGTGCCGAGCTGCCCTCCGTCATCGACAATCTGCCGGAACGGCTGGAGAGCACCTTCTACGCTTCCATCAACAGTGTCATTGAGGACTATTTAAAATTCCAAGCTAAGGGAACCGGGGAATAAACTGAATAAAATACAGGCAAATTTGCGGAACTGTTCGATTTCGGATGGTTCCGTTTTTTTGCCTGTATCTTTTTTGGGAGAAAAAAGTAGAATGCAGATATGGATGCTGAAACAAGAGAGGAGGCAGACAATTGAAACAACTTAAAGCGGTGAAATACGCTTACAGCGTCTTTTCCTGCGTACTCATCATCTTCGGCCTGACCGCCATGCTGGGAGCCCCGGTGCCGGAGCGCCGGTTCATGCTGATCGGCGGCATTCTGATGATCCTCTTTGGCACCCTGCGGATCATGGGCTACTGCTCCAAAGATGCCTTACAGCTGGCCTTTCAGTTTGACCTGATCCTGGGCATCACCTCCGGGGTGCTGGGCTGCTACATGATCTGGAAGCCCTCCGCCCTGGGACACATCATCATGATCTTGGGGCTGTTCTTTCTCATCGAGGGCCTTTCCAAGGTGCAGACGGCCATTGATGCCAAAAGGATCGGCATGGAGCGGTGGTGGCTCATTTTATGCGTGGCCCTGGTGACAGCGGTCATCGGCGTTTTGGCCATTCTCGTGGAATTTCGGGAGTTTGAGACCGTCAGTCGGCTGATCGGCGCGAATCTGGCCATTGACGGTGTCTTGAATCTATATGTTACACAAAGTACAGTCAATACATTTAGGAGGAAAAAAGAATGGGAAGCTTAACACACAAGGCAGCCAGAGCCGCCGCGGGCCTGGGCATCGATCAGGCCATCAAAAAGGTGACCCGGGGCGACCGGGAAACGGAGCTGCTGAAGCTCATCGACCTGATGGAAAAATACACCGCCGGGACCAACCTGACCGTGGACCTGAGCAATTACCGGGCCATGATCCAGGATGAGACCAGCGCCCTGAACCGCTACATCAACCGGGCCCTGGACGAGGTGGACCACAATGTACTGAAAACCTCCGTGCTGAATTTTGGCTTTGAGGCCATGCTGAACGGCACCATGACCATCCGCAAAATGCGGGAAGTCCACCAGTGCAACATCCCCTGGCTGATCCTCATGGACCCCACCTCTGCCTGCAACCTGCACTGCACCGGCTGCTGGGCCGCGGAGTACGGCAACAAGCTGAACCTGACTTATGAAGAGCTTTCCAGCGTGGTCCGTCAGGGCCGGGACCTGGGTGTCTACTTCTACATGTTCACCGGCGGTGAGCCCCTGGTGCGGAAGAAGGACATCATCCGGCTGTGCCAGGAGTTCAACGACTGCCAATTCCTGGCTTTCACCAACGGCACCCTGGTAGACGAGGCCTTCTGCGCCGACATGAAGCGGGTGGGCAACCTGATGCTGGCCATCTCCCTGGAAGGCGACCCGGAGGTCAACGACCTGCGCCGGGGTCAGGGCGTTTACGGCAAGGTCATGAAGGCCATGGACCTGCTGAAGGCCAACGGCCTGATTTTCGGCACCTCCATCTGCTACACCTCCAAAAACTGCATGTCCGTCACCAGCCCGGAGTTTGTAAAGCTCATGGTAGACAAGGGCTGCCGCTACGCCATGTACTTCCACTATATGCCTGTGGGCAATGAAGCATCCGTTGATCTGCTGCCCACCCCGGAGCAGCGGATGTACCTGAAGGACCGCATCCGCCAAATCCGGAAGCTTCAGGACGGCGAGGGCCTGTTCACCATGGACTTCCAGAACGACGGCGAGTTCGTGGGCGGCTGCATTGCCGGCGGCCGGAACTACTTCCACATCAACGCCAACGGCGACGCGGAGCCCTGCGTATTCATCCACTACTCCAACGCCAACATCCGCACCCACACCCTGCTGGAGATCCTGAAGAGCCCCCTGTTCATGGCCTACCGGGACAACCAGCCCTTCAATGAGAACCATCTGCGGCCCTGCCCCATGCTGGAAAACCCGGAGATCCTGCAAAAGATGGTGGCCCAGACCGGTGCCAAGTCCACGGACCTGCAATCCCCCGAGTCAGCCGAGCACCTGTGCGGCAAGTGCCGGGCCTACGCCGAGAACTGGAAGCCCTGCGCCGAAAAGCTCTGGGCGGAAGAGACCCATCCCGTGCCCAACTACGAAAACTACAAGGACTGGAAGCCCCAGGCGTAAGCCGGGCTCCCGGCCGGCCTTCCTTGGGAGCAGACCGACCTGGCCCCTCTGTGGAAAGAGCGGGCGTGACTTCTTCTTTCCCGGACCGTCCACCCCCGGACGGTCCGGCCCTTTCTCTCCGCGCGGAAATCCTTGAAGCATCTGCTGCCCTGGCCGTTTACGCGCTGCGCACTTAAGCCCACAAAGAATAAACTAAAGGTGAAATTTTCATGGATAAAACAGCCATCGTAACCGATACCAACAGCGGCCTGACCCCCCGGGAGGCGCAAGAGCTGGGCATCGGCCTGATCCCCATGCCGGTGATCCTGGACGGGGAATGCTTCTTTGAATATACCTCCATCACCCCCCAGGAGTTCTTCAATTGTCTAAAAGAGGAGGAAGCGGTATCCACCTCTCAGCCCGCCCCCGGGGACCTGACGGATGCCTGGGAGGCTCTGCTGGAAACCCATGAGGCAGTGGTCTACATCCCCATGTCCGCCGGCCTTTCCGGCAGCTATCAGACCGCCGCCATGCTGGCCCAGGACTACGAGGGCCGGGTGCAAGTGGCAAACCTTCACCGGATTTCCGTCACCCAGCGCCAGGCGGTCCTGGATGCCCAGTTTCTGGCAGACCAGGGTCTGAACGCCCGGGAAATCAAGGATTCTCTGGAGAAAAACGACCTGGATTCCGATATTTTTGTGGCGGTGAACACCCTGGAGCTGCTGAAAAAAAGCGGCCGGGTCACGGCGGCAGGGGCGGCCCTGGGCAGCATCCTCAGCATCAAGCCGGTGCTGCGCATTCAGGACGGAAAGCTGGATGCCTTCCGAAAGGTCCGGGGCATGCGCTCCGCCATGCAGGCCATGGTGGAAGGCCTCAAAGAAGACGAACGGGTTCTGAACACCCCACACCTGATGCTCCGGGCCGCCTACGCAGGAGACCTGGAAGCGGGAAAAATCTGGCAGGAAACCCTCCAGGCCGCCTTCCCCCACTGCCCCGTAGGCCTGGACCCCCTGCCCCTGAGCGTCTGCTGCCACGTGGGCTACGGTGCCCTGGGCGTGGGCATCGCCAAGGACATCCCGGCCCTGGAGACCGCCGGAGCTTATCTTAGAGCGGCATCGGAATAAAAATTGACAATTAACAATTGACAATTGACAATTTGGAAAAGTTGACAGTTAACAGTTGACAGTTGACAGTTTTTGGGAACAGACGTTCTACTTCTGCGCCCATTGTTCCTACAATGCGGAACGCCGTACCGCGCCTCATCCACCGCCTACGGCGGTCCCCCTTCCCCGGAGGGGAAGGTCTTGGTGCAGACCTTCACGCCGTACCGGTAAACCAGAGCCCCAAAAGCACGGTACAAGAGCTTCCCTCGGGGGAAGCTGGCTCGCCTGGGCGAGCCTGATGAGGGGCCGCGGGGCAGCGTGAAACATTCTAGAAACAGTAGGCGAATCCGTAGAAACGCACCCCCATTCTGTCATTCCGACCGCAGCGTCAGCGGAGTGGAGGAATCCACCACGTTGGAGGAAGAACCAACGCAAGGTAAAGCTTGCTACTTGGGAAGATTCCTCGACTCACTTCGCTCGGAATGACATGTCGGGGGGGTGTTTATCCACACAGATTGTATTTGCCACGCAGCGGAACGGCACATAGGCCGTTCCCTACATACTTTAGCGGATGGGGCGAAATGAACAACGTCGGTCGCCCCTATAATTGTCAATTGTCCATTGTCAATTGTCAATTCACTAAAACGTTCAACGCCGCCGCCCTTTTCAGAGGGCGGCGGCGTGATCGTTAAGTGGTGCGGGCTTTGTGGTGGGCCCGTTTTTCTTCGTACATTTTGTTGTCCGCTTCCCGGAGGGCGGCGGTCAGGTCCGGGCAGTGGGGCTGCCAGACGATGCCGGTGGAGAAGCTGACATTCTTTTCTTTGGCCCGTTCCATCAGGGTGTCGAACTCCCGGTGGAAGTCCTCCTCGGGGATGCCCTGGCGGATGACCACGAATTCGTCGCCGCCGATGCGGTAGGCCTGGCCGGGGAAGGTCTCTTCCAAGGCCAGGGCGGTGTTGCGGATCAAAAGGTCTCCCGCGGCGTGGCCCAGGTTGTCGTTGGCCCATTTGAGGCCGTCCAGGTCCAGATAGAGAATGCCCACCTGGTTCTGGCAGTCTCTTCCCCAGTTTTTCAGGGTCAGGTTGTACCGGTTCCGGTTGTACAGGCCTGTCAGCTGGTCATGGAAGCTCATTTTCCGCAGGAATTCCTCTTCCTTTTTCTGCCGCAGGCTGTTGGTGACGAAGTATTGCAGGGAGGAGAGCAATGTCTCATCCTCATAGTGCTGCTGGGGGTTGGACACGCCCATAAAGCCGATGACCCGGCCCTGCTCCATGAGGGGGACCGTCAGCAGCCGCTGGATGCCCTGCTCCTTGATGAAGCGGTAGTGGGGGGTGCCCTTTTCTTGCTCGGCGTTGGCAATATAGAATGTCCGGCCCTTCTGGAACTGCTTCATCCAGGTGGCGATCATGCTCAGGGGCAGCTGCATGGACGCCCCGGGCTGGGCAGCAAGGCAGGTCTTGCCGGATTGGGAGGATTCGTAGGTATCCACCGCCACGGCGCTTGCAAAGTCGATTTCATAAATGCAGGTCCGCTCCGCCCGGAAATACTCCTGGATGATCTGCAGCAGGTCGCAGATGGCCTGGGAGATCTCCTTGTCAGAGGAAAGCTCCTGGACGCAGCGGTTCAGGGTCTGGGCGATCTCCAGCCGCTGGGCCACCACCGCCTTGTCCTCCTGGACCTGGCGCAGCTGGGCCTGCTGCTCCCGGTTGACGATCAGGTAAATCAGCAGCATGGCGCCGCCGATGCTGAGGCTGATAAGGGACAGGCCGTAGGAAACGACCTGGATCAGCGCCGCCACCAGAGGCGTCAGGATGTAGAGCATCATCACCCGGTACAGCCAAGGGCTGATCCGCTCCCGGTGCTTCACCAGCAGGATGCCATCCATAATGATTCCTGCGGAGGGCGCCAGCAAAGACAGGGGGAAATAGGGACTGCGGACGTAGTAGTTGTTCCCGTCAATGTAATAATAAAGGTTTGTAAACTGGGAGACGATCACCAGGATCATCCCGATATAGCAGACCAGCTCCACCGCCTTGACCAGGTGCAGCCTGGCCCGCTCCTGGACCGTCAGCAGGGTGCAGCACAGGTACCGGTGAAACAGCAGCAGCACGGAGTGATTCAGCAGGAAGGTGCCCAGATTGCAAAGCCGGACCATCCACCGGGCGATATCCCCGGGGCGGCCCTGGTAATACCAGGCAGCAGCCTCCACGCCCAGCAGCAGCGCCGCGGAAAGTTGCATCCAGATGAGATTGTGTTTCTTTTCCCCGGGCGGGGCTTCCACCAGGGTGATGGCCGCAATGAGGCAGAACAGTGCCTCCCAGCCCAGTAGCATAATATTGAAGTAGGATAAAAGCATGGCATCCTCGTTTAGGTGATATTATGACAATATTATCACAGTTAGTCGCAGATTACAAGGATAAAAATGGGGCTGGAAGCAAAAAATTTGCTGTCCAGCCGCAAAGAGGTGCTTTAAGTAAAGGGGTTGTAAAATCTTCCGCCGTTTAAGGCCGTCAGCAGGAAGGACAGGGCCATAAGCCCCAGGCAGATGCCCATGGAGAGCTTGTCCCAGCGGGTGAAGGGCCGGGCGGCGTACCAGGTGCGCTTGTCCTTTTTGCCGAAGCCCCGGAGCTCCATGGCATTGGAAATGGTCTCGATACGCTCCATAGAGCTGAGCACCAGGGGCACCAGAATGGCGCTGGCGGCTTTCAGCCGCTTGGTGAGGCTGACCTTTTTGCTCATTTCCACACCCCGGGCCTGCTGGGCCTGAGAGATCTCCCGGAACTCCCGCTGAATGTCCGGGATATACCGCAGGGCCAAAGACACGGAGTAGCTGATGCGGTAGCTGACCCCGATCTTATTCAGGGAGGCGGCAAATTCCGAAGGGTTGGTGGTGCAGACGAACAGCAGCACAATGGGAATGGTGCAGGCGTTTTTCAGCACCACATTCAGGTGGTAGTATAGCTGCTCCGCCGTCAGGGTATAGGGCCCGGCGATGTGGAGAAGGGGCGTGGTGCTGCCGTAGAGCTTGGGGCCGTGGTTGGGGCTGAACAGGAAAATCAGGATGTTATTCATCAGAATGTACACCAGCATCAGCCCCACCACAAAGGACACATCCTTGAGCTTTAGCTGGGCCTTGTGGAACAGGTAAAAGGCCAGCACCGTCAGGGCCAGCAGCAAGGGGGTATAGAAGCTGGTCATGGCCGCCACGCTCCAGGAAAGCAAGCACACCAGCTTGCTGGCACCGGTCAGGGCGTGGATGGGAGAGGGCCGGTCGATGTAGTTAAAAAGATTGGTCATAGTCTTCGTCCCTCCCGGTCCCGGGCAATGAAGCGGCGGGTAAATTCCTCCGGCCGGTCAATGCCGCACAGGGCCGCCAGATGGTACAGGGAAGTTTCCTTCAGGTTGGCCCGGGCTACGATGTCCGGACTGTTCAGCACCTGGGCCGCGGAGGCATCCGCCAGAATGGCCCCGTCGTGGAAGACGATGGCCCGGGGGGTGTATTCCAGCATCAGGTGCATGTCGTGGGTGATGAGCACCACGGTGGTGCCCGATTGGTTCAGCTCCCGCAAAAAGTCCATGATCTGGGTATAGTGGGCCAGGTCCTGTCCTGCGGTGGGCTCGTCCAAAAGGATCATTTCCGGCTCCAATACCAGAATGGAGGCGATGGTCACCCGCTTTTTCTGGCCGTAGCTGAGGGCGGATACGGGCCAGTTCCGGAAGGGATACAGTCCGCAGGTTCGCAGAGCCGCCTCCACCCGGAGCCTTACCTGGTCCTCCGGTACCTTCCGGTTCCGCAGGCCCAGGGCCACCTCGTCAAAAATCTGGGTCTTGGAGATCATCTGGTTGGGGTTTTGCATGACGTAGCCGATGAGGTCCGCCCGCTCTTTGATGCTCAGAGCCGTTAAATCCCGGCCTTCCATGGAAAGCGCGCCGCTTTGGGCGGTTTCAAAGCCGCAGAGCACCTTGGAGAAGGTGGATTTGCCCGCTCCGTTGGTGCCCACGATGCTGACCATCTCCCCCTTGCGGATGGAGGTAGAGATGTTTTTCAGCACCGGGCGGCCGGGATGATAGGAAAAGCACAGGTTTTCTACATTCAAAAGTTCCGACTTTTCCGCTTCCTGCCCGGGCTCCGGCAGCCGGTGGTACCACTGGACCACCTGGTCCTTCTGCTCCGGGGAAAGGGTCAATTCCGGCAGAAAGGCCGGGTGGTTTTCCTTGGTAAGGGTAACTCCGGCGTATTTTAGAGCCGTGACGTACAGGGGCTCCCGGATGCCGCTGCGGGGGAGCAGGTCCGAACACAGCAGGGTATCCGGGTCGCCGTCATAGAGGATGCGGCCCTCGCCCATGAGGACGATGCGGTCCACCTTCCGGTGGAGCACATCCTCCAGCCGGTGCTCGATGATGATGACGGCACAGCCGGTTTTCTTCTGAATTTCGTCGATGAGCTCCACGGCCTTTTTCCCCGTGGCCGGGTCCAGGTTGGCAAGGGGCTCGTCAAACAGCAGCACATCTACGCCGCTGACCATGACACCGCCCAGGGCCACCCGCTGCTTCTGGCCGCCGGAAATCTCCTGGGGGGCATTGCCCAGAACCTTTTCCACGTTCACCACCTGGGCGATCTCCGAGACCAGCTTTTTCATTTGGTCCTGGGGCATTTCATCGTTTTCCAGGGCAAAGGCCAGGTCCTCCGCCACCGTCAGGCCGATGAACTGACCGTCAGAGTCCTGCAAAACCGTCCCCACCACCTGGGACAGGTCAAAGAGGCCCATTTGTTTGGCGTCTTTGCCCCCCACGGTCAAGGTACCCGTAGAGCGGCCGGGGTAGGAATTGGGGATCAGGCCGTTGATGCAATGGGCCAGGGTGGATTTGCCGCAGCCCGAGGGCCCGGCGATCAGTACCTTTTCGCCCTTGGAAATGGTCAGGTCAATATCATACAGCGTGGGCTCCGCCTGGGCGGTATATTGAAAGCCAAAGTGCGCAAAGGAAATAATGGGTTGGTTTTCCACCAGAAAACCTCCTTTCCAAAGTTCCATCCGCCAAAGGGAAGGGGCCTTCCCTCTCGCGGACGGAGCGTTGAAGCAGTTGGCAGTGGACAGTGGACAGTTTTTTGCCAATTGACAATGGACAATTTTTGGGGGGACGGACGTTTCGGGTATTGCGCCGTATCATCAAACGGTACCGCAATGGACGGGCATGTAGGGGCGGCAATCTGCCGCCCGCCACGTTTCGGGTATTGAGCCGTATCGAAAAATTGGTATTACGTTGGATGAAGCCGGTGTAGGGGCGGCAATCTGCCGCCATCCGGCGTAAGCCGGAGTCGTTGTATGTATTGTGTGGTACCGTTCACCCGCACAGGTTGTATCCGCAACGTAGCGGGCGGCAGATTGCCGCCCCTACATGCACATCGGTAAATGGTACCGTTCAACCGCACGGGTTATATTCGGAACGTATTTGATTCGCTGCGCGGAGCACCACCCCTACAGGCGCGGTACCTCTGCGCCCATTGTTCCTACAATGCGCAACGCTGTGCCGCCCCTTGCCTCTCCCTTTGGGAGAGGTGGCCGAGCGTAAGCGAGGACGGAGAGGGTCCACGTTGATGATACCAAATGACGTTATCATTCACCAAACGCTGCAAGGCCCTCTCAGTCTCGGCTGCGCCGAGCCAGCTCTCCCAGAGGGAGAGCCAAGGGGCTGCGCCCTTTTGTTTTTACTCCTTGGTCAGGCTGCCGGCCTTTGTCTTGGTGGAGGCGTAGGCCACGCACAGAAGGCTTCCTACGATGGCGGTGGTGACGGCGTTGGCAACACCGGCAAGCAGGCCCTGGGCCAGGAGCTTGTCCCAGGGCTCGCCCATCATGTAAACGTCCAGGACAGGGGCCACCAGGAACCAGCACAGGAGGTTGGAGACCACCTGGGCAATGTTGAACTTTACCAGGCCCTTCTTGCCCATATCGGCTTCGTCCATCTTGAGAACCTTGGTGCTCAGGCCCATCAGCAGACCGAACACGCCGGAAGCAATGACCCAGCTCCACCAGATGCCCCAGCCGTAGCTGAAGTCAATGAGGGCGTGGCCGATGAGGCCCACAAGAGCACCGGCCACAGGGCCATAGACCACAGCCATGAAGGCCAGAAGGCCATACTGGGTGGCGATATTGGTGTTGGGCACCGGGCTGGGAATGGCCACGAACCGGCCCAGCACAAAGAACAGCGCCGCGCCGATGCCGATGGCAACGATGGTTTTGACAGAGAACTTCTTCATAATTCTACCTCCATAAAATATATCGTTCACATCCAAAGATGGGAAACGCGGGATGACGCAGGCCTTACATCTTAAAAACCTCCATGCGGATGCGCCAGGAATTGCCGGTGCCAATGTTGTAGGCCCGGGCAAAGGAGCCCTGATTGATGGCCACGGCCATGCAGTCCAGGCTGTTGACATAGGCCAGGGCCTCGCCGATGTACACGTCCGCAAAGCTCTTGGCATAGAGAATGATGTTGCGGTACACCGTCCGGGTGTCGTTTTCAATGGTGATGCTCAGCCGGTCCCCATACTGGGCCCCGGTCTTCAGGAACAGCTCCCGGGGAATATTGGTCCACAGAGAGCCGAAGCGCACGTCCAGCACGTCCACCGTGCCGCAGGCCGCCTTGCCGTCCAAATAGGGCTCCACCACAGGCAGCTGGGTCAGGCTCTCCGGGGAAATTTCCGGGCCCACCTCCTGGAAGGAAATCACACCGGCGGCAAGCCGGGCCCCGGTGTAGGCGTAAACGTCCCGGCCGTGGAAGGTGTAGCTCTCGCCGGAATTGGGCAGGCGGTTCACCTTTTCGTCGATTTGCCGGACTTCCGTCACACCGTCCAGGCGGAGAATGTGGGTCAGGGTGCCGTTGTCCGGGGTGACCACATATTTTCCGGACCGGGTTTTGGCCACCACGCTGCGGCGGTCGGTGCCCACCCCCGGGTCTACCACGGAGACAAACACCGTGTCCTCCGGCCAATAGGAAATGGTCTGGATCAGCCGATAGCTGGCTTCCCAGATGGAATAGGGCGTAATATCATGGGTCAGGTCGTGGATTTTGAGCTCCGGGCTGACGCAGTAAGCAACGCCGTACATGGCGCTGACCGCGCCGTCTACCAGGCCAAAATCAGACTGAAATACCAAAGGCTTCATAAAAAATTCCTCCTTCTTCGCAGTGTCTATCATAGCCCAGGACCTGCCAAAAGTCAACGTGTTTTCGCCAAAAAGGGTTGACAGTCCCCTTTCCCGGGGCTATATTTGTTCCATATCAGTATTCTCAAATCAAAGGAGACGATCCCATGGATCAAGAACGCTGTTCCATTATCTTTTCCAGTGCCACCGGCAATACAAAGCTGCTGGCCGAAACCCTTCACGGTGCCCTGCCCCTGGAACAGTGCGCCTATTTTGGCCCCTGGAACCGGGAAATCCCGGAGACCCCGGTGGTCTACGTGGGCTTCTGGACCGACAAAGGGAACGCAGACCCCGACACTCTGGCGCTACTGAAAGAGCTGCGGAACAAAAAGGTCTTTCTCTTCGGCACCGCAGGCTTCGGGGAAAGCCCGGCCTATTTTGAAAAGGTACTCTGCGCCGTCCGGGCCGCCCTGGATGACAGCAACCAGATTCTCGGAACATTTATGTGCCAGGGCAAAATGCCCCAGGCCGTGAAGGACCGGTACCTCCGAATGAAAGCCCAGCCGGAGCACCCCGCAAACATCGACGCCCTCATCGCAAACTTTGACCGCGCCCTGTCCCACCCGGATGAAGCGGATCTGGAACGGCTGCGGCAAACGGTGCGGGCCCTCTGACCCCAGCACCCCCCCGACACCCCCAGAACACAAACCGCCAGCGGTCCCCTCTTTTTCGGAGAGTCCGCTGGCGGTATTTATTGAATTAATAGAAGTGTTCCTCGTAGAATATGGAAGTTTTTTGCAGCTGGTCATCCAGCCACTGTCTGCCATATTGCTCTTCCAGGGTGGGCTCCCAGGAGAACAGGTTGGTCCCCAGGCCCAGCCGGTCTCCCTGGATGGTAAAGCCCATGGAAGCCAGAATGGTGGGGAACAGGTCCATATGGGTATACTGCCGCTCTGACGGGTCCGGCATATCCTGGGGCATCTGGGCGTTCAGGAAGCAGGTATAGACCTTTCTTTCTGACATCGGGACTCCATCTACCAAAAGGGTATCCATTCTGGGGTGGTCCCCCATAATGACGATCACCGTATCCTCATAGAAGCTCTGCTCCTGGCACCACCGCACAAACTCCACAGCCTGCCGGTCTGCGCACTCCACAATAGAGGCCAGGGGAACCGGATATTTGTCCTTTTCGCACAGCTGGCACAGATAGCCGTCAGGGAAATGGGTGTCCACCGTCAGAAGGGTCAGATTAAAGGGCGCATCGGAAGCTGACAGCTCCAACAGCTGCTTTTTGGCGATCTCATAAAGCTTTGCGTCCTCCAATCCCCACCAGACATTGTATCCCTGGGGTATATCTCCGTTTTGGAGGGCGGTGTTGTAATCGTAAATTTCATAATCACCGTGTTGCTGGAAGTAGGTCCGCCGTCCCCCAAAGGTGGCACTGGAGCCGCAGAGAAATTCCTGGCGATAGCCCTTCTGCTGCAGCACCGTGCCCAGGGTCTCCAAGCCCGGGGCGAACTGGGTACTGACGCCCACCTCGGTGGCGTCGGACTTGGGAAAGCTGAAGGGCACCCCGGAGGTGGTAGCCATCAGGGCGGCGGAAGTCCAGCCCGTTCCATGTACGTTGTCCATACCACCGAGACGCTGCCCCGGCACCGTGCCAAAGGACAGGTTGTCATAGGCCAGTTCCGTAAGCCCCGGCATCAGATCGACCTCCTGGGCGCCGCCGGAGGCAGTATCGGCGTAGGTGATCTCCATGCTCTCCAGATACAGACAGATCACATTTTTTGTTTTCCCCTGGGACTGAATCTCCACATCGCTGGGAAAAACGTAATAGTCCTCATAAATAGTGGACTTGTCCATGCGATTTTTCAGGTAGGCAGTAAAAAACAGGTCCCGTTCAATGGTAAAGCAGGCCAGCACCCACACGCCGATGGGAAACAGCGCCAGAAAACAGCGGTAGATCCGCTTGCTGGAGATGCTTCTTTTCCATTTTCCAATTTGAAGGCCCAAAGTAAAATGGACCCGGTTCCGGCAGCGGAAATAATACAGCAGCCATCCGTAAAGGGCGGAAACACCGCAAAACCAGGGAAGACACTTTTTGAAAGCCCCCGCCGCAATGCCGCTGTTGGCTCCCTCCATGGGAGAACTGAGGGTAAAAAGGATTTCCGCGATACCTACGTTCAGTTCTTGCAGTTCCCAGATCACCGCCGTCAGCAGGGCCGCACCCAATGTAAAAATCAACCAGGCAGCCACGCAGGCCCACAGGGAACGCCGCCGCTTTTTTGTATTATTCATTCTGAAATTCCACGCTTATCTGTATATTTTTCTTCAGCACCGCCAGCACAAAAGTCACCGCCGCCGACGCCGCCAGAGCGCACAGGCAATACTGAAGGGACCCTGCTGCGATCTGCCGCTGGAGCACCACGGACATCATCCGGGCCAGCAGCTTTCCGGCGAGGTTTCCGCCCATAAAGGAGAGGCCAAAATACGGCAGGCATTTTACCGGGCTTCCCAATTTCAGCAGTCGGCGGAATGCCTCCGCCGCCGTCAGCGGCAGCACAAAAACACCGCATATCCAGAAAACGATCATCATATCACTCATGGCAGTTACCCCTTTCATGGAGCATATTATAGCTTTTTTGCGAATTTTGTCAACACAGGCTCCGGGCGGTCGGTACTTTCCGAAAGAAATACGTCGTTGTTCACATTTTGTCGGTTTTTCTTTTGGGAAAAATGTGGTAGACTAAAGGTTAATAATGGATAAGGAGCGAACACATGAAGCAGTGTGTGATTTTTTGCGCGGCGGGGTTTGAAGCGCTCATTGCCCCGCTGACGGGCAGCGAGCTGGTGATTGCCGCCGACGGCGGGCTGCGGTATACCCAGGCCCTGGGGGTTTCTCCCCAGGCCATCATAGGGGACTTTGATTCTCTGCACTATGTGCCCCAGGGGGCGGAGGTCTTCCCGGTGGAAAAGGACGATACGGACAGTATGCTGGCCGTCAAGCTGGGCCTCTCCCGGGGCTATGACCGTTTTTTACTCTACGGGGCCATGGACGGGGAGCGGCTGGACCATACGGTGGCCAACTACCAGCTGCTGTCCTTTCTGGCAGACCACGGGGCCCGGGGCATACTGGTGGGGAACCAATTCTGCGCCACCGTCATTAAAAACGGCGGTCTCCGTTTCCCCGGCGGGAACGAAGGGGACATCTCCGTATTCTGCATGGGAAAGGACGCCCGGGGCGTGAATATCCGGGGGCTTTACTACCCCCTGGAAAACGGCACCCTGACCAGCGGCTTTCCCCTGGGGGTCAGCAACCATTTTACCCAGGACCCCGCCACCGTTTCCGTGGAGGACGGCAGCCTTCTGATCCTGTGGCGCAGAGCCGCGGGGCTGCCGGAATATTTATAAAGAGAGGAATGGGTCACCATGGATGAAACAAAACCCGCACAACCCCAGCCAGGGCTCACCTCTGCCCAGGCAGAGGAACTGCTTGCCCAGGGCCTGGGGGCCGGAACCGGTGTTCAGCCGGGAAAAAGCGAAAAAGAAATTGTCCTCCGGCACTGCTTCACCTTCTTCAATCTGGTGTTTCTGGTGCTGGCGGTACTGCTGCTGATCGGCCGCAGCTCCGTTATGAATATGGGCTTCCTGGGGGTGGTGATCGTCAATACGGTCATCGGCATTTTCCAGGAGATCCGGGCCAAGCGGGCGGTGGAGCAGCTGTCTCTGCTTGCAAGAAAGCCTGTAAAGGTCCTGCGGGACGGAAATCTTACAGAGGTTCCCCCGGAGGACATTCTTCCGGGCGATCTGGCGGAGTTTACCCAGGGCGACCAGATTTGCGCCGACGGCATTCTGCGCTTTGGCACCCTGTTTGTAGATGAATCCCTCCTCACCGGTGAGGAGGACAGCGTGGAAAAGAACCCCGGGGACCCGGTCCATTCCGGCAGCATCGTTCTGGCGGGCCGGGGCCGGGCGGAACTGACGGAGGTGGGCCAGCATTGCTTCGCCGCCAAGCTTGCCCAGGAGGCCAAGCACAACCCCCAGGCCAAGAAAACGGAAATGACCAGGTCTCTGGACAGGCTCATCCTGTTTCTGGGCATTGCCCTGGTGCCTGTGGGCTGCATTTTGTTCCACCAGGAATACACGGTGCTGCATTTGAGTCTCCGAGAAAGCACCGAAGGCACCGTGGCCGCCCTGATCGGCATGATTCCAGAGGGGCTGTATCTGCTGACCAGCGTGGCCCTGGCGGTGTCCGCCCAGAAGCTCAGCCGCCAGCGGGTGCTGGTCCAGGATATGAACAGCATTGAGGCCCTGGCCCGGGTGGATGTGCTGTGCGTGGACAAAACCGGCACCATTACGGAGCCAGATATGGAAGTGGAAAACCTGATTCCCCTGGGTGACCTGCTGCCGGAGGAGCTGGAGGACATTCTCACCGCCATGTACGGCGCCGTGCCCCCGGACAACGCCACCGCCAAGGCCATGGCAGAGCTGTTCCACGGGGAAAGCGACCTTGTCTGTCTCAACCGGGTGCCCTTCTCCTCGGAATACAAGTGGAGCGGCTGCGAATTTGCGGAGGCGGGCAGCTTTGTGGTAGGCGCGCCGGAATTCCTCCTGGGAGACCGGGAAGATCTCTGGAACATCTCCGACTGGACCGCCAAGGGCTACCGGGTGCTGATGGCCGCCCAATATGACGGCCCCCTTGCCCCCGGGAAGCTGGAGGGGGAGAAGGTCACCCCCATTGCCCTGGTGCTGCTCACCGGCAAGCTCCGGCCCAATGCCAAGGAGACCTTTGCCTACTTTGCCCAGCAGGGCGTTACCGTGAAGGTCATTTCCGGCGACAACCCCGCCACCGTCAGCATGATCGCCCAGCAGGCGGGCATTCCGGAGAGCGAACAGTACGTAGATGCCTCCACCCTGAAAACCCCGGAGCAGCTGCGGGAGGCGGCCGTCCGCTATACGGTCTTCGGCCGGGTAACACCCCAGCAGAAAAAGGACCTGATCGAGGCCCTGCAAAAGAAAAAGCACACCGTGGCCATGACCGGCGACGGCGTCAACGACTTGCTGGCCATGAAACAGGCGGACTGCGCCATTGCCATGGCCAGCGGTGCCCAGGCCGCCAGTCAGCTGGCAAGTTTGGTGCTGCTGGACTCGGATTTTTCCGCCATGCCCGGGGTGGTCAGCGAAGGCCGCCGGGTCATCAACAACATCCAGCGGGCAGCCTCTTTGTTCCTGGTGAAGAACATTTTCTCCCTGTTTCTGTCCATTATCAGCCTCTTTACCGTGTGGCCCTACCCCCTGGAGCCCATTCACCTGTCGGTGATCTCCGCCATGACCATCGGTATCCCCTCCTTCATTCTGACCTTTGAGCCCAAATACGACCGCATCAAGGGCCGGTTCCTGCCGGAGGTGCTCCGCCGGGCCTTCCCAGGCGGGCTGACCAACGTCTTTGTGGTGCTGCTGTGCCAGATGTTCATGTCCGTATTCAGCCTTCCCAAGGAAGAGGTCTCCACCATCTGCGCGGCCATTTTGTCCTTTGTGGGCATGCTGGTGCTGTATCAGATCTGCAAACCCTGCAACTGGTTCCGGGGCATCCTCTGGTGGGCCATGGCTTCAGGGATCGTCCTGTGCTTTACCCTGCTGGGGGACATTCTGGATTTGCGGACCTGGACCAGCGAAGTGCGGCTGGTGATGTTTACATTGCTTGTTATGACTCCCACGGTATTCTACTCCATTCAGCATGTCTTTGACTGGCTGGAAAAGACCCGGATGCGCTTCACCGCCTGGTGCAAAGGCCTCTGGGCCCGGCGGCCCTTCCAAAAGAAGAAGGGTCAGCGCCCCGCATAACGAGCAACAGAAAGGCGGTGTCCCATGCGGACCTACGAACTGAAAAAATGCCCGGGACTGCCGCTGTATGAATCCCTCTACCGGGCCATCCGGGAGGACATCCTCTCCGGGGCCCTGCAGCCCGGGGAAAAGCTGCCCTCCAAGCGGGCTCTGGCCGCCAACTTAGAGGTTGGAAAAACCACCGTGGAAGGAGCCTATGCCCAGCTGCTGGAGGAGGGGTATATCGTCTCCCGGGAGCGTTCCGGCTTTTTTGTGGAGCAGGTGGAGCGGCCCCTTGTCCGGAAATCCCCGGCCCCCCGGCCCCTTCCCCCGGCAGACGCGCCGCCCAAGGCAGACCTGACGGGAAACGGCACCGGCCAATTTCCCTTTTCCGTATGGATCCGGCTTCAGCGGGAGGTCATTCTGGACTATGGAGAGCAGCTTTTGCTGCCCCTCCACGCCCAGGGGGCCCTGGAGCTGCGGCAGGCCATCGCCCGGAATCTGGCGGATTTCCGGGGCTTAACCATCGACCCGGACTGCATTCTGGTGGGTGCGGGCACGGACTTTTTGTATAACCTTCTGCTGCAGCTGCTGGGTCAGGACAAGGTCTACGCCGTGGAGGACCCGGGCTACGGGAAGATCGGCAAAATCTACCGGGCCGGCGGGGTCCGGTGCCTGCCCATTCCCATGGATGACCAGGGCATTCGCCCGGAGTGCCTGGGGGATGCCCAGGTGCTGCACATCTCCCCTTCCCACCATTTCCCCACAGGCCTGGTCACCCCCCTCCCCCGCCGCCGGGCTCTGCTGGACTGGGCCCGGAAACGGGAGGGCTGGATCATTGAAGACGACTATGACACGGAGTTCCGCTTCCGGGGCCGGCCATTGCCCACGATGCAGGCCATGGACCCGGACCGGGTGATCTATATGAACACCTTCTCCAAAACCCTGGCCCCCTCCATCCGTATCAGCTATATGGTGCTGCCCCCGGCCCTCATGGAAACCTTCCGGGAAAAGCTGGGCTTCTACGGCTGCACCGTCCCCAGCTTCGAGCAGTACACCCTGGCCCGGTTTTTAGACCGGGGCTATTTTGAAAAGCACATCAACCGCATGCGCAAATTCTACCGGGCCCGCCGCAACCGGGTCATCGCCGCCCTGGAACACTGCCCCGCCGCGGACCGCTTTACCATCCTGGAACAGGATGCGGGCCTCCACTTCCTCCTGCAAGTGGACTCCCCCCTCTCCGGCCCTGCCCTGACAAAGAAATTCGCCGCCCAGGGCCTGAAAGTCCACCTGCTCAGCAGCTTCTATGAGACTCCCACCCCGGAAAGCGACAAAAGCCTGGTGATCAATTACTCCGCCGTAGACGAAGCCGCATTGGTCTCTGCCCTGGAACATCTGAATCTGTGAACGACACAAAACGGGAACCGCTGTTCAGGGCGGTTCCCGTTTGTTCAAATCAAACCACGTTCCAGGCAGAACGCATAAATACCGTCCTGCGCCACAGGACCGCAGAGGGCATCCGCAACGCTTTGGAGCTGCACGGAAGCGTTCCCCATGGCAACGCCGGTGCCGACGGCTTCCAGCATTTCGATGTCATTATTGCCGTCTCCAAAGGCCATGGCGTTTTCGGGGGACAACTGAAAATGACGGAGCACCGCCCGGATTCCTGCGCCTTTTCCGCCGCCGGCGGGGATCACGTCTACCGCCCGGTCCCACCAGGCGGCGATCTTTGCTCCGGTGACACCCTCTAAAATGGCGGGATATTCCGGTTCCCGAAGGCCAAGCATCAGCTGGTAGATGTTCTCCCGGCACAGTAACTCAAAATCCTCCGCTACCGGCAATGTCAGATTTCCAATGGCGGCATAGTCCGCCAAGTCCTGATCCAGCCCGTTGGTCCCGATCCGGTCTTTGGTTGCCGCGGCTACGGGTCTGCCGATGGAAGAAGCATTTTTGACGATTTGCGCCACCGCCTCCGGCGCAATGGGGTTTTCGTATATAGGGCCCCGTGCATCATAGCAGTAGGAGCCGTTAAAGGTCAGAAAGGCGTCAAACTCCACGCCCTCAAATGTGGGCACGCAAATCGGGGCGCGGCCTGTAGCAATGCAGATTTTGATGCCCTTGTCCTTGAGCCGCCTCAGGGCTTCCAGTGTCTTGGGGGAGGGCTGCCTTGCCCCCATCTCCAGCAATGTGCCGTCAATATCGAAGAACATGATTTTAATGGGATTCATTTGGAGATTTCTCCTTCCGGGGAAGATTTTGCAGTGGTGAAGAAAAGGATTCCTGTGCCGATGCCGGCCATCACCACACCGGCGGTCAGCATGGCTCTTACCCCATAACCCAGCGCGATCCCACCGGCAAGATTTCCGGCAGAGCATCCAAGCGCATAGGCGGCGGTGCTAAAAGCCTGCCCTTTGACCATGTCGGCAGGGCGAACCATAGCCCCTGCATAGGATACCTGGGTCGGATGCAGAAAGCCGTAGGAGGTCATGTGCAGCAGCTGAAGCAGATAAACAGCAGAAATGCTTTTGGCAGCAAAGAGAAGACAGGCGGCCCTTATGAGAAAGGTCACAGCGGAGATTCTCAGCAGTGCAGCATCGCTGAGCCGGGCGTGAATTCTGTCAAAGAAGAAAATCACCGGGGCGGTTACCAGGGAAGATAGAAACAGCGCTGTTCCCACATGGCTGCTGTTACCTCCGAGGGCACTGACAATTGCAATCAGATAGTTTTCGGTCATCGCAAGAAACATTCCCAGAAAGGCGATCCCCAGAAGAGTCAGGCAGTAACGGGGATACTGCCGGAAAAACCTGAAAAGAGAGCAGCTGGCCTGAATCGTCCGGTTAGCAGACTCCGGTTTTTGAAGTTTGGGGTAACCCATCAGGGAAAAAATGCACAGACTCCGGGTCAGAAGCAAAAGCAGGAGCATCCAGGTCATACCCAGTCTTGCAATAACAAAGCCAAGCACCAGACTGGAAATGGCGGTTGCTGTTGAGCCAATGCCTCGGGCCGCACCGTAGTTGACAGGGTAGCCTGCCCGGCGGAAAGAAACACACAGCGCATTGAGCAGCGGAACCATCACATCGCTGCTCCACAGACCCACCGTGTATAAAACGGCGATCAGGGCTTGGGGGAGCTTCGGTATCAGCAGCAAGGAAAAGCAGGAAAAACAGAGGGTCGACAGGCCAAGCAGTATTTTTGTCAGAAGAAATTCCTTTGCCCGGTCAACACGGGCGGCCAAAACCGGCTGGGCCAGACAGGAACCAATACCGGATAAGGCCAACAGCACCCCCACTGTGCCGGAGGAAAGTCCCTGATCCAGAAGATAGGTTGTCGCAAAGGCGGTAGTGCCGGAGTATGCTGCCCAGAAGGTAAACTGGGTAAGGCTGTATCGGGGTGTCAGATTTTTCATGGGGCACCTCAGGAACGGAAACTGTTTTCCACCACACCGGGGAGGCAGTCATAAATCGAGCAGCCCATTCTCTTTTCAAACCGGGCTTTGATGGCCAGCACCGCCTTCCAGCGGTCCACGGTTGCCGGATGGACTCCATAGCGGAGGGTCACATCCACAAACCGCTTTTCAAGCAAACAGAATCCGGTAGGCAACGCCAGGGCATCGCACAGCTGCACCAGACGGTCATAGTCATCGTAGACCGCCGATTTTACAAACCGGGCAAGATACTCTTTGTCTGCCTGGGGCATGTCGAAGACCCCGATAGAGGAGGCAATATCCTGGATCATAAAGGCATGGGAAATGCAGATTTGGGCCGCTTTTTCCCAGCCTCGGGCCATGCAGTACCGGTAGCCGTCGATCAGATGCTGCTCGGAGCTGACCCCGGCGTGTCGGCCAATGTCGTGGAGCAAACCGTAAACATAGGCATCATAGGGGTCCAGACCGGGGCATTGCTCTGCGATATTTTCGCAGGCCATGGCCACATAGCGGCTGTGGGCCACCCAGGGTCCGGGATTTTCCATCCGGGCATCCACCAGGGCGTTCTCCGCATCATATTTTGTCAGCAGCATACAGATTCCTCGCTTTCCGGAGGGCGGGCCGGGAAACCGGCCCGCCCTCCGGACATATTGGACTGGAATTGGAAAGTGGGCCTTTCCTGCTCCCTGCTGACAGTATAATGCAGCATGGGCAGAAATACTATCTCATTTACGCTGATTTTTATAACGTTCGTGCCAATCTCTGCGGTATTCCCAGGGTGTACACCGGAAACGCAGCCTGAAAATCTTCCCAAAGTAGCTGCCGGAGCCAAAGCCGCAGCCATAGGCGATCTGGGTAATGGGGGTATCGGTATCCGCCAGAAGCTGGCAGGCTTTTTCCAGCCGGTACTCCCGTATATATTCCACGGGAGTCATACGCAGATTGGTTTGAAACAGCCGAAAGCAGCTCCGTTTGCTGATATGGCCGTAGGCCGCCAATTGGTCAACGGAAATCGGATTCTGGTAATGTTCATGGATATAGACCATCAGTGCTTTCACCAGCCGGTCTTCGCCTTCCGCCTGCGGTCCTTCTCCCAAAAGGGGCTCTGCCTGTTCCAATATCTTCTGCCAAATGGACATCAGGGCCTCTCGCAGCCTCCACTCATAGCCCCACTCCTCCGGGGATAGCTGAAAGGCCCGGAGAATATCTTCCAGAATTTCCTTCTGACCGGCATCTTCAGCGGAAAAGGCCAGTATTTCCAGGCCAGGCGCGGAGGTCAGAGGCAGAATGTATTTTTCTTCGATGCGGCTGCCGTGGCCTCCTGCCAGAAACACCGGGTCGAACAAGTGCAGCAATTGCACATTGGGAAGGTTCCCATCGGTCACACAGGTCGTATGCAGGACGTTGGCATTGACGAACCCTCCGGAACCGGCGGGAAAGGCCCGGTTTCCGTGAGGCGTGGTATATTCCACGCAGCCGCTTTCCACATAAAACAACTCCACCGCCTTGTGCCAGTGCCAAGGCGCGCCCAGAGCCATATACCGGTTCAGGTCTGCCCGGGTAGCAAGATAGGGAAAATCCGATGCCATTCCCGGCAGCAGTTCCTCCTTGTTTTCATCCCGGATATTGATTTCTTCCAGCAGCTTTATGGATGCCATGCGCCCTGCCTCCTTTTCCCATCGTTTTCTTTACTATAACACAGCATTTTCCCAATTTCAATTTTGACGTTCCGATAACAAGGGGGGGCCTGTCATACACCCCCTTTGCCACGTATGGGATTTGGGACTATACCGGCCAAACGGTATCACCATGGACGAACCTCCAATAACTGTCAACTGTCCACTGTCAACTGTCAACTAAAAACGGGAACCGCTAGTCCATACGGTTCCCGTTTCGTTTAATTATCTCCCCGGTGGTAGCGGATCTTCATATGCTCCGAGGCGTTTTTGAGGATCTGGGCCAGGGCCTTGTCGGAGGCTTGCTGGACCATGGCCAGAATTTTTTCGTTGGCCTCCTGAAGGATCTCCGTGGAGGCACCCTCCAATACTTTTTGGTCGTATTCTTCCAGATACTGCTGGCCCCGGTTCATAACGGTGCTGCGGTAACGTTCATTATACAGGAGGGCCGAGCCCAGGTGGGCATCGGTCAGGGCGGCGATCAGGCGGCTGTGCCAGTACATGTGGTCTGTGGATACGGTCTCGGTGGTACCGCTTATGTACTTGGGGAAGCCGGAGACGCCGGTGTACACCGGGAAGCAGGCGGTAAAGCCGCTGCCGCCCATGGACAGCCACTGGACGCCCTGGACGGCCTCCGGCAGGTAGCCACGAATCTGCTGAATGCCGCAAACGTCGCTGTTGGGCACGGCAATGGTCCGATATTTGCCCTTGGCGGGGGAGTTTTTGTCATAGGGGTCATAGGGGGTGCCCTGGTAGTAGGAGCCCAGCACATACCGCACGTCCTCCACCGTCACCTTCCGCTCCGGCCGGAAGGACCATGGAATGTCGTTGCTCTCCGGGGTAAAGTCCGCCCCCACGCCGTCCCAGCGGTAGGTCCGGGGCAGGAAGTAACGGGCCATGAACCAGGCCCGGGGGGTATTGTAAATGTGGTCCGCATCCCGCTGGGAGCCAAAGGCCAGCCGGGGATTGAAGGTTTCCCCCAAGTCCAGGGCCAGATGGTGCCGCTCCACAAAGGCCTTCAAATCCTTGGAACACAGGTGCTCTTTTTGCTCGCCGTAAGCGTCGGCAAAGTCAAAATTGTCCAGACCAAACTGATTGGGCATGATGACCACCCGGTCATCCGGCACCCGCCGGGCGATCCAGTGGTGGCCGCCGATGGTCTCCAGCCACCAGATTTCCTGACCGTCGGCAAAGGCCATGCCGTTGGCTTCGCCGGTGCCGTATTGTTCCAGCAGTTCCCCGGTGCGCAGCACCCCCTCCCGGGCGGTATGGATGTAAGGCAGCACCAGGGTCACCAGGTCCTCTTCCCCGATACCGCCGGGGATTTCCTGGGTGCCCCGGCCCTTTTTGGGCCTGTATTCCACGTAAGGGTCCGCCCCCAGCACCCGGGGATTGGAGGTAATGGTCTCCGTGGCGGTCATGGCCACATTGGCCCGGTTGATGCCGCAGGCGGGCCAAAGGCCGTTGGTTTTCGTCACATTGGGGCAGTCCGTATACCCCAGCGCATTCCCGGGCAGGGGAACGGTCAGATGGGAGCAGACGGATTTGTAGCTCCCCGGCTCCCTCCTGGGGGCATGGGCCAACACACGCTTCGATTCAAAGCCGCCGTCGTCATTGCGGGCAATCATGGTAGAACCGTCATGACTGGCGTTTCTTCCCACCAAAATCGTTGTACAAGGCATGGTCATTCTCCTTTTTCTATGTTTAGAGTAAATAGTGAACCCCGTCCCGGTAAACCGGTCACCCAAAATTGCGGTGCAAGAGCTTCCCTCGGGGGAAGCTGGCTCGCCCGCAGGCGAGACTGATGAGGGAATGCGGTACAGCGTGAAACATTGAAGAAACAACGGGCGAATCCGTAGAAACGTTCCCCCGTTATGTCATTCCGACCGGAGCAAAGCGGAGTGGAGGAATCCACCACGTGGGATAATGAACCGCCACAAGATAAAACCAGCAACTCGGGAAGATTCCTCGACTCGCTGCGCTCCCTCGGAATGACATATCGGTAGGTGGTTTTGTTTGGTTACACGGGTTCTATTCGATACGTTGCATGGTGGTGCTCCGCGCAGCGAATCAAAATCTATTGATTGCCGGAGGCAATCACACCTTGATCCCATCGATGAATCATCGCCGCTACATTGCGTGGTACCGTTTAACCGCACAGGTTGTAATCGGGACGTAGCGGGCGGCTAGTAGCCGCCCCTACTGGCGTGGTTCCATTCATCCACACGGGTTGTATTCGCCACGCCCCCGGAACGGCACACAGGCCGTTCCCTACGGTTTCGCTGACACTTCCGTTTTTTCAACCGTCGTGGATTAAAAACGTCCGTTTTTTGACCCGTAGAGATAAACGGGGCCACACTCCAAAACGCAGAATTGTCAATTGTCAATTGTCCATTGTCAATTTGAAAAAACTGTCAACTGTCAACTGTTAACTGTCAACTTCTCCTCCCACCACCATCGCCACCAAACAGCCGTCCCATTCCCAGACTCTGGGGTCTGATAGGTCAAAGTGGGTGTGGTTGGGGAAGCCTTGCAGGCCCAGGCCGGTGCGTTTTGCCTGGGCTTCTTTTAATACCCAGAAGGTCAGCAGCGCCCGGGCGGGGTCCGGGGCGGCGGCGAATTGGAGATATTCATCCGGGGAGAGGATGCGTTTGGCCAGCCGCAGGCGTACCGGACGGTCCGTTTCCTCGGCATCGATACCCACGGGGTGGGTGCCCAGGACGCAGAAGGCGTGGCGGCGGGAGTGGGTGATGGAGAAGTGATAGGGGCTTCCGGGCAGGTAGGGTCTGCCGGTGGCCGTATAGTGCAGAGGCGGCAGGGGCTGCCCCGTCTCCTCCAAATACAGCTGCCGCAAAAGGGCCCGGCCCGCCTCATGGCCGCTGCGGCCCTCCAAACGGCAGCAAGCGTATCTCATTGGGCGTCAATAATGTTGTCGTCCCCGGAGGGAAGACCTCTGCCGAACTTCACCCGGTCCACGGCGGTGAGAATGCCCACCAGGGCGACGAGGATCCCCAGAATTACCCAGATGGCCCGGGAGCTGGTCATGGGCAGCAGAATCAGCAGGGCTCCGATGATGCCGGAGAGCAGGGCGTATTTCATGCCGCATTTCCAGCGGGTGGCGTTGATAATATCCTGAATGGAGCGAAGAAGGATCAGAAGTCCCGCGATGCGCCCCAGGGCCGCCGCCAGGCGCAAGGGGTTCCGGATGAGCCACAGGCCCAGGGCCAGGGCCACGACGCAGAAGAGCACCCGGCCGGTGGTGATGTCCTTGACGATCAGGGACTCTACCGCCCCGGCGACCCCTACCAAAAGGAGGACCCACCCCAGAACTTTCCCCACCAAAGCCGAAGCGGAGTCCGGCCGGAGGATCAGGGCAATGCCCAGAATGATCATCAGCACCGGGGTCAGCAGCAGCTTTCCCAGGGTTGCAGCATCGGATTTTTTCATAGAGATCACGCCTTTCCGTCAGTTCATATGATTCTGGAAATATGATACCCCTTTTTAGGGCCGGTGTCAACGATTTCCCGGGCATAGTTCCGGGAAAAGGTTCATAGACTACCTTGAATTCAGAAGGAAGGCGGGGCATGGCGCAATGATTCAGGAAGCCCATACGCTGCGGCTGACAGAGCGAAAAAGCCTCCAGGTCACGGGGGTCACGGAGGTGGCGCGGTTTGAGGAGACCCAGGTGGTATTGCAGACCCAGCTGGGGATGCTCACGGTGCTGGGAGAGGACTTAAAGCTCCGGGAGCTCAGTGTGGAGGGGGGCCATGTGGCCGTGGAGGGGAGCATCAGCGCCCTGAGCTACGAGGAGGGGCGGACGGGAGGCTTTTGGGGGAGGATGTTCGGTTGATTGCCCCAGGGGAAGCTCTGGAGGAGCTGTGCTGGGGCTGGCTTCTGGGGGTGCTGCTGGGCCTTTGCTGGGGGTTTTTGCGGCCCCTGGGCAAGGTGGGAAACGCCCTGCGGGACAGTCTTTTTCTGCTGGCCGCCGGAGCCGGGCTGTGCTTTCTGGCCTTCGGCATCTGCGGGGGCGACCTGCGGCTCCCCTGCCTGGGGGCGGCGGTGCTGGGGGGCACGGCGGAGGAGGCCGCCCTGGGAAGGCTTCTCAGACCGGTGTTTTATGGCTTTTGGTCCATTTTGACCGGGATTTCAGGGGCAGTTTTGACAATTTGGAAAAAATTTTTCAAAACAGCAAAAAATGTGTTTGCATCTGCCGGAAAATGGGGTACAATAGGACGGAAGAACCGTTTGGAAGCCAGACATCATTCCGGAGGTAGCACCAATGACAGAGTCCACAGTAAAAATCGGAAACACAAGGGTGGTTTTCAAAAACAGCACCGTGCTTTTGAAGATTTTGATTCTGACCCTTCTGGTGTTTTCCATGCTGGCCCTGGCGGCCCTTAGCTGGGTGCGGGTCCGGGTCCAGGCACAGACCCGGGAGCTGCAGGCCCAGATTGCCCAGGAGTCCGGCATCAACCGCCAGCTCTCCGACCGGCTGGAGGATATGACCTCCGACGAGGCCGTTCGGAAGATCGCCGAGCAGGAGCTGGGCCTGGTGAACCCAAACACGGTGCTGATCACACCGAACACGACCAATTGACAAACTATTTTGGAGGAAACATAGCATCTATGGAGTTAACCGTCGGAGCCGTTTTAGAGGGAAAAGTCAAATCCATTACCAATTTTGGCGCGTTTATTGCCCTGCCGGAAAATAAAACCGGAATGGTACATATTTCGGAAGTGGCCAACGCCTACGTCAGCGATATTCGCCAGCACCTGACCGAAGGGCAGGATGTAAAGGTGATGGTCATCGGTACGGACAACGGCAAGATCAATCTGTCCATCAAGCGCCTGGAGCCCAAGCCCCAGCGGGAAAACGGCCCCCGGGAATTCCGCGGCAACGCCCCCCGGCGGGAGGGTGCCCCCAATCGGGCCCCCCGGAACGCCCCCCAGCAGCCCGCCGCCCCCAAGACTGCGGACCAGCTGTTTGAGGAAAAGCTGAAAGCCTTTATGTCCGAGTCTGACAGCAAGATCTCCTCGATCCGGCAGTATTCCGACCACCGGACCAAGAGCAGAAGAAGATAATTGAAGTCATTAAAAAGGGCGGCATTCTTGCCGCCCTATCTGTGGTTTTTAGGAGATTTTGTTTATGGCAACGGTGGTGATCACCGGCGGCTCCCGGGGCATCGGCCGGGCCGCGGTGGAATTGTTTGCGGAAAAGGGCCATAAGGTCTTTTTCCTCTATGAAAAAAATCATGCAGCCGCCCGGGCGGTGGAAGAGCAGACCGGTGCCCGGGGCTTCTGCTGCGACGTGGCAAAGGGCCCGGCGGTGCAGGAGGTTTTCCGGGAAACCGGACCGGTGGACATTCTTATTTGCTGCGCCGGGATCTGCTGGTACGGGCTGCTGCAATCCATGGAGGAAGAGGCCTGGGACCGGATCTTTGACGTGAACGTCAAAGGCGTTTACAACTGCGTCAGAGCCGCCATGCCCGGCTTTCTGGAACACCAGCGGGGCAGCATCGTCACGGTCTCCAGCATGTGGGGTCGGGTGGGCGCCAGCTGTGAGGCGGCCTACTCTGCCACCAAGGGGGCGGTGATCGCCCTGACCAAGGCCCTGGCCAAGGAACTGGGCCCCAGCGGCATCCGGGTCAACTGCGTGGCCCCCGGAGTGATTTTAACGGATATGTGCGCCAGCGTCTCTCCGGAGGTTCTGGAGGAGTTGGCGGAGGAAGCCCCTCTGGGCCGGAACGGAACCCCGGAGGATGTGGCCCGGGCCATGGAATATCTGGCCCAGGCGGAGTTTATTACCGGCCACGTGCTGAACGTGGACGGAGGATTTGCAATATAGGAGGATATACAGATGAAAATTTCCATTGCCTGCGATCACGGTGCCTATGTGCTTAAGGACAAGGTGGCCCGGCACCTGGAGGCTCAGGGCCATGAGGTGGTAGACTTCGGCACCAACGGCCCGGAGAGCTGCGACTATCCGGATTTTGCCGCCAAGGCCGCCCGGGCCGTGGCCCAGGGAACCTGCGAGCGGGGCATTGTCCTGTGTACCACCGGCATTGGGGTATCCATTACCGCCAATAAGGTCAAGGGCATCCGCTGCGCCCTGCTGAGCGACGTGCTGTCCGCCAAAATGACCCGGCTTCACAACGACACCAACATGATGGCCCTGGGGGCGGGCATTGTGGGGGAGAATCTGGCCCTGGAAATCGTGGACACCTGGGTCGCCACCCCCTTCTCCGGAGAAGCCCGGCACCAGCGGCGCATTGACAAGGTCATGGCCCTGGAGCAGGAGTAAGGCCTATGGAAGCCTTTGACACCCGGCTGCAAAAACGCCTGGCGGGGCTGGGGCTGCTGTGCGGGTGCCTTGCCATGGTGCTCCACTGCCTGATGATCGTCCGGGGGGACAGTAGCCTGTGGAATACCCGGATGCTGGCAGACCCTATTTTAACGGTGCTGTCCGTGACCTTTGCCGGCTGTGCGTTGCTGCTGTCCAAAACCCGGGCGGCGGGACTCCATCTGGCCCTGGCCCTGGCCATGGCGGCCTGGATCACCTTTATCCGCTATGCCCATGTTCACTTTTTCGGCTATGAAGTCCAGGGCCCGGGGCTGATGTTCAGCCGGTACCTGCTGCTGTATCCCCTGGCGGCCTGCTGCCGGGATGACAAAAAGCAGCTGGCGCTGAAAGTCGGCGGTCTGCTGACCCTGGTGGCGGTGCTGTGGCTGGATGGATTAACGGTCCTCCTGCTGCTGGACCGGGTTCCGGCGGCCTTTGCCCGGGACGTGATCTGGGCCGGTGCCCGTTTAAGCGTTCTCTGGCACCCCAACGTGACGGCCACCCTGTATTTTATGGGCTATGCCCTTTGCATTGCCTTCTGCTTCCTGACTGGCCGGAAGTGGCTGCGGGCGGTGCTTCTGGCATTGGCGGCAATTCAGGCGGGCTTTATCGCCATGACCCACGGCCGCATCACCATGCTGGCGGCGGTGGCCTACGGAGCAGGGGTCCTGCTTTTTGCCGTGTGGAAGCAGCGGGGGAAAAAGCTGTGGCAGGGGGTTCTGGTACTGCTGGTGCTGGCGGCGGTGCTGCTGGTGGGCATGGAGGGCCTTTACAAGTGGAACAACCACCGGCTGACGGAGCAGTATCTCTCCGGCCAGCGGGAAATGTCCGAGTCCCTTTTTGTGGATGAAAACGGCAATATCCAGCTCACTGGCGCAGACCAGAAGAGCCTGGGAGAGAATATGAAGAACCTCAACTACCGCACCACCATCTGGAAGTACGTCCGGGAGGGCGTGAAAGACTGGAAGCTGCTGCTCTTCGGCACGGAGCTGGTGGGCGAGGTGCTCCACGGCATCCCCCATGCCCACAATTCCTATCTGGAGATCCTCCTGCGCTGGGGCCTGCCTGCCATGCTGGCGGCAGTGGCCATTACCGTGGAGGTGCTGATCTGCGGAATCTATGTGGCGGTTACAAGCCGGGACGGCTGGAAGATCAGCGTGGCCCTCATGAGCCTTGCCTGGCTGCCGGTGGCCATGATGGAAAAATACCCCTTCTGCGACAACACCCTGGGCGGCTTCTTCCTGCTGGGAGCCGGGTATCTTCTGACCTGGGCCTTGGAGGAACGGAAGAACAGAAAAGCATAAGTCTACGGCGCATGACCAAGAAAAGTCATGCGCCGTTTTTTACAGGTCTTTCAGAATGGAGCCCAACAGGTCCAGATACCGCTGCCCCAGGGGGGTGTCGGCGGTGTCCTTCCGCTGGATGACATAGAGGCTGTAGTGCAGGTCCCCCAGGGGGATGCAGCGGAATTTGAAGCGCTGGTTGGTGATGGGGGGCAGCTTACAGTCCAGGGCGTACATGGTGCCCTGGGAGATCAGGGCGTATTTCATGGAGCGGTCGGAAACGGTGATGACCCGGTCCGGGTCGATCTTCATCAGGGCGGACAGGTTGGGCACGTCCAGGAAGGTCCGGCGGTTGTAGTCAACCAAAGTGTAGCCCTCAAAATCCGACAGGTGGATCTCCGGGGCATGGTACAGCGGGTGATTGGGCCCGATGCGCAGCACGACGGGCACATCTACCAGATGCCGGGCGGAAAGCCCCTGCTGGGCGCACTGGCGCAGCAGCCGTTCCCCGGCCTCCGGACTGCAAAGGCTCAGCACCATGTCCAGCTCCGACATCAGCAGCTTGTCCCAGGCCGCCTCCGGGTCGTCACAGTAATAGGACAGCTCCAATTGGGACAACTCCTCGTTCTCCCGGCACAGCGCCACAAAGGCATCACAGGCCGGAGGATAGGGAATGCCCCCCAGGCGGAACCGCTCCCGGGCCGCGGCATTGCCCAAAAGCCGCATTTTTTCATGGCACTGAATCATCTGGGCCGCCTGCCGCAGGGCCTCCAACCCCCGGTCCGTGGGCTTGACCCCTCGGCTGGTGCGGACAAAGATGGGGTAGCCCAGCTCCTCTTCCAAAGAGCGGATCATGCCGCTGAGGTTGGGCTGGGCAATATAAAGACTGGCGGCGGCCCCGGAAATGGAACCCGCCTTGTATACGGCCAGGGCGTATTGCAGCTGCTGAATGGTCATAAGCGCCTCCTGAGAATTGGGAAAAAGCGGACGGTTCTTTCCTTCAGTCTAGCAAAATCCCCGAAAAAAATCAAGCCGGTGCTCTCAAAATGCCGCCACTGGGCAGAAGGTTTCCAAAAGGTTCATAATTTCTTTTGCCTGGGTTTCGTTTCTGTGATAGAATAAAAGAAAATTCTGGAGGTGTCGCCTATGTCACAATTTACCAAACGGGCTCTGGAGGATTCTCTGAAGCATCTGCTCCTGAAAAAGCCCCTGAACAAGATCACCATCAACGACATTGCCGAGGACTGCGGCATCAACCGCATGACCTTTTACTATCACTTCAAGGACATTTACGATTTGGTAGAGTGGTCCTGCCTGGAGGATGCCCAGCGGGCCCTGGACGGGAAAATGACCTATGAAACCTGGCAGGAAGGCTTCGTCCAGATTTTCAAAGCCGTCCAGGAGAACAAGCCCTTCATCATGAATGTCTACCGCTGCGTCAGCCGGGAACAGGTGGAGCGGTACTTGACTCCCCTGACCGATGAACTCCTGATGGGAGTCATCAACGAGCTGAGCCGCAATATGGTGGTCCGGGACGAGGACAAGGCCTTCATTGCCCGGGTCTACTCCTACGCCTTTGTAGGCCTCATGCTGGACTGGATCAAAAATGACATGCGCACCGACCCGAAACCCCTGGTAGAACGCTTCGCCCTGGTCATCCACGACGACTTGAAGGGCGCGCTGGAACGGTTTCGGGTGGGGTGATTATAAATTGACAATGGACAATTGGTTTAAGTTGACAGTTGACAGTTTACAGTTGACAGTTATTGGGGACGGACGTGTCCGTTTTTGAAATACGTTGGTTAAAACACACCCCAATCAGCGAAACCGTAGGGAACGGCCTGTGTGCCGTTCCGGGAACGCTGCACCTTTAACCTGTGCGGATGAATGGCACTTACCATCGGAATAGCAAAATGAACCCCGGCGGACCGTTGCGGTCTGCCGGGGTTTTTGGTGTTGGGTTACAGATACCAACCGGTTTTGTTGGGGGCGTGGGGGTATTTGAAGGCTTCGGCGGCTTTGGCGTACCAGTCCATTTTCTCTTCCTTGCTGGAATAGCGCCAGCCCACGCCGAATTCCTGGGAGCCTGTGTACATGGTCAGGCAGTCCGGGTGCTTTTCGGCGAAGGTGTCCTTGTCCTCCTGGGGAATTTTGCTGCCGGTGCCGCCCACGGCCACCAGGTGGGTCATGGGGAGCTCTTCCAGGCCGGAAAGGCTCGCCACCTTGGTATAGCTGATGTTCAGCATTTCCAGGGACTCACAGGCGGCCAGGTGGGAGATGTCTGTAATGTAGCCACAGTTGGAAAGCTCCAATACCCGCAGCTTTTTGCAGGCGGCCAGAGGCTCCAGGGTCTTGATGGGAGAGCCGGAGAGGATCAGCACCTCCAGGTTGGGCATGCCGGATACAAAATCGCAGGTATTCAGGTATTCGTCATGGCCAAAGTCCGCGTAGATGGCATCCTCACAGTATTGAAGGTCGGCGCAGTTGCTGTCTTTCAAATCATAGGTGAAGCGCAGCACCTGGGCATCGGTCATGGTGCTGCCGCCGCCGGCATAGACCCGCCAGACGATCTTGCACCGGTCCCGGTAGTCCTCCCGGAGTTTGGCCAGGACCTCATTGGAAAGGCCGCAGTCCTCCAGGACAAAGCGCTTGCAGTTGGAGAGCAGATCCAGGGCCTGACGGATTTTTTCCTCCCCCTCGTCCCCGATTTTTACCCCTTTGAGGGCCACTTCCTCCGTATCCGTGGACAAGGTCTTTCCGTAAAAATCAAAGGCATAGTGGAAGACCGCGTTGGGGGCTGCGGCGATCAGCTCCTTGGCCTGGTCCTGGGTCAGCTTGGAGGTGCCGTCGCTGCCGCAGAGCTCCACGGTTTCCAGGTCCGGGAACAGAGATAACTTCCGGGCGGCGGACTCCAGATCCGTTTCGGAGATGGCGGAAAGATCCAGGGCCGTGGCAGTGCCGTCCTGCTCCTGGTCTAACAGATACACGGTGTAGCTGATTTCCAATTCCGGGAAATCCTGCCGCAGCTGCTCCAGCTGCTCGAAAGTCAGGTCGGTTTTCCGCAGGGTGACGGTCTGAAGGCTGTGCAGATAGGGGATGGCTTCTTTCAGGGTGTCCAGGTCGTAGGCCCCGGGCTCCAGAGAGAGCTCTTCTGTCTTCGGGTCTACAAAGGATCCCCCCAGGGCCACCTGGTAGCTGACCTGCACCTTGGGAAGGGCCTGCTGAAGCTGCTCCAGGGCCGCGTAATTGTCACAGGCCGAGGCGTTGATGGACTGGAGTTTGGGGAAATAGGTCTGCAAAACCCGGATGTCCTCACTGCTGGGGTTCTGAATGGACAGGCTCTCCGTGTCACTTGAAACCTTCTTATTCTGGAAGGGCACGTTCCACACCACCTCACAGCCCGGGAGCTGGGTGTGTACCGCGTCGTAGTGGGCGAAGGAAATATCCTCCTGCCGCAGGTCCAGATAGGTGGCATCCAGGGGGTAGGCCGTTCCCTCCACAAAGATATGGGTGTTCTGATAGTAAATATAGGCCAGAGTGGCCCCTGCCGCGGCCACCGCCAAAACGGCCAGGATGATGAGTATTGCCACAAGCTTGTTGCTTTTCAATGATGGTTCCTCCACTACTCTTAAATCCTGCCCATCATAATACAGGATTCCATAAAATTCAATACTTTTTCATGAATTTATTCCCATTTGGAAGCAAAAAAATCCCGCCTCCCCGAAAAAGGGGAAGCGGGAGAAATCCTTACTCGATGGCGATGCGCTTGGTCTCGGGCAGGGCCTTCTTCACGTTCTTGGGCACGGACAGCCGCAGGATGCCGTCTTCGTACTTGGCACCGATGTCCTCAGGCTGGACATGCTCGCCAACGTAGAAGCTCCGGCTGCAAGCACCGGTGTAACGCTCCTGACGGATGAACTTGCCGTTCTTGTCGCTCTCGTCCTTGTCAAGGCCCTTGGAGGCGGAAATGGTCAGATAACCGTCTTTCAGCTCCACGCCGATCTCGTCTTTCTTAAAACCGGGCAGATCCACATCCAGTTCAAAACTGTCTTCGGTCTCCCGCACATCGGTCTTCATCAGGTTCCGGCTGTGTTTGCCATACAGAGGATTCTCGGCTCTGGCACTGACCATGCCGAAAGGATCATTAAAGAAATCATCAAACAGGTTCTCACCAAAAATGCTGGGCAACATAAATCATTCCTCCAATTCATGATCCCCGGTACCCTTCCGGGTTCCGGGCGATTTTCTGTTACCATTGGGTTCTCTTTGGTTCCTCTCTCAAGGAACAGTAACACTATACCACCTTTTTTAGCACTGGCAAGGCCAGAGTGCTAAAAATATAATAAACCTTTTGTTGCCTTTTTGTGGAGAATTTGTGACTTTCCGGGATGGAAGCTCTTTTTTACGGAAACTCCCTCCGTAAAATTTCTAAAAAATTGTAAAAACACCGTGCCAAAGAATCTGGCACGGTGTCGGCTTTTAAAATTCAACGCCACGTCTAGCCTTCACCCCACGGTCAAAGGGGTGCTTGCGCTTGACCATTTCCGTCACATAGTCCGCCAGGGCCAGCAGTTCTTCTTTGGGATTGCGCCCGGTGAGGACGATTTCCTGGGTCTGGCCCTGGGTTTGGAGGTAAGACAGCAGGGGCTCCTCCGGGATGATGCCCCGGTTCAGGGCGGAGATGGCCTCGTCCAGCACCAGAAGGTCCGCCTCCCGGCCCTTTTCCAGAAGATTTCCCAAATATTCCGTGTAATCGACTTTTGCTTTGGCCCGCTGTTCCTCTGTCATCCGGGAAAAGAGACCCGGGACCGTGTGACAGTGGAGGGTTTGAATCCCGGGCAGGGTTTGAAGCGCCAGAATTTCCCCGGAGGAGCCGTCTTTAAAGAACTGGCCGATGAGGACAGTTTTCCCCCGGCCCGCCATCCGGGCAGCCAGACCCATGGCTGCCGTGGTCTTTCCCTTGCCGTCGCCGCAGTAAATATGGATCATTGTCACACCTGCCGATTTAGAATCTTGTAAACAAGCTCCATATTCATGCCGCCCCGGACGGCCTGGGCCAGAAGATCGTACTGGCTGTCCTTGTAGGCTTCCAGATCAAAGTGTTCTGCCTGGCCCGCGTCCAGTCCCTTCCGGCGGCACAGGTCCCCCACCAGGGCCTGGGCAATGCCGGGAGCATCAAAAATGCCGTGGATGTAGCTGCCGTAGACCCGCTCGCCCACCAAAATGGGGGCAATGGGGGTTTCACTGCGGCCCATGTGGATCTCATACCCCTGGAAAGGCAGCCCCGACAGGCTGGACAAAGGTCCATCCACCTGGGGCAGCACCCCGGAGGTCTGCCGCTGGACCTTGTCCCCCCGGAACACCGTGTCCATGGGCAGCAGGCCCATGCCGGAAATATGGGTGATGCCTGCCGCCTCCACCTGGTCCGGGTCGGATACGGAAGTACCCAGCATCTGGAAGCCGCCGCAGATGCCAAAGACAATGGCCCCCCGGTCATGGCAGTGGAGGATCGCCGCCTCCAGGCCGCTTTGCCGCAGCCACAGGAGGTCCGCTATGGTGCTCTTGGTGCCGGGGATCAGAATCAGGTCCGGGTTTTTCAGCTGGTCCGCCCGCTCAATGTAGCGCACGGACACATTGGGAAATCGTTCCAGAGGGCTGACGTCCGTAAAGTTGGAAATTCTGGGCAGCCGGATGACGGCAATGTCAATGGCCTTGCAGGTGGACTCCCGGGTGAAGCGGGTGGAGAGGCTGTCCTCATCGTCAATGTCCACATGGGCATAGGGAATGACTCCCGCCACGGGAACCCCACAGATTTTTTCCAGAATTTCAATACCCGGCTGTAAAATCGCCCGATCCCCCCGGAATTTGTTTACAATGGTGCCCTTGACCCGGGCCCGCTCCTGTTCTTCCAGCAGGGCAATGGTGCCGTAGAGCTGGGCAAACACACCGCCCCGGTCAATGTCGCCCACCAGCAGCACCGGTGCATCCACCAGCTCCGCCAGACCCATATTCACAATGTCCTGGTCCTTCAGGTTGATCTCTGCAGGGCTTCCGGCGCCCTCAATGACAATGATGTCGTTTTCCGCCGCCAGAGAATTGTAGGCCTCCAGCACCTGGGGCACGAATTCCCGCTTCCGGCGGTAGTATTCCATGGCACGCATATTGCCCATGGCCACGCCGCCCACAATGACCTGGCTGCCCACGTCCGTGGTGGGTTTCAGGAGAATGGGGTTCATCCGCACATCCGGCGCGATCCCCGCCGCCTCCGCCTGCACCACCTGGGCCCGACCCATTTCCCCACCGGCGGCGGTAATAAAGGAGTTCAGGGCCATATTCTGGCTCTTAAAGGGCGCCACCCGATAGCCGTCCTGCTTGAAAATCCGACAAAGCCCCGCCGCCAGCAGGCTCTTGCCTGCATTGGACATGGTCCCCTGGATCATTATATTTTTTGCCATGGTGTTTTCCTCCTTACTAAAGTAGCGGCAACGTTTCAATACCCGAGCTGTATCAACAATGCGGTACCACAACGGACGATGCCGCCTGCCACGTTTCGATGCCCGAGCCGTATCAACAAACGGTATCCCCTTGGACGGCCCTGTAGGGGCGGCAACCTGCCGCCCGCCACGTTTCAATACCCAAGCCGTATCAACAAACGGTATCCCTTGGACGGCCCTGTAGGGGCGGCAACCTTGTCAAGAGAAACATGGGTAACACATAGGGAAGACACATGGGTTACAGTCTGCGGATG
>CAKTNS010000021.1 GCA_934589225.1 uncultured Oscillospiraceae bacterium
TTGGGGGCAGCGGAGGAAATGTCATTCCAGTACTTGGCAATGGCAGCGTCCGGCAGGTGGAAGTAGATGGGAGGAATGGAGGCGATGGCATCTACGCCGCAGCTTTCGGCATGGGCGGCCAGCTCCATGGATTCCCGGGTGCCGTTGCAGGCCACGTGGGCGATGACAGTCAGCTTGCCCTTGGCAACCTTCATGACGTTCTCCAGCAAGAGCTTCCGCTCGGGAACGGTCTGATAGATGCACTCGCCGGAGGAGCCGCCAACGTACAGGCCCTTGACGCCCTTGTCCACATAGTACTGGGTCAGTTCCTGAACAGCCTTGGGGGAGATTTCGCCCTTCTCGTCATAGCAGGCATAGAAGGCAGGGATAATGCCCTGATACTTGGTAATATCAAACATTTTTCTTACTCCTTTAATGGAAATTGCCCACGGGGACAGGGGGCTGCCCCCGTGGAAAAGTTTGTAATGTGTTTTACCTTAACCCTTGACAGCACCCATGGTGATGCCCTTGGTGAAGTACTTCTGGAAGACCAGGAACACAATGATGATGGGCACGGAAGCCAGGGCGGCACCGGCCATCAAGAGGCCATAGTCCGTGGAGCTTTCTGCCTGCAAGGTGGCAATGCCCAGGGAGATGGTCATGTTCTTGTTGGAGACCAGCATAATGAGCTGCATGAAGTAGTCATTCCAGGAGTTGATGAAGGTGAAGATGGCGCAGGCACCCACGCCGGGCTTGATCATGGGGAACATGACATCGGTAAAGGTTCTCCACTCGGAAGCGCCGTCAATGCGGCAGGCCTCGGTCATTTCCGTGGGGATGCCCTCGGCAAACTGCTTCAGCAGGAACACACCGAAGGGCCAGCCGACGATGGGGAAAATAACGGCCCAGATGTTGTCATACAGGTTCAGGGCAGCCATTTCACGGACCAAGGGGATCAGGATGACCTGCTTGGGCAGGGCCATGGCGCAGACGATCAGGGAGAAAATCACCCCTCTGCCATAGAACCGCTTCTTGGCCAGGGCGTAACCGGCCATGGCGGCGGTGAGGCAGGTGATGAGCATGGAGGCCACGGCCATAAACACGGTGTTCACCAGCCAACGGATAGCGGCGGGAACGGTGGGGCCGGTGATGATGACGTTGCCGATGGGCAGCTCAAAGAGGGGTGCGGAACGCTTGACAAACAGGTTTACATAGTTGTCCAGCACCCAGTTGAGGGGTACCCAAACGGGAGTCGTGGCACGAATGTCTGCCTGGGTCTTGAAGGAACCGGTGATGATCCAGTACAGGGGGAACAGGAAGAAGATGGCAAGGAGCACCACGACTACCGCGCAGAAGGCCCGGTAAACTTTGGATTTCATCTTGTTTTTTTCGATGTTATTCATAGCTGTACCTCCTCCCTTACTTTTCCTGGCCAAGCTTAAACTGGACAGCGGACAGAAGGGCAATGATCAGGGCCAGAATGACACCCATGGCGTTGCCGTAGCCGTAGCGGTAAAGCTTGAAGGCGTTGTAGTAGATGTAATACATGATGGTCATGGTGGAGTTGTTGGGACCACCGGAGGTCAGCAACTGGATCAGAGCGAAGCACTGGAAGGAGTTGATGGTGGTAATGACCAGGATGTACAGGGTGGTGGGCATCATCTGGGGCCACTTGATTTTCCAGAAGGCCTGCATTTCGGTAGCGCCGTCCACTTCGGCGGCCTCTACCAGGGACTTGTCCACGTTATCCAGAGCGGAGACGTACAGAACGATGGGCTGGCCCACGGAGGTGGTCAGCAGAATCAGGATGATGCAGCCCAGAGCATACTTGGGGTCGCCCAGCCAGTTGATGTTCTTATCCAGCAGGCCCATGCCCTTTCCCAGGTAGTTGAGGATGCCATAATAGTTATTGTACATCCACTTCCACACCACGGTAACGGCCACGGAGCCGGTGACCACAGGCAGATAGAAGATGCAGCGGAAGGCGGAGGTTGCGACCACATTCATCTTGCTGATGGCGGAAGCCACCCACAAAGAGAAGGCACAGGTCACGGGCACGGAAACCACCACGATGACCAGGGTGTTCCGCAGAGCTTTCCAGAAAACGGGGTCGTTGAACAGCTCATTGTAGTTGGCAAAGCCGATGAAAATATCGTCCCGGCCCATGGTGGCATCGAAGAAGCTGGTGATGACACACATGATCATGGGATAGAGAACAAAGCCCGCGAAGAACACCAGGAAGGGCAGCATGAAGGCGTAGCCAGCGATATTCTCTTGCAGCACCAGCCGGTGGGTCTTCTTGTTCAGCGTTACTTGCTTATTGGCCAAGGGGAAATCCTCCTCTCAATATGCTCCGGTATTTCCGGAGGTCCGGGCCGAGGCCCAGGTACGTTCAGGCAGCAGACGGTAGGTCCGCGAACCCACGGGCACACCGTCTGTTGCCCGAAAGCTTATTCCGTAGAAAAAAGGCCCCCTCCCCTCACCCAGAAGAGAGGAAAGGGGGCCAAAAGTCTTAGGTCGGTCTGTCGGGATTAGCCGGCAGCAGCAGCATTGGCGTTGGCCACGAAGGTCGCAACCTCGGTAGCGATGTCGCCGCCCTGGCCTACACGCTGCAGCATGTTCCACCACTCGGTACGAGCGGTAGCCCAGCCGGGAACCACGTTGTAGTAGTCACCCAGCATGCTCATGAGCTTGTTGTACTCGTTCATAACGGCCTCGTTGTCGGTGCCGGCATAAACGCCTTCCACGGAAGCCTTCACAGGGAAGAAGGTGGAAGCAGCAACAGCGTCCTTGGGGTTCTCGTTGCACATGTAGTTGATGAAGGTCTTAGCAGCCTCGACCTTGGCAGCGTCGCCGTTGTCGAAGATACCGAAGCCCCAGATACCGCCGCACAGCTGTGCGTCAGTGCCCTTGGGAGAGGGGAAAGACATGAACAGGATCTCGTCGCCGGAGTCGGTGTGGTCACCGGCCAGCTGCTGAGCGATGTTCCAGCAGGTAGCCATCTGCAGAACGCCCTGACGGAACAGGTTGATCTCGTCGCCGCCAACGATGGAGGGATCGAAGGTGATACCCTTGGTGTTGCGCAGGGTCTCCAGAGCCTTGATGTTCTCCTCGGAGTCAGCAGTGTAAGCGGTGTGCTCGGCGTTGGTGTAGGTGCCGCCGTACAGGTTGTTGATCAGAGCACGGTTGGCCTGGTCGCCGCCCTGGCCGCCGCAGAAGACAACGCCCACGTTCTCGTAGCCGGCATTGTAAACAGCGTCAACAGCCTTCAGGAAGTTCTCGGTGGTCCAGGTGTGGGTGTCCTCGTCGATGTACTGCATTGCGTCAGCCTTCTCGAAGACGGTCTTGTTGATGGCCATGCAGTGAGCGGTCATGCACAGGGGGAACTCGTAGTAAGCACCGTTGGCAGCCTTACAAGCGGCGGTAACGGAGGGAACGGTGTCGGAGATCACGTCGGCAGTCCACAGGTCGGACAGGTCGACCATCTTGCCCTTGGCGCCCCAGTTGGCAACCAGACGCTCGGGTCCTTCCAGAACCAGGTCAGGAGCCTTGTTGCCTTCGATGGCGGTGTTGACCTTGTCGTCGCCGTCAGCGTAAGCCAGGTACTCAACCTTAACAGTGATGTTGGGGTACTTCTCGTTGAAAGCAGCCAGCAGGTTGTTAACAACTTCTTCCTTGCCCCAATCGCCTACAGGGTAGGTCCACAGGGAGATCTCAGTGGCAGCAGCAGGAGCTTCGGTAGCAGCCTCGGTAGCAGCCTCAGTGGCGGCGGGAGCGGGAGCTGCGGTGGTCTCTGCGGGCTTCTCAGACACGGAGCAGGCGCACAGGCCCAGAACCATGACGGCTGCCAGCAGAACAGCAAACAGTTTCTTCATAATGTCCTCCTCAAGAATTTGTTTTCTTTGGTGTAAAACGTTCAATTCGTTCGTCCTAAACCTCTTATATTTTATCGATGAATCACAAGAAAGTCAATCGGTCTACCCTGAAATTTTCTTTCAAAACCAGGTTTTGGCGAAAATTCTGACAATCCGCACAAAAGTTGCATTGTTTCGGCAAATTTTCCCAAGGTGGTTTTAGGCATTTTGACGTATGAATTCAGTCAAATTTCAGTTTAATCGATTAGAACGGAGAAAGCATTGCATGAATATAAAACCTGTGAAGAAAATAATACCGAATTATGAAAATTTCAGGAGGAGGACAGGGTGAAAATTTCCACAGCAGACAGAGCCACCTGCCGACATGTCATTCCGTTTTGTCTGCACGGATTGTATTCGGAACGTGGCTTGGCGATGAATCATCGCCGCTACATTGCGTGGTTCCATTCAACCGCACAGGTTATATTCGAAACGTGGCGGGCGGCAGATTGCCGCCCCTACGATAATGTACTATGTTTTTGACATTTTACGAGTGAAAAATAGCGGTAGATACGTTAAATATACGGTAATGCGAAACAATTTTACTGTAGGGGCGGCAATCTGCCGCCCGCTACGTTCCGATACCTGAGCCGTATCAATCAAACGGTACCACCCTGGGTATGCCTCGTATTACGTCGTTTTGCCAGCACAACATTTTTCTGTCTTTGGTACAAAAAACAGGAAGCACATCATAACCGTTTTCACGGAAAGGATGTGCTTCCTTGCTATTTATTTGCGAAAAGTAGGGTTTGACCTTACTTCTTCAGAGCCTCTTCCACAGCCACAGCCACGGAAACGGTGGCGCCGACCATGGGGTTGTTGCCCATGCCCAGGAAGCCCATCATTTCTACGTGAGCGGGGACGGAGGAGGAGCCGGCGAACTGGGCGTCGGAGTGCATACGGCCCATGGTGTCGGTCATGCCGTAGGAAGCGGGACCGGCGGCCATGTTGTCAGGATGCAGGGTACGGCCCGTGCCGCCGCCGGAGGCCACGGAGAAGTACTTCTTGCCCTGCTCGATGCACTCCTTCTTGTAGGTGCCGGCAACGGGGTGCTGGAACCGGGTGGGGTTGGTGGAGTTGCCGGTGATGGAAACGTCCACGCCCTCGTGGTGCATGATGGCAACGCCCTCGCGGACATCGTCGGCACCGAAGCAGCGGACAGCGGCCCGCTCGCCGTCGGAGTACTTGTACTCCTTGACGATGGTCAGCTCGCCGGTGTAGTAATCAAACTTGGTCTGCACGTAGGTGAAGCCGTTGATCCGGGAGATGATCTGGGCGGCATCCTTGCCCAGACCGTTCAGGATGACCCGCAGGGGCTCCTTCCGGGCCTTGTTGGCGGAACGGGCAATGCCGATGGCGCCTTCGGCGGCGGCGAAGGACTCGTGGCCGGCCAGGAAGGCGAAGCACTTGGTCTCATCCCGCAGCAGCATGGCACCCAGGTTGCCGTGGCCCAGGCCGACCTTCCGGTCTTCGGCAACGGAGCCGTCGATGCAGAAAGCCTGCAGGCCGATGCCGATGGCCTCGGCGGCTTCCGCAGCGTTCTTAACACCCTTCTTCAGAGCGATGGCAGCGCCTACGGTGTAGGCCCAGCAAGCGTTCTCAAAGCAGATGGGCTGAATGTTCTTGACGATCTCATAGGGATCGAAGCCCTTGGCCTGGCAGATCTCGCGGCATTCCTCCACGGAGGAGATGCCATACTGGGCGAGGACGCCATTGATCTTGTCGATTCTTCTTTCGTAACTTTCAAACAAAGCCATTGTTTCGTCCTCCTCTTATTCCTGCCGGGGGTCGATATACTTGGGGGCGTTGTCAAAACGACCGTAGTGACCCATAGCCTTCTTGTAGGCAGTGTTGGCGTCGTCGCCCTTCTTCATGAAGTCCATCATCTTGCCCAGGTTGACGAACTCGTAGCCGATGATCAGGTTCTCCTCATCCAGAGCTACACGGGTAACATAGCCTTCGGCCATTTCCAGGTAACGGGGGCCCTTGGCCTTGGTGGCAAACATGGTGCCAACCTGGCTGCGCAGGCCCTTGCCCAGGTCTTCCAGAGAAGCGCCCACTACCAGGCCGCCCTCGGAGAATGCGGACTGGCTGCGGCCATAGACGATCTGCAGGAACAGCTCCCGCATGGCGGTGTTGATGGCGTCGCACACCAGGTCGGTGTTCAGGGCCTCCAGGATGGTCTTGCCGATCAGGATCTCGGCGGCCATGGCGGCGGAGTGGGTCATGCCGGAGCAGCCGATGGTCTCCACCAGAGCCTCCTCAATGACGCCTTCCTTGATGTTCAGGGTCAGCTTGCAGGCACCCTGCTGCGGTGCGCACCAGCCGATACCGTGGGTAAAGCCGCTGATGTCCTTGATCTCCTTGGCCTGGACCCACTTACCTTCTTCGGGAATGGGAGCGGGGCCGTGGTAGGCACCCTTAGCCACGGAGCACATATTCTGTACTTCTGCACTGTAAATCATGGCAAATTTCCTTTCTTCAAAAGGCGTTTTCCGCCTTCTTTTGATGTTCCGGAAAAAGCTGCGCAGAGAGGGCTCTGCAAATCCCCAACAATTTCCGCATCTATTATACATAACCCCAATAAAATTGTCAATGAAATTCGATACAAAAATACCTGTTCCCTTTTTCGTCTCTGCTTTGGGCCCCATTTCCTTTCTTTTCCAGTATGGCAGATGCATTTTCGGTCAAACTAGCCCCGTAACGGCCGGACGTTTCAATATAAATCTACAACGATTTGGAGGAACCTGTATGAACTGCCATGCCAATAAGAGCATCGAATGCACCGTGCAGCAGTGCGCCAACCACTGCCCCGACCAGAACTACTGCTCTCTGGAGTGCATCACCGTGGGCACCCACGAGTTAAACCCCACGGTGTCTGAATGCACCGACTGCAAATCCTTCCACAGAAAATAACCGGGGCCACCCAAAGGGCAGGGATTTTCTCTGCCCTTTGGGTTCTGTTTTTCTTGACGAATGGGTACATTTTCGGTATGATGGAGTAAGAATTTGCAGAACACAGGAGGAAGCGCCATGTGCAGCGAAGATCCGTCCATGAATACACCGCCGGAAGCGGAGGAACCCGTCCTTCCCCAGGAGGAGCCCCCCAAGGAGGAGACCCCACAGGAGGAACCGGCTGTTTTGAAACCCTCTCCCTATGACCACTCCCCTTTTGAGTCCCCCTTTGCGTCGTCCTCCGCCCCGGCCCCCAAAAAGCCCCGGCGTTCCCCCAGGCCCATTTTAAGTCTGGCAGTCTGCGCGGGGGTCTTGCTGGGCTCCTGCGCTCTGACCTATACCTTTGCGGTGCAAAATGCCCGGGCCGCCGGGCAGCAGGAGTGCCAGGCCCTGCGCCAGCAGGTGGATGCCTTGCAGCGGCAGATCAATGCCCTGCCCTCTGACGGCATTTCCAAATCCGGCAGCTTCACCCAGCCCCAGGAGGGTCTGACCCCGGCCCAGGTCTACGCCAAAAACGTGGGCAGCGTGGTGGCCGTGTCCTGCGACACCGACCTGACCGTAGGGGGCCAGTCCGTCCGCTCCACCGTGACGGGCTCCGGCTTTATCCTCACCGGGGACGGCTATGTGGTGACCAACTATCATGTGGTCGAGCAGGCCAGCACCATCACCGTCACCACCCAGACCGAGGACGAATACACCGCTAATCTTGTGGGCCACGACTCCACGGCGGACATGGCCCTGCTGAAAATCGAGGCCCAGGAGCTTCCCGCCGTGACCCTGGGCAGCAGCTCCCAGCTGATCATCGGGGACATGGTGGTGGCCATCGGCAACCCCCTGGGCACCCTCAGTGCCACCCAGACCGTGGGCTATATCAGCGGCATCAACCGGGAGGTCAATACGGACCGGAACGTGACCAACATGCTCCAGACCGATGCCGCCATCAACTCCGGCAACTCCGGCGGCCCCCTGTTCAATATGCGGGGCGAGGTGGTGGGCATCATCACCGCCAAATATTCCGGCAGCTCCGCCTCCGGCGCTTCCATTGAAGGCATCGGCTTTGCCATTCCCATTGACGACCTCAAGCGGGGCCTGGAGGATTTGCAGACCCAGGGCTATATCCGCTCGGCCTACCTGGGCATCACCGGCATGGATGTGAGCCGGGAGGCCATCACCGTCTACGGGCTCACCGGCGGCGCATATGTAGACACCGTGGCCAAGGACGGCCCTGCGGAACAGGCGGGGGTGGAGCCCAAGGATATTATCATCCGTCTGGGCGGTGAAAAAATCGACAGCTTCACCGCCCTGGCCCGGGCCCTGCGGAACTTCACCCCGGGAGACGAAACCACCCTGACGGTCTACCGGAGCGGGAAGGAGCTGGAGCTTTCCATCACCCTGGGGGAAAAGCCCCGGGAGGAGCAGCAGGAAACCACCCAGGACATGCCCTCCGAAGGCGATTTTGAAGAATGGTTCCGATATTTTAACGGCGAGAAGCCTTAAAGGAGGCTCCGGTTTCCGGGTCACAGCCTGGGAACCGGAGCTTTCTTCTGTTTTGTATTGTCGATTTTTGTCGAAAAATGGTGATACCGGCAGAGGAAAAAACTATTGAAGCCACATATGGCGGCATGGTATCCTTATATTCAGGCAGCACCGCACAAAAAGCGTCTGCGGACATCAGCGGGTCTCTTGCCGAATTATGCGGTGCTGCCTTACGCAAAAAATCAACAAGGAGGCGTCTCTTTCTTGGAGACCATGACATTACTCATTGCTGACTGCTCCGATGATTTCCGCAACGCACTGGCCCAGGCTTTACAGGGGCAATACCGCATTCAGTGCTGCCGAACCGGGAGAGAGGTTCTGGAGCTTCTCCATAGAGAAGTGCCGGACCTGGTGGTGATGGATCTGATGCTCCCCGAAATCGACGGTATTTCTCTTTTGCAGCAGCTTCGTGATGCCGGCATTCGTCCCCTGGTACTGGCGACGACCCGGCTGAACAATGACTATGTTCTCGATGCCGCCACCGAGCTGGAGGTGGCCTATATGATGATGAAGCCCTGCGACATCCGGGCCATGGTGGGCCGTATCCGTGATCTTCTGCGCCAGAAGCCCCGGCCCAAAGTCAGCGCCCCGGACAAGCGGACCCACGTCTCCAATATTCTGACCACCCTGGGCTTCAGCAGCAAGCTCCGGGGCTACCACTATCTGCGCACCGCCATACTCATCAGCATGGACACCCCCATGCAGTCCGTGACCAAGGAGCTCTATCCCGCCGTGGCCCACCAGCTGCAATGCACCCCCGCCCAGGTGGAACGCTCCATTCGAAACGCCATTCAAAAGTCCTGGGAAAACCGTTCAGAGGAGGTTTGGCTCCAGTTTTTCCCGGAAAACGGCGACGGAGTCATTGAGCGGCCCAGCAACGCCGCCTTTATCAACCGCCTGGCGGACCGCATCCAGCTGGACCAAATGGAGCTGGAGCTACCGGACTAGCTTTATCTTTTTATCAAAAAGTTTATCATTTTGAATCATTTTTTCTTGACATCCTTTTTTGCCTGATGTATAGTAGGCCCATGCCTTGGGCAGAAAGGAGATTTCATATGCTTCAAATAAAGGACCTGTTTGATCTGACCCACTCCGCCGCGGGGGACTACCTGACCGGCTTTGAATACCCCTGGCAAGCCCTGGCTGGGATCAAGCAGCTGATATTGGACCTGGGTAAAAACTTAGGCAGCGACTATAAAGAGGTTTCCCCCCAGGTCTGGGTCCATACCACCGCCACCGTGGCCCCCACGGCATTCCTGGGTGCCCCCTGCATCATCGGGGCCCATACGGAAGTCCGGCACTGTGCCTTTATCAGGGGCAGCGCCCTGGTGGGAGAAAACTGCGTGGTGGGCAACTCCGTAGAGCTTAAAAACGTGATCCTTTTCGATAACGTTCAGGTTCCCCATTATAATTATGTAGGCGACAGCATTCTGGGCTACCGTTCCCACATGGGCGCGGGGAGCCTGACCTCCAATGTAAAGTCCGACAAGACCCTGGTAACGGTGAAGGCCCCAGAGGGCCCCATTCCCACAGGTCTTAAAAAATTCGGGGCCATTCTGGGTGACTTTGTGGAGGTGGGCTGCAACAGCGTCCTCAATCCCGGCACCGTGGTCTGCCCCCGCAGCAGCATTTACCCCACCTCCTGCGTCCGGGGCGTGATCCCACCGGACAGCATTTTCAAAAACAACGGCACCGTGAGCGCCAAACGGAAAGATTGAGGAGAGAATACCATGGGCAAATATTTTGGAACTGACGGCTTCCGGGGTGAAGCCAACGTCACTCTGACCGCCGACCACGCTTTTAAAGTAGGCCGGTTTCTGGGCTGGTACTACAGCCAGCTGAAGCGCCGCTCCGGCTCTGATGCCCCGGCAAAAATCGTCATCGGCAAGGACACCCGCCGCTCCAGCTATATGTTTGAATACAGCCTGGTAGGCGGCCTGGTGGCCTCCGGGGCAGATGCCTATCTGCTCCACGTCACCACCACCCCCTCCGTGGCCTTTGTCGCCCGGACCGACGGCTTTGACTGCGGCATTATGATCTCCGCCAGCCACAACCCCTACTACGACAACGGCATCAAGCTGATCAACAGCTCCGGTGAAAAAATGGACGAGTCCGTGATTTCCCTGGTGGAGCAGTATTTAGACGGCAGCCTTGAGTGCTTCGGCCGGAAATGGGAGACCCTGCCCGCGGCCAAGCGGGAGCAGATCGGCAGGACCGTGGACTATGTGTCCGGCCGGAACCGGTACATCGGCTATCTCATCAGCCTGGGGCTGTACTCTTTCAAGGGCCTGCGCATCGGCCTGGACTGCGCCAACGGCAGCGCCTGGAACATTGCCAAATCCGTCTTTGATGCCCTGGGAGCCAAGACCTATGTGATCAACGCCCAGCCCGACGGCTTCAACATCAACAAAGACGCGGGCTCCACCCACATTGAGGGTCTGCGGCAGCTGGTGATCGAAAACGGCCTGGACGCGGGCTTCGCCTTTGACGGCGACGCGGACCGCTGCCTGTGCGTGGATGAAAAGGGCGAGATCGTCACGGGAGACCACATTCTCTACCTCTGCGGCAAATATATGCAGCAGGAGGGCCAGCTCATGGGCAACACCGTGGTGACCACCGTCATGAGCAACTTTGGCCTCTACAAGGCCTTTGACGAATGCGGCATCCGCTACGAAAAGACCAAGGTGGGCGACAAATACGTCTACGAAAACATGATGATGAACAGCTACCGCCTGGGCGGCGAGCAGAGCGGCCACATTATTTTCTCCCGCTATGCCTCCACCGGTGACGGCCTGCTCACCAGCCTCAAGGTCATGGAGACCATGCTGGCCCAGAAGAAGACCCTGAGCCAGCTGTGCGAGGGCTTCACCTTCTATCCCCAGGTGCTGGAAAACGTAAGGGTCGACGACAAGGCCGCCGCCCAGGCAGACCCCGCCGTGCAGAAGGCCGTTGCGGAGGTCGCCGCCCAGCTTGGCACCACCGGCCGCATCCTGGTCCGGGAGTCCGGCACGGAGCCCGTGATCCGGGTCATGGTGGAAGCCGAAAGCAAGGTCCTCTGCCAGGAACTGGTAGACCGGGTGGTAGAAGTGATCCGGGCCACGGGGCACGGGGTGTAAGGCGACGGAAACGGCGCCTGAACCGGGGAGAAAGTTGACAGTTTTTTCAATTGACAATGGACAATTGACAATTGAAAATTGACAATTTTTGGGGGACGGATGTTCCCCCATTTTTATTGAGCAAAATCACATCAAAATCGTTCCGTACACGGTAATACAGAACATTTTCAATGTAGGGGCGGCAACCTGCCGCCCGCTGCGTTGGATGTATAACCTGTGCGGTTGAATGGTACCACCTATCGACATGTCATTCCGAGCGAACGGAGTGAGTCGAGAAATCTTCCCAAGTGGCAAGTTTTACCTTGTGGTGGTTCTTATTCCAACGTGGTGGATTCCTCCATTCCGCTTGCGCTGCGGTCGGAATGACATATTGGAGGGTGATTCCGTTTTGTCCGCACAGGTTATACTCGAAACGTGGCGGGCGGCAGGTTGCCGCCCCTACGGTTACGCTGGTGGGCGGTACTGTTCAACCGCACAGGTTATGTTCGAAACGTGGCGGGCGGCAGGTTGCCGATGAAATTGAGGTGTGATTGCCACCGGCAATCAATAGATTTTGATTCGCTGCGCGGAGCACCGCCCCTACGATTTCGCTGGTGGGTGGATTTTTTACCCAACATATTTCAAAAACGGACACGTCCGTCACCCAATAACTGTCAACTGTCAACTGAAAACTGAAAACAATTGTCCATTGTCAATTGTCAATTTAATTCCGCCCTTTTCTGCCCCTTGCTTTTCTGTTCCGTGGATGGTATGATAAAGTGTCAATAAAAACAACGATAAGGAGGCTCCGTCATGTCTCAGGTGGGGAAAATCCGGAAGCTTGCGGGAAGCAAATATTTAAGTCTTTATGAGTTGGAGGCCCGGCGGCGGGATGGGGCGGCTTTTGACTACTACATGGCCTCCCGGAACGGCAATCCCGAAACGCTGAAGGCCGTCACCGGGAAGAACCCCGCGGACGGGGTGGTGATTTTCGCCCTGGACGACCAGGACCGGGTGGTGCTGATCCGGCAATACCGGTATCCCATCGGGGGTTATGTCTATGAGCTACCCGCGGGGCTGGTGGAGCCGGGAGAGGAGCCCCGGCAGGCGGCCATCCGGGAGCTCTACGAGGAGACCGGCCTGACCCTGAACCCGGTGGAGGATCACGGCCTGGGCCGCCCCTTCTTTACAAGCGTTGGCATGACCGACGAAAGCTGCGCCACGGTTTATGGCCGCTGCACCGGCACCCCCACCTGCTGCCACCAGGAGGCCACGGAGGAAATTCAGGTGGTGCTGGCGGACCGGCAGGAGGCCCGGCGGATTCTGGAACAGGAGCCTCTGGCCATTATGTGCGCCTACCAGCTGATGCGCTATATTGCCACCCCGGGGGACGCCCTGGAATTTTTGAACAGATAAGGAGAGAACCATGTCTCATGTGATTGCCGCCGTTTCCACAGGCGCCCAGGTTTCTGCCATCGGCATCCTGCGCCTGTCGGGAGACGGGTGTATTGATGTGGCCCAGCAGCTTTTCAGCGGAGATCTGCACCGGGCCGAAAACCGGAAGCTGACTCTGGGCACCTTGAAAGACAGCCAGGGCCGGGTGCTGGACCAGGCCATGGCCGTGGTGTCCCGGGCACCCCACAGCTACACCGGCGAGGATACGGTGGAGTTTCACTGCCACGGCTCCCCTGCCGTGTTGTCTGCCCTATTGCAAAGCCTGTATCAGGCCGGGGCCCGGCCCGCGGGGCGGGGGGAATTTACCAAGCGGGCCTTTTTAAACGGCAAGCTGGCCCTGACCCAGGCCGAGGCCGTCATTGACCTGATTGAAGCCGAAACCGCCGATGCCGCCGCCAATGCCGCGGGGCAGGTAGAGGGGCGGCTGCAAAGGGTCATCACCCCCATCTATGACCACCTGACGGACCTGTGCAGCCATTTCCACGCGGTTCTGGACTATCCCGATGAGGACATTGCGGACTTTGGTCTACAGAACTACGCCCAGTCCCTGCGGCAGGATGCCAAGGGGCTATACAGCCTTTTGAGCACCTATGGCCAGGGCCGCATTCTGCGGCAGGGGGTGCAGACCGCCATTGTGGGGCGGCCCAACGTGGGTAAGTCCAGCCTGCTCAACGCCCTGGCGGGGTTTGACCGGGCCATCGTCACCGCCATCCCCGGCACCACCCGGGACACGGTGGAGGAATCCGTACTGGCAGGCTCTACCCGGCTGCGGCTCATTGACACCGCCGGCATCCGGGACACCCAGGACACCGTGGAGGCCCTGGGGGTGGACCGCTCCAGAAAGGCTCTGGAAGAATCGGACCTGGCCCTTTTCGTCTGCGACGGCAGCCAGCCCCTGACCCAGGAGGACCGGGAAATCACGAAGCTGTGCCTGGATGCCCCGGCGGCCATTGCCCTTATTAACAAAGGAGACCTGCCCCAGGTGGTGGAGCCCGCGGAGCTGCCTTTCATGCACATCATCTCCATCTGCGCCGCCACCGGCGAGGGGCTGGACCTGCTTAAAAACTGCATCGATGACCTGTTCGCCGGGGAAGCCCCCTGTGACGGCTCCATCCTCACCAACCCCCGGCAGTATGATGCCTGCCGCCGGGCCTACGAAAGCCTGCTGCGGGCCCTGCAGGGGCTGAAGCTGGGCCAGACCCCGGACGCGCTGTTGCTGGATGTAGAGGAAGCCATGGAGGCCATGGGAGAGGTCACCGGCGCCACCGTCCGGGAGGACATCACCGCAAGGATTTTTGAACGCTTCTGCGTTGGAAAGTAAGGAACGACATGATTTATTTGGACAATTCCGCCACCACCAAGCCCTGCACCGAGGCCGTGGAGGCCATGACCCGGGCCCTGACCCAGGACTGGGGGAACCCCTCGGCCCTGTATGATTTCGGCATCAACGCCGCCCGGCAGCTGCGGCTTGCCCGGCAGCAGGTAGCCGCCGCCATGGGGGCCGAGCCCGACCGGGTTTTTTTCACCTCCTGCGGCACCGAAGCCGACAACTGGGCCATTTACGGCACGGTGAAGCGCCTGGGCAAGCGGGGCAAGCACATCATCACCACCGCCATGGAGCACCACGCCATTTTAAACTGCATGAAGGACCTGGAGGCCCAGGGCTTTGAGGTCACCTATTTGCAGCCGGATGGCCTGGGAAACATTTCTATGGATGATCTGAAAGCCGCCCTGCGGAAGGACACCATTCTGGTCTCTATTATGATGGTCAACAATGAGGTAGGCTCTGTGCAGCCCATTGCCCAGATGGCCCGGCTCACCCACAGGCTCTGCCCCGATGCCCTGTTTCACACCGACGCGGTCCAGGGCTTTCTGAAAATCCCCTTCCAGGCCAAAACCCTGGGGGCGGACCTGATCTCCGTATCCAGCCACAAAATCCACGGCCCAAAGGGGGCCGGGGCCCTGTACATCAGCCCCAAGCTCAAATCCTTCCCGGCCCTGATTTTAGGCGGCGGCCAGGAGGGGGGCTACCGCAGCGGCACCGAAGCCACCCCGGCCATCTTTGGCTTTGCCGCCGCGGCGGAGGCGGGACGACAGACCTTCCGGCAGGACATCCAGCGGGAGGCAGAGCTGCTGCACAGCCTCTGTGAAAAACTCTCCGCCCTGCCCGGGGTGAAGCTCAACGGTGCCCATGAGGCCCCCCACATCCTCAATGTGGCCATTCCCAGGCTGCCCACCCAGAATTCCATCAATTTATTGCAGGACCGGGGCATCTGCGTTTCCGCCGGTTCCGCCTGCGCCAAGGGCCACCGGAGCCACGTGCTCAGCGCCATGGGCATTGACGGAGAGACCATCGACGCCTCCTTCCGCGTCTCTTTGAGCCGGGAGACCACACAGGAGGATGTAGACCTGCTGGCCCGGGCCGTTGAGGAAGCCCTGCTCCCCCGGATTTGACAGATTCTATTCGTCAAATCCCATAATCAGCCCCAACATCCTGGGGCACATCCTGTCAAATGCACATTTTTTGCAAGACCGGAAAAGTAAATTGCGAAAAGTGGTTGAAAAGCCCGGCGTTTTCTGCTACAATAGGCCCCAGTCAAAAACCGTGAGAGGAGTACAATCGTCTATGAGCTACGTAAATGAAATTTTGGAGCGGGTTGCCGCTCAGAATCCTGACCAGCCCGAGTTTTTGCAGGCAGTGACCGAGGTCCTGGAATCCCTGCGGGTGGTCATCGAAAAGAACGAGGACGCTTACCGGAAGAACGCCTTCCTGGAGCGTCTGGTCACCCCGGAGCGGGTCATCATGTTCCGGGTGCCCTGGGTGGACGACAAGGGTCAGGTCCAGGTGAACAACGGCTACCGGGTGCAGTTCAATTCCGCCATCGGACCCTACAAGGGCGGCCTGCGGCTCCATCCCAGTGTCAATCTGGGCATTCTCAAGTTCCTGGGCTTTGAGCAGACCTTTAAGAATTCCCTCACAGGCCTGCCCATCGGCGGCGGCAAGGGCGGCGCGGACTTTGACCCCAAGGGCAAGTCGGACCGGGAAGTCATGGCCTTCTGCCAGAGCTTCATGAACGAGCTCTATAAGTATATCGGCGCCAACGAGGACGTGCCCGCCGGTGACATCGGCGTCGGTGCCCGGGAAATCGGCTACCTCTACGGCCAGTATAAGCGGCTCACCGGCCAATACGAGGGTGTATTCACCGGCAAGGGCTTAAGCTACGGCGGCAGCCTGGCCCGAACCCAGGCCACCGGCTATGGTCTGCTGTACATCACCCAGGAAATGCTGCGGCACAACGGCCAGGATCTCCAGGGTAAGGTCATCGCCGTTTCCGGCGCGGGGAACGTGGCCACCTATGCCATTGAAAAGGCCTGGCAGCTGGGGGCCAAGCCCGTGACCTGCTCCGACTCCACCGGCTGGGTCTACGACCCCGAGGGCATTGACGTGGCCACGCTGATCCAGGTCAAGCAAGTCAAGCGTGCCCGTCTGACGGAGTACGCCAAGGCCCGTCCCAACGCCGTCTACCACGAGGGCAAGGGCGTCTGGACCACCAAGTGCGACATTGCCCTGCCCTGCGCCACCCAGAATGAGCTGCTGCTGGAGGATGCCAAGGCTCTTGTTGCCAACGGCTGCTACGCCGTGTGCGAGGGTGCCAACATGCCCACCACCCTGGATGCCACCAAGTACCTGCAGGACCACGGTGTCCGCTTCCTGCCCGGCAAGGCCTCCAACGCCGGCGGCGTGGCCACCTCCGCTCTGGAGATGACCCAGAACTCCCAGCGGCTGAGCTGGACCTTTGAGGAAGTAGACCAGAAGCTCCAGGGCATTATGGCCAACATCTTCCACAACCTGGACGCTGCCGCCAAGGAATACGGCATGGAGGGCAACTATGTTGCCGGTGCCAACATTGCCGGTTTCCTGAAGGTGGCCGAGGCTATGAACGCCCAGGGCATCGTATAAGCTGTATTTCAAAAGCACCGGGTAATTTCAGGTACCCGGTGCTTTTTCGTTGCGTTTTTGAAAAAACCTGCTATAATCCAAGGAGAAATCAACAAAGGAATGAAACGCCATGACTTATGAAGAAGCCCTTTCCTACATTCACGGCACCATCCGGAAGGGTGCGGCCCCGGGGCTGGGGCGCATCCAGGAGCTGATGGAGCGGCTGGGAAACCCCCAGGAGCAGCTTTCCTATGTCCACATCACCGGCACCAACGGCAAAGGCTCCACCGCCGCCATGACCGCCTCGGTGCTCCGGGCCGCGGGGTATCGGGTGGGTCTGTACACCTCCCCGTTTCTCTGGCGGTTCAACGAGCGGATGAATGTGGATGGCCGGGACATTGCGGATGAGGAACTGGCCCAGGTCACAGAGCTGGTAAAGCCCGCGGCCCAGGCCCTTTCCGACCCGCCTACGGAGTTTGAACTGGTAACGGCCATTGCGCTATGCTGGTTTGCCCAGAAGCAATGCGACATTGTGGTGCTGGAGGTGGGCATGGGGGGCCGGAACGACGCCACCAACGTGATCCCCGCCCCGGAGGCGGCGGTGCTGTGCAACATCGGCCTGGATCACACCGCCCAGCTGGGCTCCACCCTGGAGGCCATTGCGGAAAACAAATCCGGCATCCTGAAGCCCGGCTGCCGGGGAGTGCTCTACCCCAACACCGCCAAAGTAGAAGCAGTGGTCACCGGGGTCTGCCGGGAGCGGGGCATCCCTCTGCAAATCGCTGATTTCTCCCAAATCCAGGTGAAGCGCAGTGACCTTTCCGGCCAGATCCTGGATTACAAGCAGTATCCGGGCCTCTATCTTCCCCTGCTGGGGGCCCACCAGACCCGGAACTGCGCCGTGGTGCTGGAAACCCTGGAGGCCTTGCGGCAGCAGGGCCGGAACATCCCGGAGGAGGCGGTCTATCAAGGCATCGCCAATACGGTCTGGCCCGGACGGTTTGAGCTGCTGCGGCGGGAACCCATCTTCATTGTAGACGGGGGCCACAATGAACAGTGCTTTGCGGCGCTGGCGGAGAATGTGAAAACCTATTTGGAGGGCCGGGAAATCGTCGCCCTGACCGGGGTCATGGCCGACAAGGACTATCTGGAGATGTACAAGGACCTGGTGCCCCTCATCTCCCGATTCGTCACGGTCACGTCGGAGAACCCACGCGCCTTAGATGCCGTGAGCCTTGCGGACTACCTCAGGCAGCTGGGCAAGCCCGCCCAGGCGGCGGGGTCTGTGGAAGAAGGGGTAACGGAGGCCCTGGCTCTGGCCGGAACAGAGGGCACGATTCTGGCCTTCGGCAGCCTCTACATGACCGGGCCCATCCGGCAGGCCGTCAAAAACAAATAGAAATAGCTGCTCAAAAAGGCATCGAACGTTTCCGTCCGATGCCTTTTTGATCGGTTGTTTCACTTAGATTTTCTGGAAAATCAGTTCTCCCCTTGGGGCATGGCGCCACGGCTGGTCTTGGTTTTCTCGGTGATCTCCCCGGCGGCAGACAGGGCCATCTTGGTCAGGATGGGGCCCACCAGCTCGTAAATCAGCACGGAGAAGAGCACAATATTGCGGATAATGGCCCCCTCGGCTCCAAAGTCCGCCGCCACTGAGGCAGACATGCCCAGGGCCACACCAGCCTGGGGAAGCAGGGTGATGCCCAGATATTTGCACACCTGCCCGGGACACTGCATAAACCGGGAGCTGACCCCCGCGCCGATGATTTTTCCCGCGGAGCGCATGAGGATATACACCAGGCCCACGCAGACCACCGCGCCGCTGGCAAAGACCCGCAAATCCAGCTCCGCGCCGGAGAGCACAAAGAAGAGCACATACAGCGGGGCCGTCCACCGGTCGCAGCGGTACATGATTTCCTCGGAGAAATCACAGAGGTTGCAGAAAATGGTGCCGCACATCATGCACACAAGCAAGGGGCTAAAGCCAATCGACACCCCGGAGGAGAAGGTCTTCTCCACTTTTGAAAAGGCGGTACACAGAAACACAAAGGCCACCGCCAGGCTCAGCCGCTTGGAGCGGGAATTAAAAAACTTTTCCACCACGCTGAACAGCCACCCCAGGGCAGCACCCAGGGCCAGAGATGCCACGATCTCAATGGCGGGGTTTACCAGCACGGAAATCAGGTTTACGGAGCCGGAGGTCAGGGCCTTGGCAATGCCCGTGGACACGGCGAAGACCACCAAGCCCACCGCATCGTCCAGGGCCACAATGGGAAGCAGCAAACTTGTCAGGGGGCCTTTGGCCTTATACTGGTTCACCACCATAATGGTGGCGGCAGGGGCCGTGGCCGCACCGATGGCCCCCAGAATGATGCAGGTGGATACCGGCAGACTGTCCCCCAGCAGCAGATGCAGGGCCAGAAGCCCCAAATCCACAAAGAGCGTGGCAGACAGTGCCTGAAAAATAGCGATCACCGTGGCCTGACGGCCAATGTGCTTCAGCTCCTCCAGCCGGAACTCCGGGCCGATGGAGAAGGCGATAAAGCCCAGGGCCATGTCGCTGATGAGACTCAAGCGGTCTACAAACTCAAAAGACGGAAGGCCCAGATGGGGGATGCCCAAAGCACCCAGGCACAGCGGCCCCACCAGAATGCCCGCAACCAGGTAGCTGGTCACATCCGGCAAATTAAACCGGGAAGCCAGCCGTGACAAAAAGAGTCCGGCAAACATCGCAACACCGATAGCCAATAAATATTCCATTGAGGATCGTCTCTTTCCTTTGTAGGTTTGTCCCAATTATAGCATTCCGAAATTTGAAAACAAGAGCCATTTCCCACAAGGTTGAAATTTTTTAGGGCCCCATTCTTGTGAAAATTTGAAAGGCCCTCCGCATATAACCGGAGGGCCTTGTCTATTTACTTTGGCAGCGTATCCCGATACTGGGAATACTTTTCTTCGGTATTCAGCAGCTTTTCATAGGCCTTGTAGGCATCTTCCAGGGTGTCGTACTCGGTTCCCGTTGTATACTTCCTGAAGCCATTCGCACTGCCCATATGTTCCGCAATGGCCACATAATTGCCTTTGGGACTCGGTCTTGTGGCTGTTACCGTTTCGGAGATATAGAATACCTCCTTGTTATCGCCGACTTTCTTGCTGACGATCACGGGAATGGTCTTTTTCTCGCCAACAGTGTTGGTATTTACACTGGTCCAGAACAGGCAAGCCTGTTTATTCTTGTTATCCGCCAGATAGGCCCAGGTGCCATAGTTCAGCAAGCTGTTTTTACTAAGATTTTTCTGTACCTCCGGCACCATGGTCGAGTTGGTGCTTCTGGAATCGATTTCAAATTGGGTACTATCGGGATGCATTGCCCGAAACTTCAGAATCGCGGGGTTTTCGTGGATTTCCTCCTCAAAATCGATGTTCGGCCTCTGGGGCTGGCTGCCGCCGCCTCCTGTCCAGTCCAGGCACACGCCTACGGACTCCTCATAGGTCACTTTGCATTCCCCGCCGGCGGTGGGGTTCCCCTTCCAGTTGTCCGTATCCTTCTGATTTTTATAGTGGGTGATGCCGCCGATGTTCACAGGGTCTATAGACTGCCAGTTGTCCTGCTGCTGTTTGAGCTGCACGACCTTGACCGTCTCCGCCGTCTGCCCCAGCATGGAGGCCGTGAGCACATCTGCATAGGCCGCGCGGACATTGGCCAAGTCCACCGCCTCCCGGCTTTTTTCCAGTTGGCTTCCCAAAATAGGAATGGCAACTGACACCAAAACGCCGATGATGGCCACGACGATGAGCATTTCCATCAGCGTAAATCCTTTATGGTTCCGCAAAAAAGGCCTCATACTCCCCTCACTTCTAAAGAACAAATGACCTGTGGACTATCGCAAAAATACGGCTTTCCGCCATCAGAAAAAATCACCTTTGGAAGAAGGTTTATCCCCTTCTCCCGGAACCACAGGGCCACGGGGCCGAATGAACGCGCAAAGGAACCTCTCTAACGCTAGAAACGCAGCCATCGTATATAAACGATTGGCGATTTATTATAACATTATATTCACGGATATGCAAGTATTTTTATGAATCATTCTGAAACAATGCATTTTTGTTTGCCGCTGGGTTTTCTTTTAAGAAAATCTTATTTTTCTTGTTTTTTCATTTTTTCACTGGATTTATTCACATTCCTTTGATAGAATACGGACGTTGCCTACGGAGGACTCCGGCGGCAAACATCAATCAGGGAGGAACCCCCATGACGCGATATAAAACCGCCGCCCAATGGGTGCTGCTGCTCACCGGGTGCCTGATGGTCTTCTACGGCGCCTGGCGCGGAGAAGCCGCCACCGTTTTTACAAAGGCAATTCGACTGTGTATGGAGTGTGTGGGCATTGGATAAGAAAAAGATACCGTTTTTGGCCCGGTTCCGGGGAGCTTTGCAGGCCGGGGCCACGCTGCTGACCAATCCCCATTTGCTGAACTTCCGGAAAGGCACCCTTTACCAGGGAGCCGCCAAGCATGCCTGCGTGCCGGGACTCAACTGCTACTCCTGCCCGGGGGCCACGGGGGCCTGTCCCATTGGGGCGTTTCAGGCGGTGGTGGGGTCATCTAAATTCCGGTTTTCCTATTACATCACCGGAACGCTGATCCTTTTGGGGGTGCTGCTGGGGCGGTTCATCTGCGGCTTCCTCTGCCCCTTCGGCTTTTTCCAGGAGCTGCTGCACAAGATCCCCACAAAGAAGCTGTCCACCAAAAAGCTCAAGCCCCTGCGGTACCTGAAATACGGCATTCTGATAATTTTTGTCATGCTGCTGCCGGTGGTGGCCGCAAATGAGCTGGGCATGGGGGACCCCTATTTCTGCAAGTACCTCTGCCCCCAAGGCGTTTTGGAGGGGGCCATTCCCCTATCTATTGCCAACAGCGGCATCCGGGCCGCCCTGGGAAAGCTCTTTTCCTGGAAGCTGGGGATTCTTCTGGCGGTGAGCGTCGGAAGCATCCTGTTCTACCGGCCCTTCTGCAAGTGGCTGTGCCCTCTGGGCGCGGTTTACGCCCTGCTCAACAAGGTCTCCCTGTTCCAGATGCAGGTGGACAAGGAGAAATGCGTATCCTGCGGGGCCTGTGCCAGAAGCTGCAAAATGGATGTGGACATTACCAAGAGCCCCAATCACACCGAGTGTATCCGCTGCGGCATGTGCGTCAAAGCCTGCCCCACCTCCGCCATCCGTTACAAATACGGCTTTGGCGATGCCAACAAACAACCATCTGAAAAGGAGACAACAACATGAAGCTTACCCGTATTCTGGCCCTGGTCCTGTGCCTGACCATGGCCCTTTCCCTGGCCGCCTGCGGCGAAAAGGCCCAGCCCGCTAAAACCCTCGACGAGCTGATGAACGAAGAAAACCAGATCCTCTCTGCCCACCAGGAGCTGTGGGACAAGGTGTTCCTGTCCATGGACAAAAACGTCACCGAAAGCGTGCTCAGCACCAACTACGGCGACTTCCTGGCCGCCGCCCTGGAAAACGTCAAGACCCAGTTCTCTGACAAGGACTACGCCGCCCTGAAAGAGGACGCCGCCAAGATCCGGGACATTGAAGAGCAGATCTCCAGCCTCCCCCAGGATGACAGCGGCACCGCCGCCAGCACCGCCGAAGCCTTCCCCCAGTTCCAGGGCAAGACCCTGGACGGAGAAGACGTAGACAGCAGCCTCTTTGCCAACAACGCCTTCACCGTCATCAACTTCTGGTTCAACGAGTGCAAGCCCTGCGTGGCGGAACTGGGAGAGCTGGATGCCCTGAACAAGAAGGTGGCCGAGCAGGGCGGCGAGGTCATCGGCATCAACGTGGGCACCCTGGACGGCAACCAGGAGGGCATCGAAAACGCCAAGAAGCTGCTGGAAGCCAAGGGCGCCACCTACCGCTGCGTCTACTTTGACTCCTCCAGCGAGGCCGGCACCTTCGCCCTGAACATCCAGGCCTTCCCCACCACCATCGTGGTAGACCGGAACGGCAACCTGGTAGGCGCCCCCGTCCTGGGCGGCATCGACAACGAAAGCAACATGGCCATGCTCCAGGCCAACATCGACCAGGCCCTGGCCGGGTGATGGAAAAATCTCTTATAAAAACGGCTGTCTCACCGGGAGGCAGCCGTTTTTTTGTCTTATCTGTGTAAAACTTAAAGCAGTTCTTTGGTCTTTCTCGCAAGATACAGGGGAAGATTTGTGATCGCTCCATCTTTGCGATACCCTCTGCGAGAGAATCGTAACGCGTATCTTGGTCGATTCTGGGCAATATAGCGCTTAAACGAAGGGGCAGATTTGTCCTCTCCACCCTTTGCCTCTACGGGAATGATTTCTGTACCGTATTGCAGCACAAAGTCGATCTCGCTGTTCTTGTCGGCGTAATACCGCGGCTCCACTTCAAACTGTCCCCGGAGCTGCTGCAGAACATAGTTCTCCGTCAGCGGGCCCTTGAACTGGTAATCTGTTTTCAGCAGAATTGCGCTGTTATCAATGCCCGCCATATATTTCAGCAATCCTGTGTCGAAAAGGAATAGCTTGAATTGGTCCAGCTTGTCAAAAGCGGTCAGCGGATGCTCCATCTTTCCAACATTATAAACCCGGTTCAGCATTCCGGCGGAAACCAGCCATTCAATGGCCTCCTCAAAATCTCTGGCACGAGCCCCCTGCCGTACAGCGCCATAGATAAACTTTTCATTCGGCTTTGCCAACTGGGACACAATGCTGCGGAACACCATCAGGATGCGTCCGCTGTTGACTTTCCCGTTGTGCTTTGAGAAGTCGTTTTCATATACCTCTATGAGTTCACGCTGGATTTCCCTGATCTTAGCCGGGTCTTTGTATTTGACCCAGGAAGAAACACATTCCGGCATTCCGCCGACTATGAGATAATTATTATAGGCATCCAGCAGCCGATTGTGGAAGATTTCTTCGATTTGCTGTTCCTTTTGGATGCTTTCATAGTAAGTGTAGAGTACCGGGTCCGTTGCGTCCAGGAACTCATCAAAGGTCAGCGGGTAAATATCCAGAAGATTGACCATTCCGACAGGATAGGATTTCGGTGTTGCCAGAAGTGTTCCCAGCAAGCTTCCTGCCGCGATCACATGGTAATCGTTTGCTTTCTCTTTGAAGTATTTTAAGGTATTCAGTGCCGGAGGACATTCCTGAATTTCATCAAAAATGATCAGTGTCTTTCCCGGCAGGATTTTTTCACCGGCAATCAAAGACAACAGTTCGACGATTCGATGCGGATTCTTGTTGGCCTCGAAAATGGATTTCAGTTCCTCTTCTTCGTCAAAGTTGAAGTATACAAAGCTGTCATATGCTACTCTTCCAAACTCCTTCATCAGCCAGGTTTTCCCCACCTGTCTGGCTCCTTTCAGGACCATGGGCTTCCGATCCTCGCCGGATTTCCAGCGCAGCAAATCTTCCAGTGCGTTTCGTTTCATGTGCTTCACCTTTTTCCTGTGTTTTCCACATTAGATTAACACATTTTTCTGAAGATAGCAATATGATTTTTGCACATTTTTCTGACTGTTTTCCATGTGATCAAACACATTTTTCTAAAGCAGCAGGCAATCCTTCGTGTTGAACCTGCGTATTATAGGAATTTCACGCCGTTGTAAACGTGCGTATTGTGGAACCCTGTGATCCGCTGTTTATGACCATTTTTCTGCAATTTTCTTTCCGAAGCACACATCCACTTTTTCTGATTCTATCCAATTGTAAATTTTTCATTATTGTATTGCAAATCGCCATACATCCGGATATAATAAAACACGAAAGGTGGTATGAACGATGGCAGCAAAAACCGCAAATGTAGTGGCTCGTGTGGAGCCCAATGTAAAGGAGCAAGCAGAGGAAATCATGGATATGCTCGGCATTCCCGTTTCTGTTGTAATCAACACGCTTTATAAACAAATCATCATGACCCGCAGCATTCCCTTTTCTCTGTGTGTCCCCAAAGCGCCCGCCGCTCGGGACGAATTGGACGATGCCGCTTTTCATGCCATGATGGAGCAGGGCATGAACGAGGCAAAAGCCGGTAATTCCCGTCCGGCTTCAGACGTATTTGCAGACCTGAAACGGGAGATGCTGTAAATACACAGTGCCGATGGCGGGACTCGATGGTCTTTTTGCGCTGCAAAAAGCTTTGTTGCGGCTCTTGCATCGCGGCTTTATTTGGAGTATAATATAGCCACAAGAAAGGAGCGGATACTATGCAGATCATTCCAATGCGTGATTTGAAAAACACCGTTGAGGTGGAACGCCGCTGCGCCGAAGAAAACGGTCCGGTATATGTGACGAAAAACGGATACGGGCGGCTGGTCGTCATGGACATTGAGTATTATGAAAAAACCATGCGGAAATTGTACGAAGCCCAGGCCCTCATCGCTGGGATGGAAGATGTGAAGAACGGTCGAGTGAAGGACGGTGCGGCAGTCATTGACGGGTTGAGGGACAAATATGGCATCTAGATTTGCCTATCAATTAACCGAAAAAGCCGAAGGGGACTTGGATGAAATTGTATCCTATATCGCCATTCAGCTTGAAAACAAACAGGCCGCCACAGAAATTATAAGCAAACTCCAAGACGTCATCCTGGAGGCCTGTTCCTTTCCCGAAAGCGGCAGCCCCATAAACAACGAGCTCATTTCCAACAAAAGCATCCGCAAAAAGGTTGTCGGCAACTACATCATGTACTATTTCCTAGATAAGAGTTCGGAAACGATTTATGTTTTACGAATCCTATACGGGCGCAGAAATCTGGACGAGATTATCCGAGAGATTGGTTCCGGCCAACCGCAATAACCAGAGGGTACAAAACAGTGTCCTATGTCGATGGTGGGACTCGATGGCACCAAAAAAGAGGGATGCAACAACGCATCCCTCTCTTTTTGGTGCCGGTGGTGGGACTCGAACCCACACGGTATCGCTACCAAAGGATTTTGAGTCCTCCTCGTCTACCATTCCAACACACCGGCGTATGAACATCCGAAAGGATGTTATCTGGGTCTCGGAGGCCGCCCAAACCGGGGCGCTCCATTGACTTGTATAGGATAGCACACTTGGGACAAAAATGCAAGAAAAAAGTTTTGCGCAAAGATTTATTGGTTCTCTTCCGGAAATGCCTTGACTTCTTGGGGGCCAGCCTTCATAATAGGTATTGGTTACATAATACTTTTCGTCATCAGGGAGAATGGGGGAAGGACGCATGAAGACCAGAAAACGGATGGGGGCCGTGCTTGCCATGGCGGCGGCGGTCCTGGGAGTTCTTGGGGCCTTGGGCGGGTATCTTTTTTGCAGGAATTACCGGGTTCTCGCCGGGAAGCCCTATTTAAAGGCCTCGGAGGTGCTGGACCTTTCCGGGGTGCAGGGTGTGGAATTTGACCGGCTGGGGGACTTTCCCCAGCTGAAAGCACTGGATGCCCGGGGCACGGGGCTGGATGTGGCTTCCTATGAGATGCTGCGGGCGGCAAATCCCGCATGCGAAATTACCTGGGATATTCCCTTTCAGGGGCGGTTTCTTCCCCAGGACACCCAAGAGGTGACGGTCACGACCCTCACGGCAGAGGAGGCCCGGGCGCTGGCCCTGGTTCCGGGGCTTTTACAGGTTGACGGCCTGGAGTGCCGGGATTACGATGCCCTGGAGCTGCTGTCAGAGCTGCGGCCGGAGTGCAAGGTCAACTACCGGGTGGACCTGGGAGGGCTTCGCTGGGGGCCGGGGGTCCGGTCTTTGGAGCTTCACGAAGCAGACCCGGAGGAACTGGCACGAAACCTTCCTCACCTTCCCCAGGTCGAGACGATTCTCTTTAAAACAGAACTGCCGGACCCGGCGCTGATTTCCCGGCTCCACCGGGAGTTCCCCCAAATCGGGCTCTTTTACGCCCTGGCTGACCGGGACGTGCCTTTGGATGCAGGGACGACCGTACTGTCGCTGAACCAATGCCCCCTGACCCTGGAGCTGGCGCAAAGGCTGCTAGAGTGTTACCCGAATCTGCAGGAAGTAAATCTCTTGGAGTGCGGCCTGGAGGAAGAGGAGCTGCGGCAGCTCTGCGATGACAACCCCCAGGTGTTTTTCCTGTGGGAAGGGACCTTTGGGCCCATCCGGCTGCGGACCGATGCCGTGGAAGCGGACCTGTCCGGTATGCCCATCACCGATCTGGAGGCCCTGGAAGGAGCGCTCCCCTATTATCCGAAGCTTGAAAAAGTGGACCTTTCCGACTGCGGCCTGGAAAACGAGGAGCTGGACGCGCTGAATCAGCGCCACGAGAACGTGCGCATTGTGTGGACCGTCTATGCGGGCAAGGTCCGGGTGCGGACGGACAGTCTGTTCTTTGCCCCGGTGAAAACCGGCCAGGAGGTCTATGAGGGCCAGCTGGACGACCTGCGCTACTGCCCGGATGTGATTGCCGTGGACGTGGGGCACATGCCCCTGAAGACCTGCGACTGGGTGCGCTACTTCCCCAAGCTTCAATACCTGATCATTGCGGACACGGGGATTTCGGACATTACCCCTTTGGCGGACTGCCAGAATCTCATCTTCCTGGAAATGTTCCTGACCCTCTGCCGGGACTACAGCCCCTTGCAGCAGTGCAAAAAACTGGAGGACCTGAACCTGTGCTACACCTACGGCCCGGCGGACCCGGTGCGGGAAATGACCTGGCTGAAGCGGCTTTGGTGGGACGGCATCCGGTATAATGACAAGGACATTGCGGACAGCCTGCCCAATACGGAAGTCAACCTGGACTCCGGCTCCTCCACCGGCGCCGGATGGCGGGAAGGCGACCACTACCGGGAGCAGCGGGACATTCTGGGCATGGGCTACCTCCATGGGTAAGTTTTCCAATAATTAAGGAAAGGTTAATACAATACCCATGCTCTGTGCTTGACAGAAGCCCGGCTGTGGATTATAATAAGTTACAGATAGTTACATTTTGGCAAAGGAATTAAATCCCATTCCTTGCCGTGAGGAGGATACAATATGAAAAAAGGTCTTTACATCGCTATTATCGTGGTGCTGGCCGTGGCTTTGGTGGGCAGCGCCGTGTACTTAGGCTCCTATTTCTGGGAGGGCAAAAAGTCTGAAGACGAATACGACAAGCTCCGGCAGGATACCATGGCTTCCACCACCGCCACCACGGAAGCTTCCAACGCCACCACCGAGGAATTTATCCCGGACCCCAACGATTTGGTGCCGGAGGAGACCTTCCCCCTGAACCGGGACTACAAGGGGTTCTATGAGAAGAACAACAACAAGGATTTTGTGGGCTGGCTGCGCATCGACGGCACCAAGCTGGACTACCCCGTCATGCAGAGCCCGGTCAGCGAGGCCAACTACTACCTCTACCGGGATTATAACGGCGACAACAGCACCCGGGGCAGCATCTACGCCCGGGAGGAATGCGATGTCTTCACCCCCGGCGACAATGTGACCATGTACGGCCACAACATGAAGGACGGCTCCATGTTTGCAGCCCTCAACGCCTATGTGGACAAGTCCGCCTGGGACAACAACAGCCTGGTCTTCTTTGACACCTTCAACCACGAGACCGGCGAGGTGCAGTACCACGTGTACAAGATTTTCGCCGTCTTCAAGACCACTGCCAACCTGGGGGAAGGCTTTACTTACCAGCGCTTTGAAAACGCCGCCAACAAGCAGGAGTTTGACGAGTTCGTTTCCAACTGCAAGAAGCTGAGCTTCTACGACACCGGCATTACCCCCCAGTACGGCGACAAGATGATCTGCCTGTCTACCTGTGAATACACCCTGGACAACGGCCGCCTGGTGGTCGCCGCCGTCCGCATCAGCTGATTTTTGCCCCAACCCCCTGAAAGCCTTGTCATTCCGACCGAGCGAAGCGGAGTGGAGGAATCCACCCGGCAGGTTTGAGAAACCGGCCTGTTTCAATTGCTTTCCTTTGGAAACAGGCAAAACAGCAGAAAAACAGACCCGAACCCCCGGAGCGGCGGCGGCCGTTCCGGGGCTTTTTTCCGGCCGTCAAAAATTATTCACCGTTTATCTCTTTACTTTATGGCGGAAAAACGCTATAATGCCCCCAAAGGAGTTGATTCCGTGCACCGTTTTTTTGAAGAATTAAAGGATTTTAAAATAAAAGGCGACTGGGTATTGCTGACCCTGGCCTTGGTCACCTCGGGCTTTGGCGTGATCGTCATGGCCAGTGCCACCAATGCCTCCAAATTCGGCACCAGCAACGTCAAATACATCATCATCCAGCTGGCCGCCGTGGCCATCGGCGTCATGATGTATGCCATTGTTTCCTCCATTGATGCCGATACCATGTCCGAAAACCGGCTGCTGCTGACGGCATTCAACCTGTTTTTGCTGCTGTTGCTGATTCCCTTCGGAACGGACAACAATACCGGTAACAGAAGCTGGCTGAATATCCCCTTGCTGCCCTTTATGATCCAGCCTGCCGAAATTTGTAAAATCGGCTATATTCTGGTCATGGCCTCGGTGATGTCGTCACACCAAAACGACATTTCCTCCATTCCGGCGGTCATGCAGATGGTGTTCCACCTGGGGCTTATCGTGGGCCTGAACATGGTGCTGTCAGGAGACGCCGGTGTTTCCCTGATTTTCGTATTCATCTTTATCGGCATGGCCTTTGCCGGTGGCGTCGGCATGATTTGGTTCATCATTGCCATGGTGGCCATGGTGCCTTTGGGCTTTCTCGCCTGGCCATTGCTTGGTACTTACCAGCAGGAGCGCATCCGGGTGCTGTTTGACCCCACCTTTGATGCCCAGGGCTTGGGCGCCCGGTACCACAGTAAGATCAACCTCATGTCCCTGACCGGCGGCGGCCTGACGGGCCAGGGCCTGTTCAACGGCAACCGTACCCAGGCGGGCATGCTCTTCGCCCAGCATACGGACTATATCTTCTCCTCCGTGGGCGAGGAGCTGGGTTTCTTCGGCTGCTGCGGCATCCTGATTCTGGAGCTGCTGATCATCGCCCGGTGCATCCAGGTGGGCATTCGCTCCCAGGAGTATATGCGGCGGCTGATCTGCTTCGGCGCTGCCTCCGCTCTGATGTTCCAGCTGATCATCAATGTGGGCATGTGCATCGGTGTCATGCCCGTTATCGGCCTGACTCTGCCCCTTATCAGCTACGGCGGCTCCTCCACCGTTACCATTTACGCCATGCTGGGCCTGGTCTCCGGCGTGCATGCCAGGCCTCAGCCACTCAGCCACGAACGCTATATCCAGCCCTTCCGCTCCTACGGACTGGCCAAGCACTAAATGTTTTTCCCGCTGCCGACATTTCTGTTGGCAGCGGGTTTTTCCATGGCCCCCAGGGGGTTCCCGGAGGGATTTTGTAGGGTCTCACAAAACCAGAGCCCTTTAAGGGGCTTCCCGAGCCCTCAAACAGGGGCCCGGGCGGTGATTTCTTGTGTATCTTCCACAAAAACATCCCCCCAGGGGGTTGGGATGCCCGGGAAAAGCCCATCCCCCCGGGGGGCTTCCGCCGGGTAAAAAGCCATGCTAGAATATAGCCACGGTTGATCCTTAAAAGATTTCTTTCCTATCCAACTATTCTAAGAAAACACCACACTATTTGGGGAAGTAGTGTGGTGCTTTTCTTCATGAACAGCAGAAAGGGGCGTTTCGAATGGATATTGAACAGCCGGTTCACCGGCAAATGCACCAGTTGGGCCTCCCCCATGGCCATGTACACGAAAACCAAAAGGCGGTGGTCAACCGCCTGTCCCGGGCCATCGGGCACCTGGAAAAGGTCAAACGGATGGTGGAGGAGGGCCAGGACTGCTCCGATGTGCTGGTGCAACTGGCCGCCGTCCGGTCGGCGCTCAACGGCCTGGGGAAGGTCATCCTCCGGGACCACATCCGCCACTGTATTGTAGACGCGGTGGCCCAGGGGGACCTGGAGGCTGTGGAAGACATGTGTACCGCCATTGATAAATTTATGTAATGGGAGGAACACAGAATGGATGGCAATTTTAATCCCTGGAAGCATTTGGAAAACTTTGACCAGCAGATGTTTGACGACAAAACCAGCGACCTGCCCCAGTGGCCCATCAAACTCTGGCAGGTGCCGGAAATCTCCCCCTATTTTCACTATGCCCACCTATTGGTGGCGGCAGACTGTGCCGCCTTTGCCTGCCCCTCCTTTCACAAGAAGCTATCAAAGGGCAAGGTTCCCCTCATCTGCTGCCCCCAGACGGACTTTGACATTGTGACCAAGCTGGAAAAAATCATTTCCAACAACGAAATCGCCAGCATCACCATTGTAAAAATGGAAAAAAGCTGCTGCGCCGACTTGACAGACTTTGTGCTGCAAGCCGCCAAACTCAGCCGCTACCCGGTGCCGATTCAAGTTACCACCCTCTTTGTAGAGGCAGAGGATGTAAACGAATAGCCTTTTTTGCAAAAATAAACCCGGATTGTGTTCATTTTAGAACCCCCCAGGGGGCTTCCGAAAGGGAATAGATTGTGATACACTGTTGTGGCAAAGAAAAAAAGCACACACGAAAGGAATGTAGAAATGAAAAAGATAAAGACTCTGCTCTGCGCGGCTCTGGCGCTGGCAATGGCTTTGAGCATGGCTGCCTGCGGCGGCTCCTCTGCTCCTGCCGAAACCACCCCCACCGGTAAAGCCCCCGAGGCTGCCGCCGAGCCCACCACCGTGGTTTACGGCTCCAACGACTACACCCGCATCAACCCCGCCATGGACGAGCACTGCGAGATCAACGTGCTGCTCTTTGACGGCCTGACCGACCACGACGGCGACAACAACATCATCCCCCGTCTGGCAAAGTCCTGGGAGTTTGACAAGGAAGCGAACACTTACACCTTCCACCTGGAAGAAAACGTCAAGTGGCACGACGGCGAGCCCTTCACCGCCGAGGACGTGAAGTTCACCATTGAGGCCATTATGGACCCCGAAAACGGCGCGGAAAACGCCCCCAACTACGAGGACGTAGAGGAAATCACCATTGTGGACCCCTACACCATCACCTTTAAGCTGGCGGAACCGAACTACGCTTTCCTGGAATACATGACCATGGCCATCCTGCCCAAGCACCTGCTGGAGGGCGAAAACATGCAGGAGTCTGATTACTTCCGCAAGCCCATTGGCACCGGCCCCTACATGATCACCGAATGGGACGAGGGCCAGGCCATCGTCATGGACCGGAATCCCGACTACTTTGCAGGCCCTGCCAAAATCGACCGCATCATCTTCAAGATCGTCCCCGATGACAACGCCAAGGCCCTGCAGCTGCAATCCGGCGAGCTGACCCTGTCCCAGGTGACCCCCAAGGATGCCCAGCTGTTCAAGAACGACCCCACCCACACCGTTTACGACGAGACCACTTCCGACTACCGGGGCATCCTGTACAACTTCTGGAACGAATACTGGCAGAAGAACGCCGACCTGATTCCCGCCATCAACTATGCCATTGACCGTCAGGCCATTCTGGATGCGGTGGTTCTGGGCTGCGGCGAAATCGCCTATGGCCCCCTGCAGAGAAATGTTTACAACGACTCCGACGTCGAACACTATGACTATAACCCCGCCAAGGCCCAGGAGCTGCTGGAACAGGCCGGCTGCACCAAGGATGCCGAGGGTTACTGGACCCGGAACGGCGAGCGCATCGGCTTCGTCATCAACGCCACCCCCGGCGACCAGGTCCGTATCGATATGGCCCAGGTGGCTGCCCAGCAGCTTCAGGCCATCGGTCTGGACGTGACCGCCAACGTGCCCGCCGGTGGCATTGACTGGGGCGGACAGGAGTGCTGCATCATCGGCTGGGGCTCCCCCTTCGATGCCGATGACCACACCTACAAGGTGTTCGGCACCGACAAGGGCGCCAACTACTCCGGCTATTCCAACCCCCTGATCGACGAGTACCTGACCCAGGCCCGTCAGACCGATGTTCCCGAGGAGCGGGCAGCGGCTTACGCCAAGTTCCAGACCGAACTGGCCAACACCCCGGCCTTCACCTTCTTCTGCTACATCGATGCCATGTATGTGGCGGACAGCAACATCCATGGCATCGCCACCGACACGGTTCTGGGCCACCACGGCGTGGGCATCTTCTGGAATGTCTGCGACTGGACGATTGGCTAATAAGTATAATTTTAAGGGGCTGGCGACAGCCCCTTGCTTCTGTGCTGAGGGAAACCGACCTATGAATGAATTATTGACCGTTAAAGACCTGCACGTCTCCATCAAAAGTCCCCAGGGCAAGGTGGAGGCGGTGCGGGGCGTGAATTTAGAGCTCCGCCCGGGGGAAGTGCTGGCCATTGTCGGCGAGTCCGGCTGCGGAAAAAGCATGCTCTGCAAGAGCATTATGAAGCTTCTGCCCAAAAACGCCTATATTGAAAGGGGCTCCATTCTGGCAAACGGCGTGGACATTACGCTCTATAAGGAGCGGGACATGGCAAAGCTCCGGGGAAGGCTCTTTTCCATGGTGTTTCAGGACCCCATGACCTCCCTGGACCCCACCATGACCGTGGGGGCTCAAATCGCTGAGGCGGTGCTGCTCCACAACCCCAAAATGTCCAAGGAGGAGGCCTACCGCCGGGTGATCGAACTCATGGAGCTGGTGGGCATCCCAAGGCCCCAGGAGCGCTATAAGCTCTACCCCTATAATTTTTCCGGCGGGATGCGTCAGCGGACCGTCATGGCCATTGCCCTGGCGGGGAATCCACAGATCCTTCTGGCTGACGAGCCCACCACCGCCCTGGATGTGACCATTCAGGCCCAGATCCTGGACCTGCTGCGAGAAATCCAGCAGGAGCTGAACACCGCCACCATTCTGGTCTCTCATGACCTGGGGGTGGTGGCCCGGGCGGCGGACCGGGTGGCCATTATGTATGCCGGGCGCATTGTAGAAATCGGCACGGCAGAGGAGGTCTATTATGACCCCCGGCACCCCTACACCTGGGGCCTCATGCGGTCTCTGCCCGCGCTGGCCCGGGGGGAAAAAGCCCTGTATACCATTCCCGGTATGCCCCCCTCCCTGATCGATCCCCCCAAGGGCGATGCTTTTGCCTGCCGGAATGAATACGCTCTGGCAGTGGACTACGAGGAAGCGCCCCCCATGTTCCGGATCTCGGATACCCACTACGCGGCCACCTGGCTGCTGGACCCCAGAGCGCCGAAAATCGAAAGCCCTCTGAAAGGAGGCTGCCATGTCTGAACCCATCGTCCAAGTCCAAAATCTGACCCACCACTTTAAGCTCACCAAAAAGGTCTCCATTAAGGCAGTGGACCGTGTTTCCTTCTCCATCCAAAAGGGGGAGATTTTCGGTCTGGTGGGGGAATCCGGCTCCGGCAAATCCACCGCCGCCCGGTGCATTATGAACATCTACAAGCCCTCGGAGGGAGAAATTTACTTTGAGGGCATCAACACCACGGACACCGCCGAAGCCCGGAAACACAAGAGCCTCTTGCAGACCCAGCGGCAAATCATTTTCCAGGACTCCGCTTCCAGCCTGAACCAGCGGATGACCGTGGCGGAGATCATTGCGGAGCCCATGAAAATCAACCACACCAAGCCCCCCAGAGGAAGCTACCGGGCGGAGGCCGCCTTCCAGCTGTCCTATGTGGGCCTGGACGAAAGTTACCTGGACAAATATCCCTCGGAAATGTCCGGCGGCCAGCGGCAGCGGGTGGCCATTGCCCGGGCGCTGTCCATGGAGCCGGATCTGCTGGTGGCCGATGAGCCCATTGCCTCTCTGGATGTGTCCATTCAGGCCCAGATTGTGAATCTTTTTAAGCATTTGCAGCAGGAGCACGGCTTCTCCATCTTGTTTATCGCCCATGATTTGGCAATGGTTGAATACCTGTGTGACCGCATCGGGGTCATGTACCGGGGGTGCCTGGTGGAGCTGGCGGAGACGGAAGAGCTGTTCCGGAACCCCCTGCACCCCTACACCCAAATGCTCCTGTCCGCCATCCCCTACCCCGACCCCATCCGGGAGCGGAACCGGCCCAAGCTCAACGCCGAAGAGCTGCACTTTGAGACGGAAGGACAGTTTAAAGAGGTCCTGCCCGGCCACTATGTTCTACAGAAGGAGGCGGCCCTATGATTTCCAAGAAAAACCGAATGGCCTATTACGGCAAAAAGCTGGTGATCTTCCTGGTCAGCGTCTTTCTGGTGTCTCTTTCCGTATTCGTCATCTCCCGGCTGACCCCCACGGACCCCCTGCAGGCCTACTACGGGGAGCGGACGGAGAAAATGAGCGTGGAAGAAAAGAACTGGGCCCGGGAAAAGCTGGGGCTCAACGACCCCATCCCCACCCAGTATGTCCGGTGGCTCCGGGGCGCCCTGAAGGGCGAGTTTGGCATCTCCTATAAGTACAAGCAGCCTGTGACCCAGGTCATTGCCAAGCGCATCAACAACACCCTGATTTTGGGCGGCGTGGGCTTTATCCTGATTTTTGTAGGCTCCCTGCTTCTGGGCATTCTGTGCGCCTGGAATGAGGACGGGTGGCTGGATAAGTTTTTGTGCAAAATCGGCACCGTTTCCAGCTGTATCCCGGAATTCTGGTTTGCCCTGGTGCTGATCCTTATTTTCTGCGTGCAGCTGCGGTGGCTCCCCAGCTCCGGGGCCTACGCCACCGGCAAGGCCAACGACATTGGGGACCGGATCATCCACCTGATTCTGCCCCTGTTTGTGGTGATGATTGGCCACCTGTGGTATTACGCCTATATGATCCGCAACAAGCTGCTGGAAGAGATCCGGGCGGACTATGTGCTGCTGTGCAAGGCCAAGGGCATGGGCAAACGGCAGATCATGTTCCGGCACTGCATCCGCAATATCATGCCCACCTATATTAGCCTCATGGCCATTTCCGTGCCCCACATTTTAGGCGGCACCTACATTGTGGAAACCGTGTTCTCCTACCCGGGCATCGGCACTTTGTCCTATGAATCCGCCCGGTATGCGGACTACAATATGCTGATGATCCTTTGCATGATGACGGGCATCACCGTGATTTTCTGCAATATGATCGGCCAAATCATCAACGAGCACATTGACCCCAGAGTAAAGGCCAATGAAACCACAGAGCTTTCGGAGGTGACCAACCCATGACCCAGGAATCCTTTGCCCTGGTGGGCATTCGCCCGGAGGAACAGAAAACCAGCACCTCCCGGAAAAAATCGGATTTTCCTGTCATTTCCGGGGTGATCCTGGCGGTAATCGTCCTGGGCTGTCTCTTTGCCGGCATCATTTGCAAGAAAGACCCGGCCTATCTGGACCTTATGAACTACGCCAAGGCCCCCAACCGGGAGTTCCTCTTCGGCACCGACACCCTGGGCCGGGATATTTTCGCCTGCATCTGGCACGGGGGCCGGGTGTCTCTGGCTATTGGCTTTCTGGCGACCTTTATTTCCACGGTGATCGCCGTGGTCTTCGGTGCCCTCAGCGGGGCGGCCTCTGACTTTGTGGACACCCTGCTCATGCGGCTGACGGAAATCTTTCTCAGCATTCCGGGGCTGCTACTGATCCTGTTTTTACAGGCCATCTGGGGCAAGCCCACGGTGCTGTCCATTTCCGTGATCATCGGCATTACCAGCTGGTTTTCCATTGCCAAGGTGGTCCGTACCGAGGTGCGGCAGATTCGGAACTCCGAATATGTCATTGCCTCCCGGTGCATGGGCGGCGGATTCTTCCACATTCTGTTCAGGCATCTGGCCCCCAACTTTCTCTCCGCCATTATGTTCATGGTGGTCATGAACGTCCGGGGTGCCATCGTCTCCGAGTCCACCTTGAGCTTTATGGGCATGGGGCTTCCCCTGGAAGTCATTTCCTGGGGCAGCATGCTCTCCCTTTCCGAGCGGGCCCTGATGACCAAGGCCTGGTGGATGATCCTGATCCCCGGGGCCTTCCTGGTGACGCTGCTGGTGTGCCTGACAAACATCGGCTCCTGGCTGCGAAAGAGTGCCAACCGGAAAGAAAGCAACCTGTAAGCGCTCCTCCCCAAATCCTCCGGATTTGCGGGATACAACCCCTCTAAAACTGCAAAAAGCCGGGCTTCCCTTCATTTTGGGGAGGCCCGGTTTTTTCGGTTCTTATGCGTTAAAAACTATATATTGTGGTCAAACCAAAAATTGAACACAACATCTTGTGTTTTGATGCTTGACAGGAGGGGCAGTCTATACTATACTTGGTGTCAGAGACGTCATGGGAGGGACAGCATATGCGCATTGGCGGACTGCAAAAAATGACACTTTTGGACTACCCCGGGAAGGTTGCCTGCACGGTTTTCTTGACGGGCTGCAACCTGCGCTGCCCCTTTTGCCACAACCCAAGTTTGGTGCTGCCGGGCTGGGATGCCCAGGAGCTGTCCGTAAAGGAAGTGCTGGATTTTCTCAAAACCAGAGTTCGAAAACTGGACGGGGTCTGCGTCACCGGCGGGGAGCCCACCATTCAGGAGGACCTGCCGGAATTTTTGGAGCAGCTCCACCGGCTGGGCTTTCTTGTGAAGCTGGATACCAACGGCACGGGCCCCAAAATGCTGGGGGACCTTTTAAATGCCGGACTTCTGGACTATGTGGCCATGGACATTAAAAACAGCCCCAGTCTCTACGCAAAAACCTGCGGCGGCAGGGATGTCTTAGAGGCCGTAAAAGAAAGCGCCGGGCTGCTTTTAAAGGGCACGGCAGACTATGAGTTTCGCACCACGGTCTGCGCCCCCCTGCACACCCCCGAAAGCATGGCAGACATCGGTCAATGGCTTCAAGGGGCCCGGCGGTATTTTTTGCAGCCCTTTGAAAATCCCGGGGTCTTGGTGGGCTCCGGCGTCACCGCCCTGCAGGACACGGAGCTGGACCGGCTCCGGGAAGCGGTACTGCCATATATTCCGAACACACAAATTCGCGGACGATAGGAAGGAGAAAACACTATGTATCAGGTGGTCAAACGAGACGGACATATTGCCGATTTCAGCCTTAGCCGGATTTCCCATGCCATTACCAAGGCATTCGATGCCCAAAACACCCCCTACACCCCGGATATTATCAACCTTTTGGCCCTACAGGTCACGGCGGACTTTTCCGGAAAAATTCAGGACGACCGCATCGGCGTGGAGGCCATTCAGGACAGCGTGGAGGCAGTCCTCCAGCGGGCGGGCTACGCCGAGGTGGCCAAGGCCTACATTCTCTACCGGAAGAACCGGGAGAAGCTGCGGAACATGAGCTCCACCATTCTGGACTACAAGGGCCTGGTGGACGGGTATCTGAAGGTCTCCGACTGGCGGGTCAAGGAAAACTCCACGGTGACCTACTCCGTAGGCGGCCTGATCCTTTCCAACTCCGGTGCCATCACCGCCAACTACTGGCTCAGCGAAATTTACGATGAGGAGATCGCCGATGCCCACCGGAACGCGGACCTGCACATCCATGACCTGTCCATGCTCACGGGCTACTGCGCCGGTTGGAGCCTGCGGCAGCTGCTGCAGGAGGGTCTGGGAGGCATTCCCGGAAAAATCACCAGCGCCCCGGCCAAGCATCTGGCCAGCCTGTGCAACCAGATGGTGAACTTCCTGGGGATCATGCAGAATGAATGGGCCGGTGCCCAGGCTTTTTCCAGCTTCGACACCTATTTGGCCCCCTTTGTCCGCACGGACAAGCTGAGCTACAACGAAGTAAAGCACTGCATTGAAAGCTTCGTCTTCGGTGTCAACACCCCCAGCCGCTGGGGCACCCAGGCCCCCTTCTCCAACATCACCCTGGACTGGACGGTTCCGGCCGATATGGCCAACCAGCCCTGCATCGTCGGCGGCAAGCCCATGGACTTTACCTACGGAGACTGCCAGGCGGAAATGGACATGATCAACAAGGCCTTCATTGAGGTGATGATCGAGGGCGATGCCAACGGCCGAGGCTTCCAGTATCCCATTCCCACCTACTCCATCACCAAGGACTTTGACTGGTCGGAACGGGAAAACAACCGGCTGCTCTTTGAGATGACCGCCAAATACGGCACCCCCTATTTTTCCAACTACATCAACTCCGACATGGAGCCGGGAGACGTGCGCAGCATGTGCTGCCGTCTGCGGCTGGATTTGCGGGAGCTGCGGAAAAAGAGCGGCGGCTTCTTTGGCAGCGGCGAATCCACCGGCTCCGTGGGCGTGGTCACCATCAATCTGCCCCGGATCGCCTATCTGGCCAAAAACGAAGCCGATTTCTTCACCCGGCTGGACCGGATGATGGACATTGCCGCCAGAAGCCTGAAAATCAAACGGGTCACCATCAGCCGTCTCATGGAAGAGGGGCTATACCCCTACACCAAGCGGTACTTAGGCAGCTTTGACAACCATTTCTCCACCATTGGCCTGATCGGCATGAACGAAGCCGGACTCAACGCCTCCTGGCTGCGGAAGGACCTGACCCATGAGGAGACCCAGGACTTTGCGGTCCGGGTGCTGAACCACATGCGTCAGCGGCTCAGCGACTATCAGGAGCAGTACGGGGACCTATACAACCTGGAAGCCACCCCGGCGGAATCCACCGCCTACCGGCTTGCCAAGCACGACAAGCAGCGCTACCCGGACATCATCACCGCCCACGAGGGTGCTACCCCCTATTACACCAATTCCAGCCACCTGCCTGTGGGCTACACCGAGGACGTGTTCGCCGCCCTGGACGTGCAGGACAAGCTGCAAACCCTGTATACCAGCGGCACGGTGTTCCACACCTTCCTGGGAGAAAAGCTGCCCAGCTGGCAGTCTGCCGCAGCCCTGGTGCGGAAAATCGCGGAAAACTATGAACTGCCCTACTACACCATCTCCCCCACCTATTCCGTCTGCGCGGACCACGGGTATCTGGCCGGTGAGCAGAAGACCTGCCCCATCTGCGGCAAGAAAACCGAGGTCTACAGCCGCATCACCGGCTATTACCGACCGGTGCAGAACTGGAACGACGGCAAGAGCCAGGAGTATCAGGACCGCAAGACCTATCAGGTAGGCACATCCAGCCTGCCCCAGACGGACCGACCCGCCGAAACACCGGTGACTTCTGAGCCCCAGGCACCCCAAACCGCCACAGGATACACCCTCTTTGTCACCGCCACCTGCCCCAATTGCAGGGCGGTGAAGCCCCTGCTTCAGCAGGCGGGCATTGCCTACGAAGAAAAGGATGCCGCTAAGTACTCCGAGGAAGCCAAGGCCCTGGGCCTGCGGCAGGCCCCCACCCTGGTGGTCTGGGGGCCGGAGCCCCGGATCTATGCCGGTGCCGGAGAGATCCGCCGGTTCCTGCGGGAGAATGGCCATGATTGATATTGCGGTGGTTGGCGGGGGCCCCGCAGGGCTCACCGCCGCCCTCTACGCCGCCCGGGCAGGCCGCCAGGTGACGGTATTCGAGGGCAACAGCTTTGGAGGCCAGATCACCCTGTCCCCCTTGGTGGAAAACTACCCCGGCATGGCGCAAATCAGCGGCATGGAGCTGGGGGACCGGATGTACGTCCAGGCAGAACAGGCCGGGGCTGCCCTGTCCTTTTCAGGCGTAGAAGCCATTCAAAAATTTGCCACCGGTACCTTCCTTTTGACCTCCGAGGACGGCCCAGTAGAGGCCCGGGCCGTGATTTACGCCGCCGGGGCCGCTCCCCGGCATCTGGAACTCCCGGGAGAGGAGTCCCTGGTGGGCCGGGGCATCAGCTATTGCGCCCTTTGCGATGGTGCGTTCTTTGCAAACCAGGATGTGGCCGTGGCAGGCGGCGGCAATACGGCCCTGGAAGATGCCCTGTACCTTTCAGAGCGCTGCCGCACCGTGACCCTGATCCACCGAAGAGACACCTTTCGGGCAGAATCCGCCCTGGTAGAGCGGGCAAAAAACGCCAAAAATCTCACCATGGTCACCCAGGCGCAGATCATGGCGCTCTGCGCCCAAAATGGAAGCCTTACCGGCTTGGTGCTGCAAAAGCAGGACAGAACCCAAGAATCCCTGCCGGTTTCCGGCCTGTTCGTGGCCTTCGGCCGGGTGCCGGATACGGCTCCTCTATCCGGCCTTGCTGCCCGGGACGAACAAGGATATGTCCTGACAGACGACCAAATGCAAACCCCCACCCCCGGCCTTTTCGCCGCCGGAGACTGCCGCCGGAAGCAAGTACGGCAATTGACCACCGCCGTGTCCGACGGCACGGTGGCGGCGATTTCTGCTTGCCGGTATCTGGGGAACAGATAAATTGTCGTTTTTAGCATTTTTCAGGATGCCACACGACGATTGAAGCGTTAAATATACGGTAATACGGAACAAATGTATTGTAGGGGCGGCAACCTGCCGCCCGCCACGTTGGACGTATAACCTGTGCCGTTGAATGGTACCACCCAAAATATGGTACCCCCAACTGTAGCGGCGGCAATCTGCCGCCAACCGGCCCGGAGGGCCGGAATCGTGGTACGTTTACATTTGTGTCGTCCAACGCAAAAACGTTTGTCATTGTATGGGGTGATACCATTCAACAAAACGGGTTATATTTACCACGGTGCCAGCCCCTGGCGGGGCTGGATGGCGTTGGGTCAACGCCGCTACATTTGTACCGTATATCGGGTGATACCATTCAACCGAACGGGTTATAATCGATACGTGGCGGGCGGCAGGTTGCCGCCCCTACGATAACATACTACGTTTTCCACATTTTTGATACGCAAAACGATGGTAGACACGTCAAATATACGGTATTTGCAACAATTTTGATGTAGGGGCGGCAATCTGCCGCCCGCTGCGTTTCGGGTATTGAGCCGTATCAATTAAGTAGAAACATAAAATACAGTAAACAAAGCCCACACCAGCCGCCCTCTTTGAAGGGCGGTGGTGTGGGCTTTTTTCATGCGTATTGGGTCATGCGCCTTTTATGTTTTTGCTTACTTGAGACCGGCCTGCTCCAGCAGAGCGGGGACCTTGGACTCCCAGCCCAGGCTCATGATGTGGACACCCTGGCAGTAGGGCTTGCACTCCCGGATGATCCGGGCGGCGATCTCCACGCCGGTGATGCCGGCCTTGGTCTTTTCCTTGTCGGCCTGGAGCTCCTCGATGAGGGCATCGGGGATGTGGACACCGGCCACGTTCTTGTTCATGAACTTGCACATACCGGCGGACTTGGGAATGATGATGCCCACCTGAACAGGCTTGCCAAACTGCTTGGCCTGCTCCATGAATTTCATAAACTTTTCAGGCTCAAAAACGGCCTGGGTCTGGAAATACTCGGCACCGGCGGCGACTTTCCGCTCCATCTTCACCAGCTGGGCATCGACGGAGTCAGAGCAGGGGGACACAACGGCACCCTTGGCAAACTTGGGAGCCTCGCCCACTAGCTCGTTGCCGCCCAGGTCCTTGCCGGTTTCCAGCAGGCTGGCGGTGTGCAGCAGGGACACGGAGTCCAGGTCAAAGACGGGCTTGGCCTGGGGATGGTCGCCCAGCTTGGTGTGGTCGCCGGTGAGGCAGAGGATGTTGTCAATGCCCAGCATGGCGGCGCTCAGCAGATCGGACTGCAGGGCGATGCGGTTCCGGTCCCGGCAGGTCAGCTGGAAAATGGGGTTCAGGCCCGCATCCTTCAGCACCTTACAGGTGGCCAGAGAGCCCAGACGCATGACGGAGGACTGGTTATCGGTGACGTTGACGAAGTGGACGCCGGAGAGATACTCCTTGGCCTCCTCTACCATACCGTCAATATGAATTCCTTTGGGAGGGCCGACCTCGGCAGTAACTACAAATTCACCGTTATCAAACAGCTCGGTAATTCTCATAACTCTATACGCTCCTAATTATTCAGATTCTTTGGCGGCTTTGGTAGCCTCGTCTGTATTAAAGTCGTGGATCTGGGTGGCGCACTTCAGCACGTCCAGACGGCCCTGGGCCTTCAGGCGCTGAATGATCCGCTCCCAGCCGCATTCCATATCGGGGCAAACCTCACACTTGCCGTCCTTGGTGCCGCCGCAGGGGCCGTTGACCAGGCTCTTGGAGCAGGCGGTAATGGGGCAGATGCCGCCGGTCAGGTTCAGGTAGCATTCCCCGCACTGGCCGCAGTCCACTTCCAGAGGGGTAACGCCCTGGAAACCGGGCAGCTCGATGGTATCGCAGCAGGCGTAAACAGGCTTGTCCTCCAGTACGGAGGAGATGGTCTGCACGCCCACGCCGCAGGAGAATACCAGCACGGCATCCGCCTCGGCAATCTTCTCCATGGGGCTCCGGAGCCGCAGCGCCAGCTCGTCGGGATTGCAGACATAGTCGGTGGTCAGCTTGCCCACCACTTTGCCCGCGGCCTCCAGCTCCTTCTGGATGGCCTTGGCCTCTTCTTCGGGGAAACCAACTTCCTTACAGCCGTGGCAGTTGATGATAAAGACCTTGCCGGAAGCCAGGGAGCTGATAACCTCATGGGATTTGAGTTTCGTCATTAACATAAGTGTTCGTCCCCCTTATTTCTTCTTCAGCAAAGGCATCACAAGGCCCTTGGCGGCGTTGATCTTGGAGACCAGAGGAATCTTGGAAGAGCAGATGTACTCACAGCACTTGCAGGAGAAGCAGTCCATGACGTTCAGCTTCAGCAGGCCCTCCGCGTCACCCAGCTGGCCCAGCTTGTAGATTTCCAGAGGAGCCAGCTCCATGGGGCACACGTCCACGCAGCGGCCGCACTTGATGCATTCCTTTTCCTCGGTATGGTCCGCAGCAATGGCAATGATGCCGTTGGAGCCCTTGATAATGGGCACATTGGTATCCTGAATGGGAGCGCCCATCATGGGGCCGCCCATCTTGAGGACCACATCGTCGCCGGTGATGCCGCCGCAGTGGTCAATGATCTCCTGGACGTTGGTGCCCAGCTTGACCATGTAGTTGCCGGGATTCTTGATGAACTCGCCGGTGACGGAGACCACACGCTCTACCAGGGGCATGCCCTTCTGAATGGCATCGGAAACCGCCTTGGCAGTGGAAGTATTGGCGACCACGCAGCCCACATCGGCGGGCAGCTTGCCGCTGGGAACATGACGGCCCATGACCTTCTTGATGAGCATCTTTTCAGCACCCTCGGGGTACTGGGTCTTGGCGGCCACCACACGGATATTGTCGTAGGGAGCAACCTTTTCTTCCATCAGCGCCACGGCGTCGGGCTTGTTGTCCTCAATGAGGATCACGCCCTCGGGAGCGGCTACGGCCTTCATCATGGCCCGCAGACCGTAAACGATCTCATCGGCGTACTCCAGCAGCACCCGGTGGTCGGCGGTCAGGTAGGGCTCACACTCGGAGCCGTTGATCAGCACGGCATCGATGGGCTTGCCGGGCTTCAGCTTGACGTAGGTGGGGAAGGTGGCGCCGCCCATGCCTACAATGCCCTTCTCCTTAACGATCTCTACGATCTCGTCAGGAGTGAGCTCTTCCAGAGGCTTGTTGGGCTTCACGGACTCGTGCAGGGTGTTCTTGCCGTCGTTCTTGATGACAACGCTCATGACACCGGGGCCCTTGTTGGGATGGGTATGGGGCTCCACCGCCAGAACGGTACCGCTGACGCTGGAATGCACGGGGGCACTGATAAAGCCCGCCTGCTCACCGATCAGCTGGCCCACCTTCACCGTGTCACCGGCCTGGACCACAGGGTTGGCGGGAGCGCCAATGTGCATGGCCAGAGGAATGATCACAGTGTCCGGCTCGGGGAACTTCTGCAGTGCCAGATGCTCGGTATATTCCTTGTTCTCGGTGGGATGAACACCGCCGTAGAAGCCCTCGTAGCGCTTGGCCCGGGCTTCTTCCACATAAGCCTTAATGGCATCCACATTGACCTTGGAGTAGTCCCGCAGCTGGATGGGCTGGTTCAGGAACTCCTTGGTACGGCCCTGCTTTTCCAGACGCTGGTAGATCTTCTCCCAGGCGCAGTCCTTCTTGGGGTCGATTTCGCACTTGCCGTTCTTGGCACCGCCGCACTGGCCGTTGACCAGGCCCTTGGAGCAGTCTACAATGGGGCAGATGCCGCCGGTGACGTTCAGATAGCACTGGGCGCAGGCGCCGCAGG
>CAKTNS010000022.1 GCA_934589225.1 uncultured Oscillospiraceae bacterium
TGTTACCTATGTCTCTTCTCTACCTGTTACCTATGTTACTACTCTATACATACTAGCCGCCCGCCACGTTCCGAATACAACCTGTGCGGTTGAATGGAACCACGCAAAACCTTCCCCTTCGGGGAAGGGGGACCGCCGTAGGCGGTGGATGAGGCGCGGTACGGCGTTCCGCATTGTAGGAACAGCGGGCGCAGAGGGAAAACATATCGAAAAGGCGGCCTTGGCTCTCCCTCTGGGAGAGCTGTCACCGCAGGTGGCTTAAGAGGGCCTTGCGGCGTTTTTAGAATGATTACGTCCACCTAAATCATCAACGTTGACCCTCTCCGTCCTCGCTGCGCTCGGCCACCTCTCCCAAAGGGAGAGGCAAGGGGACGTTTCTACGGATTCGCCCATTGTTTCCACAATGTTTCATGCTGTACCGCATTCCCTCATCAGTCTCGCCCTCGGGCGAGCCAGCTTCCCCCAAGGGAAGCTCTTGTACCGTGTCGGCTGGGCTCCGTAAAAAACACAGCCCCCGCCTTTTTGGCGGGGGCTGCTGTGATTGGGACTATTACACCATTGCGGCGGTGATGATGGCCATCTTGTAGACCTCGTCGGCGTTGCAGCCACGGGACAGGTCGTTGATGGGAGCGGCCAGGCCCTGCAGGATGGGGCCGTAGGCTTCGAAGCCGCCCAGGCGCTGGGCGATCTTGTAGCCGATGTTGCCGGCCTCGATGTTGGGGAAGATGAAGGTGTTGGCGTGGCCGGCTACAGGGGAGCCGGGGAACTTCAGCTGGCCCACTTCGGGAGCAACGGCGGCGTCAAACTGCATTTCGCCGTCAATGGCCAGCTCAGGAGCCATTTCCTTGGCAACGATGGTGGCATCGTGGCTCAGCTTCACGGTGCCGCCCTTGCCGGAGCCGTTGGTGGAGAAGCTCAGCATGGCGACCTTGGGGTCAATGCCGAAGACCTTGGCGGTGCGGGCGGACTCAATGGCCACCTCGGCCAGCTTCTGGGCGGCGGTCAGGGTCACGTTGCCGTCCTTGTCTACGGAATCCTCGTAGCTCAGGTTGATGGCGCAGTCGCCCATGGCCAGCTTCTCTTCGCCCCGGACCAGGATGAAGCAGGAGGACACCAGGTGGGCACCCTTCTTGGTCTTCACCAGCTGCAGCGCGGGACGGACGGTATCGGCGGTGGAGTAAGTAGCGCCGCCCAGCAGGGAGTCGGCGTAGCCCATCTTCACCAGCATGGTGCCGAAGTAGTTGCCCTTGGACAGGGCCTTCCGGCAGTCCTCGGCGCTCATCTTGCCCTTGCGGAGCTCTACCATCTTTTCGACCATGGCGTCCATGCCCTCGTAGGTGGCGGGGTCAAGGATCTCTACGCCCTCGATGTTGAAGCCGCCCTTGGCCGCGTTGGCCTTGACTTCTTCCACATTGCCCACCAGGATGGGGGTCAGGAAGCCGCCCTCTACCAGGCGGGCAGTGGCCTCCAGAATACGGGCATCGTGGCCCTCCGTAAAGACGATCTTCCGAGGGTTGGCCTTCAGAGTTTCGATCATAGCATTGAACATTGGAATCATTCCTCCATTATACGGGCCGAAGCCCATTTTTTCGTATTTATTATAGCTCACATTTTCCTCTGGCGCAACCCTTATTTTGAAAAGTCCTTGAAGACTTCCTCCAAAAGCTTTTTAGGCAATGTGATGAAATCATTTCCAAATCAGCATTTTTTCCTATTGATTTTTGTGCGATTTCCCTTTATAATGGTGTCATACTGTATGAGGGGGAGAATTGCGTGGGCGAACTGTATGCCATTGTCTCCGGAAAAGGAGGAACTGGCAAGACCTCCGTCTGCGCCGGAGTTGCCACAGCCCTGGCGGAGTCGGGCAAAAGTGTTCTTTGCATCGACTGTGACGTGGGCCTGCGGAACCTGGATATTTCTCTGGGCATGTCCGACTGCGGGGCCCTGTCCTTTCTGGACGTGTGCGAGGGCAGCTACAGCCTGGAGGATGCCTGCCGCCACCCCAAATACGATTCCCTCCGTTTTCTCACCGCGCCTATGAACGTTCCCGTGGAGGAAATCGATTTGGAGCGCTTCGGAAGCCTGCTGCGCCGGGCCCGGGAGCAATATGATTTTGTATTTCTGGACGCCCCCGCGGGGGTAGACGCTGGCTTTCGCCTGACCAGCGCCTGGACGGACCGATTCCTTTTGGTCACCGGCTCCGGCCCCGCCGCCGTGCGGGATGCCGCCCGGGTCAGTGACCTTCTGGAGCTGGAGGGGAAGAAAAACGTCCGGCTCATTGTCAATCGGGTGGATGAAGAGCTGCTTTCCACCGTGCGGCTGACCATTGACGACGTGATGGATGCCACCGGTACCCCCCTGGCGGGGCTGGTGCCGGAAGACCCCAATATCACCCTGGCGGCGGCCTTTGGCGTGCCCGTCCTTTTGTATGCCAAGCGCTGCCCCGCTGCCCGGGCCTTCCGCCGCATCGCCGGAAGGCTGGAGGGCATTTCCTCAAAAATCAAATTGTAAATATAGAGTTCCGTTTTTAACGGAGATAAGGAGTGACCTGTATTATGAACATCGCATTTTTGGCCCACGACAAAAAGAAGGAACTGATGGTTCAGTTCTGTACGGCCTACAAGAGCGTCCTTCAGAAGCACAGTCTTTACGCCACCGCCACCACCGGGCGGCTGATCGCGGACAATACAGGCCTGCCCATTACCCTGCTGCTTTCCCACAAGCAGGGGGGCCATCAGCAGATCAACGCCCGCATTGCCTACAACGAAATCGACCTGGTCCTGCTCTTTACAGACCCCAACACCACCGACCCCTGGGACGATGCCCAGATGATCGAGACCATTCGCCACTGTGACAAGCAGAATGTGCCCATCGCCACCAACCTGGCCAGCGCGGAAATGTTCATCCTGGGCCTGCAGCGGGGCGATCTGGATTGGCGTGAAATGATCCACAGCAAGACCAAGTTCTAATTGAAAATGCTGTAAAGGGCGGCAGTCTTTGTCGCCCCTTTTTTGCGAAAACCCACTTATATATGAAGGAGAACAGATTTATGGATATTATCAAGCCCCGCACCCTCTCCGGCTTTATGGAGCTGCTGCCGGACAAGCAGATCCAGTTTGAGCGGATGACCAAAATCCTCCGGGAGACTTATGCCTCCTACGGCTTTGCACCCCTGGATACCCCCGCCATTGAAGATGCCCAGATCCTTCTGGCCAAGGGCGGCGGCGAAACCGAAAAGCAGATCTACCGCTTCACCAAGGGCGACAGCGACCTGGCCCTGCGCTTTGACCTGACGGTGCCTCTGGCCAAGTATGTGGCCCTGCACTATAACGAGCTGGCCTTTCCCTTCCGCCGGTATCAGATCAGCAAGGTCTACCGGGGCGAGCGGGCCCAGAGAGGCCGGTTCCGGGAATTTTACCAGGCGGACATCGATATCATCGGTGACGGCAAGCTGGATATTCTCAACGAGGCGGAGATTCCCGCCATCATCTACAAGGTCTTTTCCGGCTTCGGCCTGACCCGGTTCCAGATTCGGGTGAACAACCGGAAAATTCTCACCGGCTTCTACGATATGCTGGGCCTGGGAGAAAAGAGCGGCGACATCATGCGCTCCGTGGACAAGCTGGACAAGATCGGCCCGGAGAAGGTCAAGGCCATTCTCCTGGAGGACTGCGGCCTGACGGAAAAACAGGCCCAGGAAATTCTCCGCTTCATCGCCATCCGGGGCACCAATGCCCAGGTTCTGGAGGCCCTGGAAGGGTATCTGGGGAAGAACGAGACCTTTGACGTGGGCGTGTCCGAGCTGAAGGCCGTTACCGCCAACCTCTCCGCCTTCGGCGTGCCGGAAAGCAACTTCGCCGTGGACCTGACCATTGCCCGGGGCCTGGACTACTACACCGGCACCGTTTACGAAACCGCCCTGCTTGACCATCCGGAAATCGGCTCCGTCTGCTCCGGCGGCCGGTATGACAATCTGGCGGGCTACTACATCGACAAGCCCCTGCCCGGCGTGGGCATTTCCATCGGCCTGACCCGGCTGTTCTACGTGCTGGACGAGCAGGGCCTGCTGAACCCCGCCCTGCCCTCCGCCCCTGCGGATGTGCTGGTGCTGCCCATGACCGCCGACATGGCCCCGGCCATTGCCCTGGCAGAGACCTTGCGCACCGCCGGTCTGCGGGTGCAGCTGTATGCGGAGCAGAAGAAATTCAAGCAGAAAATGGCCTACGCCAACAAGCTGGGTGTGCCCTTTGCGGTGCTTCTGGGAGAGGACGAGCTGGAAAAGGGCCTGTGCTCCTTAAAGAACATGGTCACCGGCGAACAGCAGCTGCTGTCTCCCGAGGACGCGGCCCAGGTCATCCGCCAGGCCGTCAACGCCCAGTGCCCGGTGATCCTGGAAAAGTAACCCCACAATATAGAGAAACGTATCATTGCAACGCCTGCGGGTTTTGCAATGATACGTTTTTTCTATGGTGCATTATCGGTTTCTACCAATTCTGGATTTAAAAATTTTAAAAACTATGTGCATTTTGCTATTGACGAATGGGTTTTTGGGATGTATGATGTAGCAAATAAAAATTGTAAAATAAATTTTACACAGCCGCATCCGGCGGCATTTTTCCGGAAGGAGGTTTTTCCGTGTCCGCGTTTCATCATACACTTTTGAATCTGCCCCCGGTGCCCACCGTGATCATTTCCGTGGCCCTGATGCTGTTTTCCGGCTTCCTGCTGACCCGGATCACAAAGCTCCTGCGGCTGCCCAATGTGACGGCCTACATTGTAGCGGGCATCCTCATCGGCCCCTTCGGCCTGAACCTGGTGCCCCAGAACATCATTGACGGGACGGATTTCCTGTCAGACATCGCCCTGGCCTTTATCGCCTTTTCCACAGGAGAGTTTTTCAAACTCTCGGTGCTGAAGAAAAACGGCATGAAGGTGGTGTGGATCACCGTTTTGGAGTCGGTGCTGGCATCCGTGGCGGTGTTTATTCTGACCTACTGGGTGTTAGGGCTGGAGCTGGCCTTTTCCATTGTCCTTGCAGCTCTGGCCTCCGCCACGGCCCCGGCCTCCACCATGATGACCATCCGCCAGACAGGTGCCAAGGGGGACTTCGTCAACACCCTGCTGCAAGTGGTGGCCCTGGACGATGTGGTGGGGCTGGTCCTCTATTCCATGGCCATTTCCGTGGCCCTGGCCTCCCTGGGGGGCGGGGGCTTTACGGTGTTTACCCTGGTGCGGCCCATTCTGCTGAATCTGCTGGTCATGGCTCTGGGCGGCTCCTTTGGGGTGCTGATGAAGCTGCTGATGCCCAGCAACCGGTCCACGGACAACAAGCTGATCATCTCCATTGCCCTGCTCTTCAGCTTCTGCGGCATCTGCGCCCTGCTGGATGTATCACCCCTGCTTGGCTGCATGGCCATGGGCACGGTCTATACGAACATTGCGGAAAATGACAAGCTGTTCCGGCAGCTGGGCTATTTCAGCCCTCCGATCCTGCTGCTGTTTTTCGTCCGGTCCGGCATGTCTTTCCAGCTGGATGCCCTGGTATCTACGGAAGGGGCGCTGAACGGGGTGCCGCTGCTGGTCATCGGCGGGGGCTACTTCCTGGTGCGCATCCTGGGCAAATACCTGGGGGCCTGGCTGGGCTGCTGGGCCGTGGGAAAGGACAGGCTCGTCCGCAATTACTTAGGCCTTGCCCTGATCCCCCAGGCCGGCGTGGCCATCGGTCTGGCGGCCCTGGGTGCCCGAACCCTGGGCGGCAGCATGGGGGAGGACCTGCAAACCATTATTCTGGCTTCCAGCGTCCTGTATGAGCTCATCGGCCCGGGCTGCGCCAAGCTGGCCCTGTACCTTTCCAAATCCTACTCCAATTGCCTGGAGGAACTGGCCCTGGTGGAGGAGATCACGGAGACCGGGGAGCAGAAAACCGACGTGCAGCTGCTGATTGAGCGTATCCAGAAAATACAAAAGGAGCTTCCCCAGCATGAGAGCGTCATGAGCGAAGAGGAAGCTGCCTTTACAGAGGCCGCCGAAGAGCACCTGGCCAGAACTCAGGTCCAGCGGCACTATTTTTCAAAATGGAGGTAATGTATTGTGGAAAAAGATTGGATTTCCGGGCTTCTGGGCCAGTGGAGCGGTGAACTGAATCTGTGGTCGGTTCTATTCCGGCTGATGCTGAGTCTGGTGCTCTCCGCCATCATCGGCTGTGAGCGCTCCAGCAAGCGCCACTCCGCGGGCCTGCGGACCTTTATTCTGGTGAGCCTGGTGGGCACCGGCACCATGCTCATTGACCAGTACCTGATGCTGTTTTACAAGTCCCCCCTGCCGGTGCTCTCCGCCGCCGGGGTCATCGGCACCGCCACCTTAAGCAGCAACTCCGTGCTCTTCAGCTCCAAAAGCCAGATCAAGGGTCTGACCACTTCCGTGGGCCTGTGGTGCTGCGGCGTGGTGGGCATCGCCCTGGGAGCCGGCATGTACACCGTGGCCCTGGGGCTGACCCTCAGCATGCTGGCCTGCATGTCCAGCCTCCCGGCCCTGGAAAAGGATTTAAAGGACCGCTCCAACCATTTTGAGGTCCACCTGGAGCTGAAAAACAAAAGCGACCTGCCGGACTTCGTCTCCACCGTCCGGGCCCTGGGCATCCGCATCGACGACATTGAGCTGAACCCCGCCTACTTAAATTCCGGCATCAGCGTCTTCTCCGTCTCCTTCACCATCGCCAGCCAGGAGCTGAAAAAATACAAAAAGCACGAGGATATTATTTCCGCCCTCCGGTCCCTGGAATACGTCTACCATATTGAAGAGATGTGATTCTATTTCCGGAGCGCCCTGCGAAGGTTCCCCAGGAGCCTTCCCCCGGTGCCCAGAAGGCACAGGAGGGTGTAGTGTCCTCCTTTCAGAAGCCTGAGGCACAGGTCCTCTTTGGGAGCGGTGGCAATGATTTTTGCGTAGAAGGCATCGGCCCTGATGGCTTTTAAATGAACCCTCCGGCTGGATACCGGGGCGGCGAATTTGGCCACCAGCCAGACCTGAAACCGGGTCAGGCGGCGAAGCCAGGCCATATACTCCTCAAAGTCCCCAGGGCTCCACAGGTTTTGCTTCCGGAGAAAATCGTAGCAGGTTTCCAATACCAGGGAGCTGACGCTGTATTTCTCGCACCCCAAACCGTTGGTGGCGGAGGCGGGGTTCTGGGTATAGTTGTAGAGGCTGTCCGGCAGAAACACCGCCTTTTTGCAGTCCCGGTACAGCGGGATGCTTTGCAGCAGATCTTCTCCGAAGCGAACGGGGTAAAATTCTTCACGGTCCTCCCGGGGCAGCAACCCCAGGGGGGCCGCTTTTTTCCACAAGGGGTTATACCAGCCGTCCTGAAAGACGATTTTATAGAGCCGGGCCTTGTCCGTCACCGTGCCGATAAAGGCCATGTCCCGGGGGAAGGGCCGCAGGAGCTTGCCCCCTTGGACCTGGTCTTCCCCGATAAAAATCAGGTCTCCCCCGGTTTCCCGGTGGGCTTTGGCAATGGTCTCCAGGGCATTGGGCTTTAAAGAGTCATCGGCATCCAGAAACACCGCCCAGTCTGTGGGCCTGCCCCGGTCTAAGCAGTAGCGGATGGCGGTGCGGCGGGCACCGTAAGGGCCGGTATTCTCCTGGTGCAGGGCATGGACACGGGCATCTCTGGCGGCCAGTCGGTCGCACAGGGCGCCGGAACCGTCGGGGGAGCCGTCATCCACCAGCACCACCTCAAAATCCTGCCAGGTCTGGGCAAAGACGGAGGCCAGACAATCCTCCAGAAAAGCCTCCGCCCGGTACACCGGAATGAGAATATAAAACTTCATTTCTTACCCTCCCATGCGGTTTTGGAGCCAAAGGGTCTCGCACAGCCACAGATACCGGCGGAATCGCCCCTCTTCCAGGGCATTGGCCAGGCCTTCATAGGGCGGCACCGGGGAAAACCCCGCAAAATAGGTCCTTTGCAGCTGCCGCTGGGCTTCAAAAATCAGATAAGGCACCTGCCGGGAAAGGCCCCGGGTGCGGTGGTAGGTCAGCAGCACCATGTGGAGAAAATGGGTATAGTCCTCCCGGGTCTGTTGCAAACCAAAGGCCTGCCGCTCCCGCAGCAGCCGCCGGGTGACATAGAGGCTTTCCAGAGCCTTGGGCTGCCCCTGGGAGGCGGCGGAAACCCCCTGGGGGTTTATTAGATATGCAAAAATCGGCGTTGAAACCGAATAGATTTTCCGGGCCATGGGAAGCAGAATCTGGCAGATCACCGAGTCCTCATACCAGTAGCCCAGGGGGAATTGCAGATCCCGCCACAGCTCCCGGCGAAAGGCCTTTCCGCAGGTCATGCCGGGAACCTGCTCCCGGTCTGAAACCAGTCCATCCGGAAAGCTTTTCCCCGGATGGAGGGTGCCCGACAAATCCTTACACAGATACCCCCCCACAACGATGTCCGCGTTCTGTTCCTGGGCGCAGGTCATCAGGGCCTCCAGGCTGCCGGGAAGCAAGGTATCGTCACTGTCGTGAAACAGCAGGTATTTCCCCCGGCTGACGGCAATGCCCGCGTTTCTGGCACCGGAATGGCCCTGGTTTTCCTGCCGCAGCAGGGTCACATTGGGATTATTTTTGTAGAGGGCCAGCACCTCCGGGGTTTCATCCGTGGAGCCGTCGTCAATGACCACGGTCTCAAACCGGAACCGGGTCTCCTGACCCAAAACGGAATCCAGGGCGGCCTTCAAATAAGGGGCATTGTTATAGCAGGGGATGATGACGCTTAAATCCACCGGGTCTTCCGGATAAAGCCAACCCTCGCCTCTTTCCACACGGCAGCTGCCCCCTCTATCGGGCCACAGCTCTTCCAGGGGCTGAAAATTCCCCCGGGGGCTCAGGAGCTTTCCCGCCGACCGGGCGGCTTCCTTGAGTATCTTTCCGGGATTCATAAGCAGCCTCCCGGGACCAACTGTTTGTAAAGGTCCACATACCCCTGGGCCATGACCTCCAGGGAGAAATTCCGGGCAGCCCCCTTGCCGCCCGCTCCCAGGGCTTGCCGCAGGGCCTCGTCCTTCACAAGGCTTTCCACAGCATCCGCCAGTTCCCTTGGCTGGGGGGCGATCAGCACGCCGCTTTCCCCGGGCTGGATCATATCCGGAATGCCCCCCACCCGGGAGGCAATGACCGGCAGCCCTGCCCCCATGGCCTCAATAACGGTCATGGGCATACCCTCCCAGGAAGAGGGCAGCAAAAACAGGTCCGCCCGTGACATCACCGTATACACATCCTGGGTCACGCCCATGAACACCACCTGTTCATCCAATCCCAGGGCCTGGACCTTTTCCTCCATCTCAGGCAGCAGCGGCCCATCCCCATAGCAGTGGAGCTCGCAGTTGAGGCCCCGCTTTTTGAGGATGGTGCTGGCCTCGATCAGGGCCATGTGGTTTTTCTGGGGATAAAACCGGCCCACATGCAGCAGGCGGATGGGATAGTGCAGGGTATAGTCATTCTTTTCGATGCACCGGCTCAAATCGATGCCGTTGGTCACCAGAGGGATGTTCCCCTCCTCCAGGCCGTAGACCTCCGCCACGGACTGCCGGATCTCCCGGGTCAGGGCCACCGGCAGGGCCTTTTTGCTCCGGAACAGGTGCCGTCCGATCTGCCGGTCCAAAAACACCGCTTCCTTCTCCGCCTGGTTGTGGACCGTATGGACAATGGGCACCCGGGTTCCGGCCAGCGCCACATATTTAAGCGCATGGAGGTGGGTGTGGATGACCTGGGGCCGCTCCTGCCGGATCAGGGCTTTCAGCTTGCCGACGCAGCCAAAGCCGGAGCCCAGGGCCTTATCTAAGTAGCGCACCGGCACCCCCGCGGCCTCCAGCCCTTCTGTCAGCGGGGTACGGTCCCCGGATAGGCTCACCGCCGTTACCTCATGGCCCATGCGGTGGAGCTGCATGCACAGCCCCTGGCACATGGTTTCCGCCCCGCCCATACCAAAGGTGGGGATCACTTGCAGAATTTTCATAAGCTTCCTCCCTATTGATACACGGCCCGGAGCTGCTGGCGGTAGGCATCCAGATCCAGCAGTTTTCCGGCCTTTTCCTGTGCGTTTTCTGACAGCTGCTGCCGCAGCCCGGGATTTTCAATAATCTGGGCGCAGCGGTCCGCCAGCGCCTGGTCCTCCGACTCCAGGAAGCCGGTGCGGCCCGGCTCCACCAGGTCCCGGAGCCCGTCCACCGGGGTGCTGACAATGGGCACCCCCAGGGCCATGGCCTCCAACGCGCACATGGGCGTTCCCTCCCACAAGGAGGTCATGAGCATCAGGTCCCCGTCCTGCAAAAGCCCATAGGCGTTGGACTGATAGCCCAGAAGCTGAATATGGTCCCGGGCCGGGGACCGCTCCCAGGCGGCCCGGACCTCTGCTTCCAGCTCTCCGGAGCCGATGATCTTCGCCTCCAGCCCGGGGACCTGGGCATTAACAAGCTCCAGCACCCGCAGCAGCCGCAGAGGGTTCTTGGGCTCCGCCATCCGGCCCAGAAACACCACATGGCTATGCCCCCGGAGGTCCGCCCGGGCCGCCTGCTTTTGAAGGGCCCGGGCATCGATGACGTTCCGCAGCACCGAGCTTTTGGAGGCCACCGCCTTTTGAAAATAAAAGCTCTCCATGGCCGAGGGGGACACCCAGAAGATGTGCCTTGCCTTCATGGCCGCCGGGAAAAACAGCACAGTTTTCAGATTCAGCTTCCGGGAGGCAAAATTGTTGTTGTGAATATGGCACACCAGGGGCGTTTTTCCGCAGGCGGCGGCACAGACGACCGAGGAGAGCATATCATGGGCCTGGATCATATCCGGCTTTTCCCGGGAAATCATCTTCCGCACCTGGGAAACATTGAAAGCCTCCATGGGAAGGTATGGAATGTGCCGCTCCTTCAAGGCCTGGCGAATAGGCCCCTCCGGGCAGCAGTAGTACATATCGATTTCGCCCCGAAACATGGAAATGATCTGGCAGACCACATTTTCCGCACCGCTGAAGGTGTTCCGGGGAAGAAAATGCAGGACCTTTTTCCTGACTTCCATGGATGTTCCTCCCTTATACAAAACTTTCCTCTATTGTACCATAAAGGGCCGGGAAAGGAAAGCAAAAAAAGCCCCGGCAGCGGAGACCACTGCCGGAGCAAAGGGAAAAAGGAATAAATCAGGCGCTCTGGGCTTCCTTTTCCCGGCGCTTGATGCACATATGATAGGCAGGAACCAAAAACAGGTCCGCCAGAATCCAGGCAGCGGGGCTGGCATAGCACACGGCGGTAAAGCCGATCACCGGCACCAGGCCGATGGCCACCGCGCCCCGGGCGATCATCTCAAAGACGCCCGCGATCACCGCCAGATTGGAGTAGCCCAGGCCCTGAATGGTAAAGCGGTACAGATTGACCCCCAGAAGCGGAATGTAGAAGGCGGCATTGGTCACCAGCATCTGCCGGGCCAAGGGCAGGATCTCCGCGGCGGAGGCTGCATCCTTGGAATCCAGGAACAGCCCCGCCATTTGCGCGCCGCCAAAATACATGGCCGCCATGGCAATGACAAAATAAACGGTGCCCAGAATGGCGCAATCCCGAACCCCTTCCCGCACCCGCTGGAGCTTCCCGGCCCCCAGGTTCTGCCCGGCGAAGGTGGCAGCCATGGTGCCCATGGCGTCATAGGGGCAGGCAAACAGGTTCGTCACCTTGCCGGAGGCCGCCACCGCCGCCATGGCCACAGGCCCCAGGCCGTTGACGGCGGTCTGCAGGAGGATGCTGCCAATGGCGGTAATGGAATACTGCATGCCCATAGGAAGGCCCATGAGCAGCAGCCGATGGGCGCAGAAGGACCGAAGCTTCAGATTTTCCCGGTGCAGCCGGAGAATGGGGAACTTTTTGGCCATGTATACCAGGCACAGAAGCCCCGAGATCAGCTGGCTCACTAGTGTCGCCCAGCCCGCACCGGCCACGCCCATTTGCAGCCACACCACGCAAACCAGGTCCAGGGCCACATTCAGAAGGCTGGAAAAAATCAGGAACAGCAGCGGCGTCCGGCTGTCTCCCAGAGAGCGGAGAATGCCGGAGAGCAGATTGTAAAGCATGGTGGCCGGAATGGCCAGGAAAATCAGGAAAATATAGTCATAGGCATAGGAAAAGGTGCTCTCCGGGGTCTTCATAGCCGTCAGAATCCACCGGCAGCCCAGGGTGGTGGCCAGGGTGATCACCAGCGCCAGCAGCGCCCCCAGCCAAATCATATTGCCCACAAAATCCCGCAGGCCCTCATAGTCCTTTTCCCCAAATTTCTGGGCCACGGGAATGGCAAAGCCCGCGCAAATCCCGTTGCACAGCCCCAGCACCAGAAAGGAAATCGACCCCGTAGAGCCCACCCCCGCCAGGGCTTCCATGCCCAGAAAATTACCGACCACCACCGTATCCACCATGGCATAAAACTGCTGAAACAGCAGCCCCAGCAGCAGCGGCATAATAAACGCCAACAAAATCGGCATGGGCGCTCCCACAGTCATATCACGCGTCCGTTCCTTCGGCATCCACGTTCCCTCCAAACACACAAAATATCTTTTTCAAGCGCAAATAGTAGCACTATTTGCTCCCTCTGTCAATCCGGGAAAATTATATAAAATAGCAACTTCAATCTGCCCCATTCCTTGTCAAACCGCCCGTAACCCCAAAAGTGCCCACTTTCTCACCTCCCCCGGCTTTCAAAAAATACGCCAATTTCAAAAATACTTCTTGACATTTCCCGAAAACATGCTATTATAAACAAGTTCTGACACGAACAACATACCTGGGGGAATTCCCGAGTGGCCAAAGGGGACAGACTGTAAATCTGCTGCTTATAGCTTCGGTGGTTCGAATCCACCTTCCCCCACCAAAACAAAGAAATCCGAACTTCTTCCCTGTGGGAGATGGGTTCGGGTTTTTTGTTTATATCAGAGATATTTCATATTGAGTTTTGTACCAGCAGTGCCGGTTTGATGCCGGGTTGCTGGCACTTTTTCCTGTTCCGGATCATCGAACTTTTGTGCGGAGCGGTTCGAAAACTGTATTACAATTTATCCGAATACCGATCAATTGGAGGTTTGTATTATGGAATATGGGTATATCCGTGTTTCTACAAGAGAACAAAATGAACAGCGGCAGCTCATTGCAATGCAAGAGTTTGGAATATCAGAAAAACGAATCTACATGGATAAGCAATCCGGCAAGGACTTTGAGCGGAAGAACTATAAGAAAATGGTTCGAAAACTAAAAAAGGACGACACCCTGGTAGTAAAGAGCATCGACCGGTTGGGGCGAAATTATGAGGAGATCCTGGAGCAGTGGCGGATCATCACCAAGGAAAAACAGGCGGCCATCGTCGTGCTGGATATGCCCCTGCTGGACACACGGCAAAACCGGGACCTGACCGGAACGCTGATCGCGGACATTGCTTTGCAGCTTCTATCTTATGCAAAGCAGTTTTATGAAGAAGCGTTCCATTTTATCGAGGAAAAATTCGGTGCAGAAAATGTTATATCGGCTGTAATGCACGCTGATGAAATCAATGTAGCGGCAACCGAGGAACTTGGAAAAGAGGTTTATCACTATCATCTTCACGCTATGGTTCTGCCTGTTGTGGAGAAAGAAATCCTATGGAGTAAGCGTTGCAAAGATGAAAAACTGCGAGGAACTGTTAAGGAGGTTGTTCATCAAATTAGCCATTCAAAGAAATGGAAATCGGATATTCCGCTGACCGATGAAAAAGGAAATCCACTTCTTAGAAAAAATGGGAAACCGATGTTCCGAGCTTCATACAGCATACTGCAAAACGAATTGTTTAATTATATGACGGAGCGAGAATTCAAAGGCTTTCAGCGTGGCGAATACGGAAGTACCGCCGAACATCTTACTTCCCTACAATATCAAATCAAGCAGGACAAGGAACGATTGGAGAAGTTGCAGAAGCGTATTCAGCGTGAACAGATGAAGTATGAGCCTGCCCGTAATGTTTCCAAAACCTATAACGAGATTGACAGTATGGGGCAGAAAAAATCACGGGTAAAATGGCAATCTCCAAAGAGGATTATTCTGAGCTTACTGCCCTTGCCAAAGAGGGCATTACCAGTCGTGCAGAAATCAGCGAATTAGAACAGAATGCAAACTATTACCGACAGAAATATTTTGACTGTGCAAACGCACTCGAAAGAATGAAAACTAAATACAACGAACTGAAAGAAAAGTGCAGACCTTTTCTTCAAGCGTTGGAGCATTTCCCCGAAGTTGCTTCACTTTTTACCGAAAAAGTGAAGCAACTTTCTTCTTTTAAGGAAGCGCAGGAACGAGCCGAAAAAGAAGCAAGGGAAAAAGAAAGACAAGAGCGTATCAAAGCTCGAAGAAACAAGCGTGGTATGGAAAGATAACCTTTTCCATTATACTCATGACTTAATGACTTCTTGATATACTGAAAATCTGTGGTTGCTGAGTGTTCTAATGTGAATGCCCATCAATCAAATCTTATGAAAGAGAGGAACGGACTATATGAAAGAACAGAAACATTCTTATTCGCAACGTATAGGAAAAACAACATTTATCGTAAATGTAAAGCGGTCCGAAAGTGCCAAAAAGCCCTTGAATACGGTGTTTCAGGATATATGCAAACACGAGGTTTTGGGCGGCTTCTTTACGGACAAATCGTTTAATTTAGAAAATCCACAAAAAGTATCTTGACAAACTCAATCCCGAGGATGCAACTATGGATCTGAGATTTGATACCGATGTGATCTCGGGCTATCACTCCAATTCGCAGATTGCACGGCTTCTAACCGAAAACTGGGTCAGGAAAAACATGTACTGTCCCCGTTGCGGGCGGTCACACATTGAACAATTCGAAAACAATCGTCCTGTAGCCGATTTCTTTTGCCCGCAGTGTAGCAGCGAGTTTGAACTGAAAAGCAAATCAGGTGCGCTTGGAGCAAAGATCAATGACGGTGCATACGCAACCATGATCAAACGAATCACGGGAAATCACAATTCTGATTTCTTCTTTATGAGTTATTCTAAATCAGAATGCGCTGTTGAGAATTTAATATTTACACCGAAGCATTTCTTTGTACCGGATATTATAGAAAAGAGGAACCCTCTAGCCGAAAATGCACAGCGTGCTGGCTGGATCGGGTGTAATATTGTCATAGATAAAATCCCGGAGCAAGGGAGAATACCAATTATTTTCAATAGAATTGTAGTTGATTCTGAGCAGGTTATAAGGAAAGTCAGATCAAGCTACAGATTGTTGGTTGAGGACGTACATAGCCGCAGTTGGCTTATGGATGTCTTAAACTGCGTAAACAGAATCCCCATACAACAATTTTCCTTACAGAATGTGTATAACTTTGAGGCAGAGCTGCAACTGAAACATCCCGAAAATCATAACGTCAAGGCGATCGCCAACTACCTGTGGTCCCACACGGAGGTGCTCAGGGAATACCTTGCCGAAGCACAACTGCCGGAGGAGCAAGCTCAGATCGTGGCGGGGTGGGAACAGTGCAAGCCGGGAAAGTACATTATGGAGCGGCATCTAAAAAAGGGTACCGTGTTTATTTCGGAGGAAGACCAAAAGGTTTATATGGTGCAGGGCCTGTTTTCCACCTGGGAGGAAATGATAGGAAAGGGCCCGGTGCTGCTGGATGCGGTGCTGATCCCCTTTCGGGACTGTATTATTTCCGATGGGTTGGTGATGGCCTACCCCGTTCACTTCGGCCCCGGATGCAGAGATGCATTCAAGGAGATTTACAGGAAGGCCAAGGAGGAGCAACTGATCTGCTTCTCCTTTACCGATGCGAAACCGGAGCGCAAACCCCGCAAGAAAAAAGAAACCGGCAAGGTAGAGAGTTATGTGATCAAGGTGTCGCTGAGTGGCAGCTGCTACCGCCATATCCGGATCGGCAAGCAGGAGGCCCTGGGAACACTGAGCGAGATGATCCTGCGTGCCTTTGATTTTGACGATGACCACTGTCACGCATTTTTCATGGACAACCGGTATTGGAGCAAAGCCAATGCCTATTTTTCCGACGGTATGGATACAGGCTGCCGGATGTCCTACAAGATGCCCCTTCGCCGCCTGGGGCTGAAAAAAGGCGATGCATTCAAGTACCTCTTTGACTTTGGCGACGAATGGCGGTTCCAGTGCCGGGTGTTGCAGGAACTGGAGGAGGAAACAGATATTCCCGGCGTGCTCAAAGCGGTAGGAGAACCCCCGGAGCAGTACCCTTCCTGGGAGGACGATGACTAAAGGCAGAAAATGCATATTAAAGGTAAAACACACAAAGAACTATCCGAATACTTTTGGACGTTCAACAGGTGCACCCAGACCTTTCATCCCAGAGGACCTACGCTCTATGGATGCACAAGAAATCCGAATCTGTTCCCCACAGGAGCAAATTCGGATTTCTTTGTTTTGAATCAGATGTATCTGGTTTTGTTTTTATATCACCGTCATATTTTACAGGTAATCTGCCGGTTGGCAATACTACATATACAGCGACGGGCTGGCATGGGAAAACAGTTCGATGCCATCTTCTGTAACCACAAAAGTATCTTCGATGTTGTAGGTATGCCGCCGGGAGCTGTAGAACGGCGTTTCAAAGCACATGACCATTCCAGGCTCAAACACCCGGGTTTCCTCCGGAGAGATAAAGGGCGCTTCCTCGCCGGAAATATCGCAGCTGATCGCATGTCCGAAATGCCCACGGACATACTCCGGCATGCCGATGGCCTGCTCTACACCCTGGAAGATGTCGCACATCCGCACCCCGGGACCAATGTGCTGGATGCCCCAGGCATAGCCTTTCCAAAGCTTTGCGTAGAGATCTTCTCTCTCGGGAAGCGTATAGTTGCCGACTGCATAGGTTCTGCCCAAATCGGATTTATAGCCGTTGGTATAGGGGCCACCGTCCAGCCGAACCAGGTCACCTCGCATCAGTGGCTTTTCCTGCGGGATCCATGCAGGTGCAATGTTGGAACCAAACGTATGGGACTGACTGATGGCCGTTAGGTCCGGTGCCAGTTCCAGGCAGGCCCGGTGAAAATAGGTGTGAATATCCGCATAGGTCATTCCGGGCACCGTAGCCTTCATGGTTTTGTACATCGCCTGCTCCGCCATTTGGGCATTGTGTCGAAGGACCCGGATCTCCCAGGGGGTCTTGATCACCCTGGCCTCGGAGAGGATTTTGCTGCAATCCTTCACGTGTTCCGCACCGAAGGTCTCCCGCAGGAAGCAGCCGGCATCATAGGTGATCCATTTGCTCTGCACGCCAATATTGACATTTCCGTTCCCTCTTGGAATAAATTCCGCAGCCATTCGGAAGGTCCGATTCAGGTCCGGCTGAACCTCTTTTTTCATTCCCGCAAAGGCATAGTCCTCAATGTAGATCCATACAGGGTATGCCTCAATGTGAATAGACGGGTCACAGACATCCTGTGCGGCCATTTTCTCAAACTCGCTGCAAACGAGTGTCACCTGACCATCCGCTGTAACAACACTTGCCGCGTTCCCGGTTTTGCCGGAACGGTAAAGGCTTCGGACCGCAAACCCGGTACTATAAAAAACACCGTCCGCAGAGGTCAGGATCAGCGCATCCAAATTGTGTTTGCGCATCTGCTCTGTAATTTTGCCAATCATCAGCTTTTGTTCTCTGCCTTGTATCATCATGCAGGCCTCCATTTGTTAATTTTAGAATTTTTATCCATCCGATTTGCATCCAATAGACAGAACATGGGCGGGAAACCGTTTTTCCTGCGTAACAAATTTCCCGCCCTTTTCACACAGACTCTGCTCCGGGCTTATTTGGCAAGTCCGATCTCTTTGTAGTACCGCTCTGCGCCGGGGTGGAAGGGCAGCAGTTGGTTCTCCATGACCTTCTGTCCCACCTCGCCCGCCTGGGGATGGGCGGCCTGCAGGGTATCGTTGTTCTCGTCGATGGTTTTCACCAAATCATAAATCATCTGTTCATCCGCATCTGCTGTGCAGACATAAACATTGTGTACGCCCACGGTGTTTGCATCAAAGTCCGAATTGTACTTATCCATGGTGATGGTATACTTCTGGAAACAGGGATTCAATTCTGTCATTCTCTCAATGATCTCATCACTCATTGTCAGAATGTTCAACCCTACCGACAGTGCTGTATCCTGAATGCTGGTATTGGGCGTAGAGGCCACGTGTACGCCGTAGTCCAGCGTTCCGTCCTGAATGGCAATCAGCAGATCCTTGATGCCCATGACCTCAACTTTGGCAAAGTCACTCTCCTCCAGACCGTATGCCTGCAGCAGATACTTCCAGTAGTAGTTTGCCATGGTGCCCGAGGCAACGCCTACACGCTTGCCCTTCAGGTCCGGCAATTCCCTGGCTCCGGTGCTCTTGGGGCTGAACTGGGTAATGCTGGTAAGATAGCTGTTGGTGACATAGTACAGCGCATCCTTCGCCTGGGCGTTTCCCTCCCATTTCCGCTCCATCTGGTTGCAGGCCAGCGCATCATCCAGCATACAGGAGGCCAACTGTGCATCGCCGGACAGCAGCATATTGATGTTTTCCGCACCGCCGGTGGTGATTTCCGGAACAATGGTATATTCCGGATACGCTTTCGACAAGAGCGAGCCCACCGTGCTGACAGTGATGAACCCAACACCCGTGGAGGTACCGGTTGCCACGTGGATGTCCTGCGGAGTGCGCACAACCGAATCACCGGTCTGCGCAGCGTCCTGCGCCGTTCCGGCGGTAGGCCCGTCGGCTTGTCCACTGCTGGAACACGCTGCGCAGGATAGCAGCATCAGAGCAATAAGCAAGAGCGCCAGTAACTTTTTCATATAAATTTCCTCCTTTATATTTCTATCGGTTTTCCGATAGGATTTCTGCCTGCACCGCTGTGCTTCTGCGGCGGAGATTAAAATAGATGTGTGCGCAAGCCATCAGGGCCAGACCGATGATGTCCGTCAGAACCGCACTGTCGATCAGCAGCACCGCAGCGACAAACAACACCAGTCTCCCAAGCCAATTCACCGGTGCGTTCCAAAGGTGGCCCTGCATGGCACAGGCCAGGCAGTAGATACCGATGACCGCCCCTACAAAAGCCCGGAATATTGCCAGCGGTGTACCATCAAACAGCAGCACATTGTTGTACACGAAGAAGAACGGCAGCAGGAAACCTGCAATGGAGAGCCGAAACGCCTGGAATCCGCAGCGGCTGGGGTTGCAATCCGCCAGTCCGGCTGCCGCATAGGCGGCCATTGCAACCGGAGGCGTCACATTGGAGATAATACCGTAGTAGAACACAAACAGATGCGCCGCCATGGGTTTTACACCCAACTGAATGATTGCAGGAGCCACCAGCGTTGCCAGCACCAGATAGCAGGCGGAGCTGGGAAGTCCCATGCCCAAAATGATGGCAGCCAGCATGGTGATCACCAGCAAAAGCTCCAGCTTGCCCCCGGCAATGTCGACCAGAATGGAAGAAAGACGATAGGAAAGGCCTGTCCCCGTAACCGTTCCGATGATCACGCCTACCACTGCGCATGCAATGGCCACCGTGCAGCAGCCCCGGCCTGCGGAATAGAGAAACTGTACCAGCTTTTCACGGTTCAGTCTGGTTTCCTTGCTCACAAAGCTCAGCGCCAGTGTAAACAGGAATGTATAAACGCCGGAACGGGTAATGGTAAAGTTCAGCGGCCCGATCATCAAAATCAAAACCAGCATGGGGGTGAATTTCCAGATGCCCCGGATGGTCTTTTTTATGGGCGGAAGCTCTGAGCGCTTCATTCCCACCAGGCCATGGCTCAGTGCATACAGATCCACTGCGATCAGCAGTGCCACATAGAAAAGAATCGCCGGAATAATGGCCGCCTTCACCACATCCCAGTACCGCACACCCAGGATTTCCGCCACTAAAAACGCTGCGGCACCCATGATCGGCGGCATGATCTGTCCGCCGGTAGAGGCTGTTGCCTCCACAGCTCCGGCAAACTCCGCATCATATCCAATGCGCTTCATCAGAGGAATGGTAAATGTGCCCGTTCCAATTACGTTGGCACAGGCCGAACCGGAAATGGAGCCAAACAGTGCCGAAGCAACCACCGCCACCTTTGCGGGGCCGCCCCGAAAGATGCCGAACACCGAAGATGCCAACTCCGTGATATAGTCACCCACACCGGTCACAGCAAACAGCGCTCCCAGGATAATGAACACACAGATGAATGTAGCAGCCGAGTTCAACGGAGAACCGAAAATACCCTCTGAGGTATAGCAGATCAGATGAATGAATCGTGTAAACTTCATGCCGCCGTGGCGGAAAATCATTGGGAAATACTTTCCGAAAAACGCATAGAAGATGAAAAAGCTGACAACGATCGCCAACACCGGTCCAACCTTCCGCCATGTTGCAACCAGTAGAATTCCGATGAGCAGCACGCCGAAGACACTCATGGCCAGCGTATGCGTTGTGCTGTCAATAGCCAGAGCCTTGGAAAGAGATGTGATGTAAACAGTCACAATGCATCCCACGACCATCAGCGCCAAGTCCAGAACACGCAAAATCTTTTTGTCGTGATCGTTGTTATAAAGGCCAATAAACAAAATTGCGATCACAAATGTCAGATGAATGGATTTCTGCGCAATGCCGGATATTGCACCGAAAAACGCAGTGTACATCTGAAACAGTACAAACAAGACGCACAGTACAAGTTCCAGACGTTTGATGATTTTTGACATGAATACTCCTCCTTCTTGTTCTGAAGGCACCTGCCAACGCAGTGCCCTGTCTCCCACGTGCCACGCTTTGCACAAATGAATAAGAAATTATTTTTTTCTCTCATTAATTTGTGCATTTTTATGATACATGATGTCAAAACATAAGTCAAACAAGAATAAAAAATGTTATTCATAAGCACTGCTAATGGTTGCATCTGCTTGAATTCCTCTTATCCACAGCCTTGCATCTCAGAAATTTTTCTGCTACAATCACTGTACAAACGGCCCCTGCTGTTTGACCGATCAGGAAGGTGTGACGCTCTTGAACATCAAAGATATGGAATTCATCATTGCCGTGATTGACGAAGGGAACATTACCCGGGCCGCAAAAAAGCTCTTTGTCACCCAGTCTGCGCTGAGCCAGTGCATCCAGCGTGTTGAATCCGAGCTGAATACCACTTTGTTTAATCGAACCAAGAACGGCATCGAGCTGACCAACTCCGGTCAGACGTTCTTTGCTTATGCCGATCGGATCTGCAAGAACTACCAGGACCTGGGAACCACACTGGCGGACATCTCAAATCTGAAAACCGGTTATCTGACAGTGGGTATTCCGGCTCTGATGAATGGCTATATACTGCCCAAGGGATATATGAGCTACCGGGAGAAATACCCCAATATACGGGTCGACCTTTTTGAATCAGATTCTTCTCATCTGGAAACCATGCTTCTGCGGGGAAAAATCGATGTGGCCATCATGTCGCTGCCTGTCGATGCCTCTCTTGTTTCCTATCCCATGCTTTCCTCCGAAATGCAGATCTGTGCCCCGGAATGGTTTGAGCCAGGGGATGCACTGATTGACCCGGAGCACCGTATTCTGGATATTCGCAAGCTGGAAAACCAGCCCTTTATATTTCCGCGCCAACATCAGAAGCTCCACAAGGTCACAGAACGGATCCTGAAAAAGGCCGGGATCACTGTCCAGAATGTTTTGAACACCCGCAGCTCCACAGGAGCCTTGCTCTATAGCTCCCTGGGCCTTGGATTTACCATTCAGCCCGCCATATCCATTCAGTTTTATCTGCCCATGCTGCACGAAAAAGCGAATATCTACCGTATTGCCCCTCAGTATAACGAAAACTGGGATATTGTACTGACCCGCAGTCGGAACAGTTACTTTTCAAAAGCGGCCCAGTCCTTTATTGAGACCATGCAGGAGTACTATGCCCAGGAAGACATTGGCTGAGGAGGGGCTGTCTTCGCCGCCCTTTGCGGCGTTTCCAAAAAAAATGCCGCCGCCAGCCTCTGTTGCGGCAGGGCTGGCGGCGGTTTAAGAAAAGGAACAGAATGAGCTGTTTAGTGGCTGCGGTAGTAGTTGATCAGGCAGCCGTCGGCGATGGTCTGGCGCTCGGCCTCGGTAAGGAAGCCGGTGGAGACCTGGAGCCTGGTAACGGTGCCATCGGGCTTTACCGCATAGGCATCGAACAGAGCATCATTGGCTAAAATATGACTGCGGACACCGGGAATGAACACATAGTCCCCCAGTTCCAGAAGCTCCGGTTTTTCTACCAGGAAGGGGATCATGCCCCAGTTGATGCAGTTGGAGCGGTAGCGCTTGGTGGCATAGGCCCGGGCAAAGTTGGCCGATGCGCCCATGACCCGCTGGCATGAGGCCGCCTGCTCCCGGGCAGAACCATCACCGGGGCTGTTGGCATAGATGGCAGAGCCCAGGTCCGTAGCCTGGGGGTCATTTTTGAGCCCGGCCTTAGTCAGTGCCTCGTATATGTGCAGGACCTCCTGCGGCAAGGGCTTTCCTGCCTGACGGTCCCGCTCGAACTGCCGGATTTGCTTGCTCTGAGGCACAAAGTTGGGATCCCGGCGACACAGCGCAAAGGTACTGAGACGTTCCGGGTTGGAGCGGTAGGAGGAGGTCTCCCCGGATGGAATCAATTCATCCGTAGTGGTAACAGGGTCCGTGATGTAGGAGCAGATCTTCACCAGAAGATCCGAGGTCAGTTCCGGCATCTCGGGCCAGTCCTTGATGTTGGGGCCGTAGACCAGTGCCGTCTCCGGTTTCTGATTGCCAAAGCCATTGTATACACGCTTTCCGTAGACGGAAGGGTCGTAATGATACTCCGGGCATGTGTATTCCACGTCCAGGTCACTGGCCGCAGTCAGTCTGCCGCCGTGGATGGCGGTGGCCGCCACACTGCGGGAATCCATCAGTGCCACCGCCGCCATCTGGCCTTCACCGGGCTTGGAGCCCTCCCGGTTGGGGAAATTCCGGGTGGTATGCCGGATGGAGAACTCGTTGTTGGCCGGGCAGTCTCCCGCACCAAAGCAGGGCCCGCAGAAGCACTCCCTGACGATCGCTCCCGCCGCCAGCAAGTCGGCCATGATGCCGTTGCGCGCCAATTCCAGATTCGTGGGCATGGAGCCAGGGTAAATATTCAGCGTGAAGGGGCCATTGCCGATATTTTTTCCTCGCAGAATGCTGGCTGCGGCGCAAATACCGTCATAGGTTCCGCCGCTGCAGCCGGCAATCTCCCCCTGCTGTACCCAGATCCCGCCGTTGCGGAATTTGCTGTCCAAATCCATTTTGGCACCCTTGATCTGCTTATTGGCCTGTTCCTGCACCTGGTGCAGAATGTCCGCCGCATTCTCCTGGAGCTCGTGGATGGTATATACATTGCTGGGATGCATGGGCATTGCAATGGAGCACTCTACCGTAGACATATCCACGTACACGCATCCGTCATAATAGGCAAGCTGTCCCGGCTGTAGATAGCGAAAATCCTGGGGACGGCCATGAACCGTATAGTAGCCCTTGATCTCGTCGTCTGTGACCCAGATGGAGGACCAGCAGGTGGTCTCCGTGGTCATAACGTCTATGGCGTTCCGAAATTCGGCACGGAGCTTTGACACACCGGGGCCTACAAACTCCATGACCTTATTTTTTACATAACCGTTTTTGTACACCGCCCCCACAATGGTCAGCGCAATATCCTGCGGTCCTACCCCAGGCCGGGGCTCGCCGTCCAGATAAATGGCCACGGTCTCAGGGCGCTTGAAATCATAGGTCCGGCACAGCAGCTGCTTTGCCAGTTCGCCGCCGCCTTCGCCTACGCCCATGCAGCCCAGCGCACCGTAGCGGGTGTGGGAATCTGAGCCCAGAATCATTTTGCCGCAGCCGGCCATGGTCTCCCGGTTGTAGCTGTGCAGGTTTGCCATATTGGCAGGCACATAAATTCCGCCGTACTTCATTGCGGCAGACAGCGCAAACTTGTGGTCGTCTTCATTAATGGTCCCGCCTACGGCGCACAGAGAATTGTGGCAGTTTGTCAGCACGTAGGGCATGGGGAACTCCCTCATGCCGGAGGCCCGGGCGGTCTGGATGATCCCCACATAGGTAATGTCATGGCTGGTCATGGAGTCGTATTTCAGGTGCAGATTCTCCATATCGCCGCCTACATTGTGTGCCTTCAGAATGTTGTAGGCCATGGTTTCCCGGGTATCCCGGGCGGGATCCCACTGTTTTCCGGTTTTGTACAGCAGTTCTTTGGCATCCTGCACCAGTTCCGTTCCATTTACCAGGTAAACACCGGTATCATATAATTTGATCATTTTTATCCCTTTCTTGCAGCTCGGCGGTGGCCGGGAGCATTGCATCCGGCCCTTTCGGATAAATCAAAAGCGCCTGCTATACTGCTCGTAAATCCTGTCCAGGCCCAGCTTCAGGGTCGCTCTGGGGCAGCCGATGTTCAGGCGGATGAAGTTCTTTCCTTCTGGGCCGAAGCCGTCGCCCCGGCTGACAGCGACCTTGCAGTCCTGAATGATGAACCTGGCCAAATCGTCGCCGCTGATTCCCAACGCCGTGCAGTCCAGCCACATCAGATAGGTGGCTTCCGGCTCTACCAGCTTGATTTTAGGCATTTTTTCTTTCAGATATTCCCGCAGGAAATCCACATTCCCTTGCAGATATTCCAGCTGCTGTTCCAGATAGTCGTCACACTGGGTGTAAGCCGCCACCAATGCGGGTATCGCAAAGATGTTCTGCTGGATGCTGCGGTTCATTTTGAAGCGGTCGTTCAGCATGGCCCGCAGCTTGGGATCCGGCACCACAATGGCAGAGCCCCGCAAACCTGCAATGTTGAAGGTTTTAGAGGGCGCATAGCAGGTGATCACATTGTTGCGGACCTGTTCGCTGCCCAGCATCCCCATGGGCACGTGCTTGAACCCCTTGAGGATCAGGTCGGAGTGGATCTCATCGCAAATCACCACCACGTGGTTTTCATAGCAAATCTCAGCGACTTTCTGCAATTCCTCCGCCGTCCATACCCGGCCCACCGGGTTATGGGGGCTGCACATGATCATCAGCTTGGCTCTGGGGCCTTGTGCCCGGCGGCGCAAATCCTCAAAATCAATGGAGTATCTTCCATTCTCGTAAATCAGGCTGCAGTCACTGATCTGCCGCTTGTTGTCCGCAATGGCAAAACCGAAAGGATGGTAAACGGGGCGGCAAATAATGACCTGATCCCCTTCCTCTGTCAGTGCCTGCACCATTGTATTGAACACCGGCACAATACCGGTGGCAAACACCAGCCACTCCGGCTTCAACTCCCAGCCGTGGCGGCGTTTGATAAAGCTGCAAGTCGCCGCTTGAAAGTCCGGGGTCACGAAGGGATAGCCGTACACCGGATGCTGTGCCCGGGCGATCACCGCATCCACCACAGGCTGGGGGCAGCGGAAATCTGTATCTGCCACCCACATAGGCAATGCATCCGGGTTGCCTACCCGAGGGCCCACATTATCCCACTTGGAGCTGGCTGTATTGTGGCGGTCAATGATCTCATCAAAATCGTAATGCATTAGATAACCTCCTCCTTTGCTTCTTCTGTCTGCATTATAGCCGCAATGGTCTTACACTTCCAATACCTTAATCTCACTTCTTCCATAGGTAAAATGCACGGGCTTTTGAGAATTCCCTTGCATTTTGCGATGGCGAATGGTATCTTATTGAGAAAAGATGCCTGCAAATTCGTAAGGATCCAGGTTTTTATAAATCAAATAAGGAGGGCAATTTTTGTGAAAAGCAGTGAAAGACTGTATGTCGCCACCATTGCGGAGTGCGGAAACATTACAAAAGCCGCCGAAAAGCTGTATATGGCCCAGCCCTCTCTGACCCAGTCCCTGCACCGAATCGAACGCACCTATGGCGTTTCCTTCTTCCATCGCAGCCGCAGCGGCCTGAGACTGACGGATGAGGGCCAGCTTTTCCTGGATGCCGCCGCCAAAATTGAAAATATCTATGGGCTGATGGAAAGCGAGCTGTGTAACCTTACCAATACCCGCACCGGCAGCTTAAAGCTTGGCACCACCGTTTTCCTGGGAGGCATTTTGGTGCCCCAAATCATGCGGCGCTTTCAGGACCGCTACCCCAATGTGGGGTTGGACATGATCGAGTACTCCTCCACCCAGTTAGAGCAGCTGCTGGCAGAAAAAAAGATGGACATTGCACTGATGCACCGGCCGTTTTACAAGTACGACCTGGAATACCAGTCCCTGTATCACGAGGAATTTCTGCTGGCCGTTCCCACACCTCCCGGAGAAGCAGTCCCTGAAAAGCTTTGTGTCAAAAAGCTGCCAGTGATCACTGCCAGTCAGATGCGCAAATATTCCTTTGTAATGATGAACGCCAACCAGCGCATTCGGCAGGTTGCGGATAATATCTGCACCGCTGCCTGCGTAGAGCCGAAAATCATCTTCCATACCAGCAGTTTTCTTACCGCCCTTTCCATGGTACACAACGGTTTTGGCGCAGCCTTTGTGCCCAAAAGCTTCGCAAACTTCTACTGGGACCACCAGCCTGTGTGCTACTATCGCTTCCCGGAGAGCTGGAAAGCGGAATGGGAGCTGGTGGCCGCCCACCGTCAGAATTTCACCCTGAGCAAGGATCTGCTGGGACTGATCCAGGTCCTGCAGGAAACCATTGCGGATATGCCGGAGGTGTTTTGCGTTTGAATACCACAAGCCTGCGTTATTTCTGTGAATACATCGCCCAGGGGTCCGCTCAGAAAGCGGCAGACAACCTGGGGGTCAGCCGCTCCGCCATTACCCGAAATATGAAAGCACTGGAACATTCCCTGGGTGTGTCCCTGCTGATGTCCACCGTCAACGGCGTTGCCCCCACGGAGGCAGGACTGTTGGTCTTGCAGCGGGCCAGGGAGATCATCAAAATCGAGGACGATTTGCGCTTTGACTTCTCTGACAGCCAGGACTACTGCGGACAGATCATCGTGGGCATGGGCGGGATGCGTGCCCAGTGTCTTCTGCCTGCCATCCTCCCGGAATTCCGGAAAAAATACCCCAATGTGGATGTGCAGATCCAGGACCTGCGCTCCTATGATGACCGGGTCGCCGCCCTGCTGAACCACAGAATGGATTTTCTGGTAACCGGCAACAGTCTCCCGGCAGACGGCATCCTCTTTGAACCCTTCATGCAGGAGGAGCTGGTGTGTGTCGCACCTAAGGACGACCCCTTTGTTTTGGAGCACTCCTATGTTCAAAACCGTCGCCGCTGCATCCGTTTGCAGGAGTTCCAGGATAAACCCTTTATTCTTGGCTACCCCAACATGAAAAGCCGGACGGTCAGCAACCAGGCCTTCCAGGCCCTGGGCTTGAAACCCAAAGTGATCATGCAGACTCAGAACAGCTACACCGCCTCCATCCTGGCCTATCACGGTCTGGGGTATGCGCTGGTCCCTCTGAATCTGTCCAAAATGGAAGGGGGCGCAGATTTTCCCGTATACCATCTGGAAGAACAGCTCCAGGCCAGCTGGCCCGTGGGCATCGCCAGCCTGCGGCAAACCGGTCTTTCCCGGGCGGCGGAGCAGCTGAAAAAAGCGATCATGGAAACCCGGCTTCCCACCGGGGATCCGGGGGAGCTCTGACATCCCCCATCCGGTCAAGCCCCGGTTTTATTCACCGAACAGACCGTCTAAAACCGAAGGAAATTCTAAAGAAACTTCAAATCATTCAGCGGCAGAAGCCACGAGCCATTCGTGATTTCTGCCGCCGTTTTTTTGCTTAAAGGGAGGATCCCTTGCAAAGCTTTCATTTTTTTGCGGTCTTTTTCTGCACCCCGTGCAAAAATACAATTGAAATCAGCAAAAAGAATATTGGACTTCCGGAGCCGGATATTATACGCTCAAGAAAAAGGATAGGAGATGAATGCAATGGACGGACCCTCCGAAAAAAGCATTGCCCAGCAGATCGCCTCATTTGCACTTTCCATGCCCTTGGAAGACGTGCCTCAGGAGGTCATTGCCCACGGAAAAATGCTGCTGGCCGACACCTTTGGTGTTGCCATGTCCTGTCAGGATATGGCACATGCAGCCGCCATCCGCAAAACCCTGGAAGCCATGGGTTCCGCACCCCAGAGCACCCTGTGGGGAACCTGTGAGAAAGCATCCATGGCCGATGCGGTGCTGTACAACGCCGCTCTGATCCACGGTGCCGACTACGATGATACCCATGTTGCCTCCATCGTCCACCCCAGTGCCGCCGTGGTCAGCACCGCTCTGACCGTAGGCGAATACTGCGGGGCCACCGGCAGGCAGATGCTGGAAGCCATCATCATCGGCTGGGAGATCATTGTTCGCCTGGGGCTGGCCGCCAAAGGCCGGTTCCACGATGTGGGCTTCCACGGAACGGGCATTGTCTCCCCCTTTGCCGCCGCCTGTGTGGCTGCACGGCTTTTGGGGGACAGCCAGCAAACGCTGGAACATGCCCTGGGCATCTGCGGCAGTCAGGCCGCTGCTTTGCAGCAGTTTCTGAAAGACGGAAGCTGGACCAAAAAAATCCACCCCGGCTGGGCTGCCCACAGCGCCATCTATGCGCTGACCATGGCCCGGAACGGGCTCACCGGCCCCAAACAGGTCTTTGAGGGGGTGTTTGGCATGTGGATGACCCACTGCGGCGGCATCGACGGCCTGCTAGAAGAAATGTCCGATCTGGGCCGTGTCTGGCGCACCACAGAAATCACCGTCAAGCTCTACCCTGTATGCCATATGACCCATTCCTTCATCGACTGCATGTTAAAGCTGATGTGCCGGGAACACTTTACGGCCGATGATATTGAAAGTGCCCAGTGCCGCATTGAAAGTCGCTGCTACCCCATTGTCTGTACCCCCAGGGAGGCAAAAATTCGCCCCAATACAGACTATATGATGCGCTTTAGTCTGCCCTATGTGGTGGCCATGGCCGCCGAAAAGCACCGGGTCAGTCCCAGGGAAATCGACCTCCAATACGCCTCCGACCCAAAAATTCAGGATCTGATGGACCGCATTACCTGTGTAGACGACAACTCCAAACGCAACCCCGGCTATTTCCCCGGCTATCTCACCGTCACCCTGAAAGACGGACGCAGGCTCACGATGGACCAGCGCTACGAAATGGGAACTGCCCAGAATCCCTTGAACATGGAGGCCGTCAGCCGGAAGTTCTCCGACAATCTGGAGCCATTCTATTCCAAAGCGCAGATCCGTCAGATACTGGAAAGCATCAACTCTTTTGAACAGCTGCCCCGTCCCGACAGCTTTCTCAAATTACTTGTAAGAGCATAAACCATCACGAAGAAAGAAGGTACTATTATGGCACAAACCCTGGTTGAGAAAATTATCAGTAAAAATGTCGGTCACCCCGTAAAGGCCGGCGACACCGTTGTGGTCAACGTAGACTTTGCCGGCTTACACGACGGCTCCGGCCCGTTGCTGGTCCGGCTGATGCAGGAGCGCGGCTATGACAAAGAGCCGGTATTTGACCCCCAGCGAATGCTGTTTGCCAACGAGTTCGGTCCTGAGTCCACCCGTGAAGTGGCCAACGAGCACGCTCTGTGCCGGAAATACGCCCATGCCCACGGCTGCCACTGGGAGGAAAGCGGCACCGGCCACGTCCACGCCCATATCTACGAGCAGTTTCTCAAGTGCGGCAGTGTCTGTATCGTTGGAGACAGCCACACCACCGTTCACGGTGCTTTTGGCACCTTTGCCACCGGCTGCGGTTCCACCGACATGGTTGCAGTTACCCGCTTCGGTCAGACCTGGATCAAGGTGCCCGAAACCTGGCGCATCAACGTCAACGGCAAACTGCCGGAGGGGGTCGGTGCCAAGGACATTATGCTGAAAGTCGCCAGTATCATCAAGTCTGACCAGGCCATTTACAAGTCCCTGGAATTCTGCGGCAGCACCATCCGTGATCTGTCCATGGAGGGGCGCATCACCATCGCCAGTATGGGCGTAGACGTCGGCGCAAAAAATCTGATCATGGAAACCGACGAACACACCCGGGCGTACCTGGCCCAGTTCGGCCGGGAGACGGACTACCTGGAAGTAAAAGCCGACGAAAATGCCCACTTTGAACGGGTCATCGACATTGATGCCACCAAGCTGGAACCGCTGGTCTCCAAGCCCCACTATGTAGAAAACGTGGATCTGGCCAGAAACTGCAAAGATGTCCATGTGGATATGATTTACATCGGCAGCTGCACCAATGGCCGTGTAGAAGACATGCATGTGGCAGCAGACATCCTGCGTGGCAAACATGTGGCCAAGGGTACCCGTCTGCTGGTGATCCCCAACTCCAATTACGTGTTCCAGACCTGCATGCGTGACGGTACGCTGCTGGCACTGGCTGAGGCCGGGGCGGTCATCGAAGGCCCCAACTGCGGCCCCTGCATGGGTGTCCACCAGGGCATTCCCGCCGACAACGAGGTGGTCATTGCCACCCAGAACCGGAACTTCAAAGGCCGCATGGGCAACCCCACCGCCCAGATCTACCTGTCCGGCCCTGCCGTGGCCGCTGCCTCCGCTCTGACCGGGTACATCACCGACCCCCGGGATCTGAAAAATTGATCTGGCAGGATGTTTTGAAAAGGAGAATGTGATTATGATTCGTGACTCTATTCATGGTAAAGCCTGGAAAGTTGGCTGCAACGTCAGCACCGACTCCATTGCCCCCGGCCGTCTGATCTCTCTGCGTGCCAACCCTACCGAGTATGCCAAGCATGTTCTGGAGGACTGCCGCCCCGATTTCGCCCCCAATGTCCGGAAGGACGATTTCATTGTGGCCGACCGCAACTTCGGCTGCGGCTCCAGCCGGGAGATCGCACCCATCATCATCAAGCTGGCCGGTGTCGGTGCGGTGCTGTCCAAATCCTTTGGCCGCATTTTTTACCGCAATGCCATCAACAACGGTATGCTGCTGATCGAATGCGATACGGACCGGATCGATGAGGGGGATATTCTGAATATCGACGTAAAGAACCGCATCATTTATAAAGAAAACGACCCCAACTTCAAAATGCCCTTTGTGCTCAGCGACAAAGAGGTCAAAATCATCAGCGAGGGCGGTCTACTGAACTACATTGAGAAGTACCATTCTCTGGAAATCTGAGCCTATGGCCAAGGAAACGGAAATTTTAGCCCGGTTCGTCCAGGATTTTTCACTGGATCAGCTGGACGGGAAAACCATGCATCTGGTGCGCTACTGCATTCTGGACACCATCGGAAGTGCCCTGGGTGCCGCCGGCTCCAAAGAGATCCGGTCCATTCTGAAAACCTGGCAGCAGTGGAGCGGCCTGGGCGAAAATCAGCGCAGTGCCTGGGTCTGGGGGCAAAACTGTAAAACCAATCTTCTGACGGCGGTGCTGGTCAATGGCCTGATGTGCCATGAGTTGGAGCTGGACGATGTACACACCGCCTCTAAATCCCACATCGGCGCCGTCGTCATCCCCGCCGCCTGGGCCGTGGCCGAGGCCATCGGCGCCACAGGCCGGGAGCTGACAGAGGCCGTCGTCGTGGGCTATGAGGTCATGGGCCGGGTCGGCATGGGCATGGATGTGGCCAGCAACCGCAAGCGTGGCTGGCACACCACCGGTATCATCGGCACCTTCGGAGCGGCTGCTGCCGCTGCCCGTCTGCTGCACCTGACAATTCCCCAGACCGTCAGTGCCCTGGGCATGGCCGGTACCCAGTCCAGCGGACTGTGGGCCTTTCTGGCAGAGGGCTCTACCTGTAAAAAACTGCATCCCGCCCGGGCTGCGGTCAACGGTGTCTGCGCCGCCCTGCTGGCCCTCAGCGGCATGACAGGCCCCACCCATATTCTGGATGCCGCCGACGGCGGGCTCTATCAGGCAGTCAGCGATTCCTTTGACATGCGCCGTATCACATCCGGCCTGGGCCAGGACTTTGTGATCACCAAAATGGACAAGAAACCGTACCCCTGCTGTCGTACCACCCACCACGCCATTGATGCAGCCCTGCAGCTCCAGGGCCAGCATTTCTTCCGCCCGGAGGACATTGCGGGCATTCTGGTGGAAACCTATGACGTGGGTGTCCTGCAATGCGGTTTTGAAAAATATCCCCAATCTCCGGTGGAGGCCAAATTCAGCATTGCTTTCACCTGTGCCGTCGCCTTTGTCTATGGCAGCGTGACCGTCGGGGCGTTCTGCCAGGAAGTTCTGGATAATCCCCAGGTGAAGCGTATCGCCAAAGCTACCAAAGTGATCGGCGGTGACCTCTTTACCCAGCGTTACCCGAAACGCTGGGGCAGCCGCATGACCGTCACCACCGCAGACGGACGGCAGTATGTCTGTCAGATCGATGACATGAGCGGCAGTGTGGCAGTCCCCCTGTCCGAAAAACAGGAGCAAGACAAATTCCGCAGTCTGGCAGACCCGGCACTGGGCCAGTCTGCCCAGCCCCTCATGGAGCAGCTGCTGCAAATGGAACGTCTGCCCGCCCTGCCGAAAATCTGACCTGGCCAGACATCATTTCCGGGAGCATCCCTTTTTCCATCCTACCGTGCATCCTGAAAGGATGCGTTGTAAAAACGTCAGAAACCACACCAGCCACCCGAAAAAGGGGCCGGTGTGGTTTTCGTGCCTATCGGGCGCAAAAAAGGGCCGCTGCAAAAGTGATTTCTGCAGCGGCCCCGGTAATTTTTCCATCACTCCCGGAAAATATCCGTCAGGATCTCCGTACATTGTTTGCACCCGTCGGAAAAGTAGGTACCCTTTTTGTAAATGATACAGACTTTCCACCCCGGGTCGTAGACATCTTCAATATAGTAGTAGTTTGCCCCTCCCTGCATCGTGGAGAATTTCAGATAGTGTTCCGGAAACAACGCACAGCCCAGTCCAGCCCCGGCCACCGTGATCTTTGCCTGCACATTTTTGGTGACGAATATATTTTTCGGCGTGATCCCTGCCTTTTTGAACGCCATATCCGAGGCTTGCCGCACATGCTGCCCGGGAGCACTGGTTATAAAAGGCTGACGGTCCAGCTGCCGGAAGTCAATGAACGGCCGGTTTATTCCGGGCTTTGTGTAGGCAGAATAATTGATGGGATGGTCTTTCGGCACCGAAAGCACCAACTTCTCCGAGAACAACTCAATAATATGAAACGACTCCTGCCGCTCAATAAACGCAGGGACCAACGCCAGGTCCAATTCCCCGGACAGCAGCATGGCCTCCAGCTCTCCTGTGGAGCCCTCCATAGGAATCAGCTGCATCCAGGGGTATTTCTCCCGACAAATGGTAAAGAGTCGGGGGAAAATATAGCTAATGAGGTTGAAGGGCATGCCAATTACGACCTTATTCTTGCCCACGCTACCCTGTCGCTGATCCTCAATTTCATTTTCTACATCCCGACAGATTTTCAGAATGTTTTTCCCTGCTTCAATGAAACGCTTTCCTGCATAGGTTGCCACCAGGCGGTTGTTCTGTCTGGAAAACAGTTTTGCACCTAATTCCTGCTCGATTTTTTTCAGTGTCATGCTCAGTGCGGGCTGAGAAATATAGAGTCTCTGGGCTGCCCGGGTGAGATTTCCTTCTTCCTGAATGGCCAAAATTGCCTGAATATCCTTGACACTGATGTCCATATGCTACACCTCCTCCATTTTCTTCTTTTTATAATTAAAACGAATGAAAATCAAAATTTTTATATATTGGACAAATATAGTATATAATGTTTATAATGCAATTGCAATAGGGAACGGAAATTTTAGTGATTTCACCCATGCAAAAAGAAAATAATTTTCAGGAGGAACCCACAAAATGAAAAGAATGCTTCCATTCGTCTTGGCCCTGTGCATGCTCTTGACACTGTGCGCATGCGGTCAAACCACAGGAACCACACCCGCCGCAACCACCGCCGCAGCTGGTACGTCCGCAGCCCCCGCTGGAACCGTTGCCTCCGAAAGCAGCGCTGCGGAGCTGAATTATCCCACCAAGGACATTACAGTGATCGTCCCCTTCAATGCTGGCGGCAATGCTGATTTGTCCATGCGTGCTCTGGTCAATGCCGCAAACGACGGCAACTTTTTCGGTGGACACACCTTGATCGTTGAGAATGTAGGCGGCGGCGGTGCTGTTATCGGCCAAACGCAGGCCTTCCAAGCTCCCAAAGACGGCTACACACTGATGCTCTACACATCTTCTGTCATCAACAATGACATCTTCAACGAAACGGAATACCGCTACAACGACTTTATTCCCATCGCAGGCTACAATCCCGACCCGGAAGTCATCTACTGTCCAACGGATGCCCCCTACAACACCTTTGAGGAGTTCATTGATTGGGCCAAAGCCCAGGATGTCGTTCTCGCTGCTACCCCCGGTCATACCACCGGCCACCACATCCGCCTGATGAATCTGGCCGAGGACTACGGTCTGAACTTTGAGTATATCCACACCGACTCTGCTTCCGAGCAGCTGCTCCAGGTCATGGGCGGCCAGGTGGATATCTCCATGAACACTGTCGGTGCCACCAAGAGTGCCTGGGAAGACGGCACCGTAAAGATCCTGGCCGTTGCTACCAAAGAACGCTGGGCCGGCATGGAGGATATTCCCACTTTCATAGAATGTGGCTATGATCTGGTTGACGGCGCAGACCGTGGCATCTGTATCGTCAAGGGTGTAGACGATTCCATCTACCAATATCTGGTCGCCGAGTTCAAAAAGGTCATCGAATCCGATTCTTTCAAGGCCAATATGGAGACCATCAACGGTGTCGGCATGTACAAATCCCCCGAGGAATACCAGGCTTACATGGACAACACCTATAATGCCATCAAGAATATCCTGCCAAAGTTGGAGGATGCCGCCAGCAAGAGCTGATACGCCGGTAAAAAGTGGATGCAGGATCTGCCCGATCCCGCATCCACATCCTGAAAGGAGACTTCTATGTTTCAAAAAAAAGATGCGAACAAGCTCTTGGAATATCTGACTTCCTTTGCGTTCATGGGTATTGGGCTGTTCGTCTTTCTGGAAGGCCGCAACTTCCGGGGCAATGATAAATATTTTCCTATGATCGTAGGCGTTCTCACTTTTCTTGTCGCTCTCTGGATCTTTCTGGAGGACAGCAAGCAAGAGAATTCCTGCTTTGACATTAAAAAAGTCAATTTCCTGGCAGTAGGTGTCACCTGCGCCGCACTGTTTATCTATGTTTTTCTATTCAAGGAGATCGGCTTCATTCTCTCTACGTCCCTGCTGGGCATCTCCATTCTGGTGGGCATGCGTTTTCAGAACAAGCTGGGCACCGTTCTCTACCCCGTCATTATGGTGGCTGTGATTTTCGTGGTTTTCAAAGTTCTGCTGAAGGTCCCCCTGCCCACCGTCATCTTCTATAAGTAAGGAGGACCGCTACATGTCTACTCTCGCAGGACTCGGCCAGGGACTGCTCAGTGCCCTGTCTCCCATGAATCTGCTGCTGATGCTGGCGGGTACATTCCTGGGTATCACCGTTGGTGCCCTTCCCGGCCTGAACAGCTCCATTGCCATGGGTATTCTCATCCCCATGACCTACAGCATGAACCCGGCAACCGCACTGTGTATCCTTGCCGGTATTTACACAGGCTCCACCGCCGGCGGCAGTGTCACCGCCATTCTCCTGGAAATTCCCGGCACCGGTGCGGCCGTTGTCACCGCCTTTGACGGCCACCAGATGCTCAAACAGGGACGGGGCGGACTGGCCCTGGGCCTTTCCAGTGTCAGCTCTGCCATCGGCGGCGTGATCGCCGCCCTGGTTCTGGCGTTCTTTGCGCCCTTTATCGCAGCGCAGGCTCTGAAATTCGGTGCTCCGGAATACCTGATGCTCTCTGTCATGGGCTTTGCCTCCGTTATCGGAATGAGTACCGGCCGTACCTCGAAGAATATCATGGCAATTCTGATAGGCCTGCTGATCAGCATGATCGGCATCAGCCCCCAAGGCGGCCTGAAACGCTTTACATTCGGTACCCACGCACTGTTGGAGGGCATTCCCCTGGTTCCCATGCTCATCGGTCTGTTCGGTATCAGCGCAGTCATCGATGTTATGGCAAAAACCAAGCCCTTTAAGAAGGCCGCCCAGACCGTGCAGGAGGTTCAGGAAACCATTCATACCGTAAAGATGCAGTACCCCGACCGCAAGATGTATAAGTCTCTGCTGCCCGTGTGGCTGCAATCCACCATTATCGGCAACATTGTCGGAGCCATCCCCGGTGCGGGCATGACCGTCGCCATCTTCATGGCCTATGATCAGGTCAAGCGTTCCCGCCCGGACCTGAAATTCGGTACCGGCGTACCCGAAGGCGTTGCAGCTGCGGAATGCGCCAATAACTCTGTGGTAGGTTCGTCCATGATCCCGCTGCTTGCGCTGGGTGTACCCGGAAATGCGGCCTCTGCTCTGTTTTTGGGCGCACTGATGATCCACGGTCTGCGCACCGGCCCCAAGTTCTTCGTGGAAAGCGCCGACGTGGGCTATACCCTGATCGCCGCTTTCCTGCTTGCCAGCATTGCGCTGATCCCCGTGATGCACATTTTCGTCAACTATCTGGCTACCCATATTCTCCGACTGAAAAAGGAGCCTCTGAACGCTCTTATCATCATCCTCTGTGTTACCGGCGCCTTTGCCACCGGCAATAACTACACTTATGTGACCTTTGCTGCCGTATTCGGGATCATCGGTTTCTTGCTCAAGCGCTGGGATATTCCCTTTGGTCCGCTGATCCTTGCCGTCGTTCTGGGCAGTATGCTGGAAAGCTATTACATCCAGTCCACCGTTGTGCTGCGGCACAATTGGCTGAATCTGTTCAGCCGTCCGATCTCTGTGGGTCTGCTGGTGCTCAGCGTGATTTTCCTTCTGATGCCTGTGCGCAAAGCCATCCGCAACCGCCGCAGCAAGCAAACCAATTAATTCTTTAGAAATGAGGACAGTACATTGAAGATTACGAAAGTTGACGTATATATGTTAGATGCCGGTGTCCAGCGTGCCAGCCGCCGCCCCATCATCGCCCGTGTTTCCACAGACGAGGGGATCTACGGAGACGGCGAGGCCGGCATCGCTCTGGGGACCGGTGCCCCGGCCGCTTTCGGGATGGTACAGGATCTGGCCAGACTGATCATCGGCCTGGATCCCTTTGACACGGAAAAAATCTATCATCGCCTGATGAAAAGCAGTTTCTGGGGCATTGGCTCCGGGGCCATCGTCATGGCTGGTATCAGTGCTCTGGACATTGCCCTGCTGGATATCAAAGGAAAGGCTCTGGGCGTTCCCGTCTATCAGCTGCTGGGCGGCAAAACCAGAGAAGAACTCCGTTGCTATGCCTCTCAGCTGCAGTTCGGCTGGTGCGACCGGATCGGTCCTTTCGGAAAGACGGAGGATTACGTTAAAATCTCCGAATACGCCCTGTCCCAGGGCTACGACTGCATCAAAGTCGACTTCACCCAGTTTGACCGGGATGCCGTTCGCCTGGGTACCCATGCGGTGGAGGGAATTCTCCCTCGCCCCATGATCAACATGATCGATGAGCGTATGGGTGCCATCCGGGACAGTCTGGGATATGACTTTGACATCATCGTTGAAAACCACTGCCGTACCGATGCCATCAGCGGTGTCCAGATCGGCGAACTGTGCGACAAGTACAAGGTTATGGCATATGAGGAGCCTGCCATGCCCCAGAATCCGGAAATGCACAAAATCATCCGTGACAAGATCCGCACCCCCATCGCCACCGGCGAACGTGTCTACGGCAGCAGAATGTATTACAGCTTTTTCAAGAACGATGCGGTTCAGCTGATTCAGCCTGATATTTGCAACTGCGGTGGATTGACCGAAGGGAAGAAGATCTGTGATATGGCTGCGGTGTTTGACGTAACCGTCCAGGCCCACTGCGCCGGTTCCCCCATCTCCACCGCTGCCGCCATTCAAATCGAGGCGGCCATCCAGAACTTCTGTATCCATGAGCACCACTTCCGCAGTACACAGCCCGCACTGACCAAGCTGTGCAAATACGACTACCAGCCCAGAAACGGCAAATACTACGTCTCCGACTTCTCCGACAAACCTGGCTTGGGTCAGGAGATGAGCGATTGGGCCATGGAAAACGCCTTGATGCACGTCACCGTAGACGAGTACTGGCGTGGCCTGTAAGCACCACTTCATATTCACCAAAGGACTCGCTGTTTTTATTGATTTCCTCCAATGCCGGGCATCTGGTATTGGGGGAATTTTCAAGAATGTTTTGTGTCATACTGTTTTAAAGCCGCAGATTTGAAAGATTACATCATGTACAAAGCCTACGAAAAAAATCATTCAGGCGATGATATTACACCATGATAATAATACTATCCCTTATAGAATAAAAGTAACTTCTAGGTTAAATTTAGCGAAATGGTCCAGATCTGATAATCATCCAGTGTAAAGATATGACGAATAGCAAAATTACCCTTGCCAAATTTCATTACAACAATAAAAGCACTTGACAATCACGAATATATGTTCTACAATGCAAACAGGCTGAATCATCATAACTAAATATCCCCGTACTCAAATCGCGCGAGCGGAGACAATGATGTAACATCATTGAGCTACCAAGCACCGTAAGAGGCTAATCTTCAGACAGGAGAACTCCTGCCTGTGTGGTTAGTGTCTTGCGGTGCTTTTCTGTTTTCCAGATGAGGGAATTGTGATGTGAGGCTATGCAGCTTGACAAGTTCATACCCGCCAGAGAATGGGATACGACTTTGCGAGGATAGGAGCAAGGCAACGCTGCGGTGAGATTTCGGGGTAGGAACGACATTGGAACAGGGCGGCAAGAAGGCGGTACATTTGCGAGGTGTAGAGCGGTGGCCTATAATATGCGTACCATCTGAAAACCAAACAGGAGGGACACATATGGAAATCACCTATACGCTCGTCGGGGACTATTATCTCCCCAATCTGGTTGCGCCGGAAAGCCCAAAGGTAGGACGTTGGGGAATGCTGCGTTTCAACTATTTGAGAAAGCACCGAGAAGCACTTTATACCATAATGCTCATGGAGAACACGCTGAATCCCCATTTGGAAGATGTTGACTGTCAGGCGCAGGAAATGGAGCAGCAGCTCATTTCTCAGCTGGCACAACAGGAGGGCATTACCGAACAGCTGAAAGCGGAGAATCAGATGGAATGGGTTGCCCGGATGAACAGTATTCGGAATCGAGCAGATGAAATTGTATTGAATGATCTCATCTATACCTAAAAAAGTGAATCATGAAAATCGCCATGGTGCGTACTGATTCTGTCAGTCACACCGTGGCGGTTTTTGTCATTTCCCACAAAAATAAAATATTTTCAGAAATCATATTAAAAAACGGTTCGTCTCAATGGCTATTTAAGTGAGAGGGAAAAATATTTTCGGAAAACACACTAACAAAATCTCATTTTTGCCGCGATAGGTGAAGGGGGGATATCTCATGATGCTTCATCGAATTTCACAAAAATAAATTATTTCCCGAAACATGTAAAAAATCGGCCTGTTTCGTGGGCTCAATATATGAGGGGATTTGTGCAGGCTTCATGAAATTGAGAAAATATTGAGAGACACCTTTCATTTCGCCCATTCTGGATGCCTACCACTTGAGAGGTTTTTTATGTAGTTTCCACGAAAACGAAAAGGTTTTGGGAAACACGCAAAAATCGGCCTGCTTCGATGCCTACCAAGTGAGGAGGTATTTAGGGGGACCTGCGTGAAAAATAAAAATTATTGAAAGAATGGAATATTTTAGGCCCTCCCGATGCCTACCACATGAGAGGTACCTCTAGCCCGAAAATATTTTTTGCAAAACACCCTCACAAAACCCCGTTTTCACCGCGATAAGTGAAGGGGTATTGTCCCCCTCAATGCAGCTTGACAAGTTCATAATCATTCATCTGTTACATTCTCCCCCACCCGAGCCGGGAGGCCATGCGCCATGACCATTTTATGCGAGCGACAACCACGGGCCTTCAATGCCGGTTTGCTACCGGCAAGGCGACGACGGCAGGGCAGGACAATGATACTTCTCGAAAGAGCTGGGCGGAAGCGCAGGGGTGAAACTCCCATGGACCCGATTCGCTGTCGGGCATCAGATGAATCCAAAGCGCACGGGGGCGAGGTCGAATAGGTGCGCAACTATTTTTTGAAAGGATGAAACAAATGAAAAACAAAAACAGAATTTACATCATCGGTGTTGACCATGGCTATGGCAATATCAAAACAGCCAACTGCTGCTTTCCTACAGGCGTAGAGAGCAGCGACACAGAACCAACCTTCAAGAATGACCTGCTGATTTACCAGGGCCGCTACTACCAGATCGGCGTTGGACATAAGGAATACGCCGCCGAAAAGGTCATGGACGAAGACTACTACATCCTGACCCTGGCGGCCATTGCCCGAGAATTGAGCAGAGAACAAATTACCCAGGCCAATGTGTTCCTGGTGGCGGGACTGCCGCTCTCCTGGGTGGCGAAGCAGCGGAAGGCGTTCCAGGCGTACCTGCTACAGAATCGTGAGGTGGAGTTTTCTTTTCGTAGAAAGGATTACCACATCCGCATTGTAGGCGCGGCGGTCTATCCCCAGGGATTTGCCGCAATCGCCCCAATTGTCAATCACTTCACCGGCAGTAATATGCTTTGCGACATTGGCAACGGCACCATGAACATCCTGCGAACCATGGACAGCAAAGTGGATTTGCGTCAAATGTTCACGGAAAAGTATGGTGTGCAGCAGTGCGTCTTGGCTGTCCAAGAGACCCTTATGCGGGAACATCACGCTGAACTGGATGAACAGATGATCCACAATTTCCTGCGGCACGGTACAGTCGGTATCGACGAGGAACTGGAAAAGACCATGAAGCTGACAGCCATCGACTATGCGAAAAAGGTATTCCGCAAGCTCCGGGAGCATGGTTATGACCCCCGGATTATGAAGCTGTATGTAGTCGGCGGCGGTGGGTGCCTGCTGAAAAATTTCTTCCCCATCGACCCAGGTAGAATCGTCATTAACAGCGATATTTGCGCCACGGCCAAGGGGTACGAATACATGGCTGACGTGCAGAATGTAACGGGAGGCGTGAAATGAGGGCCGCCAAAACCACGATACGCTTCAAGCTGTCCCGTGCCAAGGATGCCCGTGCATTGGAGTATCTGAGGAATCAAAAAGCGGCGGGGAGTTCTTTCAGCAAATCCGTAGTACAAGCCATTAACGACTGCCTGGATGCCCAGGAGACAGAAAGCAGGGAGGATTCCTTTATGGGCAGATTCCGGATAATGGTTCGGGAGGAACTGAAAGGGTTGGGAAATACAGTTCCTTTTCAGCCTGTTTTGGAGCCGTCCCAGCCGTCGCAGGAAAACGCTGAGCAAACGCTGGCGTTTTTGAATGCTTTCGACGGCATGGAATGACAAAATGACGGCGTTTTTTCGGGGAAACGCCATCAATGTGCGAATGTCTCAAAACGATGTGCCGTCGCATTTGATGGTTTGCGACGGCAAAATTGGAGAATACGGCGGCACTTCTTGCCGAAAACGCCGTCAGAAAGGAGAATACGCATAGGCGGCAGAAAAACCTTTCTGGTACATCCCGGAGGCGGATTATCTGGGCCTTGCGGATATTCCAGCTGGCACAAACATGAGATTGACCTTTGAACGAACGGTAAGAAGCAAACATATCTATCTGTGGAGGGCTGAGGCTGTCCTGTAGTGTAACAAGCAGGGAACTTGTGTGCCGCAAGTTCCCCCTCAAGCCCAGAAACTGGGCTAATCTTTGGGGCGTTCCCCAATCCCCCGAGCAAGAAAGACATAAGGAGTTGATTTATGAAGAAAGAAAATCGAATTGCGTTCCGGGTCACAGACCAGGAGAAAAAGAGAATTGCGATACTCGCCAAGAAATGCAGCCTAAGCGTAAGTGAGTATGTAAAGCAACGTGCTTTGGGATACGCGCCGCAGCCAATCATCCCAGAAAGCGTATTTCTTCTGTTGGAAAAGATTGGTCAATTGCAGGATTTGACGGTATTCCCAGAAACGGATGCCGCTATCTGTGCGCTGCTGAAAGAGATCTCAGATACCCTGCTTCTGCCCAGAAAGGAGGGTGTGCCCTGGCCGTTACCGGATTCTGGCCTGTAAAAGGACAGCTGAAGGCGGTGCTGGATTACGCGGATAACCCGGACAAGACCACGCCCCAGCGGTACTTAGACAGTGACCTCTATGATACGCTGAAATACGCCGCCAATGATGCCAAAACGGACCGCACCATGTTCGTAGGAGGAATCAATTGCTCCAAACAGAATGCCTATGCGGAAATGGTCGCCATGCAGAAGCGCTTTGGCAACCGTGGCAGCGTGGTAGCCTACCACGGCATCCAAAGTTTTCGGGAGGGGGAGGTCACGCCGGAGATGGCCTTTGAGATCGGCAAGGAAACGGCCCGCCGGATGTGGGGAGACCGGTATCAGGTGCTTGTGACAGTGCATCTGAATACCGAAAACATCCATTGCCACTTTGTCATGAACCCAGTTTCATTCAAGGATGGAAGAAAATTCCAGAACAAAATTGGCGACCACAAGGAGCTGCGGAAAATCTCAGATGCCATCTGCCGGGAGCATGGGCTGTCTGTGCTGGAAAACAGCGACTTCTATAAGCACGAAAAGAAAGCCTACTGGCTTCACCGACAGGGCAAGAAAACTCACCGGGATATGCTGCGGGAGGATGTGGAATACTGCCTGACCTATGCCAAGAACTGGGAACAGTTTGAAAAGCAGATGGTGTCCAGAGGCTATTCCATTGACCAGTCGCGGCTTTCCGTCAAGGCAGCAAACTGGCAGCGGCCCGTCAGACTGTCCTCGCTGGGCTATACAAAAGAGGTGCTACGGAGCCGGTTTGACGAGAATTTCTATTCCAACGACTTCCGGCAGAAGTGGAATACGCATTTACCATATAAACCGAAGAAATTCCCGTTGGAGTGGGAAATGGACCGATTGGCCTTTACCATTGAGCATAGCCACAATACGGAAGAAGTCTTTGTGGACACGGTGCTTCTGCTGCTAATCCTGGTGATGGAACTAATTCTACAAACCACAGATGTTATGCTCCTATCTCCTGACTTACGGGCGGCGGCAAAGGATTTGGAAAGCTACCGAGCGGATTACCACTTTCTGCAAGAAAACGGAATCCACACGATAGCCCAGCTGGAAACATCGATCCCGGAAATCCAATCCCAGATTGATGTACTGGAAGCGGAACGCAGTAAAGCTGACAATACCCGCCGCAGGGCAAAGACACCGGAGAAGCGGCAAGAGGCCAAAGACCGCAAAAAGGAACTTACCCAGAAAATTGTGCCGCTGCGGAAGAAGCTACGGCAGACGAAAAAGATTCTGGAGGAATCCCCACATTTATATGAACTATTGCAAGAAGAACACCGCCTGGAACAGGCGGCATATCAAAGATTCAGAGAAAGGATGAAATGAGAATAGATAACAATTTATGTAAATCAATTGCGATATCCATTGAGAAATTGCACCCCTTTGAGGGCCACCCCTATAAGGTCCTGGACAACGGGGAAATGGAAACGTTGACAGAGAGCGTTCACAATGAGGGTATCCTCTCTCCGCTGATTGTTCGCCCATTAGAAAACACAGACGAATTTGAGGTAATCAGCGGCCACCGCAGACTACACGCAGCGCAAAGGGCAGGGCTTTCGGAGATTCCTGCCCTTGTCTACGAAATCAGCCGGGAGGAAGCGGCTATTATGCTTGTGGATAGCAATCTCCACCGGGAGCATATTCTGCCCAGTGAAAAGGCATTTGCCTACAAGATGAAAATGGAGGCAATGAGTCGCCAAGGGCAACGCACAGATATAACTTCCAACCAAGTTGGGCGGAAGTTGGAAACAGCGGAAATAATTGGGAATACAAGCGGAGAAAGCAAGAATCAGGTACGGCGATATATCCGCTTGACCTGTCTGCTACCAGAATTGCTACAGCTTGTCGATGACGGCAAAATCGCTCTCACCCCCGCCGTGGAGTTGAGCTACCTCCCAGAAAAAGCCCAGACCTGCCTCCTGGAAGAAATGCGTCGCAACGACTGCACTCCATCCCTTTCTCAGGCTATTCGCCTGAAAAAGGAATACCAGGCAAAGACTCTGACCGTGCCAAAACTGCGTTCCATTATGGGCGAGGAAAAGGCAAATCAGAAAGATCGATTGAAAATCCCCATGGAACGTATCCGCAAATTCTTCCC